>JAETRR010000036.1 GCA_021770065.1 Lachnoclostridium sp. | reverse complement strand
CAAAAAAGCTGCAAAGAAAACGCTCTTGTTTTATCGAAACCTTTGCAAATATTATACCAGAAATCGGGGTGAAAGTCAGTAAATTCAAGGAAGTTAGACCTAATCAGCGGACACTAGTTAATTTTAGTGTATCACAGGGGTACATACCTTGTCAAAATCTTTTCTCCCGACGGATGGCCGAATGTTACTGTTCAGAGCGGCAGCAGCACCCCAATCCGGTAAACCGCCGTCGCCACAATCCAGGCCAGTACAAGCTGGAACAGCGCTCCAAATGCCGTCCATTTCCAGGAATTCGTCTCTCTGCGGATCGTTGCAACCGCCGCCATGCAGGGCGTATACAAAAGGCAGAAGGTCATAAGCGCATAAGCATTCACAGCCGTAAATCCAAGCCCGGCAAGAGCTGTACGCATCCCTGTCATTCCTGCCGCCGAAGTCACATTCGTAATCCCGAAAAGCACGCTCATACTGGAGACCACAACCTCCTTAGCCGCAAGCCCGGCAATCAGAGCCACCACCACCTGCCAGTATCCAAGCCCGGCCGGTCTCATCAGAGGCGCCGCCACCCGGCCGGCCATAGCCCCGAAGCTCATGGACATATCCGTCACCATTCCCTCCGGCCCAAAATTAAGAATTACCCAGAGCACAATAGAGGCGGCAAAAATCGTAGTCCCGGCCTTTCGCAGATAATCCTCCACCTTCTCCCATGTGTAAATAGCAATGCTGTGTAAATTCGGAGACTTATATTCCGGAAGTTCAATCAGCAGCGTGTTGATATCTTTCTTTCTGGTAAATAAATGCATCACAAATGCCGCCCCGATCGCCACTGCGATCCCCAGCACATACATGGAGTAAGCTGCCAGCATAGCACAATCGGGAAAAAACATACTGGAAAACAATACATAGATGGGAAGCCTTGCACTGCAGGACATAAAAGGTGTAACCAGAATTGTTTTCAGCCGATCTTTCGGATCTTCAAGCGCCCGTGAAGCCATAACAGCCGGAACCGTACACCCGAAGCCGAGAAGCATCGGGATAAAGGCCCGTCCGGAGAGACCGATTTTTCCCATAATTCCATCCATCACATAGGCAACTCTCGCCATATAACCGCTGTCCTCCAGAAATGCAAGGGCTAGAAATAAGATAAAAATATTCGGAAGAAAGGTAAGGATTCCGCCCACACCGGCGATAATTCCATCCACCACCAGAGACCGCAGCACAACGCTCACCCCTGCCGTCTCCATAAGATTCATAGTCACCGCCGTAACCTGATCCAACCCCTCCTCCATAAATCCCTTCAGCCAGTCCCCGATGGTAAAGGTCAGGAAAAATACAAGAGCCATGATTCCCAGAAAAACAGGCACGCCCCAGAAACGGTTGGTCAGCACCCCATCAATCTTGTCCGTAAATTCCGCTTTTTGGCTCTTTCCGACAAGACACTCATCAATGATTTCCTCAATAAAGTCATATTTCTGGCTGATGATCTCTGTCTCACAGCTCTCCTGTGCAATTCCGGTCATGTCAATGGGATATTTTTTGCGGACTTCCTCATCCCACTCCAGATGTTTAATGGCATACATACGCATATTGGGCAGCTCTCCGTATGCTTCCCGTAAGCGATCCGATACTGCGTCAATCTTATCCTCCAGCTCATCGCTGTACACCATCACAATGTCTTTGTGGTGATCATGTTTGTGACGGCTTGTCCCCTCATGGTGATGCTCCAGGCTGTCAAGCTCCCTGTCTTTGTGATGAATCACCGCATGCATCAGAATCTCCAGGCCCTGTTTGGTTCTGGCGCTTACAGGAATACAGGGGATTCCCAGCATTTCCGGCAGCCGGTGCAGATCCAGATCCATACCGCGTTCTTCCACAATATCCATCATATTCAGGGCCAGTACCACCGGCTTTCCCAGCTCAATCAGCTGGAGCGTCAGATAAAGATTGCGCTCCAGAGAAGATGCGTCCGCCACATCCACAACCACATCCACTTCGTCTCCGAGAATATAGCCTCTAGATACCTTCTCTTCCATAGTATAGGAAGTCAGGCTGTAGATTCCGGGCAGATCCACCAGACGCATAGCCTCTCCCTTAAAACGGTAAGAGCCCTCTTTCTTCTCCACCGTCACGCCGGGCCAGTTGGCTACTTTCAGCTTTGCGCCCGTATAATCATTAAATAATGTAGTTTTTCCACAGTTTGGATTGCCCACAAAGGCAACATGAATCTCACTGCTCATAAACATCCTCCTCTACCAGAATACCCTCCGCAATCCGTCTTCCTATGGCAAATCTGGTTCCCCGTACCTTCATAATAACAGAACCGCTTTTCTTATTGTTCAGCACCCGGACCCCGGTTCCCTTTGTCATTCCAAGCATCTGAAGGCGGCGCTTAATCTTGTCCTCCAGCTGTATCTCCTTTACCTGATATCTATTTCCTATAATTCCTTCTCGTAATGTCATTGTTTTTTCCCTTTATCCTGTTCTTTTCACATCGTTTATGAGTTGATTTTATCTTACTTCCAGTTGACAAAAAATATTTTTCAGCTATATAAAACCATAGCACTCTGAAAAAAAAACGTCAATATTCATTGATAATAATTCTCAATAAATATTGACGCATTCTATATTTATTTTTGTGCATGTTTGATTTTTTAAAAATTACCGTCTCTCAATCGTGCAGAATTCTGGTAGCAGCAATTGCCAGCGAGCCGTCACCAATATGGCAGGATACGCTCAATGACAGAGGATCCACAAATCCTACGGAATACCCCGGGAATGCCTCCTCTACCTCCGTCTTGAACCTTGCTGCCTCCTCCTCATTATTCGTATGGGCAATGTCCAGATGCACATCCTTTGCATCCAGTCCTCCAAACCGTGTCTCAATGTCATTGCGGATAGCATCAATCATGGTTTTCTTAGCCTGCTGCATCGTGCGTGCTTTGGAGAATGTATCCAGGCGCTCTCCCTGAATCTGCAGAACCGGCTTGATTCGCAGCAGTGTTCCGATAGCCGCCACCGCCGGAGTAAGACGGCCTCCCTTTTTCAGATATTTCAGAGTTGCCACCGTAATATAAATACTGGATTCCAGCTTAACTCTCTCCAGAATCTCCTTGATCTCTGCTGCGCTTTTTCCCTCTTCTGCCAGGCGGACGGCATCCGCCACGGACTGACGCTGGGTAATTGAAATCCTCTGGTTATTCACCACCTGGACCTTCCCGTCAAAATCATCCGCCAGCGCAATGGCTGTCTGACAGGAACCCGACAGGCCGCTGGACATGGGAATATGCACCACTTCATCATATTCTTTCAGGAGCTCCTTCCAAAGCTCCAGAACGGATTCCGGCGACGGCTGCGAAGTTGCAATATCCGCATCCCGGGCAAGCTTCTCGTAAAACTCCTTCTGGGTCAGACTGATCCCCTCAAAATATTCTTCTCCATCAATGGTAAACGGCATGGGCAGCACACGGATTCCCATCTCACAGGCAGTCTCCTGTGTAATACCGCTGTTGCTGTCCGTCACAATCGCTACTCTGCTCAATGCCTGGTCCTCCTCAACTGTTATCCCGGTACATTAAGCACATGATTCACTTTCATTCTCGCAGTGCCGTACCGGATAATCCGCAATTTCTGCAAACAGTACCAGTATAACAGTTTGAGTTTCAAAACACAAGCTTATTTCTTCATCTTTGGCTGGAAGATAAGGCTTGCCAGATAAGCAAAGACCAATGCCGCACAGATTCCTGCGGCGCTCGCCTGAAAACCGCCCTTAAAGATCCCTAAGAAGCCCTCCGTCTCCACTGCTTCCTTTACACCTTTCCAGAGGGTATTGCCAAATCCCAGAAGCGGAACAGAGGCGCCTGCGCCTGCATACTCCTGGAAGGGCCCGTAAAGCCCGACGGCCCCCAGCACGGCTCCGGTACAAACCAGAAGCACCATGATTCTTCCCGGCATCATTTTCGTCTTTTCCATTAGAATCTGTACCAGCGCACAGATCAGTCCCCCTACCCAGAACGCATTGATATAATCCATCATAAGCTGTCTCCTATTCCAGTATTTAAATGTGTTCTATTACAACCGCGTGGGCAATTCCCGGCACACTCTGCCCCTCATTGTAGCTGACCGTAGAGAGCAGGGCCCCCGTGGGCACAAAGAGCACCCGTTTCCACTGGTTTTTCTCAATCCTGGGCAGAATATGCGCGGCCAGCGTCACCGCAGAGCAGGCGCATCCGCTCCCGCCCGCATGGGTATCCTGCTTTTCGCTGTCAAAAATCAGCATTCCGCAGTCCAGATGCCTTTCCGACAGATCGTATCCGCGCTCCTTCGCAAGATCCAGCAGAATGGTCTGCCCTACGCTGCCCAAGTCTCCCGTTATAATATAATCGTAATCCGAAGGCTGCCTTCCAAAGTCCTCCAGATGCTGACAGATAGTGTCACAGGCAGCCGGAGCCATGCAGGCTCCCATATTCAGGGAATCCTTCAATCCGAAATCCACGACCTTTCCGGGGGTTACACCCGATATCCCAGCCTTTCCTCCCTGGGGGGCAAGTACAAACGCGCCGCTTCCCGTAACGGTCCAGGTAGCTGCAAGGGGCCTCTGTCCTCCATACTCCAGCGGAAAGCGAAACTGCTTCTCCGCACTTCCAAAGTGGCTGGAGGTCAGAGCCAGCACTGTCTCCGAGTATCCGCCCTGAACTGTCATGGCAGCCAGCATCAGGGCTTCTCCAATCGTAGAACAGGCCCCGTAAAGTCCGAACAGCGGCAGCTTCAGATCCATTACTCCAAAAGATGTAGCAATAAGTTGTCCCAAAAGATCGCCAGAAAAAAGATACCGCACCGGAGGAAGCCCGGCCGGCATCTTCTCCATCGCCATAACGGCCGCTCTTTTCTGCAAAGCACTCTCGGCTTCCTCCCAGGTATTCTGCCCTGCCATCGGATCCTGTTCAATCTCGTCAAATTGAGAGCCGAGCGGCCCCTCGCCCTCCTTCTTTCCCACAACGGAGGCTGCGCTTACTATATGCGGAGCCTTCTGAAACTGAATGCTCTGTTTTCCTACCATTGTACCCATCTTTTCGTCCTTCCTGTGTTTCCTATTTTATTTTTCCGGCACTTATATTATATGCTTAAGCAGCGGAAAAAATAACAGGGGACGCAAAAAAATGCACCTGTATCATCTATGAGACATTACTGCCTTTCATATAACGTTTAATCACCTGGGCAATTGCCCTTCCCAAAAGAGGCGGAACCGAATTACCTATCTGCATATATGTTTTTGTATAAGCTCCTCTAAAGAAATAATCATCCGGATAGGACTGCACTCTTGCAGCTTCTCTGGGAGTAAGACCTCTCGCCTGTGTAGGATGAATATACATATTACAGTCGAACTTCATATGTGCAGTGATGGTTTTACATACTTTATCATTTTCCAGCTTAAAGTATTTATCCTTGAAAATATCATTCCTTCTGGCATATGGCATAATATCTGCAATCTTAGGATCATCCGAACGGTCGCCCTGCTCCATGCGCCCAAAAATCTTGATATCCCTGTCATTATTATATCTTGCCTTGTGATTCGATACTATTGCCATCGTTCTGCCTTGATTAATATATGAGATATACTCATTTGTATCAGCAATCTTGTTCTTTTCAATTTTATATCCGCTTTCTGCCGAACCGGCCTCAGTTGCATTCTTAACTCTGGAAGCTTCCAGCTCTCTAAGCGCAAATAAAGCATCTCCAAGATTATGCTCCGGAATACTCTCGCTCAGTGCAAATATTTCTTTGAAAATCTGTTCATTATCAATACCAATGCAGTTGCCAATATATATCAGTCTTTCTCTGTTTTGAGGGACACCAAAATCCTTCGCATTCAGCACATGGCATTCTACAGAATAACCGATATTACGAAAATCCTCTTTTACCTGCTCTGCCACAGACAGCATTCCTTTAACATTTTCCATAACGAAAAACTCAGGACGGACTTTTTCCAGCACTTCAACATAACTTTTATACAGGTAATTTCTCGGGTCATCTATTAACCGCTGTCTGTTAGCCATACTGAACCCCTGGCACGGCGGCCCACCTATCACAATATCAACACTTCGTCCTGCCAGCAGTTCATCCAGATTTTTAACTACCTCCTTAATATCACCCAGCACAATGTGGTCCCTGGGTGTCTCCGGATGATTATGTGCATATGTATCCACACAGCAGTCCTGGATATCATTTGCCAGGCTTGTTATAAATCCTTCCTGTGAAAATCCTAATGATAGTCCCCCCGCTCCGCAGAATAAATCAATCATCTTTAACGAGTCTTCTTTAACATTCTTCCTGGCATTTTCAATGTAAGTATTGCAATACTTACATACCGGGCATTTTGCACAGCTCTGTTCGGTTTCATTACAAATAACAGATAACCTCTTAAATGCTTCAATAAGCGCATTGTCATTTTTTACATCTGTCTGATATAATTCTGCTCTTGCCTTAAGAAACTCTTCATTTACATTTTTTGTGACACGTTCTAAGCAAACATCTATAGATGCACTTTTTTTATCGCCCAATCCCGCCTCTGCAAATGCTGTAAACTCGCTTTTATCATCCTTGTATTCCATATTAATCTGTCCACTCTCCAAGTTCTTTTAATGTGTCCTTTACAGACTGGGCAATGGCTCTTGATACGTTCACCGTAACTGCATTGCCGAACTGCTTGTATGCCTGGCAATCAGATACCGGTATCACAAATGAGTCTTCAAAACCCTGCAGTCTGGCACATTCTCTGGGTGTAAGCCTTCTTACCCTTCCCTTTTGTGTTACATAATTGTCCTGACATGCTCTGTGCATCTTTGCCATAGTTGCACATAATGGCCTCGCAATCTTTAAATCTATCTCTGATTTTGCCTTATATCCTCCTGTTCCATTAGACAGTATTGTAGGCAGTATTCTGTCCGACAAAAAATACTTATTATCCACATCATGTTCAAGCAGATCCTGTAATGTTTTATCAAGTTTCTGCTCTGCCGGAAACTCATATTCTGCTGTCTGATTATCAAAGCATACGATATAAGTTCTGTTTCTAGTCTGAGGCACTCCATAGTCTGCTGTGTTTAGTATTTTACAGAAAACTTTATAGCCGAGTACATCCTGTAATATCCGATGTATTTCTTTATATGTCCTGCCATTATTATGGGTTTTTAATGAGCGGACATTCTCCAAAATAATTGCCCTGGGCTTTTTGCCCCTTTTTATTTTATCATCCACTATCTCTGCTATTCTGAAAAACAATGTGCCTCTGGTATCTTCAAATCCCTTTTGTTCTCCCATCATACTGAATGGCTGGCAAGGGAATCCGCCAATGAGTACATCACAATCCGGAATTTCGTTTAAAGGAATCTCATTTATATCGCCTAATACAATATGCTCACCAAAATTAGCCTTATATGTCTGCACCGCATATTTGTCAAAATCATTTGCCCATATAATATCATAGCCTGTGTCTGCAAAGCCCTTGTCAAGCCCGCCAAGTCCACTGAAGAATGATACTACCTTCACCTATTCCTCCTCCTTTCGCCTATTGTCCTTTATGTATCCTCTAATCCATAAACCAATTTCCACAGAGGCAGTTTTTCCCTCTTTACGCAATAATGCCATAAATTCGTCTTTCACTTCCGGTTCGATTGAGATTTCTATTTTTGCTGTTTTTCTACGGCCTGCCGGTCTTCCGCAATTACCTTTCTTGTTATTTGTCATTGCATTTTCCTCCATTTAATAAACATATTATATTATGTTTTTATCAGGGTGTAAATAAAATTTTCGAACCTCTTCTGCGCACGAGAATAAAAGGGGGGCTGCCATAGTAAGCCGGCAGCCCCCTGTAACACATCATTTATTAAATCTAAACGACACCTGTCATCATTAAAATCCAGTAAATCAGCCCCAGCACCCAGCTGGTAAAGATCCCGTACAAGATCACCGGACCTGCAATCGTAAAAATCTTACACCCGATACCGAAGACCTGCCCCTCCTTCTGATACTCAATGGCCGGTGCAGCCACACTGTTGGCAAATCCGGTAATAGGTACCAGAGCTCCGGCGCCGCCCCACTTGGCAATCCCCGGGAAGATATTAAATCCCGTAAGAACCACGCTCAAAAGCACCAGAAGCATGGAACACCACGCACCGGCATCATCCTTCTCCAGCCCCAGGCTGCCGGCATAATTCAAAACAGCCTGTCCCAGGCAGCAGATAATGCCGCCCGTCACAAAAGCCTTCACCATCTGCATCGGCAGGCTGTGGGTGGGCGTCACCTGCTTCACATATTCGTTGTACTGCTGTTTTTGCTTTTCCTCGATAAATTCTTTCATAGCAATGTTGATTCCTTTCTCTTCCATCCGTCTCTCTTACCACCGGAAATAATAAAAAATCAGTGATCCGATGGTTCTTCCAAGAGCCATCACTGCAATTACAAGAGCCAGCCCCCTGCGCATATCAATACGCCGGGTAAAAATGGGAACAATATTCACAATCTCTGTCAGCGCCATAGCCCAGGCCCCCACAAAGATACCGCTGAAAATTCCGAAAATTCCCACACCTGCCGGACCCACCGGAACAATAAACTGATACACGCTCATCAGATTCCCCAGGATTCCTCCTGCCGCCACCGCATCCTCATACAGGAAAATGTGCCTGGCCGTATGGGTCTGATCCGCAAACTCCGCCACCAGTCCCAGGGCAATAATTAAAGCAAACAGGCCGCCTGCCACGGCCAGGCCGCAGCTCAGCCCCACGGCTGCCATGATAATCTGTTTTATCCACATGCTGCCGCCCCCTACTGCTCCTTTTTATGAATCCCATTCCGGCTGGCCGTGTTAATCAGGGTAGTGTTCACATCATCCTCATAAAGCCGCATTTCTACCTCAATGGGCGTAGGCTCCTTGCTCAGACGCCTTCCCCCGATGTGGTTGAAAAAGGCAATAATGCCTGTGGAAAGCCCCAGAGAGTAGGTCAGCTCCAGGATGGTAAAGCCGTCGGATTCCTGCCCGGTCATGAGCGTATAAAACTGCCCGAACATGTCTACCGTGGACACGTCATTGTTAAAGGCCATAATGGAAAACGCCGATCCGAAAAAACAGATAAGACATACCAACGCCACCTTAATAAAAGTCACGGCCGGCTGCTCGTCCGGCTTAGTGGAATATTCCACAATGAAGTCCTGCTCTCCCATATTCTGAATTTCCAGATTCGGATAAACCTTGTGAATCTTCTCCACTACATCCAGAATGGAAAACACCTTCCGGTCTGCACACATATGCCGGCCCTTTCTAACATGCTCAAAGGTGTGAAGCTTCTCTGTCTTCAGCCGGTTTACAATGGCCGAATCGGCGCACTGCATCTCTCCTGCCTCACCTATCGTCACCGTCCGGTTGTAGGTCCGGGTGTTTTTTTCAAACTTTACATAAAGAATCTCGCTCATGCGGCGGCTTCCTCCTCCGGCGTCCATTCCTGCTTATAAACCAAAGTGCCGTCTGTGATGGTTTTTTCCTGGTTTGCTGTATACACATAATAAAAAATCCCGAAGACTGCGGCTGCAAGCACAACGGAGATCAGCCATGCTCTGTACTTTGTACGCTCCATAATATCTGCCTCCTATTCCAGTTCCGTAATATCCCTATAATGATTTATTATGTCCCCAGAATTTCTTATTATTCGCTCGCTACATTCGTTTTTTTAAAGCCTGTAAAATTTTCTTTTCCAGTCTGGATACCTGAACCTGGGACATGCCGAGCTCCTCCGCCACCTGGGTCTGGGTCCGGTCATGGAAAAAGCGCAGCATAATCAGACGACGCTCCTTTGGTTCCAGAGAGCGCAAAAGCTGTTCCAGAAGAAGCTGACGCAGCAATGTCTCTTCCTCATCTTTCCCCTGTTCCACCTTATCCATCAGACTTAAGCCTTCCCCGTCTCCCTGATATACAATCTTTTGAAGGGACTCTACCTCAGCACTTCCGTCCATGGCCTGTACCAGCTCTTCCGGCTCTACCCCAAGAAGCTCCGCCAGCTCCTCAACTCCCGGCTCTTCTCCGCGCTCCATCAAAAGCTGTTCCCTCAGTCTGGCCGCCCGGATGGCCAGCTCCTTTAAAGAACGGCTTATCTTTATCATACTGTCGTCCCGGAGAAAACGCTTGATCTCTCCGGCAATCATGGGAACCGCGTAAGTGGAAAACCGGACGTCAAAGCTTAAGTCAAAGCGATCCACCGCCTTCACCAGCCCGATGGCGCCGATCTGAAACAGATCTTCCGCCTCCACGCCCCGTCCCAGAAAGCGCTTTACCACATGATGAATCAATCCCATGTTTTCCTCAATCAGTGTCTCTCTTGCCTCTTTATCTCCTTCCTGTGACCGTCGAATCAGTTCCTCCGTGCGAGCCATATATTATTCTCCGTGCTGCCCGATCATTTTCTTCATGGTAACAATCGTTCCTTCCCCGGGTCTGGAGGATACCTGCACTTCATCCATAAAAGCCTCCATAAACAGGAAACCCATACCGGAGCGTTCCAGCTCCGGACGCGAAGTGTACAAAGGTTCCATGGCTTTCTTTACATCCCTGATGCCGACTCCCTGGTCAGCCACCTCAAGGCTCAAAAGCGCATCCTCTATCACACCGGTAATGGTAATCTTATGTACTTTCCCTTCATACCCGTGAATAATCGCATTGGTGACGGCCTCAGAGACAGCGGTTTTTACGTCTGCCACTTCCTCCATGCTGGGATTCATCTGTGCCATAAAGGCCGCTACCGTCACCCTGGCAAATGCTTCGTTATCCGAAATACTGTCAAACTCTATCTTCATCTCATTCCTTTTCATCCTGCATTCCCCCCTGCTTCTTTTCCACCGGAATAATCTTCATAATGCCGGAAAGCATCAGAATCTTTCCGACTCTTTCTCCTGCCTGTACTGCCCGGACATTCCCGCCCAAAGCTTTCATCATCTTATAGCGTCCCATCAGCATTCCTATTCCTGAGCTGTCGCAGAAAACCGTATCCGAAAAATCGAACACAATCTCTCTGATATCCTTTTGCCGTACCAGCCCGTCCGCCTCCTGCGAAATCTGCTCTGCACTGTGATGATCCAGCTCCTTTGGAACGGATATCCATAAAGTTTTATCTGTTATCTTCTGTCTTCCCTGTACTTTTGTGTTACTGCTCATTCCAATGTCCTCCTATTATAATCGCTGCGCGATGGCACTAAAGGGAAAAGTCGTATCCCTTTCTATTTAGCTCTGCAATACGGTTTTTAAAAATATGCGTTCAAAAAGGGACATACCTTTCGGTATGTCCCTTTCTCCAGGGTTTCTCTTTTGTTTATTCATGCGCAGCAGATCCGGCGGTTTGCCTGCCCGCTGCGGGATATCTGACAGTTATTGCTGTGCCTGCTGCAGCCGGGCAATAGCCTGGTTGCAATAACGGGCTCTTTCGGTTCCCGGATGAGTCTCCGCAAATTTCTGGAACAACGGCAGCGCTTTTGCATTCTCCTGCTTTGCCTCGTATGCCCGGGCCAGGTAATACAATGCATAGCCGTCCTCATAGTCTTCCTCGACGGCAACTACCTGCTCCAGCTTCTCTATCACCTCATCGTGGTTTCCTGCCGTGTAGGCCGCAGAGCCCTCATCAAACAATGCCTTTACCTCTTCCATATGAAGGGGTCCGTAGATCTGGTTATACATAGCCTGGGCCGCCTCGGAAAGCTGGCTGGAATCCACCTCATTGAGGGCGGCAAGCGCAGCCTCGTCATCCTCCGCCTGAACGGCCGTATACGCCTCGATCAGCTTCTCATAATGAACACTGGTATCCGGCTTTTCCTCTTCCTCCACCTGCCGGCTCTCAAGCTCCTCTATCTGCTTTTGCAGATTGCTGATCTCTGCCTGCTTGGCCGAAATCTGATCGCCGTATTCCACAATCTCCTTGTTCGTCTCGCTGCGGACCGATCGGATCTTGGCCGGAACTACCAGAAACCACATGAGCGCCACGCCGACTATCAGACCGATCAGAAGATTCAATACCACATTCACGCCTGTATTGTCCTTGTAAGCGGAAGGCATAATGATTGTCTCATTACCGCTTGTATAGGAAATCACATCCGGATTCTTCCCTTTTTCTTTTCCTTCCCGTTCTGCCTTCTTTCCGCTCATCACGGGTGTCCCTGTCCGCTGCTCCAGTTCTTCCAGATAGCGCAGAGAGAGATTATCCGTCTTATCTATGGCAAGCGCCCGGCGCAGCTCTCTGCCCGCTCTGTCGTACTCCTCAGACTGAATATAAAGAAGAGCCAGCAGCTGATGGGCCTTTACCAGCTTCGGGTTCAGCGACAAAACCTTTTTTAACTGAATCACTGCCAGATCGTCACTTCCCTGCTGACAGTACAGCAGAGACTGATTGTACTTCTTGATCGTCTGGTTAATGGTTTCCAGCCGGGCCGGGTTATTCTGAATTGCCTGAATATATTCGTCCGCAATATTCTTATTGGGGTCCAGATTCTTACTTATAATCCATTCCGTCAAGGCTGATACAACCTCTCCGGTCTCAAAATAGATAAGCCCCAGAAGATTTCTTGCCGAAATATGCTCTTTATTTAATTTTAAGCTGTTCCGCAGATCCTGGACTGCGCCGGAAAGATTCCGCACCCTGGCCTTTTCCAGCCCCATGTTGTAATAAGTGTTGGACAGGCGGATAAGCTTCCGGTAAATCTTAATATCCGTGCCGCAGGCACTGCAATATTCCGGATCCTGTAAAGTAGCTCCACATTTTATACAAAGCATTCTCTAATCCCACTTTCTAGTATCGGTTTCCGCCTTTCATTTCCTTAATCATCTCCTGGAGAAGATCGGCCATATCTCTGGGCTTATTATTATAAACATTCTCCTCTACCTGCTCCACTTCCAGGCTGGGGTGGAATTTCTTCAATTCTTCTTCAAAATCAATCATGCGCC
The DNA here is from genome assembly GCA_021770065.1 of Lachnoclostridium sp. Lineage (GTDB taxonomy): Bacteria > Bacillota > Clostridia > Lachnospirales > Lachnospiraceae > Laedolimicola. The sequence goes on along the minus strand of JAETRR010000036.1, from coordinate 27,677 downwards.
GTCCTCCTTAAGATACTTTTAATACTTCCTACCAGATACAGAGAGCCCGCACAGAATAAGATCCCGTCTCCTTTTTCGGCAAGAGCCCTGGAAAACGCCTCCTCTACATCCGGGCACACGATTACCCGGGCACTCCCATACTGCTCAAAAAACGCCGCCGGCTCCTTTGCATCCACGGCCCGGTATCCTCCCACCTCTGTAACAATCACCCGGTCTATACGCAGCCCGCAGCAGATTCTTTCTATCATACGGCGGTAATCCTTGTCTCCCACCGCAGCAAACAGCAGAGTGACCGGTTCATCCGCTTCCAAGCGCTTTGCCGTCTTCACGAACTCCTCCACGCCGGCTTCATTGTGTGCTCCGTCAATAATCACCCCCGGCAGTACGGTCTCCATTCTCCCCTGCCATCTCATCCGGGCAATCCCCTGCTTTATCACTTCATCTGTAAAACTGCCTTCCGAATCCAGAATCTTCAGCGCCGTTACCGCCAAAGCGGCATTTTTCACCTGATACTCCGCTACACTGGATATAGAAAGCTCAATATAATCATAATACCCAGAATTTATGGAAAAATCAATATTTTTATTCGTCATAGAGGAAATTTTTAGCATCTCCCTGTAAATTCCAAATGCAGGTGAATGTAATTCCTCCGCACGTCTTTGAATTACCGCCGCTGCCTCCCGGTTGTCCGCATCATAGATGACCGGTATGCCCTCCTTTATGATCCCTGCCTTCTCCCCTGCAATGGCTTCCACCGTATCCCCCAGATATTCTGTATGATCCAGGCTGATAGAGGTAATAACCGTTATCAGAGGATGCGCCGTGGAATTGGTGGCATCCAGACGGCCTCCCAGGCCTGTTTCCAGCACAAGATATTCGACTTCGGCCTTTTCAAAGAGTACCATTCCAATAAGAAACAGGATTTCAAAATAGGTGGGATGGGCATAGCCTTCCTTCCGGATCTGTTCCACACAATCCATCACCGTCCGGAAGGCCTCAAGAAACCGATCATTATCCACCTGCACCTCATCTATCACAAACCGCTCATTCACATCCACCAGATGGGGAGAAATAAACAGTCCCGTGTGCTTTCCTGCCGCATGCAGCATGGAAGCCAGGAAAGAGCAGACGGAGCCCTTCCCGTTGGTTCCCGCCACATGAAGAATCTTCATGCGCTCCTGGGGATCTCCCAGACGGCGCAGAATCGCTTTTGTATTTTCGAGGGTATTCTTTTTTGTAAATTTGGGCGTCTCTTCTATATATGCGGCCGCTTCCTCATAGGTCATGCTTTTGTATGTCATTCCTCTTTCCATCTCCATCCTTCTTCCCCGGCGCTGCCGCAAAAAAGAACCGCAGACTTTTCCGATACCGGTATCCGCCTGCCTGCGTATACACTGTCAGGCACCTACGGACTTTAAGGCCTCCATGCGTTCCTTTACCTGCTCCATCATCCGGCTGTATTTCTTAAGCTTTTCCTTTTCCTCGTCAATCTTGCCTTGAGGCGCCCGGCTTATGAACTTCTCATTGCCCAGCATTCCGTTTACGCGGGCCAGTTCCTTCGTAAGACGTTCCTCCTCCTTCTTTAACCGCTCCAGCTCCTTCTCCATATCCACCAGATCGGAGAAAGGCATGTACACGGCTCCGTCCGTAATCAGAGCAGAGACGGCATCCTCACTGATTCCCGTCTTATCCGCCTGAATGGTTACCTCTCCCGCATAAGCAAGGGTGGCGAAGAAAATCCGTCCCTTTTCAAAGATGCTTCGCACCTCTTCCTTCTCGGAAACCACAATCACAGAAGCCTTTCTGCTGGGAGGCACATTCATCTCGGAGCGCACGTTCCGGATACCCCGGACAGCCTCCTTGATCCGTTCCACGGCCAGTTCATCCGCCTCGAAATCCCACTCTTCTTTATATTCCGGCCAGGATGAGATCATAATTGATTCCTCTCCCGTCAGATTGCAGAAAATTTCCTCCGTGATAAAGGGCATATAGGGATGCAGAAGCTTAAGCGCCCTGCTAAGAACCGTCCGCAGGGTCCATAAAGCCGCTGCCTTGGTCTCATCCTCCTCCCGGTAAAGCCGCGGCTTCACCATCTCAATATACCAGTCGCAGAATTCCTCCCAGATAAAGTCATAAAGCTTCTGCACGGCAATTCCAAGCTCAAACTTGTCCATATTGGCCGTGACATCCTTTGCAAGGGTATTGACTTTGGAGAGAATCCATTTGTCCGCACCTGTAAGCTGCCCTATATCCATCGTTTCCGGGATCTCGGCCTTCTCCATATTCATCATAATGAACCGGGAGGCATTCCATACCTTATTTGCAAAGTTCCGGCTCGCCTCCACGCGCTCCATATAGAAACGCATGTCATTGCCCGGCGCATTGCCCGTTACCAGGGTAAAGCGGAGGGCATCGGCACCGTATTTGTCGATAATCTCCAGGGGATCAATGCCGTTTCCAAGAGATTTGCTCATCTTTCTTCCCAGGGAATCCCGTACCAGCCCATGAATCAGAACATGGTGGAAGGGCGATTTTCCCGTCTGCTCATAGCCGGAAAATACCATCCGGATTACCCAGAAGAAGATAATGTCATAGCCCGTTACCAGCACATCCGTGGGATAAAAATAATCCAGATCCTCAGTCTGTTTGGGCCATCCCAGCGTGGAGAAGGGCCAAAGGGCGGAGGAGAACCAGGTGTCCAGGGTATCCGGATCCTGTGTAAAATGCTTTCCGCCGCATTTCGGGCAGACAGAAGGCTCCTCGCGCGCCACCACCAGCTCACCACAGTCATCGCAGTAATAGGCAGGAATCCGGTGTCCCCACCAGAGCTGCCGGGAGATACACCAGTCGCGGATATTCTCCAGCCAGTGGAGGTAGGTTTTATCAAAGCGCTCCGGCACAAAGGTCAGCTCGCCGTTCTTCACCGCCTCAATGGCGGGCTTTGCCAGTTCCTCCATTTTTACAAACCACTGCTGCTTGATAAGAGGCTCTACGGTGGTTCCGCAGCGGTCATGGGTTCCCACGTTGTGGGAATGATCCACAACTTTCACCAGGAGGCCCTGCTCCTTAAGATCCTCCACAATCCGCTTCCGGGCTTCGTAGCGGTCCATGCCCGCATACTTTCCGCCGTTCTCATTGATCACAGCGTCGTCGTTCAATATATTGATCTCCGGCAGGTTGTGGCGCCTTCCTACCTCAAAGTCGTTGGGATCATGGGCCGGGGTGATCTTTACTACGCCGGTTCCGAATTCTTTATCTACATAAGCGTCTGCAATAACCGGGATCTCACGTCCAACCAGAGGCAGAATGACTGTCTTGCCGATAATATCCTGATACCGTTCATCATCCGGATTGACTGCCAGCGCCGTGTCGCCCAGCATAGTTTCCGGGCGAGTTGTTGCTATCTCCACAAAGCGGTCGCTGTCCTTGATGGGATAATTAATATGCCAGAAATGGCCTGCCTGCTCCTCATGCTCTACTTCCGCGTCGGAAATAGAGGTCTTGCATACGGGGCACCAGTTGATAATCCGGGAGCCCTTGTAGATATAGCCCTTTTCATAAAGGCGGATAAATACCTCCAGTACGGCCTCTGAGCAGCCTTCGTCCATGGTAAAACGCTCCCGGTCCCAGTCACAGGAAGAGCCCAGCTTCTTTAACTGGTTAATAATGGCTCCGCCGTACTCTTCCTTCCACTGCCAGGCTCTCTTTAAGAAGCCTTCTCTGCCCAGCTCCTTCTTGTCAATACCCTCTTCCTTCAGCTGGTTTGTGACCTTTACCTCTGTGGAGATGGAAGCGTGATCCGTTCCCGGAATCCAGAGGGCATTGTAGCCCTGCATCCTTTTATAGCGGATCAGTATATCCTGCAGGGTTTCGTCCAGGGCATGGCCCATGTGGAGCCGTCCCGTTACATTCGGGGGCGGAATTACGATAGTGAAGGGTTTTCTGCTCCTGTCTGCCTCTGCGTGGAAGTACTTCTTTTCCAGCCATTTTTCATAGATGCGATCCTCCATTCCCTTGGGATCGTAGGTTTTTGCCAGTTCTTTCATTTGTGAAATCCCTCCTTAATGTTACTTTTTTGATCTTTCTACTGATGTTTCAGTTAATCTTTCAGTTGATCTCCACCGGGCAGCGCAATGGAGCTTTGCTCCATTGCTGACGTGCAAAACGCCCTTTCATAAACTGAAAGGGCGTCTGATAACGCGGTACCACCTGTCTTATATGCGGTTCCCCGCATATATCTCTAAACCCTTTAACGCTGGTCAGACGTGAGCGGCTACTCTTCCTTCGCCGCTCCGGCTCCAAAGCTACCTCCACAGACACTTTTCCGAAAGGGGCTTTCAGCCTGCGGCCCCCTCTCTCTGACAGATGTGCTTTCTGTGTACCCTCTTTTTCTCTGCCTTTTTCTTTTTGATAGTTTCTAACATAACAGGCTTTTTTACGTTTGTCAAGCAGTTAACTGACTAAGCAGGCCCTTACAGAGAAATTCCTTCATCCAGCCCGTGTCAATCTCCGGCATCTGTTCATTTTTTTCCAGATACATAATAAAGGCCGCCATATTCGCCAATGAAGCAATGCAGGCCGCAGAGACCGGGATATCCTTTCGAATCTCTCCCCGCTCTTTTCCCTCCATGCACATCTCCATAAGAACCTTCAAGGGGCCGCAGCCCGTCTTTTTACGCTTCTGAAGCTCTTCCAGTATTGTGCTGCTCAGCCCGCTCCCTTCAATAGTCAGACGCAGGATCCGCGCAAAGACCTTCTGCTCCCGAAAGCGGCGCTCCATCCAGTCAAACGCATAAACTACCTTTTTGGAAAATCCCTCATGGCGGTCCAGTTCTTCTTTTTCTTCACCTATCTTCTGATCTACGTCATAGAGAAGGGCACAGGCAATGATCTCCTCCCTGCTTTTAAAATAATCATAAGCGGTTCCTTTTCCGATTCCGGCTCTTGCGGTAATATCGGACACTTTTATGGTATTCACATCGGCGCCCTCATCAAGAAGCTCAAGAACGCCCCGGTACAGCGCCAGAACCTTCGGTCTTGTCTCCTCCATGTCACTCCACCTCCCCGTGGGTTTTTCTGCGAATCAGAAGTGAATAGATGCAGGGGATGACAAACAAAGTCAGCAGTGTACCGTACAGCAGGCCGCCAATCGTTACGATTGCCATGGGCTGAACCATATCCGCCCCCATGCCTGCGCCGATTCCCATTGTGGACAGTCCCAGCACGGTAGTAAGAGCTGTCATCAAAATAGGACGCATACGTGTTTTCCCGGCCTCTACTAAAGCTTCTGTCTTGCTCATTCCTCTGTCTATGAGCTGATTCGTATAGTCGATCAGCACAATACCGTTATTAACAATAATACCGGAGAGCATGACAAAGCCGATCATTGCAATAACGCTGAATTCGCTCCCTGCAAAATACAGGCCGAAAAGACCTCCCGTAAATGCCAGAGGCACTGTAAACATAATGATAAAAGGCGACAGCAGCGACTGGAACTGTGCTACCATAATCAAGTACATGAACAGCAGTGCCAGGAGGAGCATCTTTACCAGCTCAATCATGGACTCCATGATAGTCTCATTTTCTCCCTGCATTTCAATGGTGTACCCCGCAGGCGCCTGGTAGTTCTCAAGCTTTCTCTCCACCTCGGCAGATACCAGCCCGATGTTGTGATCGTCATCAATAGAAGCCGTTACGCTGATGTAACGGGACTGCGCATCTCTCTGAATCGTCTCCAGACCCTCTGCCTCTGAAAACTCGGCAATGTCCGCCAGCGGAACATGTTCCTTGGTGTTATCCTGCTTTGTAACAGTCAGCACAAGATCCTTCACAGTCTCCCTGGTCAGTTCCACGTCCTCGCCGTTTACTACCAGCACATCAAAGTCTTCCGTATCTGTGGACAGGGTTGTTGCACTGGACGGATCTGACAGTTTTTCCATTATCTCAGAAAACACCCCTGCCGTAGTAAGTCCCTGCTGTGCCGCTTTTTCCTTATCTACCTTAATCCGGAGTTCTCCCGTGGTCTCCTCCACGCCGTCAGACACCTCAGTTGTTCCCTCTGTCTCCTCCACAAGCTTTGCAACATCCCTGGCGATCTCCTGCAGCCGGTCCAGATCACGGCCTTTAATCATAATGCTGATGCCGCTTCCTCCCAGGGCGCTCATATCCATGCTGGAAGTGGATACGTCTATCTCGGCTTCCATGTCCTCTGTCAGCTTCAGAATCTCATTTTTCAGTTCCTGGTTGGTCAGTTCCTTATCCTCCCGGAGCAGGCCGTAGAGCGAAACCTCATTGGTGGAAACGTCTCCGCTCACCAGACCCATGCTGCTTCCGGAGGCTGCCATAGCCCCCACCTCTATGACATCATCCAGCGCCAACAGACGGCGCTCCAGCTCATCTGCCTGCTCCGCGGTTTCTTTAAGGCGCGTTCCCTCCGGCATGGTAAGTGTCATACTGATTTCGGTGCTGTCCATCTCGGGCATAAATGCGGTTCCCCTGGCAAATTCCAGCACTGCGCTCAGCACCAAAAGGGCAACAGCCAGGATAAGTACAATAACTCTCTGCCGCAGTGCCAGACGGATCATGCTTTCGTAGATACCCATTAGCCTCTCAAAGAACCGGGAGGGCTTCTTTTCCTTTGCATTTTTCAAAAGCCCGGCTCCCATGGCCGGCACCAGTGTCAGTGCGACGGCAAGGCTGGCCCCCAGGGAGTAGGCAATGGTAAGACCCATATCCACAAAAAGCTGCCTGGTAATTCCCTCGGTAAATACAATCGGAAGGAATACGCAGACTGTGGTCAGAGTGGACGCCGCAATAGCGCCCGCTACTTCCTTTGCCCCCTCAATGGCTGCCTTTGCAGAGCTCATGCCTTCATTTCTCAGACGGTAAATATTTTCAATCACGACGATGGAGTTATCCACCAGCATACCGATTCCCAGCGCCAGGCCGGACAGGGATATGATATTCAGGGTTACGCCGCTGAAATACATGCACACCACTGCCGCCACCACACTGATGGGAATGGAGCAGGCAATAACCAGGGTAGGCCGCAGATCCTTCAAAAATACCAGGAGGATCAGAATTGCCAGAAATGCTCCGGAAATCATATTGCTGAATACGGAATCCGTAACCAGATCAATATAAACGCCCTGATCCATCAGAGGAAGCAGCAGCAGATCCGGATCTTCCTCCTGGAGTTCTGCTATCCGATTATTAATCCGATCAGATACATCTCCTGTCGAGTAGCCCGTCTGCTTCTGGATGGTCAGCATCACACCTGCCTGGCCATTGATGCTGGCGTAGACTTCATCGGAATTATCTGTCATAAATACGTCTGCTACATCTTTTAGATGTATGGTGTCCACGCCGTCCATCTCCATATCGATAAGAACCATATTCCGGAGGCTTTCCACATCATCCACCTTATCACCCACACGGACCAGATAGTCGATGCCTTCTTCCGTCACATAGCCCGCAGGCATGGAAAAATTCTGGGCAGCTAAAAGATTCTCAACCATCTCCACGGTAAGGATATCGGTCATATCTGCATTGTCCAGGGCATCCGCCTTGGCCTCTGCCAGATCTTCCTCACCTTCCCTGATGGAATCCCAGCCCTCGCTCAGCTGATCTCTGGCATCGTTCAGCTGTTCCTGGGCATCGTTTATCTGATCCCAGGCATCGGCAAGCTGCTCTTCTGCGGATTCCAGCTGCTCTTTAGCTGATTTGAGCTGGGATTTGGTGATGTTCAGGGTGGCGGAAGCGCTGCCCATTTCGATAGCGGCTATCATTTCTCCCATATTAACTTCGGTAAGCTGCTGGCTTAACTGGGCATCGGCGGCTTCCAGCTCCTTCTTTGCCGTTGTGAGCTGATCAATCTCGGCCTGGGGGAATGCCGCAAGAGCGGTATCTGCCTCCTGCTTCTTTACTTCTACAGCTCCGGCTGCGATCTGTAAAGATGCATAATCCTTCACATCTTTCAGCAGATCTGCAAAAGGAGTACCGGCGACAGAAGCGAGTATTGCCTCCATCCCTGCCTGTACAGCCATATCTGCCGCACCGGATCCTGCCGGCGCTCCTGCGGCCACGGCATCTTCTTCTGCTTTTTCTGCCGCTGCCAAAAGAGTATGTAATCCATCCGACAGCTTCCCGACGGCTTCAGCCGCAGCTTTCGCTGTCTCGTATTCATTCAGCCTCACTTGAATCGCTGCCAGATTTTTTGTTATCTCAGCCTTTCCCTCATTGATGGCCGTCTGAGCTGCCGCAAGCTGGGCCGCAGTCTCCGTTTTTTTGCCGTCCAGGGCATCGATTCCGTCCCGAATCTCATCGAGGCCGTTCTCCAGCTCTTCCTTATTCTCCGCCAGATCTGCCTCATTCTCCTGCAGCTCTGCTATGCTGTCATTCAGCTCAACCTGTCCGTCGTTCAGCTCCTTCTGGCCGTCCACAAGTTCCTTCTTGCCGTCTGCAATTTCTTTCTCAGCGTCCTCAAATTCGCTCTCAACATACCCGAAGACCTGCTCATTGATGGCATCTATCTTTTCCTGGCGAATCACCACCTGGACATTTTCCTCAATAAGGCCGGAGGCGTTCACGGATGCTACTCCCTCCAGGCTCTCAAGCTCCGGGATAATAGAATCTTCCGTAAGCTTTGTCACCTCTGTGTGGGACAAACCCTCTTTTCCCACAGCAGCCACCATAACCGGCATCATATCCGGGTTCAGCTTCATAATAATAGGACTTCCGATGGAATCGTCATCCCACATGGCTTTTAACTGATCCAGTTTCTCGCGCATCTCAATGGTTGCGGAATCCATATTGGCAGTCTGGGCAAATTCCAGAATCACCAGGGAATAGTTCTCTGCGGAAAGAGAACTGACATTTTCAATATTGCTCACTGTGGCCATGGACTGCTCCACAGGCCTTGTCACCATGCTCTCCACCGTCTCGGGGCTCGCGCCTGCATAGGTGGTCATAACGATCGCATAGGGCAGATTCATACTCGGCAATAAGTCTGTGGTCATCTTTGTAAATGACACTACGCCCAGTACAATCACAAGCACTACTGCCACAAATACGGTATACGGTCTCTTTACACTGTACCTGGATATCATTTTGTCACGTCTCCTGTCTCCTCATTTTCCGACCGACCAGTCGGTTCTGCTTTATTATAAAAGCGCCCTCCGGCCGTGTCAAGTTGAAAAATATAAAAATTTTCGAAGATATCTTACCTCTTTTGGATATTAATTGTCAAAAAAAGCAGAATAATCTGTGCTAAGATCTCCTGCTTTTTCATTTCCTTATACAATTATCCCATATTCTGCATATAACAAATCTGTTTTAACCGTTTATCTTCCAATATCCTTTTTTGTCCGAACCCACGCGAATTATTTTTCCCGATTCCTTTAACTTCTTTACAATACGGCTGATTTTTCTGGTACTGAATCCAGTTTTCGCACTTATATCCCTGGCTGTAATATCCGGCTGCTTTCTCAATATCTGCATAATTCTATTTACATCGCCATTTACATCGCCATTTACATCGCCATTTACATCGCCATTTATATTGCTCGAGAATTCATTATTAACAATAATCTCCTCTCTGTTCTGAGAAAATGGAAAAATCACTTTTATAAAATGTTCGGATATCTCAAAAACACTTTTATCATAGGCTTTCAAAATTCGGCTCATTCCGGATCCAAGCTGTTCCACAAGTCCCACGTCCTTAAATACACGCATTAACTCCCGGTTTCTCGGCATACTGCTGCAGCTGAAAAAGTCCTCCTTGCTTTGCCCTTGAATCAAGCCGCCATAGGATGTAAATTCCATCCGATTGCTGAAAATCTCAAATACCGGAGGAATTTCCCTTGAAAAATCATTGTGAACGACAGCGTTAATCAATGCTTCCCTCATAGGAACCGCCTCTACCAGATTTTTCTCTATCCGCTTCGTGCTGGTCACTCTGGCTTTGGTAATATTCTCAATTTTCATTTTTTCTAAAACATGATTTGTTGCCTTAAGCAGCGAACAGTAGCCATACTCCTCATTTTCAATCAAATCCACTTTGTCTTTCCCGGCATATTTTGCAACTTTGATAGATACCCCATTTTCATCTGCCAGCAAATATGCAATGTAATTATATTTTCCGTCTGGTGTAAGCAATTCAAGGCTGTTTGCAAATTGATTATTTAATTCCAGGCCGCGTTCTTGATAATATATTTTAAGCTGGGCAAATGTAAGATCCTGTCGGGGCGACGGAATATTTCTCAGCGTTGTATGAGTCCTCTTTGCATATAGTTCATCAATTAAAGATATCGGCATCGGCTGTGTTGACGTTCCCAGTCTCATGTAGCAGCCGCCTGGCGACATTCCTTTACTTTTAAGATAATATGGTTTTTCAAGGCCGCTGGACACGATGATCTTAATCACTGCAACATCTTCTATGATTTCAGTAACAATATCAAACAGTCCTAATGCAGATGGCAGAATATTGTTTTTAATCCTGTCTGCGATTTTTAGCTGTGCAGAATCTATATCCGGATTCTTAACCGGACTTCCATCATCGTTAATCCCTATATAAAGCACTCCGCCTTCTTGGTTGTTCAAAAATGCTACGATTTCTTTCTCCATTTTGTCGTTTAATACAGACTTTAATTCTATACGGCTATTCTCTTGTAACATTTTCCGTCACCCCTGTTTCCAGTCCTATATAAGCATTTAATTCTATATTATAAATTTGCTTTATTCTAACATCTATTATCTTTTTTGTATACTGGAATAATACTGATTATTTGCAGCGCCTTTCTATTCTCGCCCTGTCAAATCTTTACAGATTCCCCGAAGCTGCCCTAATCAGCCGGAACACCTGCTCACTGGTCTCCCGGAGATTCTCTCTTGCGTTTTCCGGCTTCATGGCCTCCTCAAGGGTCGTCACCCTGCGCAGGATCGGGAAGAAAGCGTCAATTCCCGCCCGGTTGCAGGCAGCTGCACCCTCTGTGACGATTCCGGAAAATGCAATTACCGTCTTTCCGTACTTTTTGGCAAGCCGGGCTACTCCGACAGGGGCCTTTCCCTGAACAGTCTGCCCGTCCAGACAGCCCTCCCCTGTTACAACCAGATCCGCCTCCGAAATCTTCTCTTCCAAACCGGTTTCTTCCATAACGATTTGGATTCCCGATTCCAATACGGCATTGGTAAAGGTCAAAAAAGCAAAGCCCAGGCCTCCGGCAGCACCTGTTCCAGGCCTCTCGGAATCCGCTTCTTTATTGAATCCCTTTGCCAGAAAAGCATAACGGCCCAGATACCCGTCCAGCTGCGCAACCATCTCCGGATCCGCACCTTTTTGGGGGCCGTAGACGGCACTGGCTCCCTGCGCTCCGCAGAGAGGGTTGGTTACGTCACAGGCAATCCGGAAGGTACATTCCTTAAGCTCCTCTATGACATGATCCGCCGTAATCCTGTGAAGCCTTAAGAGGCCCTCCCCTCCAAAGGGAACCTGCCTGCCGCGCTTGTCCAGCATTCCAAAACCCAGAGCCTGGAGCATCCCGATTCCTCCGTCGTTGGTGGCACTCCCTCCAATCCCTGCAATGAAATGGCGGCATCCTTTTTCTATGGCATCTCTTATCATTTCACCGACACCATAGGTTGTAGCCTTCATGGGATTACGTTTATCCGGCTCTGCCAGCGTGATTCCTGCGGCGGCAGCCATTTCCAGGACTGCGGTCTTTCTGTCCGGAAGAATCCCGTAACTGCAGGCGACAGGCTCCCCAAGAGGGCCTGTTACCGTAATCTCCTGCCGGCTTCCGCCCATCCCTGCGGTCAGCGCCTCCGCCGTCCCCTCGCCGCCGTCCGCCAGGGGGCTGACCCGGATCTCCGCATCCGGAAATACACTTCCCGCACTTTCCGCTATGGCATTTCCCGCTTCCAGGGAAGTGAGGCTTCCCTTTAATGAATCAATTGCAATTACAATCTTCATATCTGTCTTACATTCTCCCTTCCGGCCGCATATCCCGGCAGGCCATAAAATATGAATCCCTTACAGCAGTAAGCCGGGCGGACACACTTAAATTCCGCCCGGCTCACCGTATATCAAGTCCCGATTAACACTTTGTAAAGTACATGGACATACCCTGTCCGCCTCCGATGCACATGCTAATCATAGCATCCTTTTTATCCGTACGCAATAATTCATACATAACTTTTACGGTGAGGATGGCTCCGGTAGCTCCGATGGGATGTCCGATGGAAATTCCGCCTCCATAGATATTTACCTTCTCCTTATCAAGCCCCAGATCACGGGTTACCGCATAAGCCTGGCTTGCAAAGGCTTCATTGATCTCAAACATATCAATGTCTTTCAGATTCAGCCCCAGCTTAGCTGCCAGCTTCTCGCTGGAAAACTTAGGAGAGTAACCCATAAGCTCCGCATCAAAGCCTGCCACAGCAAAGCCCTCTATCCTAAGCTTCGGCGTTACACCCAGTTCCTCTGCCTTCTCTGCAGACATTACCACTACTGCGGCTGCACCGTCATTTAAGCTGGAGGAATTTCCGGCCGTTACCATGCCGTCCTTTACAAAACAGGGACGAAGCTTCGCCAGCTTCTCCAGGGTCTGTCCGTCCCGGGGGCCTTCGTCCGTATCAAAAACGGTGACATTTCCCTTCCGGTCCTTCAACTCCACCGGAAGAATCTCCTCCTTAAACTTTCCCGCCTTAATGGCCGCACAGGCTTTCTGATGGCTTTCCAGGGCAAACTGATCCTGCTCTTCTCTTGTCACATGATATGTATTTGCCACGTTCTCTGCCGTCACGCCGTTGTGATTGCCGTCCAGCGGCCAGGTTAAGATATCAATGACGCCATCCTCAAAGCTCTTATGGCCCATTCTGGCTCCCCAGCGTGCATCCTTTACATAGTAGGGAAGCTGTGAAATATTCTCGGCGCCGCCCGCGACAACCACATCAGCCTGCCCGGTCTGAATCTCCATCACTGCTTCCGCGATTGCCTGAAGCCCGGAGCCGCACTGACGGTTTACGGAATAGGCTGTGGTCTCTTTGGGCATGCCTGCCTTCAGGCTGACAGCTCTTGCAATAAATCCGTTTTCCGCCACCTCTCCTACCTGGCCGATCACAACCTCATCTACATCCGAGGGCTGAATTCCGGCACGCTTTACTGCCTCTTTTACAACCATCGCTCCCATGTCAATGGCCGATACATCCTTCAGGCTTCCGCCGTAGCTTCCCACCGGAAGGCGGACGCCGCTTACGATTACTGCTTCCCTCATACGATCATACCTCCTCCTACATTAATTACCTCCGATGTTATGTAAGAAGCCTCATCCGATGCCAGAAAGGCCACCAGATTTCCCACGTCCTCCGGCTTTCCTGCAAAGCCCATAGGGATTCTCTGCATCATACTGTCCCAGGCTGCGCCGTCATTGACTTCCTTTAGCTTAAGCGTCATATCTGTCTCAATAAATCCCGGACAGATCGCATTGCAGGTAATGCCTTTACGGGCATTTTCTCTTGCCGCCGTCTTCGTCAGACCGACTACTCCGGCTTTTGCTGCAGCATAGTTAGCCTGACCGATATTTCCAAGCCAGCTTCCGGAGGAAATATTGATAATCCTGCCGCTCTCCTGCTGTCTCATCACTTTAAGAGCCTCCTGTGTCCCGTAAAAGGTTCCCGTCAAATCCACATCAATGACCACATTCCAATTCTCTGCCGACATTTTATGAAGCATACCGTCCCGGTTGATACCCGCATTATTCACCATAATGTCAAGTCCGCCATAGGTATCTATGGCGTATTGAATCAAGGCCCGCACTTCTTCCTGGCTGGCGACGTTCACCCGGAAGCCCGATGCAGTACCTCCTGCTTCCGTAATCTCCGCAACCGTCTTATCTGTCTCTGCCATATCGGCCGCAATAACCCGTGCGCCCTCCCGGGCCAGCTTCTTCGCGATCCCTCTTCCAAGGCCGCGGCCCGCTCCTGTTACAATTGCTGTTTTATTCGATAAACGCATAATATTTAATAACCTCCTGATTCCTTTGCTTTTAATATGTTCTTCAGACCAAAAGTTCCTTTCTCTTTAAAAATATCCGGATTCATCAATTTTAAATCCGGGCTGATAAGCGGCTCAAATTCCATCAAATCCAGCACCTGTGTTTTCAGATCAATGCCCGGAGCAATCTCCGTCAGGATAAGTCCCTCCGGGCAGAGCTCAAACACAGCACGTTCTGTTACGTAATGCATCCTCTGTCCTTTCCTGCGGGCAATTTCCCCGTTGTAAGAAATCTGCCGGACCTTCTTTACCAATTTGATAACAGCCCCCTCCTGTCTGATATGAAGGCGGCCGCCCTCGAAGGAGCAGACAAGACCTTTTGCCGTAAAGGAAGAACAGAAAACCACATGCTTTGCATTGGTGGTTATGTCAATAAAGCCTCCTGCTCCGGTAGGCGTCGAACCCAGTCTGGTAGCATTCACATTGCCGGATGCATCCATTTCTCCCGCTCCCATAAAGGTTACATCAACCCCGGCCCCATTATAAAAATCAAACTGATCGTCATGCCGCAGCAGCGCATACTGATTTCTGGCTATTCCAAAATCAACGCCCCCCATAGGAATCCCTCCGTAGATTCCGGATTCCACGGTAATTGTCACAAGCTCTGAGGCACCTTCCTCTGCAAGAATGGGGCCGATTACATCATTGGGAATACCGGTGCCCACATTTAAAATGTCATTTTCTTTAAGTTCCGTCAGTGCTCTGCGTCCGATTGCTTTTCGCAGGCTCATAGGCAGTTCTTCCAAAGAAGCAGCCGGCGTTTTCACATCCCCGCAATAAGCAGGATCAAAAGCAAAGCTGTGGGTCTGCCTGTGATCCTGCTCCGGTTCCGGGCACATCACAACTGCGTCAATAAAAACGCCGGGAACCGTTACCCGCTTACAATGAAGAGAACCGGAACGCACCTTATATTTTGCCTGTGCAATAACTTTGCCTCCGTATTTCCGGCAGGCCAGAACCGCCGGGAGCACCTCCAGCTGCATGGCTTCCTCATCGGTTGTAAGATTCCCCAGTTCATCTACGCATGTCCCCCGGATGATGCAGTAGTCCAGTGGAACCGGCTTATAACGCATATATTCTTCTCCGTCTATCTGAACCAGATCCACAATGTCCGGGGCGTCCTTTGTGATTTCATTCATCTTTCCCCCGTCCTGCCGCGGATCCACAAAGGTTCCCAGCCCTACCTTGGTAATTTTACCGGGCTCTCCCCCGGCCATGCTCCGGTAAAGCTGGGCAAACTGTCCCTGGGGAAGATTATAGGCAAGAATTTTGTTCTCCGATATTAGGTTCATCATCCGGGGCTGAAGCCCCCAGTGCCCGCCTATAATACGGCGCAGCATCCCTTCATGGGCAAAATGCTGGATCCCCCGATCCCGATCACTCTGTCCGCAGGAATGAACCAGGGTCAGCCGGGCCGGGTGTCCTGTTTCAAGGAACCGGTTTTCTATTGCTTTTAAGATCGTTTCGGAAGCTGATACCAATGTCATACCGATAGTTGCAACGGTGCAGTCGTCCCGGATCATTTCCGCAGCCTCCCGGCCGGTAATAAATACAGGTTTTCTCATGGTGTTTGCAGACGGCAGTCGTCGTCTGATCTCCTTTCTTATTTCTCTGTGAGGAACAAACTTCTGATCTCCTTCCGATCGGTTTTTCCGCCCGGCGTCAGGGGAAGCTTGTCTAAAAAAAGGAACCTTGTCGGAACCTTGTAGCCCGCAAGCATGGTCTTCAGAAACGCACGGATATCCTTTTCGTCAAGCATGCATCCTTTCCGGAGAACCACCGCAGCTGCAGCTGCTTCTCCATAGATCTCGTCCGGAATTCCGACCACCGCAGTATCCTCCACCTCTTCCATCTTACACATTGCATTTTCCACATCATAAACGCAGATCTTTTCTCCTCCGCGATTGATCATATCCTTCTTTCTTCCGGTAATGTAAAGATAAGCCGCCTCGTTAAAATATCCCAGATCTCCGGTTCTAAGCCATCCGTCTTTTAAGCACGGAGACTCAAGTTTATCATACCGATCCAGCACAAGCGTTCCCCGGATTGCAATTTCACCTACCTCGCCGTCCGGCAGTTCCTCTCCTTCCTCATTCACAATACAAAACTCCGTTCCCGGGACAGGAAGGCCCGATGAGCCGATATAAGGGCTCTCTGCTGCATTCCCGGGGAAAACAGTCCCTGGAGAAGAGGTTTCCGTAAGTCCGTAAACAGTGGCAAACCTCATCTGCGGAAGCCATTCCTGAAGCTGCCGGATCTTTGCCGGCGGCATATTGCCGCTGCCGCAGGCCGCCATCCGAAGAGACGGCAGTTCCGGATAAGATGTCTGCAGCTCTAACATTTTCAGAAATACCGTAGGCGATGCATGCAGAAATGTGACTGAAAAATCCCGTACACAGGCAAGCGTCCGATCCGCATCAAAGATTTTATGCAGATAAAGCGTTCCCCCTGCATAGATAAATAATCCCAGAAGAGCAACGATTCCCGTAATATGATAAATCGGAACTGAAATAATGGAACTGTCCTTCTCTGTAATTCCCAGGAGCTTCTGATAAGTAAGAATCCCATGAATAATACTGTAATTCTTAAGAATAACTCCTTTGCTCCGATCGGTAGTCCCCGAAGTGTACATGAGAATTGCATCTGCCGACAATTCTGCTCTGGTATCCGCCAGTAGATTTTTTCCGGCTTTTAAATGAGAAAAACCATATTCTCCTCCGGTATTCTTTGAAAAAATAATCTTGATATCTCTTTCGTGAAAAGACATCACAGTATCTTCAAAACGGATATCCGACAGAATTCCTTTTACATCCGACTTTTCAATCAAAGAACAGATCTCCTGCTTTCGGAACTTTGTAGGAAGAGGTACTGCAATGAGCCCAAGCTTAAAGAGGGCAAAGATCGAAACACAAAATTCATAGCTGTTATATAGAAGCAGCGCCACACGGCTGCGGACTTGAAAAGCAGAAGTACTCTCCAGATAATCCGCAAGGGCATCCGTGTCTGTAAGAAACTGCTGATATGTATGCACGCAATTTTCATTGTCTACAATTGCCGCTTTGTTCTTCTGCTTTTCGGCCGAACAGGCAAGCATATCATACATACTGCGAAAGCTGTGGGGATAAGTTAAAATCTCCTTTTCACCGGACGAATCCACAATATGACGCACATCTAAGGCCTTCTGCTCTGTTGATTTCCAGAGATTGTTTCCTGAGTGCATGTATGTTCCTCCTAGTATTTATAATCGCTGTGCGACAGCACTAAAGGGCAGAGTCGCTTTGATTTAAGAAAACGGTTTCTTAATTATTTTAATAATATTTGCATATTTTGCAAATGTCAACTGGCAAAAGTGCTAATTATTCCGTAAAAAATTAGGCGTTTTATACAAAATTCGATTTATTAAATGCAGACAGGCGGATGACGACCTCATCCTGCCGCTTCCTTTTATTTTTTAATGTCCCCCCTTTAATATGTGAATTATGCACAATTTATTTCTTTAAAAATCGTAAAAAATAGCAGAAAAATAATTGATAGGTTCTTTTTTCAAAATATGCTGTTGACTTTTTCACAAAAAGATGATAGTCTCATTTTACGAAAACGGTTACTTAATCAATCAAAAAACCCCGAGAAAAAGAAAGGAAAACCATTTATGAATCTTGACCTAACCGGAAAAAAAGCTGTTGTTACCGGCGGCGGAAGGGGACTTTGCAAAAGCATCGCGCAGGCATATCTGGAAGCAGGAGCCGAACTTGTCATCACAGGCAGCTCTGGCAAAACAAGAGAGGCCGCCTTAGAGATGGCTTCCCGCCATTACCCGGTAACTGCGGTAATCGGAGACTTATCGGATCCGGAAAACATTCCGGAAATTTATGCAGAATGCATGCGCGCCCTTAACGGAAGAATAGATATTCTGGTCAACGGTGCCGGTACCCAGTTCCGCAGCCCCGCCGAAACTTTCCCGTATGATCAATGGGACAAAATTCTAAAGTTAAATCTGTCAGCCGTCTTCCGGATGTCTCAGCTGGCAGGACGCGATATGCTTGCACAGGGATACGGGAGAATCATAAACATCGCATCCATGACCTCCTTTTTCGGAAGCGAGCAGATTCCCGCCTACAGTGCTTCCAAGGGAGGAATTGCACAGCTTACAAAGGCACTGTCCAATGAATGGGCCAAAAAAGGCGTTCTTGTCAACGCCATTGCGCCGGGATATATGGAAACCGCGCTGACAGAGACAATCAAAACCGGGAACCCGGCTCAGTATCAGCAAATCACCGAACGAATCCCCGCCGGAAGATGGGGAACCGGGGAGGACTTAAAGGGAATCTCCGTATTATTGGCATCTGATGCGGCATCCTATATAACAGGGGCAGTAATCCCCGTAGACGGCGGATATCTCGGAAAATAGTCCGGCTAAGAAATGTCAAATATTTAATCAGAAATGTTTTATGCTGGACGGCAAAGGTGTCGAAGCAGCTTTACCCTTTAGCGCCATTGCGCAGCAATTTTAAATAGTAGGAGGGAAAAAATGGATGTTGGAATTTTAGTACAGGCGCTTGTCAACGGAATCATGATCGGAGGAATCTATGCCATGGTGGGAATGAGTCTGAACATGATTTTCGGCGTAATGAAAATCACAAATTTCTGCCAGGGAGAGATTGTTATGGTCAGCATGTATATCACTTATCTGCTCTACACATACCTCGGTCTGGATCCCTTTCTTGCGATTCCGTTGGTGGCACTCATCATGTTTGCCTTCGGCGCAATGCTTCAGTCGCTTCTTATTAATCGTTCCATCAAGGAAGACGGGGATCAGAATGTGCTCTTTTTAACCTGTTGTCTGGGAATATTTCTGACAAACACGGCACTGCTTCTTTTCTCGTCTAATTACAGGACCGTAGAAAGCATTTTCTCCAATCAGGTTATGAAAGTTTTCGGAATGAATATAAGCCTGCCCAGGTTTGTGAGCTTTCTTCTTCTCTGCCTGGCAACAGTTCTCATTTTCCTGATGCTGAAGCACACGAAACTGGGCAAGCAGATACGCGCAACCTCACAGAATCCCACCGGGGCGCAGGTTACAGGGATCAAAACAAAATTTATCTATACCTGCACTTACGGAATCGGAGCAGCAATTGCCGGCATTGCGGGAGCGTGTCTTATGTCTTTTTACTATGTATACCCTTCCGTGGGGAACGTATACGGAACCAGATCCTTTATCGTAGTAACCATGGGCGGTCTGGGCAATGTCTGGGGCGCATTCTCCGGGGGTTTTGTCCTTGGAATTCTGGAGACTGTGGGTTCCACAATTGTGGGCGCCGCATTTAAGGACACCCTTGTATTTGTAGTCTTTATACTAATTCTTGTAATCAAAGAAAACCTCAATATTAAAAGAAAAAGAGGTTAAGAACACAAAAACGGAGGAAAGATTATGAAACAAAAACAGATAGGAATCCGTACCATTTTACTGCTGATTCTGATAGCAGTACTCGCCCTGGTGCCTTTATGGATAAAAACACCCTATATCCTGGGCATATTCGTGACAACCTTTTACATTGCCTGCGGAACCATTGCATGGAGCATTCTCGGCGGCCTGACCGGGCAGACGTCCCTGGGGCATGCAGGTTTTATGGGGCTGGGCGCGTACATCACCGCACTGCTGACTACAAAAGCAGGTGTTTCTCCCTGGATCTGCATGCTCATCGCATTTCTTGCAGTCGGGCTGATTGCGGGGATTCTGATGGCACCCTGCTTCGTATTATCAGGCGCCTACTTCAGCCTGGTCACGATTGCCTTTTCCGAAGCCTTCCGCAATCTTTTCATCAACTGGGAATACGCGGGAAGCGGACAGGGGATTCTAATCCCCATAAAAAAGGGCTTCTGGCAGATGCGCTGGGTCTCCAAGATCCCCTATTATTACATCAGCTTCTTTATGGTGATCATTTTCTTCATTATCCTGCGCTCTATCGATCACAGTAAGCTGGGTTTTGCCTTGAAAACCATCCGTGAAGACGAGGATACCGCGAAAGCAATCGGCATCAACCCTTTCAGATACAAATTTATCGCCACATTTTTAAGCGCTGGTCTGATCGCCGTTGTAGGCGTATTTTACGCAAACTATATCGGATATATCAACTCGGACATCATGGATCATTCCTACAGCTTAAATTATGTAATGCCGGCGATTATCGGCGGTGTCGGGAATATCGCAGGACCGCTTCTCGGCTCTGCCATCCTCACGCCCCTCTCCGAATTTCTGAGTGCAAACCTGTCATCCGTAGCAAACGGACTGAATCTGATTGTCTATGCAGCCATTGTAATTGTGGTCATCCTTTTCCAGCCCAACGGCATCATGGGATGGTTCGTCCACAGCAGGTTTAAAAAGAATGTCAATAAAAAGCTGGACGCAGTGGATCGGAAGCTGTTCAAGATGAAACAAGCAGAATGTGAGGAGTGATTAGAAAATGGCAAATATATTGGAAATCCAAAATCTCAGCAAGAATTTCCAGGGACTGAAGGCTGTAAGCAATGTAAGTTTCACCGTAAGCGAGAACAGCATAACCGGAATCATCGGCAGCAATGGTGCGGGAAAAACAACAGTATTCAATATGATCAGCGGAGTTCTGATACCATCCGAAGGAACCATTACCTACTGCGGAAATAACATTACCGGAACCAAAGCCCATAAGTATTCGGGACTCGGCATAGCGAGAACCTTTCAGATTATGAAACCCCTGCGAAATATGACCGTGCTTGAAAATGTTCTTTCCGGAGCCATGTTCGGAAGAAAAAGAATATCTAACACAAAAGAAGCGAGAGAGTATGCCCTTGAGATTTTAAAATTCACGGATTTGTATGATAAGAAGGATATGTATCCAAAGGAAATGGGAACACCTTTTAAAAAACGTCTGGAGGTCGCAAGAGCCCTGGCCACCAATCCCAGACTCCTGCTTCTTGATGAGGTTATGGCCGGACTGAATCCCACAGAGACAGATGAGGCAATAGAGCTGTTTTTGAAGATCAACAATGAGGGCATCACAATTCTTCTCATCGAGCATGTTATGAGAGCCGTCGCTAACCTCTGCGAAAAAGTCGTGGTCATGCATCACGGAGAAAAAGTATCAGAGGGAACTCCGGGTGAAGTCATGAACGACCCCTACGTGATCGAGATTTATCTCGGAAAGGAGGAGCAGTAAGGTGGGAAACGCTTTTTTTAAGGCCAGCGGCCTGAATGTAAAGTACGGAGATATACAGGTACTGTGGGATGTAAGCTTTGAAGCGGAAAAAGGAGAGATTATCGCCCTGGTCGGCAGCAACGGCGCCGGGAAAAGCACTTCCGTGAAAACAGTTGCCGGACTGATCCGGCATACCTCGGGAACCATTCTGTTTGACGAAAAAGAAATTCCGGGCGGCAATGCACGGGCGGCTATTGATGCAGGTATTATTCTGGTTCCCGAAGGGCGCCAGCTTTTCCCTCAGATGACCGTCTACGAAAATCTGGAAATGGGTGCCTGCAGCAAAACGGCGGAAAGCAGGAAGAAGGAAACCCTTGAAAAGGTCTTCGACTGGTTTCCCAAGCTCAAAGAGCGCAAAAATCAGATGGCCGGAACCCTGTCCGGCGGTGAGCAGCAGATGGTCGCATTCTCCCGGGGCATGATGGGGCTTCCCAGAATGCTGATCATGGACGAGCCGTCCCTGGGCCTGGCACCAAACATTGTAGATGATATTTTCCGTATTGCCCGGCAGGTTGCCGAAGAAACCGGGCTTACTATCCTGCTTGTAGAGCAGGATGTACGAAAAGCACTCCGGCTGGCCAACCGGGGATACGTTCTGGAAAACGGCGTTGTAAATATTACAGGAACCGCCGAGGAACTGTCTAATAACGAAGAAGTTAAAAAAGCCTATCTGGGCTTTTAATAAAAATTAATTTTAGGAGGATAAAGAAATGAAGAAACGAGTATTTGCAATCTTTTTGACAGCCTGTATTCTTGGCACAATGCTTTCCGGCTGCAGTTCCGGCGGAAAAAATCCGGCTCCTGAGGCCCCGGCAGAAACCGGAAGCAGCGGCTCCGAAGCCCCGGCAGATGAAGATGATATTATCATCGGAGCCCTCTATCCCATGACCGGTGATCTGGCCGATTCCGGCAAGACCATGCAGCAGGGCATT
The DNA here is from genome assembly GCA_021770065.1 of Lachnoclostridium sp. Lineage (GTDB taxonomy): Bacteria > Bacillota > Clostridia > Lachnospirales > Lachnospiraceae > Laedolimicola. The sequence goes on along the minus strand of JAETRR010000036.1, from coordinate 5,463 downwards.
GACATGGCCGTAGAGGAAGCAAACGAAGCAGGCGGTATCGAAGGCAGGCAGATAAAAGTAATCTATGGCGACACCCAGGGGGACTCTGCTACCGGTATGTCTGAGGCAGAGCGTCTTATCACCCAGGAAAACGTGGATGTTCTGATTGGATGCTATCAGTCCGGTGTTACACTGACCGTAGCGCAGATTGCAGAGCAGTATGAGGTTCCCATGATTACCGCCAATGCCACATCCGATGCCATTACCGGCAACGGTTATCAATACTTCTTCCGCCTGGCTCCCACAAATATGATGTTTGTACGGGATATGATTCAGTACATTGTTGACGAATCTGAAAGCAATCCTGAGTTTAGCGGAAATTCCGTTGCCGTTATCACGGATAACTCTGAGGTAGGGCAGCAGACTGTGCAGTGGGCAAAATACTGGGCAGAGCAGAACAGCATTCAATATCTTGGAGAAATCCTGTTTACCTCCGGCGCGGCCGATCTGTCCTCTGAAGTCTTACAGCTGAAATCCATGGCTCCGGACGTAGTAATTGCAGACGCATATGTATCAGACGCAATCCTTTTTACAAACACCTTAAGCGAACAGGGGTATGAGCCCAGCCTGATTGTCTGCAAAGGAAACGGCTTTACGGAGGGCGCTTACTTAGAGAGCGTCGGAACCCGTGCCGACGGCATTGCCGTGGCAACCGAGTTCGTCGTGGGAAGCAAAGGTGTGGAAATCAGCGATAAGTACTATTCCAAATACGGCGAGGAGCTGAACGGCCACTCTGCGGAAGCCTACACAACAGCCTGGGTGCTGATTGACGCCTTCAAAGAGATTGCCGGTTCACAGCAGGAGCTCAGCCACAGCAGTATCCGGGATGAATTGGCCAAAATCGTAATCGACGGAAGCTTTTCCAACGGAAACGAGATCATCCTCCCCTATGATACCATTTCCTTTGACGAGGACGAATTCGACGGCGCGCCATATCTGAATCAGAACTTAAACGCAACCCTGACCATGACTCAGATTCAGGACGGCAGCTATGTCACCATCTGGCCCTATGAGATTGCAGAATCCAAACTGCAGTATCCGGCCGATTATCAATAAATGCGTCCACAAAAGAGAGTCTGTCTCTAAACAAGCAAGCCATCACACTTTTCTGATATCCGGCATGTCCGAACCGACGGAATACAGAAAAGTCTGATGGCTTATTTTTGATACATACAGAATCATAAAAAATATTGATTTTGGCTCAATATTAAGCTAATATCTGTATTATAAAGATAAAGGAAAATAATTTGATGAAAAACGGAAAGTACAGTATATCAGACGTAGCCAATATGCTTGGCGTTTCGAAAGCTACCGTTTCCCGGGCCATTAACGGCAATCCAGGCGTAGGAGACGAACTTAGAAAGAAGGTTCTGGATCTTGTGGACGAAATCGGTTATCGTCCCAACACAATCGCTAAAAGTCTGATCAAAGGTCATGTAAATATTATTGCTCTGATTCTTGGCGATATTCGAAATCCCTTTTATGCAGATCTGACATTTTATATCCAGCAGCGCCTGAATAAAAGCGGCTATATGCTGGTCGTTCTGAACAGCGAATACTATGTGGAACGGGAACTGGAATTTCTTGATATGATTCAGCAGTTCAGCTTTGCAGGGCTTATTCTTCTCACCGCGCAGGATGACGGTGTCGAAAACACCTTGAAGGCATTGGATCTTCCCAAAGTATTGGTAAACCGTGTTCTGCCTTCCTACAACGGAAATTCTGTACTGACCGATAATTTTAAGGCCGGTTATATGGCCGTCACGCATCTTTTTGAGCTCGGGCATACCCGAATCGGCTTCGTCCGCGGCCCTCAAGTTTCTTCTGCCTCAAGAATGAGGTATCTGGGATACTGCCAGGCTCTCGGCAGCTACGGACTTCCATTTCAAGAAGATTTCGTATTTGACAGCGATCTGAAAATGGAAGCCGGCAGAGAGGTGGCGCTGGATTTTGCAAAAAAAGACGGAGAAAAGCCTACCGCCATGATAATTGTTAACGATCTGGCTGCCATCGGCTTTATGGACGGCTGCCGGGAAAAAAATATCCGCATACCGGAGGATATATCCGTCGTCAGTTTTGACAATATTGCATTTTCTTCCATCAGAGGCATTGAGCTTACAACCATCGGCCAGAATGTCCGGATGATGGGGGAACAGGCTGCCCGCCTGATCTTAAAGCAGATAGAAGGCAAAGATACCAAGATCGAAAAAATTGTCTTGGAACCGACCCTCTTTGTCCGTAATTCTACCCGTCAGTTTGACGAAACCAATAAAAACCTGCTGATTAAACCATAAGCTTCGGACATTTATTCCCGCGGGCAACGAGCCCGGCGGACATGCCGGCATGTCCATTTGACTTTTTCTGTCCGGCAAACAGGGGCCGTCTCAAAAACAGCCCCTGTTTTTTTATCTTATAAATATTTCTTCAGCAATTCCACTTTATCCGTCTTCTCCCACGGAAGATCCAGATCGGTACGGCCGAAATGCCCATAAGCCGCCGTCTGCTTGTAGATAGGACGGCGCAGATCCAGCATCTTAATAATACCGGCCGGGCGAAGGTCAAAATTCTCGCGGATCAGATCGACCAGCTTCTGATCGGAAAGCTTTCCGGTTCCGAAGGTGTCTACCATAACAGATGTAGGCTGCGCCACACCGATGGCATAGGAAAGCTGAATCTCGCACTTTTCTGCAAGCCCCGCCGCCACAATGTTCTTTGCCACATAACGGGCCGCGTAAGCCGCAGAGCGGTCCACCTTGGTGCAGTCCTTGCCGGAGAAGGCTCCGCCGCCGTGGCGTGCCATGCCGCCGTATGTATCCACAATAATCTTCCGTCCGGTGAGGCCGCTGTCCCCGTTGGGTCCTCCGATCACAAAACGGCCGGTGGGATTAATAAAGAACTTGGTATCCGCATCCACCATATCTGCGGGAAGCACCTCGTCAAATACATACTTCTTAATGTCTGCATGAATCTGCTCCTGGGTCACATCCTCGCTGTGCTGTGTAGAGAGCACGACCGCGTCCAGGCGGATCGGCTTTCCGGACTCATCGTACTCTACCGTTACCTGGCTCTTTCCGTCCGGTCTCAGATAAGGCAGTGTGCCGTCTTTTCGAACCTTCGTCAATTGCAAAACCAGTTTATGCGCCAGAGAAATGGGATATGGCATCAGTTCCGGTGTCTCGTTGGAAGCGTAACCGAACATCATGCCCTGATCGCCCGCGCCGATAGCTTCAAGCTCGCTGTCAGACATCTGGTTTTCCTTTGCCTCCAGAGCCTTGTTTACGCCCATGGCAATGTCTGCAGACTGCTCGTCAATCGCAGTGAGCACGGCACAGTTGTCGGCATCAAAGCCGTATTTTCCCCGGGTGTAGCCGATCTCACGAACGGTTTCCCGGACGATTTTCTGAATATCCACATAACCTTTGGTTGTAATCTCGCCCATAACCAGCACCAGGCCTGTGGTGGTAGCCGTCTCGCAGGCCACACGGCTCATGGGATCCTGCTCTAAGAGGGCATCCAGAATGGCATCGGAAATCTGATCGCAGATTTTATCCGGATGTCCTTCGGTTACGGATTCTGATGTGAATAGTAATTTTTCCATAGTACTTCTCTCCTTTTTTGTAGTGTTTTTATGTCTTTTTCCACTCTGCAGTCCGCCGTGCACCTCGGCTTTCACCTCGGCCGCGGGCTTCGCCCAATAGAAAAGGCCCGCCTAAGGCGGACCTGATATATTCTGATAACCAAATCCCCTTATTGTTCGATTACTCGCTCAGGTTGGCACCTTCCATCGCTGGGGTTGCCGTGACTTCATAGATCCTTTGTATCTCCATCACTCTGAATAAGAGAAATTCACAATATTCAATTTGCTTACCATCTATTTAAACATACACCGGCCGACCGCTTTTGTCAACCCACTTTTAATCGGAATTTATGGATCTCCCTTTCGTCCCGCACTCTTTCAATCATAGCGCCCAGACTTCTCAGCTTTTCTTCAAAGCTTTCATAGCCGCGCTCTATAAAATGAACATCCTCCACAACGGTGATTCCGTCTGCCGCGAGTCCCGCCAGAACCAGCGCCGCACCGGCGCGCAGATCCGGACTGGAAATCTGGGCACCCGTATACTTCCCTACACCGTCAATAATAGCCGTGTTGCCCTCTACTTTGATATTGGCGCCCATGCGCGCCAGCTCATCTACATATTTAAAACGATTCTCGAAAATACTCTCCGTTACGATGCTGGTTCCTTTGGCCAGAGCAAGGGCCACTGTTATCTGAGGCTGCATATCCGTAGGAAATCCGGGATAGGGAAGTGTCTTTACATTCGTAGGGCGCAGTCCCTTGGAACATACCACGCGAACCGCATCGTCCAGCTCTTCAATCTCACAGCCTATCTCCAGCAGCTTGGATGTAGTTGCCTCCAGATGCTTGGGGATCACATTCTTTACCGTCACATCCCCCTTGGTTACCGCAGCCGCAAACATAAAAGTTCCGGCCTCAATCTGATCCGGAATAATCGAATATTCCGTACCATGCAGGCGTTCTACACCTTTGATACGGATTACATCCGTGCCCGCACCTTTGATATTAGCCCCCATACTGTTCAAAAAGTTGGCCACATCTACTACATGGGGCTCCTTGGCCGCATTCTCAATCACGGTATTGCCTTCAGCCATGGCCGCAGCCATCATAACATTGATAGTTGCTCCCACAGATACTACGTCCAGATAAATATGGCTGCCCCTCAGATGCTCTGCCTCCGCCACAATAAAACCATATTCAATCTTCACATTTGCCCCTAAAGCTTTAAAACCTTTTAAATGCTGATCAATCGGGCGGCTTCCGATGTTGCAGCCTCCCGGCAGCGGCACCTCCGCTCTCCTGTACTTTCCAAGCATAGCTCCCAACAGATAGTAGGATGCGCGAATGCGCTTGATATACTCATAGTCTACACTGTAACTCCCGATTCCGGCACTGTTCATCCTCACCGTATGGCAGTCCACCCGCTCTATCCGCGTGCCAATCTCCTCCATGGCCTGTAAAAGGACATTCGTATCCCTCACATTCGGGAGGTTCTCCACTGTTACTGTTTCGTCAGTCATAATGGCTGCCGCAAGAATTGCAAGGGCAGCATTCTTGGCCCCTCCAATCTCTATCTCACCTACAAGCGGATTACCGCCTTTTATTACATATTGATCCATCACCGGCTGCTCCCAATCTCTATATTTTAACCGAGCAAAAAAATATATAGCAAAATTACTCTTATTGGTCTACTTTATTCATTCCCTAAAAATCAAGAAATATCCTTCATCTAGTATACCACAATCTTATCATTTGTAAATACCCTATCTTTTCAGCATTTCTGCGCTTTCTGCCCGCCTTTTTGCCCTCGAGAACAAAAGTTCAGACGGCACAGCACTGCCGTCTGA
>JAETRR010000035.1 GCA_021770065.1 Lachnoclostridium sp. | reverse complement strand
AATTCTGACGGATTGCGGCTGACGGACGAATTGTCATAACGGCACCTCCTATATCCTTTAATAGTATTATTCTGTCTATATTATACTTTTCTTATACTATTAGGTCAATATACACAGAAACGATTAAAAAACTTTTCCACTCAAAAGTATATTTTTTACAATCCCATCATCTCACGCACAACCCTGTCTGCCATCTTCACTGCGCCCGCAAGCACAAGCATGTTGAAAATCAGCTCCCCGATATAGCCCACATATATAGCCCACATCATGGTGACTGCCGCCGCATCCGGGTTGACTTCCGGCGGAAAGGACGCAAAGGCGGAAAAGATAATGCACGCCAATACGATAACCGCTCCCTCCAGACACACCGCTGCATAGGACTTTAGAAAGCTCTTTCCGATGTTTTGGGACGGCTCCCCGGCAAAGGTGGATAAAGGCAGTACTGTTTCCTGCGCCGAGCCAAAGCCCCCGGTATTCATAATGGTGCTGATAACTCCCTGCACAATCCGGAACAAAGCAATCATTAACTCCAAGCCGTAGGAGACAACGCCCTTTGCAATGGCAAACCGGACAAACAATTTCAATGCCTGCTCCGGCTTTTTTACCTCCGCAAACGGGGCAGAGAATCCATTCCACATTGTATGGTATTTTACGAGTAGTTATCATTTTTTGCTATCCTCAAAATCAGAAATATACCCAGCACTCCAATTATCAGAAGAATGATAGAGCCGATTAACTGTAATTTTCTTTTCTTCACCATTTTATAATCCTCCAAAAATCAAGTCAGCTTATCGCTGCCTTCTTTATGATAATCTCCACAATAATCCATTGTTTGCGGATTATCTTTCAAAAGCAACAACACAGTTTTTTTAATTTGTACCAGGCGTAATAAACCGAAAGTGCCGAAAAACACACCGTCGGCAATACCACGAAATAAAACAAAATGCTTGGATGAAAATTTATAGTTATCTCAGGAAGCATTTTATCTTCATTTTACAGATCGTAAAACCACGGCATTATAAGAAATCCTCCTGCATATCCGATTGCAGTTCCGATAAAAGTACCAATTCCGAATACCCAAAAGCTTTTTGCAATTTTGATATTTGAATATCCCAATGCCTTTAATATCCCAAGTTCTTTCTTATGCGTGTCAATATAATGCTTAATATAAAACATCAACATGATAACTGAAGTCATCAGCAAACAACCGCCGCTCACAAGACAAAACTATATTCCTTATGAAGTTTACAGATATAATCAAGCTCTTGCAACAGACACTCTTTGCTGTTCGCCGCCCGAAAGTTCGCTTGGATATTTATGTATTTTTTCTCCGAGTCCGACCGCCTTGATAACAGTTTTATAATCTTTGTTACCTGCTAAATCCGCACCCATTTTTACATTTTTATCGACGCTCATAGTGGGCAGCAAATAATACTGCCGAAAAATAAATCCGACATTTTCCTTGCGGAATGAAGTTAATTCATTATCGGAAAGTGCTGTAATATCCGTTCCGTCATAAAACACTTTACCGCTGTCAGGACGTTCAAGACCCGAAATTACATTCAAAAAAGTTGACTTTCCAGAACCCGATGCTCCGAGTATGACTACAAAATCTCTATCTTTCATTTCAAGATTGATATTCTGTAATACTTGAAATCGGCTTTCTCCATTGCCGTATGATTTTATAACGTCTTTAACTTTAATCATATTTTCCGCACTTCCTTATATTTTTAAAAAGGCTCGAAAATACCTCTGTAATCATCGAGCTGATTTCAGCACTTGTAAAGCGACACGTTTTGGTGGCACAAAGCGTTGCAATGCCGTGTGTATAAATCCAAAGGTGACGATATAGCTTTTCAGCTAAAAATTCGTTAATTCCGTAATCATCTTGAATTGACAAGAGTATTTTCTCATAACTTCCCTCTATCAATGGAAGCACACCCGATAAATCAGGCATTTGTGCTTGTTCTGTCATAAACAGAAGTTGGAAAAGTTTTGGCTCGTTGATAGAAAAAAGAATGTATTGTGTTCCTGCCCCCTTAAATGGATGTTCTTCTTCTAACCCTTTATTGATATATTCTTTATACAGCGTTTTGGCAGAGTGAATCACAGTTTGCTGAACTTCTTCCATATTTTTGAATACAGTAAAAATTGGTGTTCACCGGCGAAATACGGAAGAACCGTACACATCTTCACCGATGACAATCCAAGGTTGTTTAACATACCGCCAAGGGACAGCATCGCATGGAAAAAGGAATATGATGGGAGGACTTCCGCAGAACGCTCTAACAAGCGTGAGAAAGAAGACTATAAATCAGAAGACGGCAGACACCGCTCTACGAAGATGTGGCACTAAATTCCGCCGGGGAAAAGTTCGGCATAACATTCTTCAATTTCATCCCACGGAATAGCCGCGGCACGTTTTATCCATCGGTTGTCCGGGTTCATTTTCAGATGGTCGGTTGAAAGATATGGATATTTGTATTTTTCAAGCAGCTTTTGAGCCAGTACCGTTTTACCTGTATGTGATGCTCTCCGACAAACCGGGATTTTACTTTTGCTTTTTATCATAATGGCAATCACAAAGCTCTGCCCCGCCTGCAAGTGTTCCTTTACGTGTAAAAATAGCATCGCTATATTTTGTCATACCATAATCGTATCGACACATTGCAGGTGTTACTTCGGGAATACCGAGCTTTTTCATTAAATACCAAATCCCGCAATGGCTGAAAAGTGCGTCAAAATGTTGACCGCTTTTACCCGGATAGAAAGAGTATTTCCATGAATATGGATTTGTTGATTTCTGGCTCTTTTTTGCCTGCTCTTTTTGTGTTTGCCAATATCTTTTTGAAAAACAGCTGCGCTTCAAATACTGTTTCATCACAAAATTCTCATTCATGGAATATTCGTAAAAGTCACCTAATTCCTTCATGGTATACTTCCCGCTTACAAGTAACTCACACTCTTCCGTCTCCGGGAAAGCAACTGCATTTTTCACAGGAGTAAGGCGATACTCTGTCGGCAGGCTCAAGTAAATTGCAGCAAATACAGATGCACTTAAGATATTTACCAGCAAGACATCATCTTCGCCAAACGGCTCAATCTTGAGGATAATTTCTCGATATTTTTGATATGCTGTTTTCATAATATCTTTTTTGGCTTTTTCGTCAGTAATGTGTAATACAGACAGCTGTTTCCGAAAGCTACTTTGAAAAATCATCCACATTCCCTGCTGAACAATTCCATATTTCACGGTTATTCACCCCCCTGCAAATTCCGATTATTGTGCGCTATTACCAAAGCCGGCTTAATGAGCTGCCGGATCACATTCATATGAATTATTTCGCTCCGACAGCCTCAATCTCACAGAGCACGCCTTTGGGCAGCTCCTTCACGGCCACACAGCTTCTTGCCGGTCTGGATACAAAGAATTCTTCGTATACCTGATTAAAAGTTCCGAAATCAGCCATGTCAGCCAAAAAGCACGTTGTCTTTATAACATTCTCATAGCCGATCCCGGCTGCCTTCAGAATCTCTCCTACATTCTTACAGCTCTGGCGAGCCTGTGCTTCAATTCCCTCCGGGATCTCGCCCGTCTCTGGATTCACCGGAATCTGTCCGGAAGAAAACACAAGTCCGTTTACCTCCATCCCCTGGGAATAGGGGCCTATTGCTGCCGGTGCTTTTTCAGTTGCTATCTTTTTCATGCTGCTCCTCCTTCTTGTCCTCTATGCATATTACTGTTTTTTTAAATCTCCGCTTTATTCTTCCTGCGGCGGAAGAATATCTTCTTCCGGCTGTTCGGGTACCGGCGGCTGTTCCGGCTCCGGTACAACCTCTCCCTCCGGCTCTCCCATGTCGCCCGGTATCGTTCCGTCCTGGGAGTTCGGCTGTACAATGCCTCCAATCAGATTCCCCAGATGAAGCGGGCAGGGCGGCGCAGCCAAAGGCGATCCGGATACGTCATTATTCTCAGGCACAAGGGTGAGAACCCGGTATTCATGCACCGGACAGGCATCCGTCGCCAAACCGCCGCTCTCAACACAGGCTTCTCCCGCTACATGGACATTACAGTACTCCGTCGGCGTGCTTCCCACGGCAAAATATTCAGACTTTATCATACCGTCACACAGGCCCGGAATCGGAAGCTTTCCGGATGCCGCACAGACCGTTGCACTGGTAACTGAATCGGGCTTGGGAAAATCCTTATTTTCCAGGTTCTCATGGATCCGGGACATTACATTTTTCCAGATCAGCTTGTGGTAGTTCGTCTCTCCTTTGCCGAGCTTGTGGTTATTATCAAAACCGCCCCAGATACCTGCCGTATAGTAAGGTGTATATCCCACAAACCAGACGTCATTATTTTTTGAGGTTGTTCCCGTCTTTCCCGCAATCGTCATACCGTTGAAGCGCACCGCACCTCCGGTACCCTGGTTCACTACATCCTTCATGGCACTTGTGAGAAGCCATGCCGTGCTGTCTTTGAGCACCGTTCTGGTATAAGACTTTGTATTGTCAATCAGAACATTCCCGTCATGATCCAGAATTCTTGTATAAAATACAGGCTTTGTATAAACGCCGCCGTTGGCAATCGTCGCATAGGCCGCTGTCAGTTCCAGATTCGTCACGCCCTTGGTCAGGCCGCCTAAGGCCATAGCCTGGGTATAATCGTTGTTTCCGTTGGCATCCGTCTCTTTCTGCAGGGTTGTAATTCCCATATTCTCCAGGTAAGTCACTCCGAGAGCCGGTGTGATATCTGTCAGCGTTTTCACAGCGACAATATTCATGGACTGTTCAATACCCTTCCTGAGAGATGTCCACCCTTTGTAAGCCTCTCCGTTCCAGTTCCGCACGGGACGGCCTCCCGCATAATTGTAAGGGGCATCGTACTGGGTGGTGGCAAGAGACATTCCGGCCGAATCCAGTGCCGGCGCATAGGTGGATACCACCTTAAAGGTAGAGCCCGGCTGGCGCACGGTGTCCACCGCCCTGTTCAGGCTGAGGCTGGCCTTCTTTTCTCCCCGGCCGCCCACAATACCCTTTACATATCCGGTAGACTGATCCATCACAACCATGGATATCTGGGGCTGTATGGTCATATCAGCCCGTTCATATACCGTATCACCCTCCTCCACAAGAGTTGCCTTGTAGGCATCAATATAGCTCTGGGCCTCCTCTTCCGTATCAAAGAGCAGCTCAAAACTGGCAGATTCGTTCTTTTTGAAATATGCCTCCATCATTTCCTTGCTGTAATTCTTCTGCTCGCCGTCCGGCTTGACCACTGTCAGGGCATAGTCAAGGCCGATACGGACATTGGGAGGATAATTTTCCTCATTGCTCATCTCCTCATCCATAATCGCTTGAATCTCCGGATCCTGCGCCGTCTCAATCGTCAGGCCTCCGCTGTAAACAAGGTTATAGGCCTGCTGAGGCGTATAACCCTTCACCTCCTGCAGATCATTGATTACCTGTTCAATGACTGCATCCACATAATAGGAGAAGACCTCTGTGCTGTTCTTAACCTGGTTGGTGGTCTGAATACGGGCATACACATCGTCTGCCATAGCCTCATCATATTCTCTTTGGGTAATATACCCCTGATCCAGCATATGGTCCAGCACCAGATCCCGGCGCTCCCTATTCTTCTCCTGATTACTGATGGGATTGTATCCTGTAGGGCTTTTGGTGGTTCCCGCTATCACTGCCGCCTCGGAGATAGTCAGATCCCACACGTCCTTATTAAAATAGCGGTTGGCCGCCGCCTGGACTCCAAGGGCATTCTGTCCCAGATTGATGGTGTTCAGATACGCCTGCAGAATCTCATCCTTACTCATACTCTTTTCCAGTTCTACTGCAAGGTACTGCTCCTGGAGCTTCCGCTCCACCTTCTCCGCAGTCGTACTCTCACTCATAAAGTCAAAGACGCTGTTCTTTAAGAGCTGCTGTGTAATCGTGCTGGCGCCCTCTGTTCGCTTGAATCCGCTGGCAATTCCCCGGACCCCGGCACGGATGATTCCCTTTAAGTCAATTCCGTTATGCTCGTAAAACCTCTCATCCTCAATGGCTACAAAGGCTTTCTGTACATGATCCGGTACATTCTCAATATCCACCCAGATACGGTTGGATCCTGCTTCAACAAGTTCCGTTATCTGGTTGCCGTCCGCATCCTTCATAATTGACTTATAACCCCTTGGAATGACATTGATGGTTTCCACAGGGGGAGCATTGTCAATCACGCCTTTCACAACGCCCACTCCGGCGCACACGCCCGCCACCCCGGCGGCAAGTATACAGATAAGAAATGCTTTTATAAATACAACACTTGCTTTTTTCCCGACTTTTGCAGTTTTGGAGTTCATAGACTTCTGCTTTTTAGAAGTCCCTCTCTTCCCATAATTCATGCTCTGGCCTCCTCTATATCCAGTTATTATAACAAATATTTTTACGGGAATAAAGCACAAAATAAAAATTCACATTTTCTTGCGTTTTTAATAAGGTTTCTTTATAATATTTCTAATATAGTTTTTATTTCTGTAACAGTTTTCGACAGTTTTTGCAGCCGGCACCCGTTATAATACTCTCCAAAAGGAATCCAAAAAGGAGTGTATTATGCAGAAGGAATTTTTAATTGAAACCAGAGCCGTCTCAGATGAAAAAGGAAATCTGTTGAATTTGAAATATTATCTTATCGAAGAAGAGCAGCCTTTATCCCTTACTCCGCTCTACCGCATCTGCATCAAAAAATCCGTCGCGGAGAAACCCGGAGTGGAGGAGGCTGAAAGCACACCCCCTGTTTCCCACTCAGAGGCTTTTGCCAGGCAAATGCTGCGGAGGCTGATTACAAATGCCGTTACACCTGTCTGCCTTCTGGAAATTGTAGACGATATGATGACCGGAGAAAACGGACAGGCTTCCTAAAGGCACATACGAAAGGAACCTTAATGTCAGAATCATATCGCTTTACTTACATAGGCGGAACCGGCGAGATTACAGAAAAAAAATCACGCTTTATCGCCGCTGTAGAACCCGTAAAATCAGAGGAAGAGGCGCTGGCCTTTATCGAGCGCATACGCAGGCAGAACTGGGATGCATCCCACAACTGTACTGCCTTCACTATCGGGGACAACCATCAGCTCACGCGCTGCAGCGACGATAAGGAGCCGGCCGGAACCGCCGGAAGGCCCATGCTGGACGTACTGTTAGGCGAAAATATACATGACACGGCCGTTGTAGTGACACGCTATTTCGGCGGCACTCTGCTGGGAACCGGCGGACTTGTCCGGGCTTATTCCGCAGCCGTCCGCGAGGGGCTTTCCAAAGCGGTAATCCTGGACAAACGGCCGGGTATCCGTCTTACCGTTCAAACGGACTATAACGGCCTGGGAAAGATCCAGTATATTTTAAATCAGGACAGGCTTCCCATCCTCCGTTCCGAATATACGGACTCTGTATTGCTGGAAGCCCTTATTCCCGTCTCTCTTATAAACACTGTCACTTCCTCAATTACAGAAGCCACCAGCGGGCAGGCCCTTCTGACTGTCAAAGACAAGTGCATGTATGCGCTTTCAGAAGGAGAGGTACTTTTATTTGAGGAGGAATCCCTATGAACGCGCGCTTCATTTCCAGACGCAGCCTGTCTTTGCTGGGTCTGCTGGCGGCAGGCTCTTTTCTCTTTCTCGTTTTTTCCCTTACTGCCTCCTATTACCGGGCCCATCCGGATTACCCCGTATTTCTTCTGCGCATCAACGAGGTCTGCACGGTAAATCCCGGCACAAAGGCCGGTGAATCTTATATCTACGAAGATTATATCGAATTGTACAACCCTTCTGATACAGAGATTTCTCTTAAACATGTATTTCTGTCAGACACGGATGAAAACTATACGCGCGCCCCTCTCCCCGATGATGTCATTCCGCCCGGAGGTTATTACGTGATCTATGCCGACGGCGGAGACGGTTCTGTACCCGAGGGCTTTCACAGCCTGCCTTTTCGTCTGTCCGAAAATGAAACCGTCACTCTCAGCTGCTGCATAGAATCCAAAAATGGCCGTAAAAATTACTTTTCCATTGACTCTATGTATGTACCGTCTCTGTCCTCCGGGATCGTATATGCCCGAACAGAGGACGGCAGCGGAGACCCGGCAGAAATGCGGCCCTCTCCCGGCTCTTCTAACAGGACTGCCTCTCTCCTTCTGGAACCGCCTGCCTTTTCTCTGGAAAGCGGTTTTTATCCGTCTCCCCTTACTCTGCAGATACAGAATCCGGAAGGCCTTTCCGTCTATTATACCCTGGACGGGAGCATTCCCGGTCCGGACGATTTCCTTTACAGCGGGCCTCTGACATTTTCCGATCCCACCAGAAACAGCAATGTGCTTTCTGCCCGGGAAGACATTGCCTCGCAGACGGAGGGATATCTTCCTCCTTCCGGCCCTGTAGACAAGGCATTGGTTATCCGGGCGGCGGCATATGACGAAGCCGGCAACTACAGCCAGCCAGTTACGGCAGTCTACTTTCTTGATTTTGAGGGCAAAACCGGCTATGAAAATATTGCCGTTCTCTCCCTTGTTACGGATCCGGATAATCTTTTTGACGAAGAGGGCGGCATCTATATCCGGGGCAGCCGTTATGAACAGGGCTTAAAAAACGGGGAGATAAGCCCCGACCTCTCCTGGAGCCGGATGACCGACTATCTGAACTATTACCTTCGCGGATCCCTTTCCGAACGTCCGGCCCGGCTTACCCTTATGGACAGCAGCCGTAATCTCATTCTTGACGAAGACTGCGGCATTCGTATCCGCGGGAACCAGTCACGAAGCTTTCCTCAAAAAAGTTTTACCCTGTTCGCCAGAAAGCGCTATGGAACGGATGCTTTTGCCCCTGTATTTTTTGACACCGGCATTTCGTATCCCGAATTGATTCTGAACAGCGGCAAAGAGCTGAAAAAAGTATTTTTCTTCTCTCTGGTGGAAGATCGCGAAGCAGCCGTCCAGAGATATACCCCATGCCAGGTATTTTTAAACGGCGAATACTGGGGCATGTACTACCTGATGGAAAAATATTCTGCCGGCTATCTGGAAGGCCATTACGGGACAGATAAAGACAATATTGTTCTGATCAAAACCTCCTGGGAGGTTCAGGACGGAGATTCCGACTACATTTTCCAGTTCCGCTATCTCAAAGACTACCTGAATCTGGATCTGTCCGATCCGGATCTTTACAGCGGACTTTTGCAGCAGATGGACATGCAGAGCTTTATTGACTGGATGTGCGCCAACATCTATATTGCCAATACCGATTCCAAGCCTTTGGGCAATAATGTGTTTACCTGGAAATCAACTGTCCCGGGCTTTACAAAATATCAGGACGGCAGATGGCGCTGGATGCTCTATGATCTGGACGATTCCCTGGGAGTCGGAATTGATTCCGAATCCCCTTCCTATCTCACGGATTCTTTTGTAGAACATCCCGGCTACTCCCCCTGCGGATTCCTGGACGATGCACCCATGCCTTCTTTAATGAAGAATGAAGATTTCCGGCGCCGGTTTGTGCTGACTTTTATGGATATGGCAAATGAAAACTTCAGTCCTTCCCGTGTGATGCCCCTTTTGGACAGCATAGAAGCACAATACGCCGAAGCCGCAGCCAGGAGCTATGAGCGCTGGAACACTGCCCCTATGGATACGCCTTTTGAGGAGCAGGCGGAAGATCTGCGTGTCTTTTTTGCCAACCGGTATGACGCTATTGTCCCCTGTCTTGCCAGGCATTTCTCTCTGACCGGCGCCCTTGTTCCCGTAACTCTGTCCGCCGATAAGCCGGGCGGAGGAAGCATAGTCTTAAATACAATTACGCCGGACCTCACTTCGGGAAGCTGGACCGGAAATTACTATACGGATTATCCCCTGACCCTCACTGCCGTCCCGATGAAAGGGCATACCTTTTTGGGATGGGAGCTGAACGATTGCGAGATCCTCTCCGGCTCCCGTGACGACCTGCAGATTCAGGTACAATTGAAGGACGGTACCCGGCCTGCAATAAAGGCTGTTTTTTCCTGACCCGGCAGTTCAAAAAGGCGCCGCCGGAAAATAAGGCAGCAGGATTTTCCCATATCCTGCTGCCTTATTTTCCGGTGGTGCCCTTCTTTATGTTCTCTATTTTCTGTTACTTCTTAATCTGTCCGTAATAAGCATTTTCACCATGCTTCCTAAGGAAATGTTTATCCTGGATTGACTGGGGTGCCGGCGCCACACCCGGCTTCAGCAGTTCTGTGCGGCAGGCCATCTTAGCCACTTCCTCAAGCACGACTGCATTGTGGACCGCATTGTCTGCGTCTGTTCCCCAGGTAAAGGGGCCGTGGTTGGTACAGAGTACGCCGGGAATGTGCATAGGGTTCTTTCCCTCAAAGGTTTCAATAATCACAAGGCCCGTATTTTTCTCATACTCGGTATCGATCTCCTCCGCCGTCAGACTGCGTGCACATGGAATCTCGCCGTAAAAATAATCTGCATGGGTGGTTCCGTAACACGGAATGCTCCGCCCGGCCTGTGCCCAGGAGGTTGCCCAGGGAGAATGGGTATGCACAATACCTCCCACCTCTTTGAAAGCTTTATAAAGCTCCAGATGGGTCGGCGTATCCGAAGAGGGATTGTATTCACCCTCCACTTTTCTGCCGTCAAGATCCATAACTACCATATCCTCCGGCTTCAGTTCATCATAATCCACTCCGCTGGGCTTGATTACGAACAATCCCTTTGTCCGGTCAATTCCGCTGACATTTCCCCAGGTGTAGGTGATCAGTCCCCTTCTCGGAAGTTCCATGTTGGCTTCGTAAACCTGTTTTTTCAATGCTTCTAACATTTTCTTTCTCCTCCTATTCCGGTTCCGCAATACCCCTCTTGGCACATCCTTACCCAGAAGAATCTCCAGCCGTAAATGCATACGTCTGTAAATTCTTCTATGCACTTCGGGGTATTGCTGTTTCAAAGCTGCTGCCTTAATTTTCTTTTTGATCCAATAAGGTCCTCATGGACTTATTGGCAAAAGCCAGAGCCTCTCTCCACTTTTCATTACCCAGATACCAGAACTCCGTTACGAACTTGCGCACGCCCATAGCCCAGGCCGTATCAATCATGGCCGGGAAATCCACCTGCCCGTCTCCGTACATCATATCCCGGAATTTTCCGGGCTCTGTCTCTTTCAAATGCATGGACGTAATGTGTCCGTTACAGCTTCTCAGATCCTCAAGGACATCGGTTCCGTAGGTAATGGCCGCATTGTTGATATTGCCGCAGTCAGGATAAACGTTCAAATAGGTGGAATTGATCTTCTCCACATACTTCATAGACTTTCTGCAGGTATTCATAAATTCCGTCTCCATGGTCTCAAAGCCCATGAGAACGCCCGCTCTGGCTGCCATCAATGTACATTTTTTCAAATTTTCCTCAAACCGGGCTGCTGTCTCGGGGGTGGATGGATCGTAGTACACATCATAGCCCGCAAGCTGAATGATACGCACGCCTAAGTCATCCGCAAGCTGAACAGCCTTTTCCATAATCTCCATGCCTCTTTTGCAGGTATCCGGATCGCTGCTCCCGATTGGATACTTCCGGTGTCCGGACAGGCACATGGTGCGGATAGGAATTCCTGTCTCAAACATGGTTTTAATAAGCTCCAGGCGTTCTTCCTTTGTCCACTCAAGACGGGCCAGCTTCTCGTCTGTCTCGTCAATACTGATCTCTACGAAATCATAGCCCGCTTCCCTGGCCGCCTCAAGCTTTTCCTTCCAGGTCAGTTCTTTCGGCATGGCTTTTTCATACAATCCTATGGTATAAGCTTTCATCGTTTCCTCCTATTTTAAGTCGCTGCGCGATGGCACTAAAGGGTAAAGTCAGGAAGACGCACTCTTCCTCTTTTACAGGCCTTCGATCTCGTAGAATGCAATTTCATCAATCTCACGATTTGTGGACACGAGTCCTGTCCTGCCGTCCTTTGCATAGCAGCGTACATTGGCCGGTCCCACATCCTCATCCAGTACCTTCATCACGTAATCGCTTCCATCGTACATGCAGGCCAGGAGATTGCGTTTTCCTTTCCGGTGCCCGATAATCGCAATGCCTTTTCCGTCTGTCTCGGTTCCCCAGATGCCATGGGCAAATTCGTATTTTTCTTCAAAGGTTTTGATACAGGTATAAACACCGTCCGTCTTTTTATAAATCTTGACTGTGTCCCCGTGGAAGGGCGTCATCACAAGCATCTCTTTCTCGCCGTCCCCGTCAAAATCCGCAAAGGTCATGTCACTGGCCGCATCTTCTGTCAGCGTTTCCACGGTCCAGTCCCCGCCCCGCACTGCCGGGGGAACTACCTTGAAAATCCCGTTGTCCGCCGCTACGGCCGCCCACACGCCGTCAGCCTCCTCTACCCGGCAGTAGCCGTGGTTTTTCAAAAGACCTTCCTTTAATACCTTTATGGGAAGCTGATCTGCTTCATTCACGGAACTTAGATCCTCCGGAAGCTCACACACCCAGATTTTTCCCGGGCTGCTCCAGTCATCTTTATATTCATGCCCGGATTTTAACGCACAGGCAATCAGATAATTTACGCCGCCGCTGGTAAGAATATCAAAGCGGTGCACAAAAGGCAGATCCACCAGAGTTCTTATCTCCCAGTTGTCCTTCCCCCTGGGGGAAGCAAGGATAATTTTTGCTTCTTTAGAGTCATTGGGGGAATAGAACTTATGGGTTGCAAGAAATTCTCCGTTGCTTCCCGGAAGCTGTACCATTGTCATGGTTCCGCCCGGCCCCTCCCATACGGTTTCCTCCAGATTGCCGTCAAGATCAAACAAAAGGCATTTGTTCACTTTCTCAGCCGCAACCAGTATATGTTCCTTTCCATTGTAGAACAATGGGCAGATGGAATAACATTTTTCCAGTTCATGTGTTTTTATCTTTTCTATTTTCATTTTGATACTCCTGTTCCGGTTTCATAATATGCTTATCTTTCTAATCTACCTGATGCACCCAGATTCCTTTTTCCCGGAATTCCCGGACAAGTTCCGCCGGCGCATCCGTATCTGTAATTATATTTGCAATCAGATCCGGCGGACAGCTCACAAAACTGCTCCTTTTCCCGAACTTCGTACAATCCGCCAGGATGTAAGACCCCTTGCTCACCCGTTCAAACATCATCTGGTTCAGATTTACCTCATTGAGGAGCTCCGTCGTCATCCCTGTATCCGGACAGATGCCTCCGCATCCCATAAAGCTTTTTTTCGCTGTCACCTGGGCCAGATTGTTCATGGCGAAATCCCCCACCATAGCCCCCTTAACATAGCGCAGTTCTCCCCCCAGAAGAATAATTGTGGCATGAGACGGATTTTTCTCATTTATGATATTTCCGTTATTCGTAATGATAGTCACATTCCTGCTGGTGATGTATTTTACCATAGCCAGGGCAGTAGAGCTTGTATTGATAAAAATGCTGTCTCCGTCCTCCACAAGGCCCGCCGCATATCGGGCAATCCGTTCTCTGCGGAACTGTTTTTTGTTCTCTCCAGGGTTTCCCCCGGCCCCCATACTGTTCCTGGCTCCTCCGTAAAAGCGCTCCAAAAGCTTGTGATCCTCCAGATACTGCAGATCACGCCGGATGGTTAAGGGAGATACCTGAAACTGCTCTGCCAGATGGCTGACTGTCACATTGCCGTTTTCACGCACCAGCTCCAGTAACTTTTCTCTCCTGCCATTTACAATGCTGCGGCTCATTTTCATGCTGTTCTCCCTCCCCTTTATCCTCTATTTTATAAGGCTGCTTGTAAAGAACCTTTTCTGCTGCTGTTTCAGCCTGCACCGTTGCTGCTGCAGGCGGCTTTTCTGTAAAAACGGAAAAAGAGAGCTGTCTCCCGGTTGATTTCACCGGAAGACGCTCTCTTCCCGGCTGTCTTCACACCGATTTTTTCCGAAAACCCTTCGCTGCAGAACGGGTATGTCTGCCGGCTTTTAGTTTGCCTCGATACCGGCCTCGGTCATCTTCTCTTCCATCTCCTGCATGGACATGATGTTGCGCAGGCCTACTACTGTAGTTCCCTTCTTCTGGGCATCTGCGAACATATTGAGGAAATTCTGAGCACAGAGAACTACATCATACTGGGATGCCGCGCTTTTTCCTTCAGAAAGAGCACAGTGATGAATCTTTCCCGGTTTAATGTTCATCTTCTTCAGAGTTTTTTCCAGCGTCATCTTCATCATCAGACTGGAACCTGCTCCATTTGCACAGCACACCATAAAGCTCATATTATCCTTTGCCATAACCGCATTCTCCTTTTCTTTTCCCTTTTTGAAAGAGTTTTAAGATTATTCTGTCATTATGATAATAAAATATTTCATAAAAGTCAATGTTCTTACGGAAATCTGTTCCGTTTATTGTTTATTGATCTTTCAACATCCGGCAGCGATCCCTATTTTGCTGCCCTCTTTGCCTTCTGCTCCTTGTACGCCTCGTAATCCTCGGTAATTAAGAAGTAACCTTCCTTATCGGCACGATACTGCAGCTGCGGAATAGCCAGAAGCGCAACAATCACGATGGCAAGACCCGCATAGCTTAAGTACTTCATCAGTACCGTGAACACCGGCCATACGACCGCCCAGTCCCACATACCTAAGTATCCGCCGTAAGCTGCCATGCCTACCCAGCCCGCAATAAACGCAGAGCCGAATACCTGGCACAGACCGGAGATGAACGGCAGGATCATAGCTGCTTTCATACCGCCCTTGTTGTTTGCGTAAACTGCAATGGTTGCATTGTCAAAGAATACAGGTACGAATCCGGCAATTACGAGTACCGGGCTCTTCAGCAGAATCAGAACTCCGATTGCAATGAACTGTCCCACAGCGCCGCAGAGAAATCCGATAGGAACTGCATTGGGAGAGCCAAAGCCGTAGGTTACGGCACAGTCTACTGCCGGTACGGAACCGGGGAGCAGTTTGTTGGCAATACCCTGGAAAGACTGGGTCAGCTCGGTTACGAAGGTTCTTACACCCAGCTGAAGGATTGCCAGGTATACGGCAAAGTTCAGGCAGAGCGTTAAAATGTAGAACAAAAAGCTTGCGTTTTCTCCCAGGAATCCGGCCTCAACCAGATAATCGCGTCCCAGAATCAGCAGAATCACTCCGAAGAAGAGGGTCATCAAAAGCGCGGTACATACCATGTTTTCATTAAACATAGACATAAAGCCCGGAAGTTCAATATCCTCAATTCTTCTGGAAGCCTTCTTGCCTTTCTTTTCGTCGTGCTCATGCATCTTTCCCGCAATCCAGGAGAACAGGGCCACACCCATAATCTGCTGATGTCCGAGACAGAAGCCCGCTCCGTCGGTCAGCTCCTGTGTGGGTTCAATGGTCAGATTGGAACCGACCGCCCAGTAAAGGCCGAGTACGACAGCCATAACAATAAGAAGCGCCGTATTATTGTCTTTCAGGGCCGGCAGCGCAAACAGAATCAGCCAGAAAGCTGTAGATGCCTGCTGTACCTGCACGTGTCCGGTAGTGAACAGGGAACGAAGCTTTGTTATCTTGCGCAGACGCACCAGAATGATATTTACAATAAATGCAATCAAAAGAAGCATCATAACCTGTGAGAAGGATTTTTTAAATACTTCCTCCACTCCGGCCGTCACTGCGTTTTGTCCAAAGTAGGGGTCGATTACCATTGCATCCAGATTAAAACGTTCTTTTAAGCCTACCAGCACAGGACGGAAATTGCTTACCAGTCCGCCGGAACCAACAGCCAGAATCATATAGCCTACTACGGCCTTGATCGTACCTCCCAGTACGTCATACCAGGGCTTTCTCAACAAAATGTAACCCAGAAGAACCATCAGTCCGATCATCCATGCCGGCTGCTGTAATATGTTTGTAGCAAAATACGACCATGCTTTCATTAAAATATCCATACACTTTCTCCTTATTCCAGTTCCGCAATATCTCCTTCATATAGACATTGCTGTTTTTTAGTTTCGCAATACTGTTTTCGGTATTCTCTGCCGCCAGCCCGGTTAATCAAGATACTGCTCCTGTA
The DNA here is from genome assembly GCA_021770065.1 of Lachnoclostridium sp. Classification (GTDB taxonomy): domain Bacteria; phylum Bacillota; class Clostridia; order Lachnospirales; family Lachnospiraceae; genus Laedolimicola. Next base: position 25,127 of record JAETRR010000035.1, on the reverse strand, counting down.
TCTTCAGCAAATCTTCCGGTGTCTTTGCATCTGCCAGAGCTTTGACCACTTCCTCGTTCATCAGCATCTCGGACAGCTTCATCATGTTTTCCAGATGCTGTTCCGGATTGCAGGATGCCAGGGTGAAGAACAGCTGCGCATCCTTCTCCGGATCCCCGGGGGCAAAACTTACCGGTTTATCAAGCTTCATAAAACCGATAGCTGTCTTATTCACTCCGACGGCATTTTCCTGGGAATGAGGCATGGCAACATTCGGCATAATAACAATGTAAGGGCCATGCTTTTCCACACAGGCGATAATGTCCTCTTTGTAGTTGGCTTCTACGGTCCCGTCCGCCTCCAGGCTTTTGCAGCTCATGCGGATGGCCTCTTTCCAATCCGGGGCTTCCTCCGCAAAAAAGTAATGCTTTTTCTCAACAAATTCTCTTAACATGCCGTTTCTCCTATTCCAGTTCCGTAATATCCTATCCATACACTTTAACCTAAATCAATTTCCGGCCGCAGACACATGCCTCTGTAAATTGATTTGTGCATGGATAGAATATTACTGTTTCCAATTGCAATCACTCTTTTATGCCCTTAATCCCGCCCATCCTTACAGGCATGAACGGAACGGAATATTCTGGGGATGCTCGAAGCAGTCTTCAAAGCCTCTTCTGTGGTGATAGTACAGTTTATCCTTATCCTGCGGGTAGGTATACTTGCCGCCCACCTGCCAGAAGAAGGGATGGAACTTGTATTCATTGCGATCCTTTTTAAAATCGTACAGAACCTTAATCTCCTCACAGTCTGCCTGGAAGTTCGTCCATACATCCCAGTGAATCGGTACCACTACCTTGCAGCCCAGATTCTCGGCCATACGCAGAATATCAATGGATGTCATCTTATCCTGCATGCCGACAGGATTCTCTCCAAAGGATCCGAAAGCAACATCAATATCATAGTCCTTGCCGTGCTTTGCAAAATAGATAGAGAAATGCGAGTCTCCGGAGTGGTAGATATTGCCGCCGGGTGTCTTTACCAGATAATTCACAGCCTTGTCATCCATATCTGTAGGACAAACACCGGTAAGCTCTTCTCTGTTCTCACTTGTATCATCTGTGGTTACGATACAGGTGCGGTCGAAGCTGTCTAATGCCACTATCTCCAAATCCTTGATCTTAATAACGTCTCCCGGTTTTACGGTAACGCAGCGGTCTTCAGGAACTCCCCATTTCATCCAGGTCTCTACGGATTTCTTCGGTCCGATGAAGGGAACCGGAATCTCCCTGCCGTTCTCATCCGTGGTTGTCATGCCGCTCTGAATCACATGCGCGGCCCACTCTGCGGACATATGATCCTGATGATAATGTGTTGCCAGTACCGCGTCCACATGTTTGAAGGCAAAGGGGTCGATAACAAAGGGTACATTCCTCAGGTTCGGCTGCATCAGCCGGCCGCCGCACATGTTCGCCATCTGGTGTCCGGGCTTCATTTTGTTGTCCCCGTGGGTTCTCTTTCCATTCCCGCACCACAGATCAATCGTGATGTTTGTGTTCCCCGGAGTTTTGAACCAGACGCCTGTACACCCAAGCCACCACATGGCTACATTGCCGGGCGCTACGACCTCATTCTCGATGTCCTCCACCAGCCAGGTTCCCCACTCGGGAAAAGTGCTCATAATCCAGCTCTCCCGGGTGATTTCATTAACTTTGGACATTTTTTCATCTTCCTTTCTTTTTATGTTTTATTTTCTTGATGATTATATTGTACTGAAATAATATTTTTCTTTCAATCTTTTTTATGATTATTTGAACTATTTTATGTTCATTTTTAAATGAATTAGAAATATTTGTATTTTTTGCATACTTTTATTCTTATTACATCCCCATTATCCTCTTATTTTTATGCAAAACGCATAATATAAAGACAAATTTATGAATTATTTGAACGTTTTGATCTCTTTGTGCCGGTCTGCCGCACGCAGCAGCAGAATGCAGTTCTACAAAATTTTCAACAAAAAGGGGCTGTCGGAAATAAAACAGCAGACTTTTCTGATACCCAGTGTCCGGCTGTTTGTGAACAGGCTGTCTGATATGAACGGATATTGCTTTAGCAATGTCCGTACAGAGCAGACAGAATGTACACAAACCGTCCGAACACAGGGCATAGAAAAGTCTGCTGTTTTATTTCCCGGCAGCCCTGCGGTTCTTTTATATAATATTTCTATCTCATCTGCTGTTCCAGCACTTCCACAGCCTTCTGAAGCTGATTATCCTCCTCCAAAGGTACTACCGCTTCTTTTTTCAAAGCTTCTTCCAGATCAATTTCCACATCCGGCTCAATACCGATCTCATGGATATTGTTTCCCTTCGGCGTATAATATTTGGATACGGTCAGCTTCACTGCCGTGCCGTCATGCAGGGGATAAATCTTCTGTACAATTCCCTTTCCATAAGTCGTTGTCCCCACCAGGGTGCCTATTTCATAGTCCTTGACAGCTCCTGCAAAAATCTCAGAAGCGCTTGCGCTGTTTCCGTTTACCAGTACGGCCAGAGGCTTATCAAAATAGTGCTCGGCATCGGAAGTTTCCTCTTCACGGTTTCCGTACTTATCCTCTGTATACACAATCAGCCCCTCCGGAAGCAGGCGATCCAGAATGGCGCAGACACTGGAAACCAGACCTCCGCCGTTGTTTCTCAAATCCACAATGAGCCCTTTGAGGCCCTGTGCCTCCAGATCATCCAGAGCTTTGATAAACTGATCCGTAGTTACATCATCAAAGGAGGAAATAGAAATATACCCTATCTGATCCTCAAGCATGACAGAGCCTACAGTCTGTATCTCTATCGTCCTGCGCTGCACGAGGAATTCCAGATAATCCTCTTCCCCTTCTCTGGCCACGCTGATATTGACCTCTGTATTTTCCTCTCCTTTGATCCGGGATACTATCATGGTCAAATCCATTCCCGTCACTTCCGTATCCCCGACTGTATAGAGAATATCCCCCGGCTTAAGCCCCGCCTCCATGGCAGGACTGTCTTCAAATACACGGGCCACGGTTACAAGCCCCGTATTTATGTTCTGGGAAATTTCCACTCCGATTCCGCAATAGCTGCCATTGGTAGAGTCCCTCAGGCTTTGGTATTCTTCTACTGTATAGTACGCTGCGTAGGGGTCTCCCAGCCCTGCCACGGCTCCCTTATAAAGCCAGGTTTCAATCTGTCCCTCATCCAGTTCATCCAGGAAATAATCATTCATCAGGTCTTCGATCTCTGTCAGCTTCTCCTGAACCTCTTTATTGGTCAGATTAATCTCTTTTTCCCCGTCTGCCCGTTCTCCAAGGAACTTATTGCAGAACATCACCGCCTGGATCAGAACCAGGGTTAGTGCAAATCCGATTGCTATGCCTTTCCACAGCTGCTTTTTATCATTCATCTTGTTCCCCATTTCCCGCAACCGGAAGGGGCTGTCGCTGTTCTGCGGCATCCCCCGTTTTCCTTATTTTAACTATACGCTGTTTTCTATTATTCTATCCCACATAATTATGAGGATTCACGTAAACACCGTTCTTAATCACTCCAAAATGCAGATGAGGCCCTGTAGAAAAACCGGTAGACCCCACTGCCGCAATACTCTGCCCCGCGCTGACTACATCCCCCGCCGACACATAAAGAGCCGAGCAGTGCATATACACGGTAGAAAGCCCGTTACCGTGTGAAATTACAATATAATTTCCCGCAGAACCGCTATAGGTTGACGTGGTAACTCTTCCGCCCGCCGCCGCAACAATAGACGAGCCGTGAGAAGCCCCGATATCGATTCCTTTATGGTTGGTAGACGCTCCCGGAACCGGCTGGGCTCTCGGACCGAATTCACTGGTAATCCGCCTGCTGGAGGGGCACGGCCAGACAAAACCGGAAGCTCCGCCGTCTCCGTCATCCGCACTGGCATTGGCAAGTGCCGCCGCCGCTATCTGCTCTTCAATCTGGTTCAGCAGCTTTTCCTGCTCTTCCAGGTCTTCTTTGAATTCAGCGGCATTGCTGTTCTGGCTGTCAATCTGCGCCTGGTAGCTCTGTATCTCCGCTGTCTTTTTCCTGATCAGAGCATCTACCGTCTCTTTCTGCTCCCGGGCCGCATCCGCCATCAGCTCCAGTTCTTCTTCCTCGGATTCCAGAACCGCCTTTGCCTCGGCAACCGCCTCCTTCTGGGCAATGTATTCGTCCATCATCTTCCTGTCATATTCAGATACTGCCTTTACATAGGTGGATCTGTTCAAAAATTCCCCTATGCTGTCGGCTGTGAGCAGCATTTCCAGATAAGACGGCGTTCCGTTTTCATACAAGTACTGAATCCGCAGCTTCATATCCTCATACTGCCGATCTGCTGTTTTCTGGGCCGCATCAAGATCTGCCTCTGCCTGTACAATCTCTTCTTTTTTTGCTTCAATATCCTCATTCAGCTTCTGAACCTGGGCTGCAAGGGATGCCGCCTCCTGATCCAGACGGGCAATATAACTTTTAAGATTGTTCTTATTCGCCTCCAGCTGCTCGATATTTTTCTTTACCTCATTCAGGTCTGACTTGATATCTTCGATTTTGTTTAATGCATCCTTCTTCTTTCGTTCCAGTTCATCCGTATCTATCTTGCTGCCGGAACCAGACGTTTTCTTTTCCTCCGAATCCGTTCCTCCCGCCGAGATCTCCCCGGCAGTACCGCCCGTGGATATCTCCGCTTCAGAAGCCATCGCACGGATCCGGCCGGAATGAAATATTGTAATTGTCAAAAGTGCCGCTGCGAGCAGCACACTGATACTGCGCTTTCTTTTCATTTCTTCCAACATTCCTTTTTATATCTGTCACTTTCAGACTCTCAGATGCTTCCGGATCGTAAGGTAGCTTCCAAAGAATCCAATGCCCGCGCCCAGAGCAAGCCCTACGGGCAGCAGTGTACGGAACATCTGATCGACAGGCAGGAACTGCATCAGCCCGGCCAGATTGTCAAACTGTCCCCCCATATAACGGATGAGCCTCGTATAGAGGAGATACAGAAGTCCCAGAGGAATTGCTCCTCCTATAATGCCAATCAAAAGACCTTCCACCACAAAAGGCGCTTTTACAAAAGAATTGGTTGCGCCGATGAGCTTCATAATAGCAATCTCTTCCTTGCGGACAGCGATTCCAATCGTTACCGTATTGCTGATCAGGAATACAGACACACACAGCAGAAGAATAATTATGGCAACGGACACATAGCCCACCAGAAGATTAAAATTGGTCAGAATATTTGCCACTTCCACAGATTTATTCACCCTGCGGATTCCCTCTACGGATTCCAGGTATTCCACCAGACTGTTCTGATCCTCCACGTCTTTGGGATAGATTACATAGTGTGCCTGCTTCGCAAGGGGATTGTCATTGGCAAAACCTTCCGCCAGATGCGGAGCCTCTGCGAAATAGATGTCTTTGTAAGATTCCCAGGTCTCTTCCGCAGAGACAAACTGAGCCTCCTCTACTTCCTCCCTTGCCGCGATTTTCGCTCCTATCTCCTTCATGGCCGCCTCGTCCTGCGAGATATCTTCGTCAAAAAACACGGTCACAGAGACTCCGCTCTCCACTTCCTTCACCATATACTGGAAGTTCTGTACAACGCAGAAAAAAAGGCCGAACAAAAAGATACAGATGGACATAGTGGCAATCGATGCCAGGGAGAACATTTTATTTCTCCAGATGTTCTTAAGGCCCTGCTTCAGGCAGTAGCCGATGGTACTAATTCGCATGCTGTATGTACCCAGCTTTACGCTCGTCACTGATAATGACGCCTCTATGCATTGCAATCACCCGTTTCTTCATCTGATCCACAATCTCCTGATTGTGGGTTACTACAACAACAGTTGTTCCCCTCTCATTAATTGTCTCCAGAAGCTTCATAATTTCTTTGGAGTTTTTGGGATCCAGATTCCCCGTAGGCTCGTCCGCCAGAAGAATATTCGGCTTATTAACCAGCGCCCGGGCAAGGGCTACCCTCTGCTGCTCTCCTCCGGAAAGCTGCTTGGGATAGGACTTATACTTCTCTGCCAGTCCCACCAGCGACAGCATAGCCGGTACATTCTTGCGGATATTTTTCGTGGGTGTTATCACGACTCTCTGGGCAAACGCAATATTCTCATATACATTCCTGTCCTTCAGAAGACGGAAATCCTGAAATACCACGCCGATTTTCCGGCGGTATTTGGGAATGGCGCGCTGCTTCATCTTATTTAAATTAATTCCGTTTACTTTGATAGTTCCGGATGTTGGTTCAAGCTCTTTTAAAAGCAGCTTGATCAAGGTGGACTTTCCCGATCCGCTGTCGCCTACGATAAAGACAAACTCGCCCTTGTCAATGTGAAGACTGACACCGTTTAAGGCGTGGTTGCCTGTGGAATAGGCTTTAGTCACATTTTCCAAATCGATCATTTTTTCTTTCACTCCTCAGTACTCTTCTAAAACCCTGTTCAGAATTCTGCAGCTGCCCGTCCGGGGCTCTGCCGTTTTTTAATAATCTATGGTCTCCATGTACTTCATATACTTCACTACCATCAATGCAATCTTAAAGGTAATTGCATCCTCGAACACGCGCAGGTCAAGGCCCGTGCTTTTCTGAAGCTTATCCAGGCGGTACACCAGGGTGTTCCGGTGAATATAAAGCTGTCTGGAGGTCTCGGAGACGTTCAGGCTGTTTTCAAAGAACTTATTTATGGTGGTCAGTGTCTCTTCATCAAAATCATCCGGAGATTTCCCGTCAAAAATCTCACGGATAAACATCTTGCACAGGGGGATGGGAAGCTGATAAATCAGACGTCCGATTCCTAATGTACTGTATGCTACAATGTCTCTTTCTTCAAAGAAGATCTTTCCTACATCCAGTGCCATACGGGCCTCTTTATAAGAGCGCGACACCTCTTTGATCTCGCCCACAATGGTGCCGTAAGCAATGTGAACCTGCTCTTCTCCCTCATTTGTAAGCAGATCCTTGATTACCCTGGCTGTCTTATACATCTCGGGATAGCCCTCATTCTCTCCCAGCTCTTTTACCACAATAATATTCTTCTCGTCTACTGCCGTGATAAAGTCTTTGGACTTGGTGCCGAACAGTGTGCGCAGGCTTTCCAGCGACGCGCTGTCCTTTTCTTTTCCCGTCTCAATCACATAAACGGCCCTGCGGACCTCTGCCTGGATGTGAAGCTTCTTGGCCCGGTTATAAATGTCCACCAGAAGAAGGTTGTCAAGAAGAAGATTCTTGATAAAGTTGTCTTTGTCAAAGCGCTCTTTGTAGGCAACCAGCAGATTCTGAATCTGGAATACGGCAATCTTGCCGATCATGTAGGCATCTTCGCTGCCGCCGTTAATGAGAAGAATGTATTCCAGCTGATTCTCATCAAAGACCTTAAAGAACTGAAAGCCCTGTATCACCTGGCTGTCCGCCGGAGAATCAATAAACGCAAGGACCGACCCCGTGTAGGTATCCGCCTCGGGGAACGTGGAGGCCAGTACTTTTCCCTCCGTATCAATAATGCAGAGGTCTATGCGGGTGATCCCCTTTAACCCCTCAATGGTATTCTGTAGTATCTGGTTTGAAATCATAGTCTTACCTGCTCCTTTTGCTCGTCTTTTTGTGCATATCGCCAGATTTTTCTTTTTGATTTCTCTGGCAATATCGCCGATAGAATTACCCCTTCTTTATGTAAAAATAAAAATACCTAATCTATATACTAATGCAAAATTACAAAAAAGAAAAGAGGAAATGTAAAAAAATTTATGCATTTCCTCGGCTTTTTGGGATTTTTTTCAAATTTTTTTCCTATACATTGTTCACAAAAGAAATTATTTCCTATTTTGTCTCTATAAATCCTTCCCCCAATACCTCCCGTACATCCGTCACGATCACAAAGGCATCCGGATCAAGGCTCAGGGTAAGCTCTTTCAACCGCACGATCTCTTTCCGGGATACCACGCAGAAGAGCATGTTCTTTTCTTCGCCGGAGTACATGCCTTTTGCGGACAGGCCGGTGACGCCGCGGCTGAGCTCATCCATCAGTATCTGTGACAGTTCGTCGGGCTTTCTGGTGATAATAAATGCGGCTTTGGAGAATTTTAAGCCTTCGATAATGCCGTCGGACACTTTGGATACAAGGTAGATGGAGATCACGGCATAGAGGGCCATCTGGATGCCGAAAAGATAAGCGCCGGCCAGAACGATGACAGCGTCTATGACCTGCATAATGTCGGCGATGCTGTAGTGACGCCAGAAATGCTGTATGATAGCCGCTATTAGATCGGTGCCGCCTGTGGTGGCCTGGCTTAAGAATACCAATCCGATTCCCACTCCCATCACAACTCCTCCGTAGAGGGCGGTCAGAAGGAAATCTCCGGCCGCCAGAGGCACTACCGGAAGTATGCCGAGCCAGACAGAGAGCATAACGGTGGCTGTGAAGGTTTTTACAATGTATTTGCGGCCTTTCAGACGGACTGCTATGAGAAATACGGGGATATTGAGAACCAGGTTGGTCACCGCAAGGGGGACGCCGCCCGGAACCAGCTCTTCCGTAAGCTGTTTTACGATGATGGCCAGACCGGAGAAACCGCCTGTGACAAAACCGGAAGGATCGTAGATAGAAGCTACGGCAAAGGCTATGAGGGCTGTTCCGGCTCCTATCAGCAGATATTCTTTTATGATTGTCTGGCTTTTCTTACCCATGTCTATGTCCATTCCTTTCTCTTCATCCGGCATTCAATACTTCTGAAAATGAATTTCTGTCTTATGCCTTTTCTTTTTCTACTCTTTATCTGATAGTTTTTACTTGTTTTGCAGTTCTATCCCAACATCATTTTATATGGGTATATTCCTGTCTTTTTTTGCATAGGTTGTAGCAATCGAATTATATGGGAGGGGCTTCTCTTGAGCTCAAAAACTAAAATTGTGGTCCTCCGCATGAAGGAACTGATTTATACCGGAATTTTTGTTGCCCTGGGTATTATTCTGATCCTTCTTCTGGTATTTATGTTTGCTCCTAAGGACAGCAAACCGGCCTCCACTGATACTTCTGATAAATATGTGCCCGGCGTGTATACGTCGTCGATTATGCTGAACGGCAATGCTGTGGATATTGCTGTTACGGTGGATAAGGATGCGATTGCTTCTATTCAGATGGTGAATGTCAGCGAGACGGTCGCTACGATGTATCCGCTTATGGAACCGGCTCTTGATAATCTGGCGGAGCAGATTATTGCTTCTCAGTCTCTTGATCATATTACATATCCGGAGGAAAATCAATATACTTCTCTTGTGATTCTGGATGCGGTGGAACGGGCGCTTCAGAAGGCGGCTGTGCCTGGGGCGGAAACGGATGGGGAAGCGGATCCTTCTGACGGAAACGGGGTGCAGGGAGAAGAAGGGGATAAAAAGGAGTAGGTTTGCGAGGGCGGACGGGGGTGCCGCAGAGTAAGGCCGCAGACATTTCCATATCCGATGTTCGGACGGTTCTCGTACACACCGTCTGCTCTGTGCGGACATTGCTCAGGCAATATCCGCCCATATCAGACGGTGTGTACGCGAACAGCCGGACACTGGATATCGGAATTGTCTGCGGCCTTACTCTGCGGCACCCCCTGGTTTTGAAGGCGACAGGCTGTTTGGGCTTATGGCGGAGGTCCGGCGTCTGCCGGGCGCGGTTTGGTAGAAGGTTTTATTCTTTGTAGCGGATGATTGCCCGGTCTGTCAGGGGCTCTGTGGTGCTTGTTATGATCTCAGTTTCGCTGTCTATGATTCCCTCTTCTATGGCGGCGTATCTGTCGTTTTGATCCAGGATGTTTACGTAGATTATTTCGGCGGCCAATTCCGGACCCAGGATTCCGGATTTTTCTTTTAGGGTGTAGACGTAGTTTCTTCCGGTCTGGTCTGTGTAGAGGGCTTCCAGGGGGATGCAGCAGTTGTAGATATCGGTCTGGGTTTCGGTGGTGAAGGCGCCGCTCTGGCCCAGGGTTCCTGTTCCCTGGGGCAGGAAAATGACGGCTTCAAAAAGTTCCGGGGCGGCTTCGCTTGCCGCTATATAGTCTACGGTTACGGATTCCTGGGTTTTTCCCAGGGTCAAGGATGCTGTGTCGCCCTGGTTTACGTATTTTTTCTGTTCTTTTGTTAAGGTTAGATGGAATTCCAGGGGACTTTCCAGGTCTGCGTACACGATTGCCGCGCCGTCCGGGATTCGTTCGCCGGGGCTTACCTGGATCCGGGTGACGATTCCTTCGGATTCCGGATAGACGCGGCCGCCTGTGCGCAGGACTTCTTGATATTTTTCCAGTTTTTCTTTAAGGGCGGATAGTTCTAAACGGTTGATGGCCGGACTGTTGTCGGCAGCGGAGGCTTTCTCTGAATCGTCCAGGTTCCGCTTTGCATTCAGCAGTGCGTCGTCACGGCTCTTTCTCGCGTCTGAAAGGCTTCGCTCTGCGTCTCCTATGCTGCTTTCCAGGGCGCTCTTTTTTTCTTCCCAGGCTGCTTTTTCTGCATCTTCGCTGCTGTAGTCGGGCTTGCTGACCGGTTCTGCCATGTGGGCGTCATATTGGGATTTTGCTTCTGCATATTTTTTTTCTGCCGCTTCCTGGTTTTTTCTGGCTTCTTCAAGCCCTTCCGGAGTGGTTCCTGCGTCCGGAGCTTCCAGTTTTTTTATTTTTTCGTCTGCGGCTTCTTTTTCTGCCTGGGCTTCCTTGAGATTTTTTTGAAGCTCTTGTTCTGTGCCGGCCCATGCTTCATATGCTGCCTGAGCTTTCCGGCGCTCTTCCTCCGGTGTTACGGCGGCCGGGTTCTGTTCCAGGTTTTCGAGGGCGTCCCTGGCGTTTTTTAAGTCTTCTTTTGCGCGGTTTACGCTCTCCCCCGCACTCTCTGCCGTCCGGTCGTAGTCTTCTTTTGCGCGATCCTGCTCTGTCTTTTTCTCTCCCTGTGCCAGACTTTTGTTCTGCTCCTGCTCCTGAATGGTCAGTGTCAGCTTTTGGATGGTTATTTCCTGCTCGTGGATCTGTTCTTCTAAGTCCTCCATGTCTATCTCAAACAGGAGGGTTTCTGTGTCCACACGGTCGCCGACATGGGCATGAACAGTCCGGCAGCGCAGGCCGCTTAAGGCGTTGACGGCGTATTCCATGCCCTGCTGCACGATTCCCTCTGCCTCTACCCTGTGGATAAGCGCGGTCCGCTCCGGCTTCTTTGTGGTTACCTGGGGAAGCCCGGAGGCATAGACGGCCCGGGATATCAAGGTGCACAAAAACATTAGGCTTAGAAAAATGCAGAAGGCGATTCCGATTTTTTTCTGTTTTTTCCACATTTCCATTTTGAGCTCACTCCTTTAGGGCTGAAGCCGCGATTCCGCGCTCTAAGTATTCCTGTCCGATTAAAAATACAAATGCCGGAGGGATCAGTGTTATAACTGATGCCACGAAAGAATAGCCTGCCTGGTCAAGGCTTATTTCCGGCAGATACAGGGACAGGGGCCACAGGCTTTTATCCTCCAGGAACGCCAGCGGCTGCTCCATCAGGTTCCAGTATTCCAGAAAGCCCAGAACCATGGCTGACAGGATGCCGTTGGAGGCCAGCGGAAGGCCGATCCGCCGGAAAATGGTCCATTCGCCCGCTCCGTCTACCCGGGCCGCGTCGATGATGCTTTCCGGAAGGGCGCAGAATCCGCGATACGTCAGGAATACCGGGAAGGTGGAAAATACTGCCGGAAGGATTATGGCCGCATGTGTGTTTATGAGGTGGAGGCCATTAAGGACCAGGTAATTGGAGAGCATGGTTACCTGGAAGGGCATCAGCATCAGCACAACATACAGGGTAAACAGCACCTTGCGGAAGCGGAACCTGTATACCGCGAAGGCCCAGGCTGCCGGAACTGCCAGAAGGAGCTGTCCTGCAAGCACCAGAGCTGCAATTTTTATGGAGTTCCAGAATACCACAAAGAACTGAGGCGTGCAGAACAGCACACGGGCATAGTGCTCGAAGGTGGGATACCTGGGAAAGAATTTCCATGTTATAAATTCTTCGGCTCCTGTGCTTAAAGGCGCCAGGCACTGCTCCAGTTCCAGACGGCTGATCACGGTTCCCGACAGCACCAGAACTGCCGGCATCAAAAAGAAAAGCGCCAGTGAAAATAAGAAGAGCTTTCTTATATTCGTTTGTATATACCTTGCAATACGCATTTGTTTATGCCTCCTTTCCGTCCTAATCCCAGAGTTTCTGTAATAAGAGAATGAATAAAAAGAGCACTGTTCCCACGCAGACTGCAGCGGCGGCCATTTTGTCAAGCTCCAGGTTTACAAACCAGTTGTTGAAGAGATGCTGCAGCAGATACATGCTCTCATGGGGATAGGAGCCTGCCACCAGATATGCCTCCCGGAATACCTTGAAGGAATTCAGAAAGGACAGAACGGTGATGGTGTAGAGAGTGCCTTTCAGATTGGGAAATACCACTCTCCAGAAGCACTGCCTCTCACTTGCTCCGTCCACCCGGGCCGCGTCCAGAATGTCGGAGGGAATGGAAAAGATTCCGGCCAGCCAGAGTACAATGGTATAGCCGAGATTTTTCCACACATAACTGAATACCAGTACCCAGAAGGCCGCTTTTGTGCCCATGTAATCTACCGGGCCGCTCTCTGGTATCAGGCCGAGGCTGTTTAACAACAGGTTTAAAAAGCCCTGTTTGGAAAATACCATGCGCCAGACCAGTACGATTGCCGCCGCAGGCATGGCCATGGGGAACAGGAAACAAGATTTTAAAAACTGTATTTTCTGCAGCCTGCTCAGCTGTACAGCCAGGAAAAGTCCCAGGCCGATGAGAATCGGGAGGCAGACAGCCGTAAAGCGCAGGGTGTTTTTTACTGCCAGAAGAAATGCCTGGTTTTCAAATATGAGCTGATAATTGCGTATGCCTGCCCATTCCTGGATCACGACGGTCAGAAATGACCGCCGGACCACGTCCAGAAACGGCAGGCATACGAAGATCAGAACTCCGATACCGCTGGGAAGCAGAAACCATATCCAGGCATTTCTGCTTCCGAAAATCCTTTGCCTTTTCTTCGTTGCCCTCACCTCTTATTTCCGGTTTCACCTTGCTACTCTGCCAGATAAATGGCTGCTTTTTTCACAATTTCCTTCACTGCATCCTCCACGCTGATGCTGCCGTCTAATGCTCTGGGACCGATTTCCAGGACAGTCTGCTCGATGACAGAATCGCTGCGGCTGGCCGTATCTACGGCATCTACAATATCACGGAGACGCTGAAAATGTTCGTCTGTCACCCACAGAACTTCCAGGCTAAAGGATTTCCCGTCTTCGCTGCTGCTTCCTATGGAAAAGCTGCCGTTCTCTCCGCTCTCATTGGGGCTGATCCGCTGTTTCTCGAAGGATGCCGCATTCACAGGCATTCCCCCCGGCAAATCCAAATCCTGCAGCTCTGTTCCGAACAGAGAACGGAAAAAGTCAAGAGCCAGTTCATTTTCTATGGAATTGGCATAGATTCCCACACAGGTATCCGGTACAAAGCTGTTTGGCATCTGTCCGGGATAAGGTGCATAATCAATGCCGCTTTCCTGATCCGCCAGTGTCGATACCACATTAAAGTCCACATTCATTCCCTTGGCCGTACCGATTCCCAGATAGCTTTCCTCCATGGCGATGTCTATGGATGCGGAGGATGCACTTGCACTGAAGTCCTCCCATGTAAGTCCGCCTGTCTCGCTCCACAGATTGGTCACCCGATCCTGCATTTCTCTCAGCTCTGCAGCATCCCAGCCTGCGATTTCCGCCTCATAGATCCGCTTTGCCTGTGTAAGGAATTCCGTAAGCTTTGTCTCGTCAATATTTCCGTCCCCGCGAAGCCATGCGCCCGAGCAGGACAGGCCCAGGGTATATAATACCTGTTCCTCTGTGATCAGCCGCGTGACGGCCCCCTGCGGGTGTTCCTGCCGCAGCCCTTCCACGGCATCCGCTAAGGAAACAAGGCTGTCTATTCCCTTTACCGTATCCGGATCTCCGATTACCAGGGGAATCCGGAAGCGTACAGGCAGAGAGTACAGTTTCCCGTCCTCACGAAATGCGTCTGCCAGATTGGGGAGCAGAGCGTTGTCTCCGGTCAGTCCCTTTTCCAGCTCTGTCAAATCTGCGAGTATGCCTTTTTCCTTATAAGACTGTTCCGGAAGCCCGTTCAGCACTATGAGATCCGGGCCGCTTCCCGACATGATTTTTGTATTCAGATTTTTTATGGCATCCTCACGGACTACACCATCGTCACCGGTCATTCCCACTTCATAGCGGATGTAAACACCCGGATTCTTTTTCTGATACAGGCTTACGGCCTGCCGGATGGTATAATCATCCTCTAGGCTGTAGACGGTAAGCTGCTCCTCTGGCACTGCCGGCACATCGGCGTCATAGATGTAGCGGCAAAGTCTGGGGCCGTTATACAAAATCATAAATTCGTCTCCGGGCAGAGCAATCATTCCCTGCAGGTACATCTGAGGATCTCCCAGAGAATTCATGCTCCCGTCCGCTATCTGTTCTACGACGGTTCCGCCCGCCACATGGCGGTAAAGCCCTTTATCCAGAGCCAGGTAAATTACATCCCCCTCCCCGGAAGCCAGCACCACACTATGACTGCCGGAGTTGCTTCCAATCTCTCCGCCTGTCTCCTCGGAAATGAAGTTTTGAATCACCTCATCCTTGTCGGCCAGGGTTTTTGCCTCCAGATCATAGAATTCTATGGTTCTGCTCGTTAGGATTACCATATAGCTTTCGGTAAAACAGACATAATCCGTCATTCCGTCTACCTTGCAAAGCTCCTGCACGGATCCGTCTTCCCGGTTGATCTCATATACGGTTCCCTGAATGCTGAAACCGTAAAGTCTGTTGTCTTTTCCAAAGCAAAGCTCATTCAGGGTATCCTTATCGTCCGTATACTGAATCGGCTTCTGTGTTCCTTCCGGGTCTACATAGATATATTTCGGATGATAGCCTTTCTCTTCGTCTTCCGGTGTATCCTCTCCTCCAGCATAAACAGCGGCTGCCGATCCGTCCGGCGCCAGTGCAAGGCTGGGGATATAGGCCTGCTTAGCGGACAGTTCTGTCAGCCAGGAAGCGGATTTTGCCTCCCAGGTTTCGCCCATATCTGTAGATACATACAACCCTGCGCTTTCATTCAACAGAGCAATTTCTCCGCTTTCTAAGACCTGCACGGCCGATGCTCCCCAGGATTCGGCATACTCAAATTCCTCCGGAAGCTCGATCTGATATTCCAGGTAGCGGCCCATGCTCTGTTCTTTTTCTTCCTCTTCTTTGGTCTCACCCGAAGCGGCCGACGGGGAGTTAGTCTGAGGCTCAGAGCCGCTCCCTTTGCCGCAGCCGGCAGCAAGAAGCAGAAGCAGCAGAAGCCATGCCGTTAATTGCTTAAATCTTGTCTTTTTCATAGTTTATTCCCATTTCTCCTTTCCTTAAGCTGCACATGTTTTTTTGTGCATAAAGGGATACCCGCAGGGTGTTTCATTGATCCGCACATGATTTTTGTGCATAGAGGGATACCCACAGGGTATTTCCTCACAGAATTACATCCACAATCTGCACCTCAGATGCCAGGTATACATCCCCCTCATAGCTTCCCTTAAGATTTACCTCCATGCCTTTTTCCAATTTTTCAAAGGAGCTCTCCGAATCCTCATAACTGGCTCCTCCGTCTCGGATGGTTCTCTGATAGATATGGGTATTTTCATCGCAGATCACCGTCAGTGTGCCGAACTCCGCCTCTTTGTCCTCTTCGACACCCTCTGTCGGAGCGGCTATAAGCAGGCTTCCGTCCTCTGTTGTCTCCTGATAGAATTTTTTGATGGTGAACTGCCCGTCTCCAAGCTCCGTAATCTCGCCGACGGGATCTTCTTCATTCTGTGTCCCCGTGTTGTCCGCCTGTTTTTCCGGCTCGGTGTTCTCCTCCGGGCTTTCAGGCTGTTCTTCCTCCCCTTGAGGTGTTTCCCCGTCTTTGGCATTTAAGTCTTCAGGCTGTTCCTCTTGCGCGGAAGCTCCTCCCTTTGCGCCGTCTGTTCCTCCGCAGCCCAAAAGCGTAAGACTCATGGTTCCCGCCAGTGCAAATAGTTTTATCCTGTTCCATACATTCTTTTTCATAGCTTTCTCCTCGTCTTTCATTTGTATTGTAACCGTATGATAGCAGAGGTGTCTCTAAGTTTTCTCTAAACCTTTTAAAATGTTCTGCTTAAACCGGGGCGCAAAAAGGGGCTGCCTTATTCCCGGCAGCCCCCGTAACTTATTCCTATTTGCTTGGATAACTCTTGCCTTAACTTTTATTCCTGTTCCATCCAATTTTCTTCTATCGTTGTCTTAAGTGTGACAAACATAGAATAATAGCATTTCTTCGTCTGTCTCACAATATTCAGCGCAGCTGCCTGATTATAAGCTTGAGCCATATTGTTCCGGGCTGCCAGCGCATCCATCCACAGAGCTTCGTCCGTCACCATTCCTGCCTGGTAGGCAGATTTTAAAATTTGACGGGGAGAACCTGTTCTGGCTTCTGTCACACCCTCTTTTTCCAAAAGCTCCTTCATCAGCTTCCAGGACTGTTCAAAGCATATCTCATATAAAGCTGCCAATCCTGTGAGAACTACATTATTATACGGCTCTTCATATTCAAAAATATCTTTCAGATTTTCAAGCGCCCGGCAAAAATTTTCATACTTCTTCATAAAGAATCTTCCCCTCCCTTTGGATTGATTCCAAAAGCTCCTTCTGTACGGGTCCGTCCAGATTCATTACATCAAAAAAGAGCAGCGTTTATAGTCCTTTTTGAACTTTGTCGTCCAGACAATTTCCCGGCTCATTGTTTCAGCTCCCGAAGTGCTTCTTCTGTATCAGAGTAATGCTTCACGCTGGGATTATGCGCAATACGTTCCGCCTCCAGCATAGCGGCAATCGTTTCCTTATTGGGATATTCCAGCTTGACCTCAAAAGGGAAACCGCCGACACGGAGGGACTGGCGCAGAAAAACATTGATTGCGGTAGTCAGGTTCATACCCAACTCACCGTAAAGCTTTTCACATTGTTTTTTGATGTTGCTATCCATACGGACACTGAAATTTGTTGTACTTGCCATAGTATCTGCCCCTTTGCATTTTATTATACTTATAGTATATGCAATTTGCAATGCAAAATCAACTCAACAGGCGTATAATTTACATATATTTTATTAAAATTGTCAACCTGTTAACCTGCATATTGACATAATAAATACTGAAGCACTATAGTAAAAAGGGGAATAACCCAGAAGGATATTTGTGTGAAAAATCAGATATCTCATTGATATTTAACTCTCTCAAGAATAAAAAGGACAGGCGATTTCTATGGATAATATTCAATCAGCAGACTGGTACCGCTCTTTTCTGAAACAGCAGGTAAAGCCCGGGGATCTATGCATTGACGCCACAATGGGAAACGGCAATGACACGCTGCTTCTCTGCCAATTATGCGGCCCGTCAGGCCATTGTATCTCTTTTGATATTCAGGAAAAAGCTCTCACAAATACAAAAATCCTTCTGGATGCCGAAGGCATCCCGGGCTCTTCCTACACGCTTCTTCTTAAAAGCCATGAAAACCTCCGCACATATGCCGAACCGGAAAGCATCAGCTGTATTGTTTTCAATCTGGGCTATCTGCCCTCCGGCGATCATGCAATTGCCACAAAACCGGATTCCACTATCATTGCCGTTGAACAGGGGCTTTCTCTTCTGAAAAAGGGCGGATTAATGACCATTTGTATCTATAGCGGCGGTGACAGCGGCTTTGATGAACGGGATGCCGTACTTGATTATCTGAAAAAGCTTAATCCAAAGAAATACCTTGTAATTGTTTCGGAATATTATAACCGGCCTAAAAATCCGCCGATTCCCGTACTGATAATCCGGCTTTAAAATTTAGAGAAATATTATTCCGAAATTTCAACCATAAACTGTTCTATCAATTTATAGACACTTGTAAACGGATTCATATCTTTAATGTTTGTAAATATACTTTTCCCCTCAGCAGCATATTGTCTTTCCAAAGCTTTTGCATTCTCGATTGCTTTTTCTACATTGCCGTTTTGAACTATTTCACGCGTCTTGCCCTTATGTCCCTTAGTATAAGCATCGTGTAAATGGGACGATAAGCGTTGATAAATTTCTCTCTTTGATATTTTCCCTTCTACATCTTCAAAATGCATCAGCAGCCATGTCTCAAATAAATAGTTAGAAATCAACAATTCATATTCAGCGGCCGCTCGCACCACAGCTTGAATATCCGGCGGATCATCACAATCAAACGCCAAATATTTGCCATAAGTACTGAATTTCTGATTGTGTTTCTCATCACTCATAAATTCGTCCGCAAAATTTAGAACAGTCTGCGCATTTCCATTGGCAGTTTCCAGAACGACTTCTATGTCAGTATATTTATTTTTCTTAATAATCTCTGCAAAGTAATCAAAATAATATTTCTCAGTTTTTCCTTCACAGAATATAATGATGCGCCCTATATTGATTTTCTTAGTTTCTGAAAGACGTTGTGGTGATAACCTCGTTCTACCCATTCAATTCACCGCCCATAATATCATCATAATTAAAAATAGGAATAGCGCCGTATTTCCCCTGAAGATAATCTTTATTAAATGTTGCATCCTCACGTACCTTCAAGTCAGAAAGAGCATATAAGCTGGATTCCCCTCGTTCATTTTTATCTATAAATACCACCTCATCACGTCGAAATTGATTATTGTTCAGCAGTGAAATGTCATGAGTAGTAAAAATCAACTGAGCCTTTTTATTTTGACTTGAGCAGAAAATATCTACAATCAACTTGGTTAATAGTGGGTGCAGCCTTGCAGACATTTCATCCACAATGAACACACCGCCATTTGAAATCATTTCTATTATATTTTGAATATAGGCCAGAAAACGGAGTGTCCCCGTAGACTCCTGGCTCAAATTGAAAAGTTTTTCTCCAACTATATTTCCATTTTCATCATAAATATCGTGTACGGTACGAACAACCCTTTCTTTCTTCTTTTTACCTGTACGCTCATCAAAAATCATTTCAGTTTCCACATCCAAACGCTTGATACCAACATCAACTAAACGAAGATAATATTCCACCTTTTTTCTATAAGACTTATTACTAACAAGTTTTTTTGAAAGTCCAACCATTCCTGCCAGTCCTTTTACGGTAGATTCAAAAAGAATTTCAGTAAAGACATTATATTCTTTGGTAAAGAATGCTATAAAATCGCCAAGCACCGCATTTTTAGCTTCTTCATCAAGAAAATACTCAAGTACGGCAATATAAAGTCTCTCAGCAGGTAATTTTTTATAAGCTCCCAACAGCTTTTGATATTTGCTTCCAAAAGAAAGTTCCGTGCCGGTTCGTTCAAAAACTTTTTTATCGTTAATGAATAACCATTCATTTAAAACTTCTTTCGCTGTACACTCAAAACCATATTGTATCTGCTTCTCACCTCGAAGAAATATGATATCAAACTCCGAAGCACTATCTATATCATTTGATAAGCCAAATGGCTCCAATTTCATTTTCATTCCAATTTCGTTGGATTCCAAATCTTCGTTCTCTTTTTTGTTGATAAACTGAGAAAATATATACTGTTCAAAAAAGAACATTGCTGAGATTAAGTTAGACTTTCCTGACGCATTTGCTCCATATAAAGCCGTTGTTTTTAGTAAACCGAGTTTATCATTTACATGTATAACATGAGCGGGATGCTGCACATACGCAGTCGCTCTCATATCAAGTATGGATTCATTTTTAAACGAGGTGTAGTTTTTTACCTTAAACATCAACAGCATTAGTCCTTACCTCCAAAATAAAATATTTCTATACAAAAGTATATCCTTCAAATTCAAAAAGTCAACATTATTATCGAAATTTTCGTAAATATATCAGTTTTTTCTATATTTATACGTTCTTATTTTCAATATTATTGAATATATCAATTTTGTGTTCAAAACATCTGTCTAATACAGTTCATGTTTTCTGCCCGTTTTCGGAATATCTTAGAGAAATATTAAAGATTTCCCTGTTAATATTATGATAATATGGACATGATAAAGCATCCGAACGAATCTGCACAGGAGTTATTATGCGAATTTTACTGGTAGAAGACGATGAAAAATTAAATGAGTCCCTGGCTTTTCAGTTGAAGAAGGAGGGTTTTCTGGTTGACACCTGCCGGGACGGGGAAGAGGCTCTCTATTATATAGAAGAAAAGATTCACGACCTGGTTCTTCTGGACAGAATGCTTCCCCGGATCAGCGGCACAGAGGTGCTTGCCGGGATGCGCCGGGCGCACAATGAGACTCCCGTAATCCTTATTACGGCTCTCGGAACCCTGGACGACAAAGTAACCGGCCTGGATTCCGGTGCGGACGATTACCTGGTGAAGCCCTTTGCCTTCGAGGAATTAATGGCGCGGATCCGCTGCATTGCCCGCCGGCCACGGCGTATGGCACAGGACAATCAGCTTACCCTGGGAGATCTGGTCTACCATCTGGGGGAAAATACCCTGACCGGTCCCGGAGGCACCTGCAGCTTATCCAGGAGAGAGGGGGCATTGCTGGAAGCCCTTATGCGCAATTTTGGCCAGACTCTCTCGCGTCCTCTTCTTCTCACACGGGTCTGGGGTATGGACAGTGACGTGGAAGACGGGAATCTGGATAATTATGTTCATTTTATCAGACGGAGGCTGCAATCCGTGGGAAGCTCCGTCAGTCTTAAGACAGTCCGGGGGATCGGCTACCGGCTAGAAGCCGGATTGCCGTAAGGAGCTTATATGTTTCGCAAAGTACATTTTCGTCTGGCCCTCCTTTGTGCCGGCATTACATTTTTTATATTAGCAGTCATGTCCTGCGGTTACCTCTATATTTCTGAGAAGAGCTTAAAGGACAGCAGTTTTACTTCCTTTCAAAACGAAATGAAAGATATCACGGACAGCCTCACCGAAACACCCGTCCTTACCTGGGAGCAGCTTGCCCGGATCGAAGATCAGGGGACATACACGATTCAGATCCTGGATAATGACGTTCCTCTGCTTTTTAACCGCCAGCCCTCTCCTTCGCAGGATGAGCTTTTTGCCGCCGCCTGGCGCTGCTTTGAAGAACACTTTGCATTTTCCTCCTCTGAGGATAACTCCGCGTTTTCCGGAGAATTTGACTTTTCTTCCAAAGGCTATGGCGCCTCCGACTATTACGGCTGCGCCGTCATCCTTGAGCGGAACGGCGGCACGCTCAGAATTATGATATTGATGCCTCTCACTGCGCTGCGTCAGCAGATACGCTCCCAGCGGATTCTTTTTGCCCTTCTCACCGCGCTGGCTGCCGCTGCCCTGTTTCTGTTTTCCTGGTATTTTACCAAAAAGCTCCTCCGCCCTCTGGAGGAAAACCAACAGCGGCAGACACAGTTTATCGCCGCGGCTTCCCATGAACTCCGCACGCCTCTGGCTGTGATTCTTTCCTGCGCATCCGCCTCCCACCGCGGAAATGAGGAAGAACGGGCTCATTTTCTGGATTCCATTCAGTCGGAGGGCATGCGTATGTCCGGCCTGATTGACGACCTGCTCCTTCTGTCCGGTATGGAGGCGCATGCCTGGACAATTGAAATGCGTCCTGCAGAGCTGGATACGCTTTTACTTGAGACCTTCGAAGCCTTTGAACCAGTGGCTGCCGAGAAATCCATCCGCCTCTCCATTGAGCTTCCGGAAATCCCTCTTCCTCCCTGTTCCTGCGATCCGGGGCGGATCCGGCAGGTGCTCTCTATCCTGCTTCACAATGCAGTCAGCTATACCCCGTGGCACGGACGGATCTGTCTGTCGCTTTCTTACGACGGCAGAGCTTATCATATTCGGGTGTCCGACAATGGCGCCGGGATTCCCGACGAAGAGAAAGCCCATATATTTGACCGCTTTTACCGCGGCGATCAGTCACGCAGCAAAAAGGGGCACTTCGGGCTGGGGCTGTCCATTGCCTCTGAGATCGTAAAAGCTCACCAGGGTAAGATCCTGGTGAGCGATACGTGCGGCGGCGGAAGTACCTTTACCGTTCTTCTCCCGGCCGCCTGAAGTTATGTCTCTTTACAGAGTTTTTCCGCATTCCCTTTCAAACTGCCGCAGTTCGTCCGCATATCGCTGTGTGATAATTTCCGGCCTCGTAATCGAAGTCCCGACTACCACGGCGTGCGCTCCTGCTTCCAGAGCCTTTCTGGCTTCTGCCTCAGAGGTGATTTTTCCCTCTGCAACAATGGGAATATCCGTAACGGAGCGGATCTGACGGATTAATTCCAGATTTACCGTCCGTACCTCCCGGCTCTCCTCGGTATAGCCGGACAAAGTAGTGGAGATCAGGTCGACTCCCATGGGAATCACCGCTTCCGCCTCCTCCAGCGTTGAGATCTCTCCCATAATCAGTACCTCCGGATAGTTCTGCCGTATCCGGCATATAATTTCCTCTGCACACTCTCCCTGCGGCCGCTTCCGGGGCGTGGCATCCAGGGCAATGATTTCTATGCCGACTTCCAGTATCTCTCTGGCACTTTCATATGTAGGTGTGATATATACATCGTAATCATCCCGAAACTGCTTATTAATTCCGATAATCGGCAGAGCCACCCGTTCCTTAATTTTTCTGATATTGTCCGCTCCTGTGGCCCGGATCCCGGCTGCTCCCCCCTGCTGCGCAGCGGCTGCAAATGCCGCCATAATCTCTGCGCCGTACATCGGCCATCCCACTCTGGCCTGACAGGAAACGATCAGTTTATTCTTTAATTGTTCCAGGAGCTTCCTGCCTTGCTGATTCAATTCTTTACCCGATTGCTTCATCAGAAGAGTCCGACCGCCTTTCCTGCAATTCCTAATACAAAGCTTGCAATAATACAAACATACATTCCTTTTTTGTTCTTAATCAAAATCCAGTAGTAGGACAGCACCAGCAGCAGCGGCAGCAGACTGGGCATCAGGGAATTGATAATATCCTGAAGAATAATCTCTTTTTCTCCGATCATCCAGACGCAGCCCACATTCAGATTCACAAAGCCGACAATCATGGCTCCCACCACCATCATGCCCACAATGGTTGCCCCTTCTACAAATTTATCAATAATGATGCTGCCCTTCATTTTCACAACAAGGTTTGTTCCAAGCTCATATCCGTATTTGATAAACAGCCACCTTGAGCACACATTCAGCAGCACATTGGGAACCAGGAATACAAAAGGCCCTGCCGGATTGCCGTCCAGCGCAAGAGCTGCGCCGATTGCCGCGAAAATCGTCATAAAGGTTGCCTTAAATACGGAGTCGCCGATGCTGGATAACGGTCCCATCAGAGCCGCTTTTGTGGAAGAAATCGCCTCCCCGGATATAGCTCTTCCGGCGGCGCGCTGTTCCTCCAGCGCCAGGGATACACCGATAACGGCATTTCCGGTATAGGGATGGCAGTTAAAGAATTCATTGTGGCGCAGCATCGCTTCTTGAAAGTCTTTCTGTTCCGGATACAGGATGCGTAAGGCCGGTATCATGGAATAGCAGAATCCCAGGGAACAGTACCGTTCATAGTTAATCGTTGTCATAGTAAAGAACGAGCGCAGGAAAACTTTTTTCAGCACCTTCTGGTTCAGCCGTTTCTCTCCGGAGGCCGTATCCTCTTCTCCGCTCTCAAAATCATCGCCGAATCCGTCGTCGGAATCTTCTTTCCTCATGGTGTACATTGCAAATACCATGGACAGTGCAATGATGGATGTCGCCAGCACATTCAGCCCCAGATAAACGGAGCATACAAACCCCAGTGCAAAAAACGCCCAGTATTTTCTGAAATTCATCATTTTCAGCAGCATTGCCATTCCTACCGCAGGAAGGATACCGGAAGCGACCTTCAGTCCGTCTGTCAGCACCTGGGGCATGGAAGCAACTACCGAATTTACGAATTCACTGCCGAACTGGATTGCCAGAAAAGTCGGAATGAAGAATACCAGAAAGAACACAATCAGTCCGCAGAGCTGCATCCTCTCTACCTTTTTGTCGTCCCCTGCCTGAACATATTTGTCAGCGCCGTGAATTAATATGATATTCAGATTCCATGCGAACATAATCAGAAGCTGAGCCAGAAGGCCGATGGGAAGGGCCAGCGCAATCCCGACCTCTGCATTTCCTCCGTTTAAAATTGCAAATACCGTAGAAAGTATTCCCGCAATCTGGGCATTCGGCGGAACGCTTCCTCCTACCGGAATCACGCCCATATACATCAGTTCCACGCTTCCCCCGACCAGAAGGCCGGTAGGCAGATCTCCCAGCAGAAGTCCAATCAGCGGGCCTGCAAAGATCGGCCGTGAAATCATCCAGTAACCGTAACCATAGTTCTCCAGAATCAAAAACGCAATAAAAATACTCAGTATCAATACTTGAATCGTACTCATAAAATACCTCCTTTGTGAAAACCCGGGCGCCTACAGCAATTTCATAAGATCCTCTCCGGCATCTGTGGGCGTGGTCCTGTTTTCCAGCCTTATCCCCATATTGCTCAGTTTTCTGAAAACCTCTTCCATCTCCGCATCAACATATACGGTCTTGGAAATCTGTCTTCTTCCCTCCTTGTAGTACAGGCCCCCCACATTTATTTCCTTTAGTTCAACCCCTTTTTCACAAATGGAAAGCAGTGCGGCAGGATGCTTTACTACAATGAAAAGCTTCCGCTTTTCATACTTTTTCAGAAGCTCCGCCGCCTTTTCCTCATTGCAGACGATGCACTTCACATCTTTCGGACAGGCCATCTGAAGCAGAGAGATCTGAAATTTGTCTTTTGCTATCTCATTGTCAATTACCATAATACCTTCACTTTTGTAAGCAACACTCCAGGCGTAAGCCACCTGTCCGTGTATAAGACGTTCGTCAATTCTTGCTATGGTAACCATAATTTTGTTTCCCCCTTTCTTACTTCAAACTACCAGATGTGAAAGTTAGTGTCAATAAAATCGAATGAATACGAAATTTTATTTCAGATTATGAAACATCCGCAGAATCTATCCGTGTCTGCTGAATTCTC
>JAETRR010000034.1 GCA_021770065.1 Lachnoclostridium sp. | reverse complement strand
AAAGCTGCAAAGAAAACGCTCTTGTTTTATCGAAACCTTTGCAAATATTATACCAGAAATCGGGGTGAAAGTCAGTAAATTCAAGGAAGTTAGACCTAATCAGCGGACACTACATAAATCTCTCCCTAACAAAAGCCGTCAATTTACCCCTCCCGGTATATTGCAGCTTTATACCTATCTAACATCCTTTTCTCCATCCTGCCTTTATTCTCTACATCGAATCTAAACTATTACATTTTCTATCCCAATATTATCAATACAAAATCCTTTTCTAAA
The DNA here is from genome assembly GCA_021770065.1 of Lachnoclostridium sp. Classification (GTDB taxonomy): domain Bacteria; phylum Bacillota; class Clostridia; order Lachnospirales; family Lachnospiraceae; genus Laedolimicola. The sequence goes on along the minus strand of JAETRR010000034.1, from coordinate 62,527 downwards.
CTTGATTCTGTCCTTATATTCGCATTCATATTTCTTTTCTTATAACCATTTTTTAATTTGGAGCCGCACACCGAAGTGTACAGCCCCAAACCTTTCGGCAAATTATGCCTCTTTCTTTCTGAACATTACACTTGCGACTGCAAGCAGAGCAACTGCTCCGCCCATCCACAAGGTCCAGTCAGAAGCCACACCGGTCTTCGGCGAAGCCACAAGACCTGCTGATGTGGTTTCAGCGGATGAACTCTGTCCACCGCCGCTGGTGCCATGACCAGGATCCGGATCTACCCAGGGCTCTTTGTAACCAAAGATAACGGGTGACCAGTTCGAAGAACTAAACGTAAACATATCTCCGTTTCTGGTTACCGGGATCTGCTCCCAGACACCATCCTTTGTCAGATGCAGAGCATAAAGCGTTACATCTGCCGGAACATTTGTTATACGCATAGTCATGGTACTTCCAGACTCGGGTTTCAGATCCAGAACACCCAATGTAGTGAATCTCCTGATGCCTTTACGGGCATCATCACTCATGGATTTAAGGACACTGTCCACCTTTCCGTCTGCAGCTTCAGTAAGCTGTGCTTTTACTGCCTCTTTCGTCTCTGCACTTAATGTGCAGGGCAGATACGAATCAACTGCCGCGGCAACAGAGTCACTTGTGATAACTTCCACCGTACCCGGCGTCACAGGAGTAACTTCTATGCTGCTCAACGGAGTCTTAACCGTATTTCCTGCCTCCGCACTTCCTGCTGCAAGAGCGGTAACGCCCTGTGCTGCTACCAGTGCTGCTGTCAGAAGCATAGCAAAAAGTTTCTTTTTCATTGGATTTTTTCCTCCTTTCCCTAATAATCTATAGATATTAGTACAGCTTGTACTAGATATCTCTGGGTCTCAATCCCTGCATTGCAGGTAGACAGGGTCAGAATCCTGTCGTCCGCTCCCACATTCATGGAAGCATCTATGTAGGCGTTCATCGCCCGGATATTGAAAATGTCGTCAATATACTGCTGAAACACCGCCGTATCCTCCAGATCATAGTTCAGCAGCAGATGCCGGTTGTCATAGACGTAAGCCGCAAAGATCCGGTATTCCAGAATCCGATCCGGCATATAAATGAAAATATCCCTGTTTTCATCAAAAAATGTCCTGTCCTCGTAATTATGTAAAGTACGGAACATGGAACCGTTTTTCATGTTGTGTCCGTAAATAACCGTGTTGGGATCGTCAAATTCTTTACTGTTATAATTTTCCGTATATATAGAACCTTCAATGGCTTCCACACCGTCAATGGTATGGTTTAAGTAATATCCGTTATCCTCATCATGCTGGAGAATGGGATAGTCCACATTCGTCCCCGGAATCCGGATCCAAGCATAGACATCCTCGTTCTGTTCCTTCAGAGCCGCAAAATCAATGGGAATCTCCACCTTCGGCTCCGGCTCCTCCTCGGGAAGCTCCTCTTCCGGCTCTTCTGCCTCCGGCTCTGCCGCCACAGTCTCTTTAAGCTCCTCATATTCTTTACCCGCATTTTTCTCCCGGGCAAAATGACTGATGCCGACGCCTGCACATATAACTGCAAGCAGAACCAGAACGCCTCCAAGTATATACTTCTGCTGCTTCTTCATCCTTCTCACACTTCCTCTATATAAAATGCTTCTATTATCTTCTCATACAATGCATCTTCATCCACATGGTACTCATCATATACCTTGCCCTCTGTTCCGGTTCCCGGAACAGTCCAGTGGACGGGTGTTCCTTTTACAGCCAGACATTCCATAAACTTCGCAAACTCATCCGCCCCTGCATTCGTCACCATATAGGGCTTAAGAGACTCGTAGGTACGGGTGACAAACCCCGGATCCTCCAGAAACTTCTCATCTGCCTTCACCATAAATGCCTCCAGAAAAACCTCCTGGCGTTCCAGTCTGGCAAGAGCACTCTGGCTGACTGTAATATCCCTGTACCGGATGAAGGGTTCAACATTCCCACTGTCCACGGTAACTTCCGTTTCCTCTTTATATTCCGGATATTTATTCTCCAGGCTGTTATTGGGAACTGTCACTGTCACGGAGCCGATCTCTTTCATTACTTCCGGCAGGGCCTCCAGGCTCACTGCACAGTACCGGTCAATGGGAAGTCCGTAAAAAAGCTCCGATACGGCCTGGGCCGTAAGTCTGCAGCTCTCATGCTTCCCGTCCCCGTAGGCAAAGGCCAGGTTCAAATGTCCCTTGACTCTTCCCAGATCCTGCCCCTCTGTCCCGTAATAGTTGAAAGGCGTCATGGTATCCCGGGGTATGGATATGACTGTCATAGTCTCTTCTACCCTGTCCCAGGAGAGGAGGAAGACGGCATCCGTCTGCCCCGCATCCAGGTTACCGGTCTCTGTCTCCGCCAGTTCCTCTTTGTCTACACCGAGAAACAGATAGTTGCTCAGATGATCGTTGTAACGGTAGGTTTTTCCGTTCCATGTAACAGTCCCGGCAGCTCCCTCCGTGCTGTATGCAGTTTCTGTCTCATACGCGGCTTCTGCTTCATATCCGGAACCTGTCTCCTGCATGTTCTGCATCCCCCGAAAGGCAATCACGCTTCCCGCTGCCGCAAAAACCACAATGGTAATCACCGGAATCATCCGGATGATTGTCTTTTTTTTCATGTCTGTTCCTTCTGGATATATCCAAGCTCCTCCAGCTTCTCGTAGATCGCATTTCCAATCTCCTGCTGGCCGGTTCTGCTGGCTACATTCTGCGTTGTCACTTCCGCAGCGCTGAGATAGTGCTCTCCCCAGGCCGCTTCCATGGCGGTATCATAATCCTCCTGGCTTACGCTTCCGTCCATGGGACGGACACCCACCACAAGGAACTGTTCCCTGTTACCTGCAAAGGTCTCCAGTATCTTTGTCTGCTGTTCAATCAGTTCCTGGGGATCCCGGTTCCATCCGCCGTAATACCCCATAAAAAGAACCGGAATATAATCCGCTTCTGTTCTTTCCAGCTGTTCTTCTGTCAGATCTCTCGTTCCCGTCTCTGTAACAGGAAGCTCTGTTCCTTCTGCCCCTTCCTGGTGTGATGTGATATAAGCTTCCACTTCTTCCTCCGGAACACCTGCCATTTTCATCAGTGACAGGGTGCTGGCTCCGGACAGCGTCTTCCCCGTTACTTCCAGATCGTAGCCGTTCTCTGCAAGCCGTTCCTGAAGCGTAACGCGGTATGAATTCTCCTCTGCCTCCTGGCCCCGGAAGAATTCGTCTCCCCAGCATGCAATCCCTCTGGCCTGGACCGGGGCCGCCGCCTCTGCTTCCGGCTGCTCTGCCTCTTCCCGTTCTGCCTCCGGTTCCGGCTCTTCCGCCGGAACCGAAAGCATCTCCTCGGTCTCTGCCTGCTTCTTCAGTCTCTCAGTTTCTGCCTGCTCTGTCTGCCGGTTCCATACAAGGAACCCCAGAAGCGTCAGAAAAAGAACCACACACACAATCAGCAGTACCAGATTCCATCCCGATAAAAATCTGCTCTTCTTTCTCATTTGTATCTATCCGTCTTTCCTATCTTTTTTCGCTGGAGTAATAGTTGTAGTATTTATATTTTCCGTAATATTTTCCATAGTAGCGTTCCCTTGAAATATCTACCTTGTTGAGAACGGCTCCAATCACATGGCAGCCTGTCATCTCAAGCTGCTCTCTGGCCTTCTGGGCCATCCGGTAGCTGACGCATTCGCTTTCACATACCAGAATCGCCCCGTCACAGAATTTCGCAACAATTGCCGCGTCTATCAAGCTTCCGATAGGCGGCGTATCAATCAGAATATACTCATACTTATGCCGCATCCTCTTAAGGAGATCCTCAAACGAAGGATCCTCCAGAAGCTCCGCCGGATTGGGCGCCATAATACCCGCAAATATAATATCCAGATTCTCGTAATTGGTCCGGTAGCAGATCTCTTCTATCTCCTTCTGCCCGGTGAGATACTGGGACAGGCCCCCCGAGGTCTTTTTTACCTGGTACCTGCTTAAGAAGGTGGATTTGCGGATATCGGCATCCAGAAACAGTACCCGTTTACCCATTTTCCCGATTTCACGGGCAAGCTGGAAGGTCACATCGCTCTTTCCCTCATTCGGGAAACAGCTGGTTACCAGAATTGTCCGCACATCCCTGCCCGCAAACTGGATATTGGTCCGGAGGGTTTTCATGGCTTCATTGTAAAAATAGTCCGGCTTTTTCGGGTCTGTCATAAATACACTCTGCTGTTCCATTATCTGCCCTTCCCTCCTGCTGGCTTTTTCTTCTTTTCCTTCTTCTTTTTCTTCTGCTTGTCTGCATTTATGTAATCCTTGCGGTCCGGAACCGTGGCCAGTGTGGGAATTCCCAGATATTTCTCAATATCCTCTTCCGTCTTGATGGTGTCGTCCATCACTGCCATAACCACAATCACTGCCGCGCTTACGAACAGCCCCAGAAGGAAACATATCAGTGCATTCTTCCACATGATGGGTCTTGTCTTCTCTATGGGAAGCTCCCCTTCCTCGATCACCTTGGGAGGAACAACTTCCATCTTATCTCCGATAAATGCGGAGGCTGTCACCGTCAGCTCATTGACAATGCTCCTGCAGGCCTCCGGGCTCCGGCTCTCCACCGAAATCTCCAGGATACGGGTATCATTGGGATTATTTATGGTAATATCCTTTTCCAGATCCTGGTATTCCATATCCAGCCCGAGTTTTTCAATGACAGATTCCAGAACCGGCCGGCTGGTAATCAGCACCTCATAATCATTGGTCAGCTGGCTTCCCATCTGCAGATCCGCAAGGGATGCCAGGGTCGTCTCCTTCGTCAGCACCAGAATGCTGGACTGGGACGTGTACACCGGCGGCATTAAAAAGGCGGTAAAGGCACAGCCTAAGCAGCTCACCAGCAGCCCGGCTGCCAGAATCACCAGAATCTTCTCCTTGATAATCAGAAAAAGCTCCAGCAGGTCAATTTCTATCTCATCTTTTTGTGTAGGGTTCATGTTCCATAGGTTCCTTCTAGTATGTTATGTTATATTCTTATATCCTTAAGAAGCTTTCTGACATTCCCAATGCAGATATCCGCAAGATAGTCCTGATCCAGATGCTTCTCAAGCCACTTCATGGCCGCCCCGGTCTCGGGCGCCCGATAGGCTGCGTGATGCATGTCCGTGCCCAGGAAATGAATGTTTCCTTCCTCCAGCATCTCTCTGCACCACCGAACAGACCGGTCATACCACTTTCCCCCGATAATACGGTAATTCATCTGCATATAGGCTCCGGTCCGGATAAGTTCTTCTACCCTTCCTTCCTCCCTGAGGGCTTCGTACCTCTCAATATGGGCCAGTACCGGCACATATGAGGTCATGCCAAACTCCCGGATGACCCGGTAGATAGAAGAATAGGGGGTGGACGGAAAAAACTCTACCAGTACATAAGCGCTTTCCGCCAGAGAAAGGAAATTCCCGGATTCCAGTTTCTCAAGTACACTATCTGTGGACAAAATCTCCTGACCCGGATATATCCGGAATTCCGGGGCAATCTCTCTTCTGGCACGTTCCTCCAGTTCTGCACACAGCCTGCGGATAACCTCCGGCCTGCTGTCCGGATACTCCGGTGACGCATGAGGGGTTGCTACCACCGAGCAGATTCCCTGGCTGTACGCGGCCTTCAGCATTCGGATACTCTCATCTTCACTGCCGGCACCGTCATCAATGCCCGGCAGGATATGACAATGGATATCTATCTTCTCCATATCCAGTCTCCCTGTACGTTCTCCTTATTTCCATGTGATATTTTAATCCATCCCTCTTCATTTGTCAACTATTTAAATATTTTATCCACCGAAAGTTGACTGCATTTATAGTAAACTGATTAGCATACAGGGAAATTACCATCAAATGCCAAAAAATTTTCTGAATTACTTATGGTAATAATTCCAATTTTTTTTTACAATAGCATTTTAATGAAAATATTTTGATAATGTACACCCAAATTGAAACAGGAGGAAATTTATGGTGGATTTCGGAACCACTCTCAGATCCCTAAGGCTGCGCTATGACCTGACCCAAGAACAACTGGCACAAAAGCTCTGCCTTACGAAATCCGTCATCAGTGCCTACGAAACAGGACTGCGAATGCCTTCTTATGAAGTTTTAATTGATATATCCAGGGTATTTAAGGTATCCACAGACTACCTGCTGGGGTTAGAACGGAAACAGGAGATTGATCTCTCCGGATTGACTCAGGATGAAATAGATGCGCTTTTAAATCTAATCCGTGCTATGAAGCGCAGTTAGAGGGAAAACTTCTATAATATAAAAGGGATGCCACAGCAAACCGGCAGCCTGCTGCAGCATCCCCTCTGAAATTCATTTAAATATGTTTTTTATCAATCGGCACACAATACCCGATAAAATGATTCTGATACAGGATTTGAAAATATCTGGTAAGCCTGGGGAGCAGCGGTTCCGCCTTTTCCCCGTACCGCTCCTTCACAAGAAAGCTGATATCGTAGATCGTCCGCTTCCCGTCCATCTGCTGCCACACAAAGCTTCCATATTCATCAAGGCTGATATGGCTCACCTTCGGCCGCTTGAACAGCTTCTGTGCCAGACGGTTATAGAACCCCCTGTTCTCCACATGGATCACCACCAGCTTCTTCTCATTCAAATCCCAGCTATGCTCCGGTGCACACACCGGGACATAGTCGAGATAATTCTTTTTCTGTCTCCTGCTCATTTAGTTCTCTTTTCTTTTCGTGACCATCCACATGGTAGCCGTTAAGAGAGCAAAGAAGATGAGCCCTCCCAGATTGCTGTTAACAGGCGTTCCGGAAACGATGCTTCCAAGTAAATCCCCCAGGCTTCCGTCTGCCATAGGAATAATGGCAAATACAGCCAGAAGAATACCAACCAGGCCCTCGCCCGCAATCAGGCCGGAACAGTAAAGAACTCCGTTCTCAATCATATCCTTCTTCGCTTTCTCGCTCATATTTTTCTTTTTCTCAAAGATCCACCTTACGACTCCGCCGAGCATCATAGGCATGCTCAGATGGATCGGAAGATAAAGCCCAACCGCAAAGGGAAGCACCGGAATGCCGAGAACCTCCACCACAATACCGATAAAGACTCCTGCAAATACGAGATTCCAGGGAAGATTGCCTCCCATAACACCTTCGACGATCATCTTCATCAAGGTTGCCTGAGGCGCCGGAAGCTCGGCAGAACCATAACCCCATGCCGCACTCAAAAGATACAGAATCGCCCCTATGGCAATGGAGGATGCAGCTACGCCCACCAGCTCGCCAATCTGCTGCTTATAGGGCGTGGCGCCTACAATATAGCCGGTCTTCAAATCCTGGGAAGTATCGCCCGCAATGGCTGCCACAATACAGATCACAGAACCGATGGCAATAGCCGCCGTCATGCCGGCCTGTCCCACCTGTCCGGTTGCCTTCAGAATCATAGTAGTCACCAGAAGGGTCGCTATAGCCATGCCGGACACCGGATTGTTGCTGCTTCCGATCAGTCCCACCATACGGGACGAAACCGTGGCAAAGAAAAAGCCGAATATAACGATCAGAACCGCGCAGAACAGGTTCACCGGAACTACAGGGATCAGCCACAGAAGAACTGCCAGCACCGCAACGGAAATAAAGATCACTTTCATGGAAAGATCCTTGTCCGTCCGCTCTCCTGTACCCGCTCCGCCCTTGCCGTAGCCCTTCATGGCTTCCTTAAATGTCCGGATAATCAGAGGCAGGGACTTAATCAGGCTGATCACGCCGCCTGCCGCCACGGCTCCTGCACCAATATACTTGATATAATTGGTCCACACGGCAAAAGAACCGCCCTCCGCATAGAGCTCTGCCACGGTCACTTCCGCCGGAAACAGCACGGAATTGCCGCCGAACAGTACAATCAGAGGCATCAGCACAAACCAGCCCGTGATGCCGCCCGCAAACAGATAGGAAGATATCTTCGTACCGCAGATATATCCCACGCCGAGGAGAGCCGGAAGTACATCCATGCCGACGCCTGCGCCCGGATAGGCCGGTATCTCATAGTGCACTTCACTGGGAAACAGCTTCAGGCCGTCCGCAATAAACTTATAAAAAGCCGCAATGCCGAGACCTTTAAATACGATACCGGCCTTTGCGCCGCCCTCTTCTCCTGCCAGAAGAACCTCCGCACATGCCTGTCCCTCCGGGTAAGGCAGTACTCCATGCTCCTGCACAATCAGCGCTTTCCGTAAGGGCACCATAAACAAAACACCCAAAGCGCCGCCGATAGCGGCAATAATAGCAATCTCAACCAGAGAGGGATCTTCTGTCCCCCACTCGGATGCCCACAGAAACAACGCCGGCATGGTAAAGATAGCGCCTGCTGCCACGGACTCGCCTGCAGATCCGATGGTCTGCACCATATTGTTCTCCAGCACGGAATCCTTCCTGAGAATCACCCGGATTACACCCATGGAAATCACGGCCGCCGGAATAGATGCCGACACGGTCATGCCCACACGCAGCCCCAGGTACGCATTGGCGCCGCCGAAGAGCACCGCAAGCAGGATACCCAGAATAATGGAAGTTGCTGTAAATTCCGGCAGTTTTTTCTCAGCCGGAATAAACGGTTTGAAATTGTTGTCACTCATACTCTCTCTCCTTCTCTGTGATTTTCCCGTCTTATCCCCTTAACACACAAAAGGGTTTCCCATATAACAGAAAAACCATATAATAGATTAAGTATAGCATGTTCCGCCAATAATTGACAACTGTTTCTCTCGAAAAAACAAAGTTGAAAAATCTACACTATATTTACAAAAAAATAAGGGAGCTCTGTAAAGGTTACAGTTCTCCCTTATAATATTTCAATCCACATCCGAGGTGCAGTAAGGACACTTGTCCGCCTTAATGTGAATCTCAGACATACAGTGGGGGCAGATCTTCGTAACCGGTTCTGCCGGTGCGGCCGGCTCCTCTTTCTTCCGGTGAAGCTTATTCATCTGCTTCACCACGATAAATACTACAAAAGCCGTAAGAAGAAAATTAATCAGCCCGGTAATGAAGCTTCCGTAAGCAATGGTCGAAGTCGCCTCCTTTGCCGCATCCAATGTGGCGTAGGAATTGCCGTCGAGCGCAATAAACATGTTGGAAAAATCAAGCCGCCCGGTAAACAGGCTGATAAACGGCATCACTATGTCATTCACCAGGGAAGTGACAAGCGTATTAAAACCGCCGCCGATAATCACACCCACAGCCAGGTCAATCATATTGCCCTTTAAGGCAAATTCTTTGAATTCCTTTAACATCATTTTTCCTCCCGTACTTAAATGAAGAAATATTTAAGCAGAAACAAGCCCGCCAGTATATACATTACAACACTGATCTTCTTATCTTTCACTTTTCCGGAAACCAGATTCAGCACAACATAAGAGATAACTCCCATGGAAATACCCTCGGAAATGCTGTAGAAGAAAGGCATCGCCGCAATACAGATAAATGCCGGGATTCCCTCTCCGAAATCGGAAAAGTCAATTGTTCCCACCTGATTTACCATATAGAATCCTACCACAATCAGCGCCGGAGCCGTGGCAAAGGACGGAATAGCAAGGAATATGGGAGACAGCAGCAAAGATAAAGCAAACAAAACCGCTGTAGTCATCGCCGTAAGGCCTGTTCTTCCCCCTTCCGACACACCGGAAGCACTCTCCACAAAAGTCGTAGTCGTAGAAGTACCGAACACTGCACCGGCCGTAGTCGCCACTGCATCGGCCATCAAAGCGCCCTTGATATTCGGCAGCTTTCCGTCTTTATCAAGCATGTCCGCCTTAGAGGCAACGCCAATCAGGGTTCCCAGCGTATCAAACATATCCACAAACAGGAACGCAAACATAATCACCAGAAATTCCCCGACAGGAATGGATGCAAAATCAAGCTTCGCAAATATCGGTGCAATGCTGGGAATCGAAAGCCCACCCGAGAAATCCGGAAGCAGTCCGTAAAAGCCGATCTCCGGATTCGGAACATACAATCCCGCAAACTGACAGATGATTCCAAGCACCCAGGTAATCAGGATTCCCCAGAGGATGTTGCCCTTTACCTGTTTAATAACCAGGACAGACGTGATCAGAACACCGATAATTGCCAGAATTACCGTAATCCCCACATCCTGCATCGTACCTCCTTCTACCGCACTCAGAGAGAACAGCTCCACCAGAGTAGCACCGCCTACAACAATTTTTGCATTCTGCAGACCGATAAATGCAATAAAGAAGCCAATGCCTACGGACACTGCTTTCTTAAGATTCACAGGAATGGAATTAAAAATCGCTTCACGGATGTTGAACAGTGACAGCAGAATAAAAATCACACCTTCCACAAATACTGCTGCCAGGGCCGCCTGCCAGGGATAGCCCATACCAAGCACAACCGTATAGGCAAAGTAAGCATTGAGTCCCATACCGGGAGCCAGCGCAAAGGGGTAGTTCGCAAAGAGCGCCATACAGACCGTACCTAAAAATGACGCGAGAACCGTTGCTGTGAAAACCGCACCCTGATCCATGCCTGCTGCGCTTAAGATACTGGGGTTTACTGCCAGTATGTACGCCATGGTCATAAAGGTTGTAACACCGGCCAGAATCTCTGTCTTTACCGTAGTGTTGTTTTCCTTCAGCTTAAACATTTTTTCTACCATTATAACTTCCCTCCTAAGTAAAAATGAAATTGCCACCCACAGCCTCTGTCTGCAGAGCTGTGAATGACAACAAACAAAAACACATTACATAGTTTAGCACATCCGCCATAAAAGGTAAATGTATTTTTTATATTTTCAGAAAACTGCATTTTCAGAAACAGCCCTTAAAAGCATCCACTGCTTTCTGAACCTCATCCTGTGCAAAGGAAAGCTGCTCTTCTTCCGAAACATCCTCCCTGACGTCCACAGCCCCCACCAGCAGAAGGGCGGCATAGTCTCCTTTGCGTACCACACGGCATGCCTGTGTCTTCGCAATATTCATAGGATAGATCATCTGGTCTTCTACAAGAGCCGTGCGCACGCGCAGAAGCTCCTCCTCCAGCGCATCCCCCTTGCCTTTCTCCGCCTTTGCAATCACCACCCGATCCGGATGTGCGCTGATCACAGGCATCTGAGCCGCAAAGGACTCCATCAGCGTCGTATCAATTCCCATGATCTGAGAGAGCATCTCCTCGTCCAGATCCGAATCCGGCAGATAATCCTCCCCGTAGGCCTCCTGCACCGCCTTTAAAATATCCTCCACAGCCGGCTCCTTCTGTGCACTGCTTCCCTTACAGCCGGCCAAAAGCCCTGTAAATAAACCAAACACTGCCATAAAAAATAAAATGTTTTTTCGCTTTCTCATAATAATCACTCATTCCTTTCGTTTCACTCAGGCACAAACTCTCATTCGGAAGGGCGCTCATGAGAATTCCCCACCTCTATTCTTTCCAGAAATCATAACACAATACCGGAAAGTTTACAATGTGCAAAAATACAGACCTTCTTTCCATGATTATCGTTGAAATTTCCCCGGTTTTATGTATAATAATAAAAGTGACGGAACGCGTCAAAATCCAGAAAACAAGAAGATCAGGCACGTCTGTCTGAGACATTAGGAGGCAAAACATGATACAGGCAGTAAACGTAACACTTAGAATCGGAAAGAAGGCGCTCTTCGAGGACGTAAACATCAAATTTACCGAGGGCAACTGCTATGGCCTTATCGGGGCCAACGGAGCAGGTAAGTCCACCTTCTTAAAAATACTCACCGGGGAACTTGAATCCACAAGCGGGGAGGTCGCTATTACCCCCGGCCAGCGGCTTTCCTTCTTAAAGCAGGATCACTTCCAGTATGACAATTACCCCGTTATGGACACCGTCATTATGGGAAACGCACGGCTGTATGAGATAGCCAAAGAAAAAGATGCCATCTACGCCAAAGAAGATTTCACAGATGAGGACGGCATCCGCGCCAGTGAGCTGGAAGCCGAATTTGCCGATATGAACGGCTGGGAGGCCGAAGCCGATGCCGCATCCCTGCTGAACGGCCTCGGCATAGAGACTGAGCATCATTATACCCTGATGAAAGATATGCCGGGCGCTCAAAAAGTAAAAGTACTCCTTGCGCAGGCTCTCTTTGGCAGCCCGGATATTCTGCTTCTTGACGAGCCTACCAACCATCTGGATCTGGATGCCATCGCCTGGCTTGAGGAATTTCTTATCAACTTCAACAATACTGTAATTGTAGTCTCCCATGACCGCTATTTCCTGAATAAAGTCTGCACCCATACGGCAGACATAGACTATGGTAAGATTCAGCTCTATGCCGGCAATTACGACTTCTGGTATGAGTCCAGCCAGCTCCTCATCCGCCAGATGAAGGAAGCAAACAAGAAAAAAGAAGAAAAGATCAAAGAGCTTCAGGAATTTATCTCCCGGTTCAGTGCCAATGCCTCTAAATCCAGGCAGGCGACATCCAGAAAACGTGCCCTGGAAAAGATCGAGCTGGATGAGATCAAACCCTCCAGCCGGAAGTACCCTTACATTGATTTCCGCCCCAATCGCGAGATAGGAAACGAGGTTCTGACCGTAGAAGGCATTTCCAAGACCATCGACGGCGTAAAGGTTCTGGACAATATCTCCTTCATCCTGGGACATGACGACAAAGTGGCCTTTGTGGGCAGCAACGAATTTGCAAAGACTACCCTGTTTCAGATTCTGGCCGGAGAGCTTGAACCCGACGAGGGAACATATAAATGGGGCGTAACCACAAGCCAGGCTTATTTTCCAAAGGATAATACAAAAGAATTTGACAACGATGATATCATCGTAGACTGGCTGACCCAGTATTCCGAGATCAAGGATGTTACCTATGTCCGCGGCTTTTTAGGCAGGATGCTTTTTGCCGGCGAGGACGGCGTCAAAAAAGTCCGTGTGCTCTCCGGCGGTGAGAAAGTCCGCTGCATGCTGTCCAAGCTGATGATATCCGGAGCCAATATCCTCATTCTTGACGAACCCACGGACCATCTCGACATGGAGTCTATCACTGCCCTCAATAACGGCCTTATTAAGTTTCCGGGCGTGCTGCTGTTCTCCTCCCGTGACCATCAGATTGTCCAGACTACCGCCAACCGCATCATTGAACTCCTGCCGAACGGCACTATGATCGACAAGATCACCACTTACGACGAATACTTAGAGAGTGATGCCATGGCCAGAAAGCGTACTGTCTACAGCAAAACCGCAGGAGCCGAGGAGGACAATTAAACACAATAAACACTTGCTTTTTTCATTGCCCCGGCTGTAATTTTCTGCTATACTAAAAAGAAAGGCTGTATATCACAGCAGAAAGCGAGGAAGCCCCTCATTATGGATGTTCTGAAAAAATGCAAAAAGGCGGAAATCTATACCTTGGCGGATGAAGCTATCTGTGAAGCGGAAGTGTTCCGGGATATGGAAGGTGAACTCTGGCTGTCCATCCCAGGTGATGTAAACCTGGAAACGGCAGAATCTTATACGGTCATCTTTTTTGATTCCGTTTCCGGCCTGCTGCGCTGTCAATGCAGCATGGGAGAAGCCCGGCCCATCTCAGACGAACGTATCTCTGTTCCCTGCAGAATTATAGAAATAAAAGAGACTACTCAGCGCAGGCAGGACTTGAAGATTTATTTCGAAACAAATCTGGAGATGTTCTGCAGCTATGTCCCGAGCACGGCAGTAGGCATTCCGGAGCGTTTCAAAGCTGTATCCCGTGACATCAGTGCCGGCGGAATCTATTTCATATGTGAATACCGACTGCCGGAAGGCACGGTGGTTCAGTTCCAGCTCCACGGCGCTTCCAAGCCGCTTCTGCTGGCCGCAAGAGTTCTGCGCTTTGAATCTGTGGACGAAAGGGACGGCAAACCGCAGTTCGGACACGGCTGTCAGTTTATTGAGATGAGACCGCAGACGGAAGCCGTTCTGAGAAATTACATATTCCGTCAGGAACGCCAGAGCAGACGGTAATTTTTAAATTACTGGTCATGGAATGAACAGTAACATTTTTAATCTTTCGGCACAGTGAAGGGGCTGCCGGGAAATGACTGATAATCTCATTTCCCGGCAGCCCCTTCATTGTCTGTCACAAATTCTTTCAGCTCTTACCCCCATCTATAGGTGAAATAGCGGAAAGCATTTTATTCATTGTATTATCATAAAAACGGTAGTTTCCCCGTCCGGCACGCTTCACCGTGTAAAGCGCCTGATCCGCACAGTGGAACAGGGTTTCGTAATCGGTTCCCACCAGCTCAGTCATGGCCACGCCCATACTCACAGAGATATCAAAGTCTTCAAAGCGCCCTGTCAGAGCATGGAAAATACGCTCAATAATCGGATCCAGGTCTTCTGTGTACTCCAGGAACACCAGGAACTCGTCTCCTCCTACACGGGCTGCAATATCCACGCCGCGGATACTCTGCCGAAGCTTCTCTGCCGTATGCTGAAGAACCTCATCTCCGAAAATATGTCCGTAAGTATCATTGGCCATTTTAAAATGATCCAGATCAAAAATCACCAATGCGTAAGATCTGTCCGGCTTCTGTGCCATCCGGCCGATGATCTGCTCCCTGGCGCTTGCGTGGTTCAAAAGTCCCGTCATCCGGTCATGAGTGGCAAGCTGCTCCAAAACATCCAGCTTCAGCCTGGTGTCGTGAATATCAATAACCTTCCCAATCGCACCCTGGTATTCATGAGGCTCCTCCGAAGTCCACATGGCATGGGCAACAATCCGCGACCACCGCTGTTCTCCCTGATAATTAATTTTACAGTCATGAGTAATCACCGGATTCTCCCGGCTGGTCTTACGAAGCTTCTCGGAAAGCAGTTCCCAGTTTTCCAGCCCCAGGATCTCTTCTACACTGTCGTTTCTTCTCGGCTCTGCAATAATCTCATTGGCGGAGAGCTTCTGGGCACTCCAGGGGGTCAGAGTAAGGATACTCGGTGACGCATTGTACTCAAACTGAATCTCTTTTGACATGGCCGCAAAAAAGCTGTACTTCTCTCTCTCTTTCTCCAGAAGCTGCAGGGTCCGCTCCGAAGCGGTAAGCTCCGCATGATGCAGAATCTCCTGGGCTGCATTGTGAAAGCTGCGCATGTTTGCTTCTTCCAGAATCTCCTCCTGATGAAGTTCTGTGGGAAGCTGATCCGCAATATCCGCCAGACACTCCAAAAGCAGCGGATTAAAAGCTCCGCACTTTCCGTCCAGGATCATCTGAACGGCCGTCTCGTGGGGAAATGCTTTCTTGTAGCACCGTTCGCTGGTCAGCGCGTCGTACACGTCAGCGAGAGCAACAATCTGAGCCGAAATGGGAATCTCATCCCCCTTCAGCCCGTCCGGATACCCCCGTCCGTCATACCGCTCATGGTGCCAGCGGCAGATTTCATAAGCACACTTCAGCAGAGGCTCATCCTGATAAAGGGGCAGATCATGAAGGAGATCCCCACCTATGGCGGAATGGGTCTTCATAATCTCAAACTCTTCGTCCGTAAATCTCCCGGGCTTGTTGAGAATCTTCTCATCTATGGCGATTTTCCCGACATCATGGAGAGCCGAAGCCATACTGATAATGGAAATATCCTTCTGGGAAATATTATACTGATCCGTCTTCCGGATCAGATGTTCCAGCAAAAGCTCCGTGAGCGTATGCACATGGCGCACATGCCATCCGCTCTCTCCGTTCCTGAACTCCACAATATGACTTAAAATATCAATCATCATATTGCTGCTCTTCTCTTTTTCATATATCTGATCCGCAACCATGCCCATAAGCTTTTTCTGCTTGGCATACAAAAGAATCGTGTTCACTACCCTGCGGCGAACCACCATCTCATTAAAAGGGCGGACAATAAAATCCGTAGCTCCCATCTCATAGGCCCGATCAATATAGGCGGGACTGTTCTCTGCGGAGATCATAATCACCGGAAGATCTTCAATCCACTTGTGTTCATTCATCACCATCAGCACACTGAAGCCGTCCATCTCCGGCATCACAATATCCAGGAGCAGCAAGGAAATCTCCACGCCGTACTTCTCGATGGCGGCTACCGCCTGGACACCGTTCTCCACTTCCATAATCTCATATTCACCTTCCAGCATATCTGCCAGAATCGAACGGTTCATCTCCGAATCATCGGCTATTAAAATTTTCTGCTTCCGTTTCGCCTCTACCATGCTTTTACCCTTCCGATACACATTATAAATCAGCTTTGTTCCTTTGCGACCTCTCCTTCCTTCTCTGCCGCATCATCCGTAAGGCTCTCCCAGATGCTGTTGACCTCCTCTACACAGTCGATATATGCCTGCGCCAGAATGTTCGTCTCCAGCTCCAGTTCACCGGCCAGAACTTTTGTGCCTTTCCAGTCTGCACGCTCATAAGCAAGCACCAGATCAAAAAGCTGTCCGGCCCGGCCTTCATGCTTAATCATAGCATCCTTCACTACATCAGAGATGGGAATCTCCTGCAGAATCTCTTCCAGAGTAGCATCCACAATATACTCCAGAGCCGAAAACATACCCATCATGTAAGCTTCCGACCTGTTAATGGGGAAGGGACGCAGGTAATTCACCAGCCGGGCCGCATAATTGGCGCGAAGGAAAGAAAGCTTCAGAACCTCCTCCGCTCCCGGCGTCATATCCTGAGTGCTCTCAAAGCTTAAGAGATACACCCACTGCTTGAGCTGGTTGAGACCCACTGTTACCAGAGCCTGGTGAATGGAACCCGTGCGGCGCCTGGTTGCAAAATAAGCGGAATTGGCAAGCTTCAGAAGAGAATACGTCAGAGCCGCATCACGGCTCACAATGCTCTCCAGTTCATCCAGATTGGGCTCCTCCCTGGTTACCTCAATGATAAGCTGATAGAGATTTCCCTGCAGGTACTCCACCTTGTTCATCTTGGTTACCATACCTTCGGCTACATACTGCCCCTCCACATAGTCTGCATCCAGGGACAGGGCCATATCATAGTCCTCCTTGGAGTCCACATTGTAGGCAATGCAGCTCTTTCCGAAGCCGTGGGCCATCTGAATCATATTTGCCAGGGAATCCTTCACCCTCCGCTCCTGATAACCCGTAACGTCCAGGCGGATAAAATCCATGTACTCCAGCATACTGAAATACTTTGGCGTAAACTGAAAATTGTTGATGGCGAAACGGTATCCCTCCTTGCGGTGCTTCTCAATCATCACCGCTGCCAGAGGATGGATGATAAGATTCTCCTCAATCTGAATCACAATCTTATCCTTGTCAAACATCTTAGCCGTGTTCCGGAACAGAAGCGACGGCGTAAAGGTAATAAATATTTGATTATCCTTAAATATCTTTCCGTTATTATCCATTAAAAAGGTGGCAATCGTATTGGCTGCATTCACCTCGGAATTGTTGTAAAGGCTGTCGTCGTCCTCCTGAAACAAAAGCTCATAGCCTGCAATATCATCAGTCTTTACATTCTTAATGGCCTTTCTAACCACACACTTATCCATGTGCCTGTGTCCTTTCCAGCAACCTGTCTATCACTTCCACAAGATGCTTAATCTCCGGCTTGGATAACTGCTCGTCAGCTCCAAGCTGCTTTCCCTTTAAATGCATCTCCTCATTGATCAGAGAAGAGAAAATAATCAAGGGGATCTTTTTAAGCTTTTCATCGGATTTCACCAGCTTGGTCAAACGGTGTCCGTCCATCTCCGGCATCTCAATATCCGTGATAATCAGACTGACCTCGGAAAACAGATCTTCCTGCTCCCGGACTGCATGCAGAAACTCCCATGCCTCTTTGCCGTTGTTAAAGCGCTTTACATTGGTAAATCCGGCCTTCTTTAAGGACTCGCAGATCATACTTGCCAGAAGTACGGAATCCTCCGCCAGAATAATAGGTACACCGCACCGTTTCCGCGCGCCTAAAAGCTCAATGTCAGACATCTGAATGCCCGTCTCCGGTGCAATCTCCGTCACAATCTTCTCAAAGTCCAGAATAGTTACCAGCTCTCCGCCGCACTGGGCGATTCCCGTGGAAACCCCTTCCTTGCCGTTGCTGATGGTATCGTCAGGCTTCTGGATATCCTCCCAGGAGATCCGGCTGATGCCGACTACCGTATGTACCCGGAAGGCAATGTTCAGTTTATTAAAATTTGTGATAATAAACAAATCCTTCGGATGCTTCTCACACTCATGCCCCATGAGATACTTGGGAAGATCCACTACCGTAAGCAGAATCTCCCCGGGCTTTACCTTATCCGACATCATAATTTCCTTTACTTTTGCCACATTGATGCCGTACAGCTCATCATTAATGGTAAACTGCATAACCTCAATCTCATTTGTTCCCGATTCCAATAAAATTTCCGTTTCTGCCATGTTGCAGTTCCTCCTTCATATCCTCATATTCACGCTTACGGGATTTACGGCACTGCCGCCCGGTTTACCCCATAAGTTGTTTCCTCTATCACTTCTACATGCGCAGTTCCGGTCTGCCAAAGGTTTTCACCAGCACCATGCCGCTTGAAAGATCTATGGACATAGTCCTTGCATAGTTGGCTCCGGTGTCCTCCTTCACAATACGGATACCTTCCTGCATCAGCACATGTTTCACCATCTGGGCATTCCGCTCGCCGATATTCCCCATGGCAGAACTTTTGCCCTTCATGTCGAACATCTTGGCGCCCCCCGCGATCTTGGCTGTCAGCCGGTGCTTCACGGCTCCGTATGCGTAGAGTTTCCGCAGGGTTTCCTTAACACCTGTATCCGCATACTTGAAAATATTTGCATCCGAATTTACTCTTTCCGGGAGCATGATGTGGACGAGCGCTCCCAATTTGATCATCGGATCGTACAAAGCAATTCCAATGCAGGAACCAAGAGCATAGGTAATGATAGTTCCCTCCTGGCGCCCAAGCTTCATATCACCGATTCCTACCACTAACTGCTTTCCCATTATACATTCGCAACTCCCAACTTATTCAAAAGGAAATTTAAAGATTCAATGTCCGGAAGCAAAAGCAAATCTCCTTCCAGCTGAGTATCTCCGATTATGAACTCGCCCTGAATCATCATCAGCTTGTCGGAAATCTCCCCAAACATGGCCATTGGCACGCTTAAGATGCCTCCAAGCATATTCACCGAAATCGAAGGTACCGACAAAGGCACTTCCAGGCCGGCCAGCTTCGTTATCGCACTGATATAAGAGGATATAATAATATTTCCCGTCTCCTCCAGGGCAGAAGCCGACAGTTCATCGATCTGGCTGAAATCTTCAATGTATTTTCCGACCAGACGGGCCAGAATCGCATTGATGAAATCCAGCTTCAGCATATAAAGCATAATTCCCTGAATGTCGCCGCCCAGCTCCACCAGTACGGCCGCCACCATATCCTCCGGATGGCCTATGCTGGCAATGGCCTCATCATATCCCTGAATGGTCACCTTGGGCAGCTTCATGCTTACCTTCACTCCCAGCACCTCTGAGAGCGCTGTCGCCGCATTGCCCACACCGATGCTTCCAATCTCGCGAAACACGTCCAGAGCCACGGCATTCATATCTTCAAATCGTTCAATTGCCATAGTTCGCCTGCCTTTCTGTCACATTACCCTCTTAAAGAATTTATTGTCTGCACTACCTCATCAGAGGTCTGAACCATCTTAAGGGCATAGGAGTAGGCCCTCTGGCTCTCAATCATATGCACAAGCTCTGTGGACAAATCCGTACCCGGAGATTCCAGCGCGCCCTGTAAAGGTTCCGCATCCTGAAGAATGGGATCGCCGTTCTTGGCTACGGGAGCATACTCATTGTCCCCGACATTCAGCATACCGTTCTTCACTGCAAAATCAAAAATTCCGGGAAGGGCCTCCAGCTCCCGCCCCGTAGTATCATCCCCCGTCAGACGGATGGGATTGCGGTTCCGGTCAAGAACAAGGTTCTCGGCATCGTTCACCAGATAGAACTCATCTCCTCTCTGGGAAAGGCTGAACCGCCCGTTCCGGGTGTAGGTAATCTCATTGGTCACGGGATTGCGCATCATAAAGAAGCCGTTATCCACAATTGCAAAATCATAATCGCGCTCCGTGAGATCGTAACCCGAAGGGGCGAAATTCGTGTCCGCCTTTTCCAGAACAATGCCTGTTCCCGCCTGGATCTTCGTCTCATCTCCCTCCCAGTTATTGAGGTTATAGTACATCAGATCCTGAAAGAATCCGTTCTTCGGCTTGTAACCATAATTATTGATATTAGCCAGGTTGTTCGAGATAACATCCATCCGG
This sequence comes from Lachnoclostridium sp., assembly GCA_021770065.1. Lineage (GTDB taxonomy): Bacteria > Bacillota > Clostridia > Lachnospirales > Lachnospiraceae > Laedolimicola. The sequence continues at coordinate 42,228 of JAETRR010000034.1, read as the reverse complement.
GACTGCTGCCCGATAGCTCCCTGTGCCGCCGCATAAAACGATGAATACATCTGTCTGCCTCCATTCCAGTTCCGTAATATCCCTTACAGTACACCTTAACCTAAATCAATTTCCGGCCACAAAAACTTGTGTCCGTAAATTGATTTGTGCACTGTAAGGGATATTACTGATTTTTATTCCAGTTCCGTAATATCCCGATCTTATGACATGCTTCCCAGAGTTACGGTTCTGCCGTCAAGCTGATCGTACATCTTGATGAGCTGGGCTGCCGCCTGCAGGGATCTCTGCGCGCTCATCATAGAGGTCATCTCCTCCACCATGGAGGTGTTGGACCGCTCCAGCATTCCCTGGACAATCTGCGCGTCGGCCGCCTGAGGAACTGCTCCATTCTGCACGGTAAAGGTTCCGTTGTCCCCTTTCACCAGATCCTCGTAATAGTCTTCAAAATCATCCAGACGAATGGTTCCGTACACTGTATCCGCATCCTCCGCCCGGACTGTTCCGTCCGTGTCTATCACGAGGGCATCCGTATCCACCCGGATAGGTGCATTGTTAGTGCCTAAGATACGTCCGATATTTGGAACCGCCAGATAACCCTCGTCGTCCGTGATAAAGGAACCGCTGCGGGTATACACAATGTCATCGGCCCCTGTCCCGGTCTGAACCGCAAAAAAACCGTTCCCGTTGATCGCACAGTCCAGAGGCATCTCCGTAGGCTCCATACCGCCCTGTTCATAATCGGTCACCCTGTCATTGGTAGCCTGAATCATGGCCGTAGTCCCGATGGGCGTCCGCTTATTGGGGGTAATGTTGCCGCTCCGGTACAGAACCTCCTCCCGGAAGGTGCTGGCGATATACTTATCGCTCTTGTAGCCCGTAGTGGAGGCATTTGCCATATTGTTGCTGATCACATTCAGGTTCCGGTTCTCGGAAATCATAGCAGAACCTAACGTATAAAAGCCCTGAAACATCTATCGATTCTCCTCTCCATATTCCTTTTGAAGGTAGGTTTTTAACTTCTTTACCGCATTGGCATGAATCTGGGAAACACGGGGCTCGCTGACGGACATCACATCCGCAATCTGCTTCATATTCAGCTCCTCCACGTAGTACAGGGAAATGACAAGCTGCTCATTTTCCTTAAGACTCTTGATCCCCTCCGCCAGAATCTCACCCGCCTCCTTCTTTAAGCAGTTTAGCTCCGGCTGTTCATTCTCATTCCTGGAAGGCAGGTACACCGTTTTCTTATTTTCGCCGCCGTCATCCAGAACCAGATCCAGAGAAAGCACATTGAAAAGAGTTGTTTTCCTCTGGGCCTCCTGATACTTTTCCAGGCTTATGTTCATATGGCCGGCGATCTCCTCAGGTGTGGGATACCTTCCCAGTTCATTATACAGCTTTGTTGTCACTTCATCAATATCTCTTGCATTTTTTCTCACACTTCTTGGGATCCAGTCCTGCTTCCTTGCCATATCAATGACCATACCCTTAATGCGCTTGGAGATATAAGTCTCGAATTTTACATTTTTTTCCGGATCGAATTTGTCCAGGGCACTCATAATCACCAGAACACCCTCATTGACAATGTCCTCCATCTGGGCAAAGCTCACATACACGTCCCTCATCTGTATGGCAATGCTCCGTACAATATACACATAGCGCATCACCAGTTCCTGCTTGAGAGGAAGCTCGCCGGTTTTCTGATATTCTGTTAAAAGTTCTTCGTTAGTCAAACCGTCGAAATCCTTTGGGGCTTCCATATCTGAACACTCCATCCTTTTACGGCCGGCATCCTTTACGGCCTGTCATCCTTTATGCACCGATATTTCCAACTGCCTGTATCTGAATATTGTTGCTGATCTCATTGAAGGACAGCACATACACACTTGGATAAAACTGCTCTATCAGATGATAGAAATGCTGACGCACCACCTGGCTGGTGAGAACGATTGGATCCTGGGACAGTTCCTGGAACTTCTTGATCTCATCCCCTAACTGCTGAATAATATTCTGCATCATATCGGGGCTTAAAGCCAGATACATACCCTGCTCTCCCTTGGTCAGGCTGGTAATAATGCTCTTCTCAAGGTCGGCGCTTAAGGTAATTACACGCATCACGCCGCCGTCACAGAATTTCCGCGTAATGGTCCGTTTTAAGGCTGTCCGGATATTCTCGGTAATGGTATCCATATCTTTTACCGTCATGGCCGAATCCGCAATGGTCTCCATAATGGTCTCCATATCCTTGATGGGGATACCCTCCTTCAGAAGATTCACCAGAATCTTCTGGAATACGCCGTAGGAAATCACATTGGGGAATAATTCCTCCACAAGCTGGGGCGCATTCATCTTCACATTCTCCACAAGCTGCACCACTTCCTGGCGGCTTAAAAGCTCGTGGGCATGCTGGCGGACCGTCTCTGACAGATGGGTCAGCATAACGGACAGGGGATCGATAACCGTGTAACCGTATATCTCTGCCATCTCTTTTTTATCAATGCTGATCCATTTGCCGGGAATTCCATAGGCCGGCTCAATGGTATCAATACCGTCAATCTCCTTGGTAGGATTCACGGGCTCCAAAGCCAGATAGTAATCCACCAGAATCTCCCCTCTTGCCACTTCCTCACCCTTAATCTTCACCACATACTGATTGGTATTAAGGCTGGAGCTGTCTCTTAAACGGATAGAGGGAATTACAAGCCCCATCTCCTGGGCATACTGCCGGCGGAAGATCACAATACGGTTGATCATCTTGCCGCCGCTTGATTCATCCACAAGAGGAATCAGGCTGTAGCCGAATTCCATCTCAATGGCCTCCACTCCAATCAGGGAGTAGACATTGTTGATATCCTTGAAATACTCTTCCTCGCTGACCGGCTGGCCCTCCCCGGGAAGGAGCTGCTCTGCCTCCGCCTGGGCTGCCATGGTTCCGAGCTCTTCCATCCTCCGGCTGAGCTGCCAGCCGCCGGCCAAAAGGCCGCCGCCGATAACAAGCATCTGAAACTTCGGCATTCCGGGCACAAGGGCCAGTACAAGCATGGCAATGCCGCCCGCCATAATGGAGAAAGGCTGAGCCATAAACTGCCTGGAGACGTCGTCGTTCAGGCTTCCCTCGGACACGGAACGCGTTACAATCATACCCGTCGCCGTGGAGATCAGAAGAGCCGGAATCTGGGATACCAGACCGTCGCCCACCGTAGCGATGGAATAGATGGACAGCACCTCGGAAAAGCTCATGCCTCCCTGGACAAGGCCGATAAGAACGCCTCCGATAAAGTTGACCAGAGTCATAATCAAGGACATAATGGAATCGCCCTTTACAATCTTCGTGGCACCGTCCATGGCGCCGTAAAAGTCGGCTTCCTTCTGAATCTTGTTCCGGCGCATCTTCGCTTCCTGCTCCGTGATAAGTCCGGAGCTCAGATCCGCGTCTATGGCCATCTGCTTACCGGGCATAGCGTCCAGAGTAAATCTGGCAGCAACCTCAGCCACACGCTCGGCGCCCTTGGTGATAACGATAAGCTGTACCAGAACAATAATTATGTAGATAACAAATCCGATTACCACATTTCCCTGAAGTACAAAATTACCAAAAGACTGAATCACCTGTCCGGACTGTCCCTGGTTGCTTAAAATATTTCTTGTGGAAGAAACATTGAGGGCCAGACGAAACAGTGTCGTAACCAGCAGAAGGGACGGAAAAATGGAAAATTCCAGTGCCTCCTTGATATTCATGCTGATCAGCAGAATAATGATGGCCAGGGATATATTCAATATTATCATTACGTCCATCAAAAACGGACTTAACGGAACAATCAAAAGCAGTACGATGGCTACAACCGCCAGCGAAACCGCACTATAGAGAAATTTTTTCATATCCTATCCTACACCAGTTTCTTGTTCTTCAGTTTATATACCTGGACCAGAATCTCCGCAACTACCCCGTAGTATTCTCCCGGTATCTCGGCATCCAGCGGAGTACTCGCATAGATTCCCCTTGCCAAAGGCTTATTCTCAATAACAGCCACATCATGCTCTTCCCCTACCCTCACAATACGCAGGGCCAGTTCATCCTGTCCCTTGGCAATGAGGTGCGGGGCATTATCCTTATTGGGATCATACTTTAAGGCCACCGCATAGTGGGTCGGGTTTCGGATAATCACATCTGCCTGGGGAACTGCCTGCATCATACGGGATCTTGCCCTCTGACGCTGCATATCCCGAATCTTTCCCTTAATCTCGGGATTTCCTTCCAGCTGCTTATACTCCTCTTTTACCTCGTCCTTAGACATTTTAAGCTTTTTTTCATAGGACCACCACTGGTAAAAATAGTCAAGCGCCGCAACTGCCGCAAAATACATACAGACCTGGAGCACCATGGTAATAATTTTCTTCAGTACATAGACGGTGGAAAGGCTCACATCCATATACATGGTATTGATAAGCCGGAACAGCTCCCCCTTCAGCAGATTAAAGAGAATCACGCCTAAGAGGATAATCTTTACAATTCCCTTTAAGAGCTCTACCAGGCTTTTCATGGAAAACATATTCTTAATGCCGTTTAAGGGGTTCATATTACTGAACTTCGGCTTAAAGGCTTTGGTCGTAAAAAGAAACCGTGTCTGAATGCCCGAAGAAAGAATTGCCAGGGCACAGGCAATCAGAAGAATGGGCAAAGCGCCCTTCAGCACCACCATTCCCGCCTCAAAGCCAAGCTTCGGCACATCTCCCTGGCCCAGCTCGCTGATAACGCCCGCATAGCCGATAAACTGCACCAGGCAGTCCCGGAGGGTGCGGTAAGTCATAGGAAATAAAAGCTGCAGGCAGCAGAAACTTCCAAGGAGGGATATTACGGTAACGACATCCTTACTCTGGAATACATTACCTTCCTTCCGCTGGTCCCGTCGCTTTTTCGGTGTGGCTTTTTCTGTCTTTTCACCTGCCACGGATCATCACTTCCTTTTTTGTTACGGAAATCCGTTTTTTCAGCCTGCCGCAGAAGTATCTCCCTCTTATCAAAGCACTGTCAGAATCTCCTGCATATTCATAAGCATCTGATGTATCAGATCCTCCAGCCAGGATTTCATGGGCGAAACCAAAAACAGCAGTACAACAAAGCCCACCGCAATCTTAATCTGAATATTGATTACAAACACATTTACCTGCGGAGCAACCTTCATCATAATACCTACTGCCACCTCCACCAGAAATTCAATGGCAATGATTGGAAAGGCAAAGCGGACCGCCAGCACCACACAGCTCCGGAAAAGATCCAGAACCGCCAGTGCCAGCCCCTGGGTAAAAGCAGCCTCACCGTAAGGAACCAGCTCACCGGATCGGAGAAACATCCGTATCAGCACCAGATGGCCGTCCACCGCAAAAAAAAGCAGGGTATAAAAAATCTGGTACACATTACCGGTCATGGCAATCTGAGCATTCGTCTGAGGGTCATAAACCATGGACATGGACAATCCCATATGAAAATCAATAATACTTCCCGCATGGGTAATGACGAAAAAAAACAGTTCCATCACATACCCCAGCACATATCCCACCAGAAACTCCTTTAAGAGAAAAAAACCATAGAGGAAGGAGGAAGCAAACTCATAGGAAAGCTCCGGCTCTTCCATAGTGGAATAGACCAGAAAGGTAAAGACCAGAACCATGCCTGCCTTCGCATTGTTTGGTATATTTCTTCTGCCGAAGACGGGATTCATAAAGATAAGCCCCGACATTCTCATGGCAATCATAGAAAACAGTACAATATCCATAGGCTTATCCTGTCTGTATCAGCCGGAACAGCCTGATGGTAAAATCCTGCAGTGTGGCAAGCATACTGCTTCCCGTAAATACCAGCACCAGTCCAATCACCAGAAGCTTCGGGACAAACGTCAAGGTCTGCTCATGAATCTGTGTAGCTGCCTGGATAATGGCAATCAGAATTCCGATAAGCATACTGAGAAGCAGCGGCGGGCCGGCAAGCTGGACTACCATAATAAAAAACTCATACATCAAATCAGACATTCCACTGTTTGTTATCATAGTATGCCTTTCTATGCCTCCTTACTTAAAGCCGTTTACAATGCTGGAAAACAACAGCTGCCAGCCGTCCACTGTCACAAACAGCAGCAGCTTAAAGGGCAGGGAAATCATAGCCGGCGGAAGCATCATCATACCCATGGACATGAGGGTGCTTGAAACAATAATATCTATCAGAAGAAACGGAATATACAACAGAAAACCTGCCGTAAAAGCCCGTTTTAACTCAGTTGTCATAAAAGAAGGAATCACAATGGTCAAAGGCAGATCCACTGCCTGCTCCACCGCCTCGGCATTGCCCATATCCATAAAAAGATTCAATGTATCCTCCTCCGTATTGCGGAGCATAAATTCTTTTAAGGGAACCTGAGCCAGTGTCCACGCTTCACGCTGTGTGATTTCCTCCCTGACATAGGGCTGATAAGCCGTCTCATTAATCTCATTGATCACGGGAGTCATAATATACAAAGTCAAAAACAACGCAATTCCCACAAGTACCATGTTCGGGGGGCTCTGTTGAATTCCCATTGCATTCCTTAAAAAAGTCAGCATGATAATTGTCCGAAGAAAGGACGTACACATGATCAGCAGCGACGGCAGCAGGGAAATCAGTGTGAGCATCAGCAGAAGTTCCAGTGTGGGCACCTGTTCCCCGTTGATATTCACAAGAGCATCATTGGCAATTGTCTCGTTTTCCATAGCTTACCTCATTACTCTCCGTCCTTCTTCCGCCCAAGCCGGGACAGAAGCCGGCCGAAATCTACCATCTGTTCACCGCTCTCCCCTCCGATGGGAATAAGCTCCTCTTCTGAAAGCTCCAGCAGCATCTCGATCCGCTCCGGGCCGACACCCAGAAGCAGATACCGATCGCCCGCCTGGACAACTGCCAGAGTGCGGTTCTGACCCACAATCATCTGATCAAGCATACGCATATACCGGGAACTGCTGCTTTTCACCAGCCCCTTTCCCATATACTTGCTGCAGAGATAGCTGAGATAAATAATCACCGCCGCCATCAGAAAGGTTACAAATCCGGTAATAAATCCAGGCATAAATATTCTGTCCTTCCTTACTCGAGACTTAAGATATTGGGCTTTAAGATCTCCGTAATACGGATACCAAAGTTATCCTCCACTACCACCACATCGCCCTTGGCAATACAGCGGCCGTTTACAAACAGATCTACCTGTTCTCCGGCAAGTTTATCAAGTACGATAAGTGAACCCTTGGTAAATTCCAGAATGTCCTTTACTCTCTTCTGAGTTCTTCCAATCTCCACAGAGATATCAAGGGGCACACCCATGATCAGCTCCATGTTCTCTTCCTGCTCATCATCCAGAACCGTTTCCTGGTGCAGGTTCTTCTGTACGGTAGGCTGTACATTGATGGTCTTGGACGCAGGAGCCTCCTTCTTCTGCGGCTGCTGCATGGCCATCATCTGCTGCATCATCTGCTGCATCATCTGCATCTGCATCTGCATCATCTGAGCCATCTCAGGACTTGCCGCCACTGTCTGAACAACAGGTGCTGACTGTACTGCCGATGCCGCCTGTGCGGGCGCTGCCGGTGCAGGTGCCGGCTGCACGGGTTCCGGCGCAGGTGCAGGTGCCGGCTCTTCGGAAGCGCCGCCGCTTAAGAGACGCTCTATCTCCTCCTGGGACAATACACCCCCGGAAGATGCCGCAGACGCAGGCGCGGGTGCCGGCGCAGGTGCCGGCTCTTCGGAAGCGCCGCCGCTTAAGAGACGCTCTATCTCCTCCTGGGACAGTACGCCCCCGGAAGATGCTGCTGCAGGCGCAGGTGCAGGCTCCGGAGCAGGAGCAGGTTCCGGCTCCGCATCGTAATCCTCTGGCAGAAAGCCTTTTACCAGGCTCTTTGCCAGATGCATGGGCATCACGTTGAAAAACTCACTCTCCAGCTTATCCGCAATCTTCAATATAAAGGATACCACAACCCATGGGCTGTCATCCGTAAAATATTTGTCAACAAATTCCTGTTCATCCTTCAGCTCAAAGGAAACGGGAGTGGAGATATTCACCATCTTCCCGAAAAATTCCGAAAGCGCCGTGGCGGAGGCTCCCATCATCTGGTTCATAACCTCACAGACCGCACTGATGTTGATCTCATCCAGGACAAAATCTTCATCCGACACTTCAAAACCCATCATCATTTCCACGATAACCTTAACATCGTGGCGCTTGAGAAGCATCACATTGCTTCCCTCCAAACCGGCTACGTAGGTGATTTCCACACCCACCGCAGGCTCGATCCGGCCCATCTCAAACTCTTCCTTGGTAACTACGTTTACCACAGGCGTTGTGATATCTACCCGGGTGCCCAGAAGATTTGAGATTGCGGTAGCGGATGATCCTAAGCTGATATTTAGTATTTCACCTATCGCATCGATCTCCAATGCGCTTAAAATCTCCGAACTCATACTATCCCTTCGCTCCTTTTGTGAATATTAGCCTTCACATATTATTTTCCAATCTCCAGTGCCTTCTGGGCCATCAGCTTGATTGCATTGAAGGCCGTAATATTCGCCTCGTAGGATCGGGTCGCTGACATGCCGTCAATGGTTTCCTTTACCCAGTCCACATTGGGCATCTGAACATAACCGTCCTCGTCCGCATCCGGATGTTCCGGATTGTAAACAGGGATCAGATCTCTCTGATCCTCCACAATCTCAGCCACCCGTACACCGCCCCGGTTCCCGTTCTGCAGACGGGATGCTTGGGCCAGATGGGAGCGGAATGAAGAATCGTCCCCTATCTCCTGCAGAACTACCATCTTTCTGCGATAAGGCTCTCCGGACTCTGTCCTTGTGGTCTCAATATTTGCAATGTTCTCGGAAGCCACGTCAAGCCGCTTCCGCTGTGCCGTAAGACCGGAGGCACAGATGTTGAATGCACTCAAAAAAGACATGGCGTCCTCCTAGGAAAGAATTTTTTCAGCAGTTGCCAGAATACGATCCGGCTTAAAGGGCTTTACGATAAAATCCTTGGCTCCCGACTTGATGGCCTCAATAACCATGGCCTCCTGTCCCATGGCAGAACACATTACGATGTTTGCATTGGGGTGAGCCGCCTTGATCTCTTTCAATGCCTCCAGGCCGTCCTTGTTGGGCATAGTGATATCCATAAATACAAGATCCGGATTTTCCGCATTGAACTTCTCCACTGCCTCCGCTCCGTCCTGAGCCTCGATCAAATCCGTATAGCCTGCCTTGGTGAGCGCGTCCTTCACCATCATCCGCATAAATGCCGCGTCATCAACTAACATAATCTTTGCCATTTCTCATACCTCTTTCTTTTTCATAATCTTTGCTGTGGGGGCTTATTTTCTAATCCTCTGCCACGCGATCTTGGATTTTTACCGCCATATTTTTATTATGAACACCCAACTGGCCCACAAACCACGGCTGGCCTGCTATATGGAGTGTAACATCGGAATCCTTGGGCTTATTCAGATTAATGACATCGCCCACCTGGAAGTTGTATACATCATCCAGGCTCAATCTTGCAACACCAAGCTGTGCCATTACATCCAGCTCGGAATTCTGGATACTGTCCAGAATATCTTCCCTGTCACTCTGCCGGACGCCGGTATCATCCACATCTGCCAGATGCTTGGTCCTGTCAATGACCTCAAAGATATCCGACATGAGGGTTCCGGGAATACAGATATTCAAAACACCGCTTAAGCCCTGCATTTTGATCTCAAGCATAATAATCACTACAGCCTCATCCACGCTGACCCCCTGGTACATGCTGGGGTTTTCCTCCAGACGCTCAAAGTCAACTTCCAGTCCGACATTACTGTTCCATACATCATGATTGATGTTCAGAAAATAACGGATTATACGCTGATACAGGGCATATTCAATATCCGTGTAGACGTAGGACATAGGTACACTGTCTGTCCCCATTCCGCCTATCATCCGGTCGATCATAGAGATCATAATCGTCGGCGTAATATGTAAAAGCATGGGAACCTTCTGCACCTCGCCCTGAAGCTTCACCCTGGCAATGGTCAGCACATCCGTGTCGCTTAAGGCGTTGCCGAATTCATAATACCTCTGTTCTTCCACACCGATAACCTCCACTTCACTGGCTACCTTGAAAAGACCGTTAATCTGAGAAGAGGCAATTCTGGCATAGTTGTCATAGATGGTCCGAAGCATCTTAAGCCTGTCTTTGGTATACTTCTTAGGACTGTAGAAATCATATTTTTTGTATTTTATTTCGGGCTTTTCTTCCTTTTTCTCTTCCGCACCGCCTCCGCTCTGCATGGAGCTGAGCAGTGCGTCAATCTGGCTTTGCGATAATACCTCTGCCATCTTTTTCCCACCTTTGCTTATTCTGTGTCCGTGGTATTATAGACCTCATCATAATACTCTTCAAGACTTTGCACTACCGCATCGTCTTTTGTAATTAAAATTTCCACACGGCGGTTCTTTGCCCTCTCCTCCGCCGTATCAAAACCTGCGATGGGGCGGTGCTGCCCATAACCGATGGCTATGATTTTCTCCGGGGACACCAGACTGTTCTGATGAATATATGCCGCTACCCGGGCCGCACGCTCACTGGAAAGCACTCTGTCGTTCACAGGGTTATTGGGCCGTTCCGGATCGGCCTGGGAAGTGTGCCCCAATACCTGGATTTCTCCGATAGTACTGCTCACGCTGTTAAGGGCATTGATAAAAGCATCGAGAATATGCTTTCCCTCATCCTTCAAGACAGCACTGTCCCCGTCAAAGAAAATATTATCACGAAAATTGATAAATGTATAGCCCTCACCCTTTTCCAGTTCCACTTCACCTTCCAGATTGTTCTCTGCAATGGCCTCCTGGAGCAGGTAATAGAGATCTTCAAAGTCTTCAATCTCCTCAAGAGGCACATCTGTTCCGCCGGGAACCTCCATACCCTGGTCATTCTGTTCCGTCTCCATAACAATCTGGGAGACCTCCTCCGCCTTGGGGTTGAAGCTCTTTACCACCAGCTCCCACTTCATGGCATCTACGGTGGAAATGGAATAGAGAAGTACGAAGAAACACAACAGCAGCGTCACCATGTCGCCGTAGGTGTCCATCCAGCTTGCGCCTTCCTCCGGAGCCTTTTGTTTTCTTGCCATATCCTCACCTTATTTCCGGCCTGTGCCCTTAAGGGCAGAAGCCTTGCTGAATCCTTACTTTTTCGACTTCTTCTCTTTCTTCTTCTTTCCGCCGCCGTCGTCACCGCCGCCTCCGTCACCGCCGTCACGGAGTTTGGCCTGGCTCTTCTGATCCAGATTGGAGAGAAGCTTCTCCCGGAGGAGCTTTGGATTGTCGCCCGCCTGGATGGAGATAATACCCTCCATCATAATCATGCGGTACTGCATCTCCTCATCGTTGCGGATACGCAGCTTCTTGGCTATGGGAGACATAATCAAGTTTGCAACAATACAGCCGTAGAAGGTGGTAACCAAAGCCACGGACATATCCGCACCCAGGGAACTTGCGCCTCCCTCTTCCACGTTCATGTTCTTCAGCATGTTTACCAGACCTACCAGGGTACCGATCATACCGAAAGCCGGTGCATAGCCGGAAGCCTTCTCATAGATGGCAACGCCTGCATCGTGGCGTTCCGCCATATTGTCAAGCTCATTCTGGAGACGTGCACGGAGTTCTTCCTCTTCTGTGGCATCCACTACAAGCATCAGACCTTCCTTAAAGAAGGGATCGTCAATCTCATTCGCCTTTTCCTCCAAGGAAAGGAGTCCGTTCTGTCTGGCGAGCTGTGCCATCTCTACCATCTGATCGATAAGCGCTCCATAATTATAACGGTTGCCCTGAAGCAGGATCTTGAAATGGCTTCCCATTCTCTTAAGCTGTCCGAAAGGAAAACTGGCAACAACTGCGGCAACGGTGCCGCCCAGGGTCAGCGCCAGGCTGGGCGGATCCCAGAAGTTGCCCAGCTTATCTAGCCCAATTCCCCATACAATCAAGCCAAAGCCCAATACAATACCGATAATTGTTGACAAATCCATTTTCTATCTCTCCTCTTACGCTTCTATACTTACTTTATTTGTACGGATGCCGCTGATGGCTCCCTTGTATTCGATGGTCTTTTGGATAATCTCCTCCGGCGTTTCCTTTACCACATGGAAGCGGCCGTTCATCATAATGACTTTGGATTCCGGAATCAAATCAATGCATTCTACCTGATCCTCGTTGATTACAATACGCTGATTATTCAGCTTTGTCAAGATAACCATGGATTTTCTCCCTCTCTCTGCCGCAATTGCCGTTACTGTACATTCTGCAAACGGTAATTGTCCGATAACTGCCCGTTCACCGAACGGGGTACGTGTAATGGTTGTTTTGTTCTGCCCCAAAGCCCGGAGGTTCCGGGGCAGAACAGGTTTCTAAATCTTTGATTAACGATTTAACTGAAAATCAAAATAAGTTTGATTATTAAAATTACAATTTTAAAATTAACGCTTCATGTTTACAAGCTCCTGGAGCATCTCGTCGGTAACGGTGATGATCTTGGAGTTGGCCTGGAATCCTCTCTGGGTGGTAATCATATTGGAAAACTCGTTAGCCAGGTCTACGTTGGGCATCTCTAAGTACTTGCTGCGGATAAAGCCTGCGGCTCCGGAGCCTGGTTTTACAACCTCTACACCGCCGGCGTTGTCGCCCAGCTGGAAGTAGTAGCCATTGGTCTTTTCCATACCGTTGGGGTTCTCTACGGCTACGATGGCTAACTGTCCTAAGGTGATGGGACGGTTCTGGGTGTCGATACCGGTGATGACTCCGTTGTCGCTGATGCTGTAGCTTTGGAGGTTGTACTGAGCGCCTGTGTAGGGATCGTAAGGGATCTGGATTGGGGACAAATCCTCGTTGAATTCTGCTGGAATTCCGGCTACAAAATCTCGACCTTCTGTTTTTTCCCAAGCATCCATATCCGCAGTAACCAAACCACCACCAACACCTGTATCAGCATCCTTATTATAATCTGTCAGCGGCGTGATTTTGGCTGCTGCACCCATTTCCTTTGTTGTAATAGTTAATTTTACAGTCTTAACACCATTAGCTTCGCTTACACCATTATTGGCAATTGTGCAATTTGATAATGGCCCTCCTGTATCAGTTTTAGGTGTACCATCTGCATTCTTTTCCTGGTTTTTTGTAACTTTATTAAGCCATGCCTGAACCTGACCGTTCAAATCTTTCGCAGTTGTTTTTACTGTATAACCTAAAATTTTAACCTCATACTTCCCATCTGCTGTTTGTGTAACATCAATATTAGCCGTTCCCGAAGTCGTATATGGAAGTGCTGTAACCTCCGGAACACCTGTACCGTCCTTCAAGGCATATCCATATACATAGTTCTTCTGATCATCCACCAGATAACCATTGTTATCCACAGAGAAGATACCCACACGGCTTAAATACAGACCGGAATTCTTAATACTGTCCGCCGTAAGCTGTCCATTCACCATTCCGCCTACCAGGAAGAGTCCTGTTCCGTCGATCATACAGTCCAGATCGTTATCTGTAGGTGACGGAGCTCCCGTCGTATACTGGAAGCTGATGGACGACATAGCGGAACCGTAACCAACCTGGGAGGGGTTCCGTCCGCCGTATGCGCCCGCGGTAGTTTCGCCGCCGGAGCTTCGTACCGAAGTACTATAGATAGAGTCCTGGAAATTGAAGCTGTATGCCTTATAACCCCAGGTATTTACATTTGCAATGTTATTGCCGATTACATCCATTTTACGCTGATGTGCTTTCAGACCAGACACACCTGCAAACATTGATTTAACCATTTGATATCGTTCCTTCCTTACTTGCTATTCTTCCGCTGTTCTCTCCGCCAGGGCTTCTGCCTGTGGAACAAACCTCCATAAATGGTCCGGCTTACAATAGAACAGCGCTGTCAATATTGGTAAAAATATTCTGCTTCATTTCCTGGCTCGTCATGGTTGTGACCACTACATTGTTCGGTATATTCACAATGAATGCGCCCTGCTGGCCAATGACTACCACATCCTTTGCACCCTTTTCCCTGGCCTTGCCCACTGCCTGGTTCAGATCCTTAAGGAGACTGTCTGTCACCTCAATGCCTCTCTGCTCCACACGGGCCGCCGCGTGCTTGGAAAACCGTATATTCTGGCTGTCCTCCATTGCATTCTGGAGTAATGCCCCGAATCCGGCTCCCTGCTCCCTGCCAATGGAAGAATGCTGTTCATGCTCCAGCCGAAGCTGCTGGACGCTGACGGTCTGATTTAATTTCTGCAGCATGTTTTCCACCGCCTTTCCCCCTCATAGCTTAAGCTTATGAGCTTCGCCTAGACAGCCTCAGTATTGTTGTCTCCGCTGCCCTCTTCCTTGTCTGTATCCTCTGTCACAGTATCATCCTTGTCCCCGTCTTCCTCTTCTTTCTTGGGAACCGTACCCATCGATACAATATGACTTAAGGAGTACTGCTTTCCATTCACAAAAATGTATGGATTCGTACCTGTAAGAGCGATACCTTCTACCTTGCCCGTAGTCTCGCCCACCAGCTTTCCGTCCTTATCTACATCCGCCACCGTAATCTCTTTTCCCAAAAGTCCGGTAGCATAGGAGGACAATGAAATCTGGGACAGACTGTTCATAGCGTCTGTAATGGTCGTGGACATATTGTCCATAGCGCTCATAGTACCCATCTGTACAAGCTGGCCCATCATCTCGCTGTTGCTCATGGGATTGCTGGAATCCTGGTAACGAAGCTGCGCCGCCAAAAGCTTCCAGAAGTCATCCATGGATAAGGCGCTGTTATTAGGCTGTGCGTCCTTTCTCACATAAGTATCCGCAAGATTGACTCTTGTTGTGCCGTCTACTCCTGTTGTCTCTGCCATTCTCTTTCACTCCCTTCATCTGCATATGCCTTTTTAAATTAATCCCAGCCGAAGCTGCTGAAGGAAATCCATTCCCTCTTTTTCCTGATCCTTTTCATCCTGTTTTCCGGACTTGCCCTCCTGATCCTGGCTGCCGCCGCTGCCTTCCTGGTTCTGCTTCTGCTGCTCCAGATAACCGGCTTCCTTATCCTCTACCACAATGGTCGTGGGCGTCCCCAGATTCTCCTCCATAATGGCTCCAAGCTCTCTGGCATTCTTTGCCATCAGCTCCATGGTCTTCTGCTCGGTACACAGAATGGATATACTGGTGTGCTCCTTCCCGAAGGCTGCCTTGATAATGATCTTCCCAAGGTCGTAGGGCTCAAGCTGAATCTCAAATTCCTTGATGCCTGCCGTGCTCTTCACCAGAAGCTGGTTCATAACCTTCTCCGGAATCTCCTCCGGCTGTGCCACGCGCACATGCTCTGTGGGGATTTCCTTTGGAGACATTGTCCGCTCCGTGGTCTGCATCTCCGCATGAGTACTCTCCAGCGGCTGCTCCGGTCTGACTTCTGTCTCAGGCTCCTCCTTCGCTTCTGCCTTAGGGGCTTCCTTTGGCTTTTCCATGGCGATTCCCGCTTCAGGCTTTTCGGAAGTTTCCTCCTTCGGCAGTACTGCCTGTTCCGGCTTTACGTCGGCCGCAAGCTCTTTTTCCGGAATTGCCGGCTGCTCTTTTGTCATCTGTACCGGCTGCTGCGGGGTAAACTCTGCCGCCGGAGTTAATTCCGTTAATCCCGTTAATTCCTCCACCGGTGCTGCCCCTGTCTCCAGAACCGGCTCCGCCGTCTCCTCCGGAACAGCTTCCTGTATCTCTGCTTCCGGCTGGATTCCAAACAGCAGTGCCGCCTGCACCTGTTCCAAAGCCGTACCGTCTGCGGGAACCGTAGTCTCTTCCGTCTGCTCCTCGTTGTCCGGCTTCTTCGGTGCTTCCTCTTCGGTGACTTCCTTACCGTCATCCTTCCTGCCGCTGTCTGTCTCCCTGGTTCCGGTGCCCTCTTTGGACTTGCTGTCCAGAAGTTTCTGGAAACCGTCATCTGTCTGCTCTGCCTGCCGGGCTGCCTGGCTCTTTACGCCTGCCGCTGCTTTTCCGGTCATGGCAACTGCCATATCCGCGCCTTTAATGGCTGCATTTCCCATGTTCTTCCCCTCCTTTCTTTAAATTTACCCATGTTTCCATGGCATGCAGGTACACCCTTCGGGGCTGCCCTGATATAATATATCTATCGTAAACTGCCCTCCCAAAAGGGTGGTTCGCAGTATTACGCGCCTTTATACAGCTTCTGCAGCGAATGGGCTATGCCCTCGCCACTGCCCTCTTATTCGATACGAATTCGTCGATAAACTGTTCGTCGGCTTTTTGCACCTCTTTGTCATACTGTGCACGTTTCTTTTCCTTCAGCTTGGTAATGGAAGCCGTCTCTTTTCTGGCCTCTACCACCTGCTCCCGTTTGCGCTCCTCCCTCAGAAGAATTTCTGCCAGGCGTTCGCGCTCGCGCTCAATCTTTTTCCGGAGACTGGTAAGAAAACGGTCGTAAGTCTGCATATCGGTGATATTTATGCCCTCAGCTTTTTTCTGTTCCAGTTCTTCCATACATTCCTGCTGTTCCTGCTCCAGAGCTTCAATTCCCCGTTCACACTCCACACGTTCCGCAATAATCCGTGCATGCTCCGCCTGGAGATTCTCAAGAACCTGCTCTTTGTAATTCAGTACCGTATCCAGTGCAAAATAAAATTTCTTCATAATTTACATCCAGCTCTCTTACGTTTACTCTATGCCGCCCGTGAAAATATGCGAAATTCACGCCAGAATCTTCCTCATGGCCGCCAGATCCTCTTCTATGGAAAAATTATCCGCAATCCGCTGCATGAGATATTCATTCACAGCGTCAATCTTCCCTACCGCCGTGTCAAGACGCGGATTGGTTCCTGCCTTGTAAGCACCTATGGAAATCAGATCCTCATTCTTGTTGTAGACACTTAAGAGATCCCGCATTCTGGCTGCCAGCTTCTGATGCTCTTCCGGAACAATATTTACCATCAGACGGGAAATACTGGCTCCTATGTCAATGGCCGGAAAATGATTCTCATTGGCAAGCTTTCGGGACAGCACGATATGTCCGTCCAGAATACCCCGGACCGTATCGGCAATGGGCTCATTGGTATCATCACCCTCAACCAGCACCGTGTAGATTCCCGTAATGGAACCCTTCTCAAACTTTCCGCTGCGCTCCAGAAGCTTCGGAAATTCCGCGTAGATAGACGGGGTATAGCCTCTTGCCACCGGCGGCTCTCCGGTAGCAAGCCCAATCTCTCTCTGTGCCATGGCAAATCTGGTGAGAGAATCCATCATCAGCAGGACATCCTTCCCTTGATCTTTGAAATACTCTGCAATGGTGGTTGCCACAAGGGGACATTTCATACGCAGCATGGCCGGCTGATCCGATGTGGCCACTACGAGAACCGATCTCTTAAGGCCTTCCGGACCCAGATCCTTTTCAATAAACTCCCGAACCTCACGTCCCCGCTCTCCCACCAGTGCAATTACATTGATATCTGCCTTTACATTTCTTGCAATCATGCCAAGCAGGGTACTCTTTCCCACTCCGCTGCCGGCAAAAATCCCGATTCTCTGTCCCTTCCCCACGGTATTCAGCCCGTCAATGGCTTTGATACCGAACTCCAGGGTGTCCGTAATGGGCGGACGCGTCAAAGGGTTGATATAGGGATTCTCCACATAATAATGCTGCTGGGATTCAAAAGGGCCCAGATCATCCATGGGATTCCCCAGGGCATCTATGATACGGCCCCGCAGAAATTCCCCAACCGGTATCTTGAGGCGCTTTCTGGTATTCCGCACAAAGCTGCCTGCGGAGATACCGCTCATATTTTCATAAGCCATGAGCTGGCTTCTGCCGTTCTTAAAACCCACTACCTCAACGGGAATCTGTCTCTTTTTGTCTTCATTATAGATCATGGCAATGTCCCCGATACTGGCTCTGTTTCCGGATGCCTCCATAGCCATTCCCACGATATTCTCGATTTTACCTATGTAGCTGACTGTTTCCGCATTGGCGATCAGATTGGGCAGTTCCGTGAACATGCGCTCTTCCTCTCCTTATTCCCGAACGGTTAAAGTACATCTGTCCCCAGGGGCTTTAAACCCGGGCGTTATTCAGGATATCTTTGATATTTTCAAGCTGTGTGCTGACACTGGCATCTATGATTTCATCGGGCAGTTCAATAATGCAGATGCCCTCCTCGTCACTGTCCATAGCTACAATCTTTACATTGTCTGACAGATGGGACAGGGCATTCAGAAATTCCACATCCGTATTCATGGAAATCTCCGTGCCGCATTTGGTTATGTAGATTTTCGCCCACTCTGTCTTTTTCAGCTTGTCAGCAGCCGCGATAATCATGCGGTGAATCACGTTTTCACTGGATCTGAGGCTGATATGAATTACTTTTTCCGCAATGGTAAGGACAGTCTTCTTGAGATCATCCAGATACTTTTCCATGATCATGCTCTTTTCCCGGCGGATGGTGTCTATAAATTCTGACGCCTCCTTCCGGAAACTCTCGACCTCTTCTTCATAGAGCGCCTGACATTTCTGCCTTGCCTCCTCCACGCCGGCCTTCACACCCTCCCGGTGGCCTTCTTCATAAGCTTCCTCCCGAAGAATCTCTGCCTGTTTCCTGGCATTCTCCAGAAGTTGATCCGCTTCCCTTCGGGCCTCTGTCAGTATCTCGCTGGCGCGCTCCTTCTCTGCCGCTTCCTGCTCTGCCCGGATGCGTTCCTCCTCTTCCCGGGCAGCTTTCCGGGCCGCATTTTCCTCTTCCCGGACGGCTGCTTCCTCTTCTGTCTCGGGTACTTCCTCTGCCTTCTCTTCCTCCAGTGCGAAGTCCGAGAAGAACTGATACATTTCTGTCACATCTATGGCTTTTCTGCCTTTGACAACCCTAGACAATGATCTCATCCTTTCCGCCCTTAACGATAATCAGCTCTCCGGCAGCCTCCAGTCGCCGGATAACGCCGACGATTCTCTGCTGGGCTTCCTCCACATCCTTCCGGAGCACATTGACCGTAATCTCCAGGTCGGACTGGATACTCTCCGCCATACGCCCGGACATGTTGGCAAAGATAACCTGCCGGACATTCTCGTCGCTGCCCTTGAGGGCATACACCAGATCCTTGACATCGCAGTCCCGGATAAATCTCTGAATGGAACGGTTGTCAAGACTTAAGATATCCTCAAATACGAACATCTTCTTGCGGATGGTCTCGGTAAGCTCTTCATCACGCTTCGACAGTTCGTCGAAAATAAACTTCTCGTTGCTGCGGTCCATGTTATTCATAACATCCGCAATGTAATCGATACCTCCAATGGCCGTATAGTCGGTAGTCATAATGTTCTCGAAACGTCTTCTGAGCTGGCTTTCCACAATCTTGATGGCCTCCGGTGAGACGCTCTCCAGTCTGGCAATACACTCCACTACCTGTATAGACACATCCTTCGGAAGATTGCTGATAACGCCGGCCGCCTGATCCGCATCCGCATAGGACAGTACAAGGGCGATGGTCTGGGGCCGTTCATGGGCCAGGAAGGTATACAGATTCTTTGGATCGGACTTCCTGATGAACTCAAAAGGCCGGACCTTCAGATACTTCGTCACGCGCTCCAGCAGCTGCTGGGCCGTGGACTCGCCAAACGCCTTCTCCAGTACGGTACGGGCGTACTCCATACCGCCGTCCGTCACCACCTTCTGGGTCATACAGGACTTATAAAATTCATCCAGGATATCGGCTGTCTGATCCGCCTCCAGATGCTTAAGCTTCGCCACCTCAAGGGTCAGCTTCTCAATATCATCCTCGCTTAAATGCTTATAAATCAAGGATGCTTTGTCTGCTCCCATGGAAACAATAACCGCCGCCGCTTTCTGTTCCGGGGTGATCTCTTCTATCATTTCGCTGCTCATGGTTACTCGCCTCCCCCACCATTCAGCCAGGTTTTCAGTAACTGGGCGGATATCTCCGGATTCTCCTCCGTAAAGTCACGGATATGCTGCTTCAATTCCATACCTCTGTCATTCTGGAATTCGAGAATCTCTTTATTAAAGTCAAAGCTTGGCATCTGCTCCAGAATGGCTGCCGCATCACCTTCTGCAGCAGCTGCTGCAGCTGCTGCCTCTTCCGCAGCTTTTTTCTTCTTACGCTTCGCATTCAGGAACAGAAGCACGCCTGCCACTACAAGCAATACCAGTACAATCACAAGCAGGATATAGAAGAGCGGACTGGAAACCATTCTGCTGAAGACACCGCCCTCTTCCTCCGGCTCTTCCGGCTGGAAGGTATCCTGATAGAACGGTCCGCTGACAACGGAAATCTTGCTGTTCCAGTCAATCTCCGCGATTCCCGCGGCATTGCCCACCAGAGACCGAAGGTCGCCTACCGTGAGGCTTCCATAGCTGTCGCCGTTGACTGCCACGGATACGGTCAGATCCTCAAGAGCTCCCGGAGTTATCTGTCCCTGTTCCTTAATCTGATTCACCAGGAAGTCCCTGTCCCAGCTTCGGGCCCCATAGCCCTCCACATCGTCCTCCTCGGCACCCGTATCATATACCGGAACATCCGCATTGGTCTCGGCTCCCGCCACGCCGCCTTCTACAGCATCCTTGGTGCCGGAAATCTCGATGGTGCCCTCCTCATGGGAGATAATTCCCGACTTGTCATCCTGATTGATCTTATCCGGCGTGGAATATGTAATGCTCTCACGGAGCAGGGTCTGCATATTAATCTGAGCCTTAGCGGAAACCCGGATATTTTCTTCTCCGTAGAATGGTGCCAGCACATGGAGTACCTTCTCACAGATCTGATCCTCCACCATTCTTGCAATCTCGTCCGCATCCTCGCTGTTCATACCGCTCTGTTCATCCTCTGCGGTATTAATCTCTTTTCCTGTAGCGCTGTCAATCACCGCCACATTCTCTGCTTCCAGCCCCGGAACGCCGGAGGCAACCAGCCGCTGGACTGCCCTGGCCTGTTCGATGCTGGGGGAAGCGCCGTTCTCCATGGTCATCATAACATGGGCCGTAGTCTCATTGAGGGCATCCTCTGTCAGCACATATTTGCGCTGCTCCCCTAAAGCAATGGTGACTTTGGCATCCTGAACCCCGTCAATAACCCGGATCGTAGCTGCAATCCGGTTCTGCAGATCGTACAATGCATACCGGTCTTTGTCTGTATCTGTAGTCATCAGCCCTGCATTTTCAGTATACACCTGGTAGCCGAAGCCGCTCTTGGGATATCCCTCAAAGGCCAGGCTGGCCCTCGTCTGATCCAGTATATTCTCCGGAACACGGATTACTCCGTTCTCTGAATACTGGTAATCGATCTCGGATTCCTGAAGCTTGCCCATAATCTCCTGGGCTTCTTCCTCATTCAGTCCGGAAAAGAGAACCTCGTAACCACTGTTTCTGTTCAGAAGCAGGGCTATCACAATGGAAAAAATGATTAAACCTGCAATACCGGCCAGTATAATCTTTTTTGTCCTGCTCTCCAGTTTAGAAACAACCGCCTTTAACTGTTCCACCCGTTCTTTTACATTCATGGTCGTTTCTTATCCCTTCTATGTTAATCTGTCGAATTATATTCTTACAACACGCAAAGTACATCTTCCTGTTCGTGCTTCTTTGCAAACAAGCAGATGTACTTTATAACTTCAAATGCTTACATGGATATGGAAATCAATGAATTATATGCCTCCAGCGCTTTATTACGCATCTGCACCAGCAGGTCAGTGGCTAACTGCAGTTCCGCCCCGGCAATGGGAACCGAATGGGGATCATCAAGCTGCCCTGTGGAAAGGAGATACTGCTGTTTCATATAACTGTCTTCCAGTTCGGCCACATTGTTAATCATCTCCCCGAAAATGCTGCCGAACAGCGAAGTATTCTCTTCCTCTGTCTCTTTCACGTTTTCGGAAATTCCGAAGGTCCCGAAAGTTCCCAGTTTATCAGACACGCCGTTTACGCTGCCTGCCCCCTGCATAAAATTAATAGGTGTTATAAACATTTCACTCATAATAAATTTCTCATCCTTTTTTCGAAATCAATGGGTTCTGCTCCTCTGCCTACTGGCCTCTGATAACGCCTCTCAGCCTGGAAATATCACTGTTCATGGCATTGAGCACATACTGGTATTGAAGCTGGGCTCTTGCCATCTCCACTTCCTCTGCATCGGCATTCACGTTATTGTCATCCAGACGGGCCGAGCTTTCCGTTTCATTCACCGTATAGGAGGAATTCTCTATGATGCTGCGTGTCCGGGAAGCATTCCCCGAAGCCCTCGCAAGCTTCAGACGGTTCTGATATTCGTCCTCAAATGTTACGTACTTTGACTTGTAACCGGGCGTGTCAACATTTGACAGATTGTGAGCGATGGTAAGCTGCTTTGCCCACAGAAAATCCAAAGACTTTGAAGTCATGGGAATGGAATTCCCAAATATAAGATTCATACTTAATCTTCCCTTCTGCTGTATTGGCATCTCTGCCAGTCGCAATACTTCCCACTATAAATTTACCTTACATTATATTCTAACACTTTTTTTTCTTTTTTCAACAAAAAGTCCTTATTTTTTTAAAAAACACCAATATTTCACAATTTCGTTTATATAGATTCTTCAAATAAGAGAACCTGCAGCACCGCTCTCTTCCTCATCGGAGAGCAGCTGCGTGTTGAACATGGTTTCCATCCGGAGACGCATCATTTCCACCATATACCGGGCATCCTCCCGGCTGAATGCAAGTCCCATGCTGTCTGTCCCGGCCGACAGTCCGTAAAGAGTCTCAAGAGCCGACTGATAAGCACTGCTTCCTGCTGCCCCTGTGGTGAGAACACCGCTCAGATCCATATCCTCCCCTGCATAGGAGAGAACCTTTTGTACATAGTTCTGTGTCTCTTTAAAAGGAGGAACTCCGCCGTATTTATCCACGTTGCCGCTGCCGGCATTGTAGGCGCTTAAAGCCAGGACTTTATCACCCTGGTAGCGCTCCAGAAGACCGGCGATATATTTTGCTCCGCCCATGATGTTACTGCGGGCATCAAAGCTGTCCTCAACCCCCAGAGAGCGGGCCGTAGCCGGCATCAGCTGCATGACGCCCTGAGCGCCGGCGGAGGATACCGCCCGGGCATTGAAACCGGATTCGGCTTTCCCGATGGCCTTTAAAAAGTTCACATCCAGGCCGTAGAGCTGTGCGGCCTCCTGAAAAATGCCCTCCATGCTCTCGGTGACGGCAAGTGCGCTCTTCACGCTGTCCTGAAAGCTTGCGCCCTTTGACCGGGATGACATTAAGTTATTTTCATAATCCGTATGTATGCCCTGCTGTCCGTTTGCGCTGTTAAGGTACGGATTCAGCCGGGCAGTCTGATTGAATTCCATGTACGCCTCTTTTCCTTTGCTGCATCACAGCATATCTGATACCCCGTTTTCCTGCTTAAAGGTTTTGACCTGATACTCTTTATTAAGCTATGTGCCATCCCCTCTGTACATGACTGCTTTTTCCTCCAAATCGAAATACGCAGCCGTCCCACCGACATTCAGAGACAAATTTCCCCGTTTCAAGGACAATAAAGAACAGCACAACTAATATAATATACGAATCGCCTGCAATTGTCAACCAATCATCCCCTTTCCGGGTTACAATCTTTTCTGGAAATTCTTATGCTGAATTAAGAGTTTTTCCCAATTATCGCCGAAAACGGGCAGAAAAAGAGGCTGCCGCAGTAAGCCGGTTTACTGCGGCAGTCTCTTTTGTAATACTTGGGGGAAGATACCGAAATAATTAAGCCGTTACTTCTCTTCCCTTTTGATCATTTTCTTCACTGCATCCAGAGAACCGGGAGCGGCAATGGCAGCTTCCTGGTTCACTTTCGCCGCCTCTACAAGTTCTTTGCGGAGGATTGAGATATCCTTGGGCGCATCGAACGCCAGTTTGATCCAGTCCATGCCGATCTCCAGAACCGTAACTTCAATGTTTTCACCTATGATAACGGATTCGTTCTTTTTACGTTGTAAAATCAGCATCTTACTCCTCCCTTCCTTTTGAATCCCCCAGAGCATGGCGGAAGGTGTAGGCCGGATCGTCCAATATGATCTGCCGGGCATCACGGGTTCTGGCATTTACGGCAATAGGCGCTTTCAGATTTACGGTGCTGTCCGAAACGCATTCACGAATCACTCCTATCACATAGTACGAAATATCTTCCTCTTTTGGGGAGCCAATGGCTCTGCAGTCCGCCTCCGAAATCTTCGGATCATAATCTGCAAAAAAAGAAAACGGATTCAGGAGAATAAAGCTTAAGGCCTCTTCCTCCAGAGACTGCAGGCAGATCAGAGTGTCCGAACCCTCCTCAAAGGGAATAGGCAGAAATTCCTTCTGCTCCTCAAACCCGAACAGCCCTTCCGGGAAATGAATGGTTTCCCGGGCCGTATACTCAATTTCTCCAAAATATTTATTATTAATCTTCATTTATGACCTCCGTAAAGAATATACCCTGTTCTTAAGGATTCAACCCTCTTTCCCGACGGAAAGGGGGATTTTTATAAAGGAAAAAGGGCTTATCGCTAAGCCCTTACATCTAACGGTTCAAAATTGGGATCCGCACTTGGGGGAACGTAAATCGGCCCTCCAATGTACTCTATCCTTACCTCCGGATGCTGTGTGACAGAAAGCTCTATATCGCCGGGAACAAATTCAAAATTTCCGTTGGCAACCTTCATATCAAAGTTCAGCTTATCCATCTGATAATTGATAATGAGATCTCCCGCTTCATAGCTCAAATCCACCGGCGCAGAAGGCGTAAACCCAAGCTCAAATTCTCCTGTAGGCTGCTGGTTCCGATTGGCAAAAATCTGTCCCAGCACATCTTCTCCAATCTTCGCCTTCAGCATCAGCTGTCCCTCCTGTGCCAGCTGGGCCGTTGCCTCATAAGCGGCCTGCTGCCCTTTTTGCGCTGTCTGGCTGATACTTGTAGCCGGGGTGGGAACCACTGAGTTCCTTGCCTCAAAAGAATCAATATTTAATTTTACAGGCCGGCTCTTAATGGTCATTCCGCCCTTATCCCGGCTGATTTCTACCTCTGCAGTCGCGTTCTTATACTGCAGACGTGCGTTCTGTATCTTTAATTCATACTGAATCGGTACAGTTGTGATATTAATTAACTGCTTCATACCATGCTTCCCCTCCAAACCATGTAAAATTTATTCTACATCTGATAAATTTTTCTTCCGGCATCTTCTGTTATCTCATAAAGTCGATAAAGGACGGCGAAAGAATATTCGTTCCTATCTTCAAAGCCGCATTGTATGCATACTGAGCCCAGGAGAATTCCGTGATTGCTTCTGCCATATCTACATTGACTACGTTGTCATACTGCTCTGTCAGATTAAGCTGCTGATCCTCCAGTCTCTCCTTGGTATTCTCAAGGAAATTGGTTCTGGTACCGATGGCCGTCAGATTATCCGCCAGAAGGCTTCTGGCCCCGTCAAAAGCCTCCAAAAGCTCTTTGTACTTTGCCTCGTCAAAATCCTCCGCATCCAGGACATCCGCTATCTGGCCGGCCAGACTTATGATATTTTTACTGTTGCCGTTATCATCCTTTCCGTACCCCACCACATTAATTCCCGGGAGAGCCGTATTAAAAGCGCTGGAATTGGCTACCTTTCCCGTCGTATCATCCATAGTCAGGCCAAAACCCAGGTCGGTGAACACCTGCTCATCAGCCATCTTTTTCAAAGCCTCCTGCGCATCCGGATGATCTACATCCAATCCCCGGTACAAAAGCGTTCTGGAGCCGTCTGCATTTGTCCTGAGCTCAAAGGGGGTATGCCCTCCGTCAGATCCGCCAAATACAAATCTGTCACTGTAGCTGGCGTTCATGCTCATAGTCATGGATTCCTGCGCCTGGCGGAATGCCTGCGCATAGGACTGACGCACATCATGAGGCCAGTTCGTGCCGTTCATGGCTTCCAGTCCGTACTGTTTGCTCAGATAACGCGCCTGGGTATTAATCTGTGTGATAGCGTCCTCCTGTGCATTCTGGAAGGACTGGGCATCATCAATTGCATCAATATAATCCTGGTTTCTGGCATACTTCCAGTTCAGCGCCGACTCCCGCACCGCACCGGTCGGATCCTCGTATCCCTTGGTAAACTTGCGGTTAGTCATTACCTTTGTCCGGGCCGAGTTCAGATTGTTTATGGAATTATTTAAATTGGACTTATAATTTCTAATTAAAGCGCTTGTTGTAATTCTCACCGTGATTTCCTCCTGCCTATCGTCCTACTACACCGGTTCCGTTAATCAGCTTATCCAGAGCTTCATCCAGTGTAGTCATCAGTCTGGCCGCCGCCGAATAAGACTGCTGGTAATGAAGCAGATTGATTCCTTCTTCGTCCAGAGAAACTCCGGAAATGGAATCCTTCAGATCTGCGGTCTGATTGATAACAGTAATCTTATTATCCAGGGTACTGTTGCCTGCCTTTAAATCAATATTTAAAATATTCTCCATATTTACAAAGCAGTTGTAAAAACTACCTTTGTAAAAATCCACTTTATTTCCCGCCGGATCCATATATGTGAACTGCTGATCTGCCGACAATGCTTTAATCATCTTAAGCACATTCTCATCCGCCGTAGCTCCGGTAGAATTATCACCCTCGCCGTTAGGCACCTCAACATTGGAAATCGTAATGCCATATTCACCGTTGGCCCATTTGTCAGCTATCTTTATATTGGAAGCCGACATCGGCTGATTGGGATCAATCGGCTCAAAGAGATCGCGCTTTTCCGTGACCGGATTGCCGTTGACATCAAGCACCGGATTGCCGTCTGCATCTTTGACCTCCACCGCATTCAGCTTATTCAGCGTCTCTGCCAGTGTTGCCGCCAGAGAATCCAGAGACTTCTCATAATATCCGATTCCTCTTATATCCGAAGGCGGTGCATCAAACCCTCCGGATTTATTCAGTATATCAAGGGTTCCCTTCAATACGCCGTCCCCGATGGAATCAGTAATCTCCTCGGGCCCCTTGCCATAGGCATCCGTAATATACAGCTCTACCGGCTGGCCGTCTGCATTGGCAGACAGTATTCCGGTCAGATTATCGGAGATCAGCTTATAACTGGTACCGTCCGCATCCGTATAATAGATATCCAGTTCTTCCACGGTGAAGCCCGCACCCAGATCATGGTCACGGTACTTGACGGAAATAGGAAGATAGCTGGCCAGTTCATCAATCAGCTCGTTCCGCTCGTCTTTCAATTCCAGTGCCGGATTCCCCAGGATCTCACTGTTCTTGATGCTCTCGTTCAGTTCCGCAATATTCTGGATGATCTTATTGGCATCCGGAATCGTCGTGTCGCGGAACTCACTTGTCAGATCTTTGCGCACCTCCTGAAGATCAGTGGCATTCTGGTGAAACAGGTTCAAAAGAATCTGGCTGGAAGAGCGCACCATGGAATCATATTCCTTGCTGTTGGGATTCTGAGCAAGCTTCTGAAGCTGGGAAGCCAAATCACTCAGAGCATTCTTAATTCCGCTGCTGTTGGTTTCATCCAGAATATTCGCCAGCTTCTCATATCCGGCCACCTGCGCATCTGTCGTACCCAGCTTTCCCATCTGCAGCCGGTACTGAATATCCAGAAACGGATCCCGCAGCTGTGAAACTCCCGTAATCTCCACACCAAAGCCGATTCTGGCATTGGGATTGGAATTGTAAAATTCTCCTCCCCGAAGATATAAACTCTTGATATCCAGGCGCTGTCTTGTATAGCCCGGCGTATTAATATTCGCAATATTCTGTCCGGTTACCTCCAGAGCCCGGTGGCTTGCATTCAAAGCAAGCGTGGCCGTGGTAAAACCGGCAAAGGTTGAACGCATCATACTTTCGTATCCTCCTTTATATGCGCCGATCGGTAAAGTGGGCCGGACCGGCCTCCACAGAACCGTCTTCTTTGTAGGTTTTTGTTCCGCCCCCCTGTCTGGCTGCCATCTGATTAATAGCGTGCAGGTTGACCTCCATAATAGTCCTGGAGCTCTCTGTCACCGAACGGAAGGCAGTCACACGCGCGGCCAGCTCATCAAAGAGCTGCTTCATAACCGGCCGCTGCTCCTCAGACAGCCGTCCAAGTATCTCCTGAAAAGACAAATCTTTCCATCCAAGCTCTTCCTGAAGCCGTTCCCGCTTCTGATCCAGCCCTCTCAGAGACATAATCTCTGCCTGTTCCTTCTTTATAATATCCTCCAGCCGCGTAACCTGATTACGGCTTACCACCTCAAGCTTCGACTGCTCCAGAGGAATCATACGGTCAAAAAGCCCTATCAGCTGCCGGATCAATTCCTGAAATGAGGACAAGTCATGCATGGGCAAAAGCCTCCCCGCTTACCAGCATACGGGCCGCAATCATATAGGGATCAATCTGATAAGTCCCCGACTCCACCTGCTGTCTTAAGCTCTCCACCTTATCCGCAGGCGCTCCCTGTCTCGCATCCGATACCACCTGTCTGGACAGAGCATCGGAAAATGTCTTTTCCTGAATCTGTCTGGAGCTGGACTGGATAGTCAGGGCATCATAGTTCCCCTTAGCCCCGGCGGAAACCTTTCCCTCGGACCTTGTATGTCCGGCCGTCTCCATACGGTATGGACTTATATTGTTTAATGTTATTTTCATACGTGAAACTCCTTTCAGAGAAACTTACGTCCTGCTTCTTATTATATTTATCGGCCGAAACGGAAAAAACATAACAAAAGAGTGCATAAAATTTCCCTGCTTCTCTAAAAGTCCGTGAAATTCAAAAGAAGCCGTACCGGATGCATTCCCCGAAAAAGAACACTCCCTGTACAGCCCCCGTAAAATTCACATTTTCCGCAGCTGATTCAATAAGACATTGGAAATATTGGTGCAGGAAGCCTGAACGCAGACTCCGCCGATGTCAAAAGCCACCATAGGCATGCCGTACACTACGCAGGACTCCTTATCCTGGCCGATGGTAAATGCTCCGGCCTGGCGCATCTCCAGAAGTCCGCTTGCACCGTCGCGTCCCATACCGGTCATAATAATACCTACTGCATTTCTGCCTGCCTTTTTGGCAACGGAAGAAAAGAGCACGTCTACAGAAGGCCGGTGTCCGTTCACCTTCTCTCCCGGCTGGCAGGACACATAAAAACCTTTCAGATCCTTCTCCACGCGCATCTGCAGCGGACCTCCCGGGGCGATAAGCACCAGCCCCTTACGGACGCGGTCTCCGTTCTGGGCCTCCTTCACTTCCAGCTTGCAGATACGGTTCAGCCTCTCCGCATACATCTTGGTAAAACCCTCCGGCATATGCTGCGTCACCACAATGCCCGGCATATCCGCCGGCAGTCTCTGCAATACCTCCAGAGTCGCCTCGGTCCCGCCCGTGGAGGCGCCGATGGCAATCAGCATGGTATTCTGAATTGCCTGGGAAAGGTTAGAACTGAACGCCGCAGTCGCTCCTGCTGGAGATGCCGCCTGGCCTCCCGCAGGATGGGCCGCCTGGGGCTGCTTCACATTCACCTTTGCCCTGGAGGCAATAAAAATCTTACTGTTCAGTACGTTAAAAAAGCTCTTGACATTATAATCCTTGGTCATATTGGGTTTCTGCACAAAATCCACCGCACCGGCAGCCAGGGCATCAAATACGCTCAGGTTCAGGGAGGAAACCAGAATTACCGGAATGGGATATTTGGGCAGCAGCTCTTTCAAAAAATCAATTCCGCTTAAGCCCGGCATCTCTACATCCATAGTGATAACATCCGGCTTTATAGTTGGAATCTTTGTCCGGGCCTCAAGAGCACTGGCCGCAAAACCCACAACCTCAAGATTGCTGCGTTCCTTCAAATCATTGATCAGCATCTGTCTGAAAAAGATGGAGTCATCCACCACGAACACTCTTATTTTTTTAATCATAGTTATTCAAAGCCTTTCTAAGTCATTAACCCCGCCGCAAACAGCGGGGCATGAAATTTGATACGCCCAAGGGGTCGGGTATTGCAAAGGGTATTACTCCTTGCGGTATGTCGCCGGCATCAGATACTTATAAGGCGTATTTTCCTTGTTCAGGCTCTCCGAATGGCCGATAAGAAGATAGCCGCCCGGATTCGTTGCCTGATAAAACCGCTTTACCAGAGCCTCCTTCGTCGCTTGATCAAAGTAAATCATCACATTTCTGCAGAAAATCACGTCAAACTTCAGTTTGAAATGAATGGGCTCCATCAGATTAAAGGTACGGAAAATCACATTATTCTTAATCACCGGCGCAACCTCATAGATTCCGGGTTCCGGCGTTTTGACAAAATACTTGTTTTTCCAGGCAGGAGGCACTTCCTTTAAAGAACTCTCGTCATAAACTGCATGCTGCGCCGCTCCCAGGGCATTCCGGGAAATATCCGTGGCCAGCACCCGGGTATCCCAGCCGGGCTTGGAGCCAAAATACTCCTTAAGCAGCATGGATATGGTGTAAGGTTCCTCTCCCGAAGAACATCCGGCGCTCCAGATGCTTAAAACTTTATTCTTCTTCGTTTTTTCCAGATAAGGAAGTATCGTCTCGGTAAAAAACTTGAAATGCACCTCCTCACGCATAAAATATGTGTAATTTGTAGTCAGCTTATTCAGCATCAGCTCCAGGTCTTCCGGCTTTTTATTCTTTAACAGATAATCCACGTAATCCTTAAAGCTTTCAAATCCCATTGACATAATGGTTCCGGAAAGTCTGCCCATAATAAGCTGTTTTTTCTTGGATAAATCAATTCCGTAGTTAGCTTTTACGAAGCTAATCAGCCGTTGAAAATCACTATCTGTTATCGTAAGCATAATACCCTCCTAATTTAAGTCCCATAAAAAACCGGACTTGACATACTCCCGGAAGGATTCTGCTGCTTGGCAGGCTTCCGGGAGTTTTGTTCATACACTTTTAATACGTGCGGATTAACTCCTGGCAGTTCAGGAACAACAGTACCTCCTGACTGCTCAGAGAAATCATTCCGTCCACCAGCCCCTGCTGATCCTCAACCGGAATGGGTGAGATCTGGGTCTTATCAATATCCAGCACCTGCTCCACTCCGTCCACCTGGATTCCCACACAGGTGGAATCAATCTCCAGGACAATGATACAGGTGGTATCAGCGCTGTCGGCAAACTTGCCCATCTTCAGCCGCATATCAATGATTGGTACAATCTGTCCGCGCATATTGATGATTCCCTTGATAAACTCAGGCACCATGGGAATCTTGGTAATAATCTGATCCGTAAGAATCTCAATCACATAATCTGTGCTCACACCCATAGTCGTTCCGTCCGAACGGAAGGTCAGGTAACGCTCCATGGAAACATCGGTCTCGGCGGTCCCATTCTCCTGACCGTCTATATTTGTATTCTGCATCTGTTCTGTAGACATGTATTTTCCTCCAACTCTATATTACTGTAAGTCCCTTTTTCCGCAGCATAAAACCAGCGGTTCAGCCCCCGGCTGAAGGTCTCACATAATTATACATTTGCCGCATTGTAAAGATTCATAACTTCCAGAATAATACTGATGTTTCCATCGCCCAGAATCGTACATCCGCTGATTCCGTAATCCTTGATATTGAAGCTGTTTAAATAGGAAGGAAGCGGTTTTACCACGATCTGGCGCTCTCCCAGAAGCTCATCCACAAACATGCAGTAGGAGTGATCGCCCGCCTCCACCCAGATTAGGATTCCGTCCTCAATGTTGGTCATGTCCGGCTCAATGTTGTAGAACTCATGGAGGCGGATAATGGGATAGAATTCATCCATAATCTTTACAATCTCATTTCCCTTGGCATCATGGAGCACATTCTCCCTGGCTATCTTAATAGACTGGCGGATGTTGGAGATGGGAACGGTGAATATGGTCCTGCCTACCCGGATCTCCATACCGTCCACAATGGCCATAGTCAGCGGAATCTTCAGGGTGGTGCAGCTTCCCTGTCCCAGTTCGCTGGTGATGCTGATGGTTCCGCCCACGCTCTCCACATTCTTTTTCACCACGTCCATGCCCACGCCGCGGCCGGAGAACTCCGTCACCTCTTCGTTAGTGGAAAAGCCCGGCAGCATCAGTAAGGCAAGAATCTCTTTCTTGGAGTATTCACTCTCCGGCTTGGTCAGGAGTCCGTTTCTCGCAGCCTTCGACAGAATCTTCTCCGTATCCATACCCTGCCCGTCATCGGAAATGGATATAATCACCTCGCTGCCTGTATGGGAAGCGGAAAGAATCAGCTCGCCCTGGGGATCCTTGCCCGCCGCGATACGCTCTTCCCTGCTGGTCTCAATGCCGTGATCCATGGAATTACGTACAATATGCATAATCGGATCGCTGATGCTGTCCACGATGGTCTTGTCTATCTCCGTATCCTCGCCGATAATGGTCAGGCGCACATCCTTATTCAGCGCTTTCTTCATATCGCGGACAATGCGGTTCATCTTCTGGAACGTTCCGGAGATGGATACCATTCTAAGGGACATGGAAATATCCTGCAGATCGTCCGTAAGCTTGCGAAGCTGCCGTGTATTCTTCAAAAAGGTATCCAGCTTCAGGCCCTGGAGCTCCGGCGAAGAAGCCACCATGGACTCCGTAATTACAATCTCTCCCACAATAGCCTGCAATGCATCCAGCTTGGAAAGATTCACGCTGATCAGGCTCTGCTTTGCATGCTGCTGCGGCTGGACGCCGGCAACCTCCTTCACAGCCGGATTCCCCTTGGCCGGTTCCGCCTGGGCGGGATCCGTCTTAGGCGCATCTGCCGCTTTGGGCTCCTCGGCCTCCGGTTTCTTCTCTTCCGCGTGAATCACCTCATAGGTCTGGATACTTCCCTGCTCCTCCACTACAGCAATAGCTTTATTCACATCCTCCTCGGAATGTAATCCCACAAAGAAGCCGTGATCAATAATAGCCTCGCTGGTGGCGCTGTTGGTCTCCACATCCTCGGGATAGAATTCAAATTCTATCTCCGTTCCGTGAAGGGCATTCACCAGCATAAAAGCCCTCAGATTCTCCATTCCGCAGCCTTCATCAAAAAAGATCTGAAGGAAAAACGGACACTTGCTCCCAAAGCTCTCCACTATCTTCTGGCCCGTCTCGTTTCCGACGGCTGCCTTAGCCTCCGGCGCTCCCTCCTGTGGAGCAGGCGCTTCTGCTTCCGGTTCGCCCGAACCGCTAATTTTATTCAGAAAACTATTAATTTCTGAAGTGATACTGTCGATATTAGTACTAAGAGGCTCATTGTTCTCCAGCTTCTCAACTTCGCCGCGGAGTACATCCGTGGACTTGAACGTTAGATTAAACAATTCGCTCTTATCCGTACTGTTCAGGGAATCGATACCGTTTTCCCGTACATAGAAAAACAGGTCTTCAATCCGGTGGGCAATTGTCATCAGAGAATTGAATTCCATCATGGCCGAAGACCCCTTGATTGTGTGCATGGCCCGGAAGATTTCATTGACATCATCCGTGGTGAACTCCTCATTCTTCTCTGCCTCTATTAACAGCTCGTCTAACTGCTCAAGTAATGAATTTGTTTCAAAAAGATACATGTCCAACATGTTGTCCATACCATTGTCCATAATATTAGCACCACCTTATTTTGAGATATATATTATATATCGGAAGATAATAATAAAAAAATAAGAGAAATTTATCATATCAGGAGAAAAAAATGGCAAATATTTTACGGGTAACCACCCCTCCCACAGGCTACGAAAATAATGTAAGGAATAATGCCCAGAATCAGCCGGATAAAATGCAGATTCAGAATCCCGTGGATCCCAGCCGGGTGGTGCGCCCCGATAACCGTTCGGATGCCAATTCCCAGAGCGGCGCACAGCTGAGCGCCAACTACGATTCCAACTTCGGTACTTTCGTGCAGCTGCTGCGGGACACGCCGGAACTTTCGGACACCATGTCCAGGCTTATGTTCGGCGGCATGGCCAGTCTGGTGGAGGCCGGAATCGGTGCAGATACGGCAGAGGATATATCCAGCTTTTTCCAGCTTTTGAAAATGACAGACGCAGAGCTTGTGGAATTCATGAAAAACCAGCTGTCGGGCTCCGTCCGCTTTCAAGGGCCTTTTTTTGCACTTATGCGTGATGCCCTTAACAGCGCCCCCACCGTGGAACAGCGTACGACTATCCTGGCATTTTTAAAGCGCTATTCCGACATGTCCTCAGGCAGGCATCTGATGGAGAATATGAAGGATCTCTTAAGCGACATCAAAAAGCACATGTTCCATGAACAGCGGGAGCTTCTCGATCAGCTTACCCGGGGCCTTGACCACCGCGGCCCCCAGGACACGGCCCAAAATACGGCCCGATTACAGCAGGACATTATTCCGTTTCTGGCAAAATACATAGCCCAGACCCGGAATATGGGTTCTCTAAGGGATCTGACGGCACAGCTCACGTACAATGCGGCACGGTATGAGAACGGGGATCTGGATCAGCTGATATCGGACTTTAAAGGCCTTCTTAAATTCCCTGCCTTCCAGAAAATCTTTGAAGGCATGGATGAAGAACAGCTCCGGGAGCTTCTCATGCGGATGAATTTTGACAAAGCTGCAGGAAAGAGCGCCTGGGCCGACAAGTTTCTGAACATCGTAGAGAGCGGCATCCGGGGGGATGCGGGGCTTGAGAACCGGCAGGTGTTTGAGAATGTAGTCAATGCCATGCTGCTCAACGAGAGTGTGTATATGCCGGTCCTTCATCTGATGCTTCCCATTGAGCTGAACGGCCAGCTGATGTTCTCGGAGATGTGGATCGATCCGGATGAGGACGGAAGCGCTTCTTCCGATCCCAGGGAGCGGACAGCCAAGCTGCTGATTAAGTTTGACATTAAAGATGTCGGCTTCTTTGACCTTCTGATGGTGTATGAGAAAGAAAATGTGAGCATGCGGCTCTTTTATCCGGAACACCTCTCCTCCTTTGAATCTGACATTAAGAAAGGCATGGGAGAGATTCTGGAGAAGAACGGCCTGAACTGTGAATATCTGGGCGTGGAACAGGCCAAGGGGTCGATTCCCGTATCCTCGGTATTTCCAAAGATTTTTGAAAGGAAGAATTCGGTCAATGTCACAATTTAATGAGGTAATGAATAAAAAAGCAGTTGCGTTAAAATACGATGAAAACCGGAATGCGGCCCCTGTGATTGTGGCTTCCGGAATGGGATATCTGGCAGAGAAGATCGTGGAAGTTGCCAATGATAACGGGGTGCCGGTGTATGAGGATAATTCCCTGGCTACGGTTCTGACGCAGCTTAATCTGGGGTCAGAGATTCCGGAAGAGCTTTATCAGGCGGTCGTGGATATTTATGCGTATTTTCTGAAGTTTGTGCCGAAGGAACCGCAGGAAACGGCGGAGGCAGACGATACTTCCGGGGATCGTGACGCAGAGGCTTCTGCCGAAGAATAAGTCCCGGTCTCTCCCGTTATACCAGTATAGCGTTCGATAAATAACCGGATCAATTACGCAGAATGTTTTTTTGACTTGTGCAATCGGAAAAACAGGCAAGTAATTGGTCCGGTTATTTTCGAGACGCTATACCAGCATACGGCGTCCCGTATACACAATATTCAAGTCCTTTTTATGATACATAAAATACAGGGTGGTCAAATTTTCACCCAGATATCCGATATAGCGGTCCCCTCTGTCCCTGCCTTTCGGTTCGCTTAGCTCCTCCGTGCGTTCCAGAATGGGGAAGAGCCACCTGCAATAGGCCTGAAAGACTTCTTTTTTGGCAATCAGTATATTATGGTTGTAAAAAAATTTTTCTTCAAATATTTCCGGCATAGCCGCCGCATATTCAGGCTCCAGCTCTTTAAGCGCCTGTTTCATCGCCTTCCAGTCCCCTTCTTTTATATAATAGGAATGGTGGGCCAGAATATTCGGGTAATAAACCGCAGGATAAGCCATCACGACATCTACATCATTTTCCGCAAGCCGGTACAGATCTTCCTCTGTCAGATTTAGTATCCTCCGGTAATGGAAAAGACCCAGATACTCTGCGCTGCCATGCTTTCCGATCCAGTACATGGAGGTAAGTTCACTATAGTTTGCATTTTTGGCAGATATATTTTCACCTCTGTTATCCTGCTCATCGCAGATGGCACGTTCTGCAAGCGCCGCGCCTGACTGGATGGGATGCATCCATTCTTCCATTTTACACTGGTTTTTGAGAATACGATCCCCGTGAAACCGTGATACGTAAACGGCCGCATCCGCCTTCCTGCTCCCTTTCTTCAGAGTATGGAGAAACACCGCCCCAAAAGTCTTTGTGTAGTACTGCTCCATAAGCCTGGCTTCTGTCTTTCCGTCCATTCTGACATAATCACGGAAGCCTTTCTCCTCCAGAGCCGCCGTAATCTCGTCGTGGTACATCTCCTGCGCCCCTATGAGTATTTTGATGTCCCTTCTTTCAAAATCATCCAGGGCTATAACCGGGACGCCGTCAACAGAACTCTGGTTGCCTTCCCGTTCTGTAACAAGAAAGGCTGTTACCCTGCACTCCGGATACAGCTCCTTTATGGCATGGTAGATACTCATGGCCACCATTCTGGCTCCAAAGATTGCGATTTCTTTCGTCTCCATACTTACTGCCTCTCCTCCATAAAGCTTTCCACGGTTCTCCGGAAGCCTTCTTCCAGAGAGATGCGCGGAGTAAAGCCCAGAGCCTTTAACTTGTCTACGGATATTGTGCTCTGCTTTTTATACGGGTTCTCCAGATATACGTTGTCATGGCTGGCATAAGCAATCTTAAGCTCCCTCTCCGGGAAAGCCTTTACCAGCGTTTCGGCCAGACCGCGAATGGTAATCTTGCATGCGGGATTGGATACGTTATAGGCTTCTCCCGCCTCCCCGTCCAGCAGGGCCTTAAAATAGCCGAAAACGCCGTCATAAAGGTAACAGAAATTTCTGGAAGAAAGCCCGTCGCTTTTCAGCAGCAGAGCTTCGTGGTTCAGGATATTTGACACAAAGCCCGAGTGCACTCTTTTGTCTTTCTCAAGATTCATAGTCGGGCCAAAGGTCTGGGCAGGGCGGACAACTACGGTGCGCAGCCCATACTGATGGCTGTATGCCTTACAGAGATTCTCTCCCAGCCGTTTGCTCTCACCGTAACAGCTTCTCAGCTCCATGGGATCCAGATATCCGCAATCCGTTTCTTCAATAAATTCCTTGTCGATCTTGCCGTAAATCTCACTGCTGCTGAAATAAAGGTATCCCTTTGCACCCTTCTCCCTCGCAAGCTCAAGCGTATAAAAGGTTCCCTGCACATTCGGCATAATAACTCCCACCGGATTTGTTCCAAAATACTGAGAGCAGGAAATGCTGGCCGCGTGGATGACATAGTCTACTGCGCCCTTTACCCGGAACGGTTCCGTTACATCTGTCACCAGCAGTTCAAAATAGTCTTTCTCTGCATATTTCCCAAAAACCACGGATGCCCTCTTCGCATCCCTGCACAGGGCTGTAATCCTGATGTGATAACCCCGGTATTCATTGAGATAAACCATCATCCACACCATATAGGCAGGAAGCATGCCATTGGCACCGGTTACCAGTATGGAAGCATCTTTAAGCCTTGTCCAGTCTATTGCACTTTCCTTATATAAAGCTTCACAGTCTTTTAAAATGATCTGATTCATCCGTCTACCCCTGTTTTAAAAAGGGCCTGCCGCAGAATAAGCCGTCAGCTGTTTTTGTATCCGGACAGATACAAAAAGTCTGCTGCCTTATTCTGCGACGGCCCCTTATTCTGTTTCTTTGAGCCGGCGCTCTGCCTGTTCTGTTATTTTGTTAATGTTCACTCCGTGACCAGTAACGTTATTTTACATCCTTCATGCTGAAGCTTAAGCGCCCCATCTTGTCCTTGCCAAGGCACACAACCTTCACAACATCGCCCAGGGTCAGCACATCCTCCACATGGTTGATTCTCTGCTTTGCAATCTTGGAGATGTGAACCATGCCTTCCTTGCCCGGTGCGAACTCCAGGAATGCGCCGAACTCTTTGATGCTGACTACCTTGCCGGTGAGCACCATGCCCTCCTCAAAGTCCGTAACAATGATCTTGATAAGTTCGACAGCCTTATCCATGCCTGCCTGATCCGTACCGCATACGGACACGGCGCCGTCATCGTCAATGTCTATCTTTACGCCGGTCTGCTCAATGATGGTGTTGATGGTCTTGCCTCTCTGGCCCACCACATCGCCAATCTTCTGCGGATCTATCTGAATCTGGATAATCTTCGGCGCATAAGATCCGACCTCTTTTCTGGGTTCGGCGATGCAGGGCTTCATGCATGTATCCATAATAAACATCCGCGCTTCCCGGCATCTTGCAATCGCACCCTCCACGATAGGCCGTGTCAGGCCGTGAATCTTAATATCCATCTGAATGGCCGTGATGCCTTCTGTGGTTCCCGTTACCTTGAAATCCATATCGCCGAAGAAGTCCTCCAAGCCCTGGATATCTGTCAGAAGTACGTAATCGTCATCCGTCTCCCCGGTTACCAGGCCGCAGGAAATACCGGCTACCATCTTCCTGATCGGCACGCCTGCCGCCATCAGAGACATACAGGATGCGCAGGTGGAAGCCATGGAAGTAGATCCGTTGGACTCAAAGGTCTCGGATACGGTACGAATGGCATAGGGGAACTCTTCCTCGGAGGGAAGTACCGGCAGAAGCGCGCGCTCCGCCAAAGCCCCGTGTCCAATCTCCCGGCGTCCCGGTCCCCGGCTCGGCTTTGTCTCTCCTACCGAATAGCTGGGGAAATTATAGTGATGCATATAGCGCTTGCTTGTCTCATTTTCATCCAGGCCGTCCAGTCTCTGTGCCTCGGATAAAGGCGCCAGGGTACAGATGTTGCAGATCTGGGTCTGTCCTCTGGTAAACATGGCAGAACCGTGTACTCTCGGAATCAGATCCACTTCTGCGGACAGCGGACGAATCTGAGTGATCTCACGGCCGTCGGGACGCTTGTGATCCTTTAAGATCATCTTGCGGACGGTCTTCTTCTGGTACTGGTAAATAGCTTCTCCCAGAACCTCAAGCCACTCTTCTTTCTCCGCAAATGCCTCCTCCAGCTTTTCGGTTATCTGACGGATGTTTTCCTCTCTCACCTGCTTCTCATCGGTGAATACGGCCTTCTCCATCTCCTCCGGGGGAACCAGTTCCCTGATGGCTTCAAACAGCTCCTCGGGAACGGCGCAGCTTGTGTAGGCATGCTTTTCCCTGCCGCACTCGGCTGTAATCTTGTCAATAAAGGTAATTACCTGCTGATTTACCTCGTGTGCCAGGTAAATCGCCTCAATCATCTTAGCCTCGGGAATCTCATTGGCCCCGGCTTCGATCATAATCACCTTTTCTCTGGTGGATGCTACGGTCAGTTTAAGGTCAGATACTTTATACTGGTTCTGGCCCGGATTTACAATAAACTCTCCGTCAATCATGCCGATCTGGGTCATGGCGCAGGGACCGGCAAAGGGAATGTCGGAAACGGCCGTTGCAATGGCAGATCCCAGCATGGCGGTCAGCTCGGGGCTGCACTCGGGATCTACGGAAAGCACCAGATTGTTCAGGGTTACGTCATTGCGGTAATCCTTGGGGAACAAGGGACGCATGGGACGGTCGATGACACGGGAGGTCAGTACGGCATTCTCGGAAGCCTTGCCCTCTCTCTTATTAAATCCGCCGGGAATTTTGCCTACGGAATACAGTTTCTCCTCATACTCTACGCTTAAGGGAAAGAAATCGATGCCCTCTCTGGGCTTGTCTGATGCTGTCGCTGTGGACAGTACGGTAGTCTCGCCGTAGTGCATAAAGGCGGCCCCGTTTGCCTGCTTTGCCACTCTGCCGATGTCTACGGTCAGGGTCCGGCCTGCAAGCTCCATGGAATAACTCTTGTACATGGGTAATCTCCTTTTCTCGTATTTACTTTTTCTGGTTCAGGAGAACTCTTTTATGCCGCCTTCCGATTTCCGGACTGCGGCCCCGAAACTACTGATCTATATAGGAAGAGTGACGATCTGTTCCTGTATACATCAGTGGTCTCGGTGCTATTCTCCTGTGGGGTTGATTGGTTTACATAAACATAAATCAAGGCGGAAGTATCCCTCCGCCCTTCTTAAGCTTACTTTCTGAGTCCAAGTCTCTCAATCAGATTACGATAACGTGTGATATCGGTCCTCTTCAGATAAGCCAGCATATTACGTCTCTGGCCGACCATCTTTAAAAGGCCTCTTCTGGAATGATGATCCTTCGGATTGTCCTTCAGATGCTCGGTTAATTCCTGGATACGTGCGGTCAGGATAGCTACCTGTACCTCCGGTGAACCGGTGTCGCCAGGCTTTAAGCCGTACTCGGCAATGATTGCCTGCTTCTTTTCTTTTGCGATCATGATAATTGCCTCCTTTTTTTCATAAGCCGTGTATTAAGTAAGGGTCGGAGTGTCCGATTACTGAATACCGGCAGTTTCCATACCTTTAGACTTTACCATACCTTTCCGGCTGTGTCAAGAGCGCATTTTTGCGAGGTATATGGCCGGGGGGATGCCGGGACGCCGTGAGCGTTTGTGGGGGCGGTTGCATTGCGTCTTTTGGTGGGGCTGTTTTTAATTTATTTTGTAGAAGGGGTTGTAGTATGTTCCTACTTCTCCCAGTTCTTCTTCGATGCGCAGGAGCTGGTTGTATTTTGCTATCCTGTCCATCCGGCAGGGGGCGCCGGTTTTTATCTGTCCGGCGTTTACGGCTACGGCCAGGTCGGCGATAAAGTCTTCTTCTGTCTCGCCGGATCGGTGGGATATTACTGTGGTGTAGCCGCTTACTTTTGCCAGTTCTATGGCGTCCATGGCCTCGGAAACTGTGCCTATCTGGTTGACTTTTACAAGGATGGAGTTGCCGGCGTGTTTTTCTATGCCCATGCCGAGCCGTTTTACGTTGGTTACGAAAAGGTCGTCTCCTACCAGCTGTACCCGGTGTCCCAGACGCTTTGTGAGCATCTGCCAGCCGTCCCAGTCCTCTTCCATCAGGCCGTCCTCTATGGATACGATGGGATAGTGCTTTAGGAGGTCTTCGTAGTAGTCTACCATTTCTTCGGGGGAGCGCAGTACTTTTTCTCCGGTCATACGGCTCTCGCCCGGGAATACGTAGGCTCCTGTTTTTTCATCGTACAGCTCGCTGGAGGCTGCATCTATGGCAATCTGTACCTGTTCTCCCGGTTTGTAATCTGCCATTTGGATGGCTTCTACGATACAGTCCAGCACTTCTTTCGAATCTGCGAGATCGGGTGCAAAGCCGCCCTCATCGCCTACGGCTGTGGATAAGCCGCGTTTTTTTAATAGAAGCTTCAGTTTATAGTAGATCTCTGCTCCCATCCGGAGGCCTTCTTTGAAGCAGCATGCTCCTACCGGCATTATCATAAATTCCTGCAGATCTACTGTGTTGTCTGCATGCTTTCCTCCGTTTAAAATGTTCATCATGGGAACGGGGAGACGCTTGGCATGGGTGCCTCCCAGATACTGATACAGGGGAAGCTTCAGATATTTTGCGGCTGCCTTGGCTGCTGCCATGGAGACGCCCAGGGTGGCGTTGGCTCCTAAGTTGGACTTATTGTCTGTGCCGTCTGCATCTACCAGCAGATGATCGATATGGGACTGGCGAAGGGCGTTCTCTCCGATCAGCACATCGGTCAGCTTTACGTTCACATTGTGAACCGCTTTCTCCACGCCAAGGCCCAGATAGCGGTACTGGCCGTCGCGCAGCTCTACTGCTTCAAATTTTCCTGTGGATGCCCCGGAAGGTACGGATGCCCGGCCCGTTATGCCGCCCTCCACTGTAACCTCTGCCTCTACTGTGGGATTTCCTCTGGAATCCAGAATCTCTCTGGCCTGAATGTCTGTGATTGGTAAATACAAATGCATAATTAACCTCCTTTTACTCTGAGTATGGCTGACGTTTTG
This sequence comes from Lachnoclostridium sp., assembly GCA_021770065.1. Lineage (GTDB taxonomy): Bacteria > Bacillota > Clostridia > Lachnospirales > Lachnospiraceae > Laedolimicola. The sequence goes on along the minus strand of JAETRR010000034.1, from coordinate 217 downwards.
TTACCGGTCACGGAGTGAACAGTAATGACGTTTTTTATCACTGCTTATCCTTTGCAGTAAAAGAAGGTTCTATACGGTTTCATTGGATAAATTTAGTGAAGGGATAAAAAAGTGTCTTCGACACCTCAACCCCCTAGCCCCCATTCATGGGGGAATTAGGGGTTCCTTTTTTTATCGTTTTCCTGCATAATGTTCTCATGAGCGTACTACAGGATAT
>JAETRR010000002.1 GCA_021770065.1 Lachnoclostridium sp. | reverse complement strand
TCCTGATAGTGATATCAAAAGTTGAGACTTAACTTTTGATACCCATGATAGAAATATAGTCTATTGTCACACATTTTTCCCTCACAGTCGAGGTACGCACTATCTACCGTTTACGAAATGGCGGACGGGATGGACCGTTTCCTATAAAAAGTTTTGGTTCTGCGAAGCTTATCGTGTATATAATCAAGGTGGCCTACGACATCATGCAAAACCTGATATTGTGGGCCGTCTTTTTTAGAATCATACTCTATCAGTTCCAAATGATGACCAGTTGTTTTTAAGATTTTCCCTATTTTTTTGTCCAGTCTTAATATCTTTTTCTGAAGCTTTCGAATATTCATATGAGGTCTCCTTTTCGATATAGTCTATAGACCGATTATACTTGATATATTTAGTATATTCAACTAGATTTTTATCACCCATAATGAAACTAAAGGAGCAGGAACTGATTATGATAAGTTATGAACCGTTATGGGACACCATGAAAAGGCAGGGAGTTACCACATACGCCTTAATCAATAAGCATGACATACCGGCCAGTACCATACACAGCTTAAAGCATAACAAAAATGTTACCATGTATACATTGGAAAAGTTATGCATGGCTTTGAACTGTACGCCGGACAGCATTGTCAGATTTGAAAAAGAAAAAGATGGTTAGGAAGAGATATGAGAGGCGTAATGCTTCTTACATATCTCTTCCTTTGTTTTGGGCCGAAAGGACAATTCGTGTATCATAATACTATCTGTTTTCTGGTTCATATCGGTAGTATGTCAGCCGTTTTCTAGCATTTCTATTGTTTCTTCCAAAGCCGTTTGATTTTCCAGGCGGATTCCCGCATTTACAATGTCGCAGGGGAGCCCTGCCCCGTGGTGGCGTATATCAGCCATAAATAGCGGATTTTGGCACTCTGAAAATACCCTATTTTCGTTTATGCTTATTACAGGCTGGAAAAAGCCATAAAATCACAATTAAATAGGACACGCATACATCTGATTTTATTTTCGCCTTTATCCGTATTGGTTTTTTTTGGTAAAGGTGGCAGAAACCCGTTTCGTGCGACGAGGTTCCTCGATACGGAATTATTTCCAATTCAAATCAGCATTTGATTCCCGCGAGCAACGAGCCAAGCGGACATGCTAGCATGTCCGTTTGGCGACTGCCGCGAGGGTCAAATACCCTGCAGCTCTGCGGGGTATTTGACTTGACGGTTATAAGGATGCATTGTGCCTGTGAAGGTTCCAAGCAGAGGTTTGTGCCTACCGGAGCGGCATCCGGGGATAATGAGATAAAACAGCGCCGGAATTTCAGCGAAACGCATTTTTCGGAAGTGGCTCTCTGCGGATTCCGTCCGGATGGGCATGATGGAGACGCAGCGTGGGATAGCCGACCCTGTGTATGTTACCCGGTTCGGGGATAAGCGAGAGTGATTGATACTATCAGAAGAAACTTTAGGGATAATGTGGTGGAAACACCATATTATCCTCTGATACAGGAAAGTCTTTCAGGTTTAGAGTGACAGTTAAGGCTTTTCTATATGAGAGGATAATGCCGGCAGATACTTCTCTTTTGTTTCGGTATTTTGTGACGTTTGACACATGACAGGATATCTGAATGATATTTCAATTCATAAGAACACAGGAAAGAGGAGGCGGAAGTTTTCAATGAGGATACGAAGAGGAGACATCCTGTACGCCGATTTGGGTGCACAGTATCAGGGAAGCATGCAGGGCGGTATGCGCCCTGTGGTAGTGGTCAGTAATAACAGGGCAAATAAGCACAGCATGGTGATTACGGTGGTGCCGTTGTCTACAAAAATCTATAAAAAGCAGAATCTTCCTACCCATGTATTTGTATCTGCCCACAGGGCCGAGGGGCTGGAGCAGCACAGCATTGCCCTATGCGAGCAGGTGACGGCACTGAATTTTGACCGCATCATAGCTCATATGGGAAGAGTCAGCGAGGAAACCCTTGACAGGATTACCGAAGCGGTGCAAGTACAGGTAGGTGTATTTGATAAATATAATTAAGAGAAAACTATATGGATGAAAGAATTTTCTCAGCCGGGCATATGTCCGGCATTTACATACATCAGTATGAAGAAAATACTAGAAGGCGGCTTTTTAATATATGCCTTTTACAAAGTCATAGGACAACCGGATTTACGAATAAGGTAGAAAGAGCAAGTACAAAGAGGCAGTGGATGAGTATGAATTTATCAATAGAAGAATTAAAGCGTATGCAGAATATGAACATCATGGAACTAAAAAGAGAGGATCTTGTAAATGCGGAGGATATTGTGATTGATACAACCAAGAGCGTAGAGAGCCGTATCCGTTCCTTTATGGAGCAGACAGGCAACCCATTTGCGATGAACGTTGGAGAATATATTTTACAGATAGGCTTTATGGAGGGAGCGGAGGATTCGATTGATGACCGAATGATTTTGCTGACAAAAAGAAAGACACAGATTATGGTATAGAATATTTCAAAATCCTTTACAAACAAAAAGAGTTATGTTAATCTGAAAGCAGGATTATTTCAGTGGGAATCCTGATTGCAGGTTACATTGCCCCGTAGGACGGGTTTTGCTAACGATGTTGAAATCAGGAGGAACGCAGATGAAAGCGAAAGAATTTTATAATGCAGCCATTTATCTCCGTTTAAGTCGTGATGATGAAGATATTGATGGCAACAAATCTGAGAGTAACAGTATCAGTTCACAAAGAGACATGATCCGTTCTTTTATCAGAAAACAGGACGATATGGAGATCTATGACATCTATGTAGACGATGGATTTTCGGGAGCCAATTTTGACAGGCCGGAATTTAAGCGGATGATGAAAGACATAGAAGCCGGTCATGTAGACTGTGTGATAGTAAAGGATTTGTCCAGACTGGGACGAGATTATATAGAAGCCGGGCGGTTGATTCAAAAAACCTTTCCGGCTTTTTCTGTGCGCTTTATTGCATTGACAGACCATTTTGATTCATTGACAGCGGATTATAATGAAACATCCTTAGTGGTGCCCGTCAAAAACTTTGTCAATGATTCTTATTCCAGGGACATATCCGGAAAAGTGCGGAGCCATCAGAAAATCAAGAGAGAAAAGGGAGACTTTATTGGGGCCTTTGCAGTTTTCGGGTATAAAAAGAGTGAGGACAACAGAAATCAGCTTGTGCCGGATGATTATGCCGCTGACATTGTGAAAAAGATTTTCGCATGGAAAATAGAGGGATACAGTAACCTTGCCATTGCAAAACGACTGGATGAAATGGGAATCCTCTCCCCTATGGAATACAAGAAAGTACGTGGAGAAAAATTTCAGACGAGTTTTGTAACCGAAGCCAAAGCCAGATGGTCGTCAGTTGCCATAAAGAGGATACTGACGAATGAGACTTATATTGGAACGCTGGTACAGGGAAAAGAGGAAAAGGTAAATTACAAGGTAAAGAAATCCGTCAAAAAACCGGAGGACGAATGGATAAGGGTGCCAGGAGCCCACGAGGCAATTATTTCGAATGAAGATTTCGAGATTGTTCAGGATTTGTTAAAGGTTGATACCCGTGCGGTTTGCGGAGAAAAGAAAGCACATATTTATGCCGGCCTGTTGTTCTGCGGCGACTGTATGCAGCCGATGACACGGCGCATAAACAGATATAAGGGGAAAGAAACCGTTTCCTTCATCTGTTCCACCCAAAACAGCGGCGGCAGCTGTACCAGGCATGCCATTTCTGAGGAAGATTTAAACTTCCTTGTATTGACAGGACTAAGACAACAGGTGGCGCTCTTTTTGGACAAAAGCAGGGTCCTTGAGAAAATAGAGCAGATGGAGATTCATTTTGAAGAAGTGGCGGCTTTTGATAAGGAAATTCAAAAACTGCACAGTGAACAGGACAAATACCTGAATCTTCGGGCAGCGCTTTACGAGGACTTGAAGAAAGGAATTATCACAGAAGAGGATTTTAAGAATTTCAGAGAAATTTATGAAAAGCGTTATCGGGAGCTTCAAAAATCCATCAGCAGTCAGGAGGAGACCATAAAGAAGCTTTTTCGGTCGGGAATTACAGCAGGAATCAATCTGGAACGGATGAAAAACGTAATGCAGATTACGGCTCTTGACAGGACAACGCTTATTTCCTTTGTAAAGCGTATCCTTGTATATGAAGATAAGCGTGTATATCTGGAATTAAGGTATAAAGAACTGTTTTCCAAAATGCTTATGCTGGAGGATTATGTCTTGACAGAACAGCAGAAGGAAAAGGAGGCAGTCTAAATGGCAAGAACGTCAAAAAAGAATCCGCCGGCTTTGGATACAAGGGTAAAAAGGCAATCGTCAAAAATGTATTCCGTCGGCATTTATGCAAGGCTTTCCGTGGATTCGGATGAAAGAAAAAATGAATCCATTGAGACACAGATGGAAATTGCAAAGGAGTTTATAGGCCGGCAGGGAGACATGATTTTATATGACAGCTATGTAGATCTTGGCAAGACCGGAACAAACTTTAATCGGGAAGGCTTTGAACGCATGATGCGTGATGTGAGGATGCGGAGGATAGACTGCATCGTTGTAAAGGATTTGTCCAGGTTTGGCAGGAACCATATTGAAACCGGAAACTATATTGAAAAAATATTTCCGTTCATGGGTGTGCGCTTTATAGCAGTTACCGATAACTTTGACAGCATGAACATATCAGGACAGAATGAGACATTAAGCGTAAACCTTAAAAATCTGGTCAATGAGATGTATGCAAAGGATATTTCCGCAAAGGTAAAATCCAGCAGAAAGACAAAGCGGGAGCAGGGCAGTTATATAGGCGGTGTTTCGCCCTATGGATACAGGGTTAAACGGATAGACGGTAAGAGATGTCTTTTTGCAGAGGAGATTACATCAGATATTGTTAAAAAAATATATGATTTATTTCTTTCCGGCAAAGGTATGAAAGAGATTGTCGCATGGCTCTATGAAAATGGGATTGCCAGGCCATCGGAATACCGTAAGACAGGGCAGATTTACTGTCAGGATAAAGAGAAGCTTTTAGAGTGGTCAAGGAGGTCGGTTGAAGGAATTTTGAAAAATCCGATATACATGGGCTGTCTTGTTCAGGGGAGTACCTGCGGAAAAGATTATACGATGCGTGACAGGCATGACATTGATTCTGAGGATTGGTCTGTAAAAGAACATACCCATGAGCCGCTTGTCAGTGAAAATGTTTTCTTTGAGGCTGCAAACAGGTTTGAAAAGATGTCAATATACTGCAATAAGGATGGATTTTCAAAAGCTGTTCCTTTGGATGAGGATATCTTTGCGGATGTGCTTTACTGTGGGGACTGCGGTTCAAAAATGAGAAGAAGCATAGCTGTAAAGGAACTAAAAAGGGGCAGAGTAAGAGTATACAGTTATAATTGTTCAAGGCTTGGCAGGGTGGATCACTTGAAATGTGTTGGCAAAAATATTACCTTGTATGCGCTGACTGATATTGTAAAAAAAGTGATCAGGCAGGAGTTTTCCCTGTCAGCAATGCGTCCAAAGGAGCTTGTTGAGAGCAATAACCGGGAAGCGGAAGCTTTGAAAAAGGAATGGAACAGGCAGATACTTGACTGTGAAAAAAAGCTGGAAGGGATTCGAAAGCTTGGAAGCGAACAGTACCTCAAATACCGGATGGGAGAGATGGATGAGGAGTGCTTTAAAACTGCAAAGGAAGAGAATGATAAGAGAATGTTGGCTCTTAGACAGAAAAGTGCCGCTGCCGCAGACCGGCTCAGGACAATCGATTCCGAGACCGCCAAAAAGAATCATTTTCTGAGGACCCTGGTAAAAGGAAATGAAAAGAGCGAGCTGACTGCAGAGGTAATACGCACCCTGATTCAAAGAATAGAGGTTTATCCGGATCACAGAGTCAAGATAATTTTTGCTTTCAAAAGAAAAGATCTCCTGCCGGGAAAGGGGGGACATTTAATATGAAAAAGTACCGGATTGCAATTTATATCCGTTTATCCAAAGAGGATAGTAAATTGAAAGCAGAAACAGCATCCGAAAGCAACAGTATTACCATGCAGAGAATCCTTTTGAATCAATATGCTGCGGATCATTTTGAAGACTACGATCTGCTTGAGTTTTGTGACGACGGCTATACAGGGACAAATTTTGAACGTCCCGGTATGCAGGCAATGCTGGAAGAGATTCGAAGCGGCATGATTGATTGTGTTGTTGTGAAAGACTTTTCAAGATTTGCAAGAGATTACATTGAGCTGGGGGCTTATCTTGAACAGATATTTCCTTTTCTTGGAGTCCGTTTCATTTCCATAAATGATAATTACGACAGCAGCAATTATAAGGGAAGTATCGCTGATATTGATGTAAATTTTAAGAATCTGCTTTATGATCTGTACAGCAAAGATTTATCTAAAAAGGTGCATTCCTCTCTTGCTATAAGAAAGGAAAGGGGGCAGTATATAAGTGGAAACAGTCCTTTTGGATACGAAAAAGATCCCAGGGACAGACACGCCCTGCTGATAGCAAAAGATGAAGCGAAGATAGTAAAACGGATTTTTTCTTTAACAGTGGAAGGACATACAACTACGGAAATAACTAGGATGTTCAACGAAGCACATGTAAAGACGCCGATTGAATTTAAAATTGAAAAGGGACAGACAAGCAGGATTCCCAAGGCAGGAAGATTTCTGTGGAATACCAGTACTATATGTGGTATATTAAGGAATGAAATATATATCGGAAATATTGTGCAGAAAAAGTATTACAGAGATACCGTTGGAGGAAAGAACCATATAAAACCCCGTGAAGAATGGATGATTACATACAACCACCACGAACCTATTATTGACAAAGAAGTGTTTGACAAGGTACAGGAAGGGAGAGGAAAGAAAGTAACGCCACAGTATCGTTCAACACATCCGCTTGTCGGGAAATTAGTGTGTGGCTGTTGTAAAAAGAATCTGGCATATAGGAGGGGCTTAAACCCATATTTCACTTGTGGCTATCGTTATGCAAATACAATGGAGCAATGTATCATAAAGGTAAATGCCATGTTTATGGAACAATATGTCCTCTTTATGATGCAGAATAAGCTGTCTGCGGATGGGGAACTAAAGCGGCTTCATATGGAGAGGACAAAGGGGCTTAAGCAGGAAATTAAGGAATTAAAAGAGAAAAGGCAGGCTTTGGAGGCTAGAATAGAGAAGCTGAAACAGCAGAATTTTGAGGCTTATCAGAATTATGCTTTAGGTAAGGCAGACGGCTTCTGGCCAGAGAAATCGGTGCAAAAGTCCCTGGAAAAAGAGCTGAAAAGTCTGAATGAAAATCTTGAAACAATGGAAGAAAATTGTAATCATATGAAAGCAGACATGGAAAAGCCGGGTGCTGGAAGCCCGTTTGCAGAGTTGACAAAAGAGATGATAGGACGCTATATAGAGAAGATTGAGGTCTATGATGAACATCATATAGAGATTTATTTCCGCGAGCAATGAGCCAAGTGCCGTGCTTGCACGAGCATTTGGCGAATGCCGCGAGAGTCAAATACCTCGCAGCAAGCTGTGGGGTATTTGACTGGAAAGAAAATAGGAAGGCTGAGCCATTCTGCGAGCCGAAATTTGCAGTTATTTAATACGAAAGTAAGTGTTTTAGGCACTCATGGAACGGCAGGCAACTGTTTGGAACGTAAAAGCGGTAAAAAATTGAAAAAAAGATAAAAAAATTGCTCTTAGGCACTTGACAGTTGAGGGAATGGATCCACAGCATCCGGATTTGAAAGGGAGAATGGTTTATTCCTACAACTATATTGGGCGAAATCAGAATGGGTCCGATGACTGCGGTCATGGGACCCACATCTGTGGAATTATAGGAGGGACAGGGACGGCATCGGGCGGAAAATACCAGGGAATTGCGCCGGGATGCCATTTTGTATCTCTAAAGGTATTGGACAGGATGGGAAACGGGAACAGCAAGGCGGTGATAGAAGCCCTTCACTGGCTGATTGAGCACGGAAAAGAGTACGATGTCCGGATTATAAATATTTCCATGGGAAGCACGGCTCCCCGGTATTCGGAGAAATCGGGGCTTCTGGAGGCTGTGGAGGAGGCCTGGGACTGCGGCTTTGTGGTCTGTGCCGCTGCCGGGAACCAGGGGCCGGATCGTTCCTCCATTACCGTGCCGGGAACCAGCCCCAAAGTGATCACCGTGGGCTGCTCCGACGATAACCAGGCAGTCCGGGTTATGGGAAAGCGCAGGGCCAATTACTCGGGGAGAGGGCCGACGTCTGACTGTATCTGCAAACCGGATGTGGTGGCGCCGGGAGCCTATATTAACTCCTGCAATGCAGGATGGAGAAAGCCGGGAGCCACCGCTTATACTGCCAAATCAGGTACATCCATGGCCACACCGGTAGTAGCCGGAGGGCTGGCACTCTTGCTTTCGGGAAGAAGGGAACTGACCAATAAGGAAGTGAAGATGCTTCTGGCTGGTTCCTGTAAGGATCTGGGACTTCCGAGAAATCAACAGGGATGGGGAATGCTCTGCCTGCCGTGGCTTTTGAACCAGAGGCCGGGAGCCTGACCGGGAAAGCAGGCAGAAAGAATCTGAAATTTTTGTAAGGATTAAATCAAATAAAATATTGCAAAAATCCATGCTTATGATTATCATTAGATGTGAGAAACATAGAGGAAGATAAACAGGAAATTTAAAGAGAAAGATTCCGGAATAAGGTAATTATCATTACCGGAAGAAAGCGAGGGAGCAAATGAATTTTCATCCAAACAGCACATTATTGTTTATTTTAGCCGGAGCAGTGATTCTATTTGTCATTGCCCAGTCACTGTTTTTTCTGGTCAGAGCTTTCCGGCGAGGGCGGGAGCTTGGCATGGATATGGGACAGCTTCGCAAAACTGTATTGTCCACAGCCGTATTTACTGTCGCACCGGCGGTGTCCATTCTGCTGGGTGTTATCACCCTTTCAAAATTTCTGGGACTGCCGCTGCCCTGGCTGCGCCTGAGCGTCATCGGCGCCATTACCTACGAATTGCCTGCGGCGACCTCAACGGCCAATGCCCTTGGGATTTCCCTCTCAGAGACCGTCACGGATCCGGCCGTATATACGGCCATTGCTTGGGTTATGACGCTGGGTATTTTTCCCGGCCTTATCTGGGTGCCCCTGTTCATCAGGAAGATTCAGGGCGGCCTGATGAAGATCAAAAATAAGGACAGCAAATGGGGAGATATCCTTATGACGGCCATGTTCCTGGGCATGATTTCCGCATTTCTGGGAATGGTATTTGCGGATATCCGATCCGGACTCAAGGGATGGATTCCTATTTTTGTATTGTTGTTCTCTGCACTGCTTATGGGAATCTGCGGAATCCTTATTCGGAAATGCGGCATAAAATGGCTGGAAAATTATGCCCTTCCTATCAGCATGCTCGGAGCCATGGCATTTGCAGCGGTCATTACGCCGTTGTTTTGACCAGAAAAACTGGAGGAAATTATCGGTATGAAGAAGAAAAGCTATGAGGACATGACACATATTTACGGGCGAATCTGGATTTTGAGCGCCCTGGGGATGATATTTGCCTATCCCATTATTACCTGTATCTATTACAATGCCTGGCCGGGGTGGCGTCCGGTACTTCAAGGATTGCTTGGCGTGGCGCCTATTTTCTGGACTGTGGGAATTATTGAAGTCATTACTTTTATCCCTATGCTTGGGACGGCGGGTTCCTACCTGGCCTTTGTAACGGGAAATCTTACCAATCTGAAGGTTCCGGCAGCCCTGGCAGCCATGGAAAATGCAAAGGTAAAGCCGGGAAGCGACGAGGGCGAGGTAATCTCAACCATTGCGGTGGCTACGTCTTCCATGGTTACGGTTCTGATTATCGCCCTGGGAGTGGCTTTACTGGTACCCCTGACACCGATTCTGGATAATCCGGCAGTCAAGCCCGCCTTTGACAATATCCTGCCATCCCTGTTCGGAGGGCTGGCAGTGGTATATGTGAGCAAAAACTGGAAGATTTCCATTGCGCCTTTGGCATTTATGATTGTACTGTTCTTACTGGTGCCTTCCCTGTCAGGTTCCGTAGGCATTCTGGTTCCTGTGGGAGCGCTGATTGCCATTGGGGCGGCAAGGATTTTATACAGGAAAAATATGCTGTAGTCAAAGACCCGGCAGGAACAATATCAGGATAAAATGCAGGGAACATTTAAAATACAGGAGAAAATAGCGGAAAAGCTTCCGCACATGTGCAGAAAAAGAAAGGCAGGCGGGACATATGTTATGGTATTTATTGGGGGCAGCAGCTGTTATTTTGGCATTTCTGGCAGTGATTCTCATTCGGGCGGCGCAGTTTAACCCAAAGCCGGAGCTTACGCCCTCAACAAAAGAGGTGCGTTTGAATGAAGAAAAGATTGTAAAGGATATGCAGGAAATGATACGCTGCAGAACCGTTTCTTACAATGACGCTTCACTGATTGATGAGACGGAATTTGAAAAATTCCGCAATCTGCTTCCGGAGCTCTATCCGCGGATTCATAAGACATGTGAGCGGAAGTTTCTGGGGGTAAACGGAATCCTGTACCGCTGGAAAGGTCAAGAGTCGGGGGATCCCCTTGTTCTGATGTCCCACTATGATGTTGTTCCTGTGGAGGAATCCCAGTGGGAGAAGCCGGCATTTGAGGGAGTCTGTGAGGACGGCGTACTCTGGGGCCGGGGAACACTGGATACCAAGGGCACCCTGTGCGGCATTCTGGAGGCGGCAGAAAAGCTGATTGGAGAGGGGTTTGTGCCCAAAAGGGATATCTATTTTGCATTTTCCGGGCAGGAGGAGATCAACGGTCCTACCTGTCCCTCTATGGTCGACTGGTTTGAGGAACAGGGGATTCATCCGGCCATGGTTGTGGATGAGGGAGGTGCCGTGGTAGATAATGTATTTCCCGGAGTAGAACGGGAATGCGCCCTGATCGGAATAGCGGAGAAAGGTCTGACGAACATCGAATTTCATGCAAAGAGCGGCGGCGGACATGCTTCGATGCCTCCGGTACATACCATTGTGGGACAGCTGGCCCAGGCCGTTGTGGAAGTGGAAAATCACCCCTTTCCCCGGCAGATGACAAAGCCTGTGCGGGAAATGCTGGACACACTGGGGCGACATTCCACTTTTGCTTATAAGGTTCTGTTCGCCAATCTCTGGTGCTTTGAGGGCCTGTTTGACAAGGTATGTCAAAAATCCGGCGGGGAACTCAATGCCATGCTGCGTACCACCTGCGCCATGACAAAAATGGAAGGCGGAAAGGCATTTAATGTGATTCCACCCAAGGCCTCCGTAGGCATGAACCTGCGTCTGATCGGGACAGATACGGTGGAGTCTGCCCGTTCTTATCTGGAGCAGGTGATACACAATCCAAATATTGAAGTTACGGTGTTTGAGGGAAGAAATCCCTCCAAGGATTCGGATACCTCCTGCGGGGAGTGGAATGTGCTCTGCCAGGCGGTGGCGGATACCTGGAAAGAAGCGCTGGTAGCTCCTTATCTGATGATGGCCTGCAGTGATTCCTGGCATTATTGCAGGATTACGGATCGGGTATATAAGTTTTCTGCCATGAAGCTGTCCCGGGAAGAGCGTGCCATGATTCACGGAAATAATGAGCGGGTGCCTGTAAAGACGCTGGTCAAGACAGCGGAGTTTTATGTGCGTCTGATGGAGAAGTGCTGATCCGGATTTTTAGATATCAGAAGAGAAGCTGCACAGACGAGAGAGCGGGAAAGACAAATAAGGGGGCAGTAAAAGATGAAGAAAAAATCGGGAGGAATTTTAGGCAGGACAGCCTTAATACTCATGATAGCAGCTCTGGCAGGATGTAAAAGCAGGCAGGAAGAAGAAAAAACCTCCCCAAAGGAGCCGGAGAGTGAAGAGGCTTTGGAGACAAAGCCGGAATCCGAACCGGATGCTGAACCGGATGCCTGTGTCCCTCTTTGCCTCTCAACCTTTTGCGGCAGCCGGTCTGACTGGGATGAGAATACCTGGGAACAGCTCTATAATGTCAGATGGCAGAAAATATACCTGGAGGCCCAGGATGCTGCGGCCTATCCGGATCTGGCGGCGTGGCTTGAAAATATGGGCCGGGAGAGAGAAGCTGCGGCAGCGGAGGCCGTGGAAAATCTGCAGGAGACCGCGGCGGATCTGCAGGAGCTTGAGGATACGGACGGGTATGCCATACATTCCCTGGAAGACAGGCAGGAGATTTCCATTATCCGGGCGGACAGCAGATGCCTAAGCCTTTTAGAATTTTTAAGGGAAGACAGCGGCGGAGCCCACGGAAATTACGGATACAACGGGTATGTTTTGGATCCGGAATCGGGCAGGCCGCTGAAGCTTGAAGAGGTCGTTACCGATATGGAGAAGCTTCCGGAGATAATTGCTGAGAAATTAGAGGCGAGCTACCCGGATACCAGCTTTTTTGCTCCTCCCGGGGAAATGGTGGAACAGTATTTGGAGGAGGAAAAACTCAACTGGGTGCTGACACAGCAGGGGATTCTTTTTCTGTTCAGTCCCTATGAGCTGGCATCCTATGCGGACGGAGCCCTCTTTGCAGGTATTTCTTTTGAGGAGGAGCCGGATCTCTTTTCGCCCAGGTACAGGGAGATACCAAAGCGATACACGGTTCAACTACAGATGATGACCCCGTTCTTGTTTGATTTGGACGATGACGGAAGCTTTGAGGAGCTCTGTGTTTCCAATACGTATCATAAAGAGGAGGGGGCCTATGTAGAACTGCACATCACAGTGGATGGCAGGGAATGCACAGAGGAAATTTATGCATTCGACATACAGCTTTATCTGGTCCATGACACGCTGAAGAAGCGTACCTGGCTCTATGCACAGACCAGTGAAAACAACGATTACCGTACCATTTTCGTATATGAGTTGTATCCTGACGGGGAGAAAGCCGCAGAGCAGATCGGTCAGCTGAGCGGATGGGGGTTTCATACCCTATTTACAGGGGAAGCGGACTCCAGGGAGGAGATTTTTACCGATCCGGCACATTTTCTGCTGGAGAGCCGCACGGAGCTTTTGAGCACTCTCCTGGGAGCAAAAGAGTATTTTGTGGACGAAACGGGAATGCCCCGGACGGAATCGGAATTTCTGACTGTGGAGAACGGTATAGAGCTGACCTCAAAGGTGCCTCTTACATTGGAAATTCCGGACAGCGATACGAAAGAAGAGACATTTCCGGCAGGAACGGTATTTGTCTATTACCGGACGGATAATGAGACACTGGTAGATCTGAAGACAGGAGACGGGAAAATCTGCCGCCTGCGTCCGGAGAAAAGGGATTATCAGCTTTTTATTGATGGAATGGAACAGTATGAGGTATTTGATGGGCTGATTTATGCCGGGTAGCTGAGAAAATAAAAAGAAAGCGCTTCCGGTTGATTGATTCATCCGTTAGCGCTTTTAACTTACTGCATCACAATATGGCCGCATATGAATAACTTTTATTGTTTTTTCATATAGCGGTGGATTTTGAAAAGTCAGCAGTTTTATCTTCTCACTGTGCTTTTTTTGCGTGTAAACGGTTTAGTTCAAAATACAACGGCACCAGCACCGCATTTATTACCAAGGCATAAAACAGGGGGATTAGCGCCACTGAGATATCTGCCCATACAGAGGCGGTAAACTCGGGATCAAGCGTATAACTGCGCATAAGATTCACCATACTGATCGTAAAGGCCATGCTTCCCCAGATTAAACTGGATCTGCATACCAGTTTAAGTGCATCGGCACCGTCCCTTATCATTTCTGCCGTGCAATTGTCTCTCTTAATGATATAGACAAATGCTTTTAGAAAGTCCTGCCAGTACCCTGTACACAGCAGCACCAGAAGACAGGGGAGCAGGATAAATTCCATACTGACGAGATCTGCAAAATACGAGATTATGCTGCCGATTCCATATTTAACTATAAACGCTGCTCCTAAAATTAGGATTATAAACTTTACAAGGAAATTTGAACTTTTTTGGGCGTTATTTGCTTTTTGCTGTAATTCCACAAGATTTTCTTCTGCTCTTTTTTGATAATTTTCCATGGCAATCCTTTCTCCGCTAAGCAGTTCGTTTGCACTGATACCAAGTATTTTACATAAGTCCAGCATAATGGCGGCATCCGGAATACTTTTTCCGGTTTCCCATTTAGATACTGCCCGGTTGGTAATATTTAATTTTTCTGCTAACTGTGTCTGTGTAAGTCCTTTCTCTTTTCGACAGGCTGAAATAAATTTTCCTATCGTTTCTTGGCTCATATTTTCACCTCCCTGCCATCAGTATAACAGAAAAAAATTGTTCCGGAACTAACCGCCGGTTGATTTTGGCAGATTCAACCGACAGTTGACTGCTTCCTTAAGTTTTAGTATTGTAAACATGGTAACTTATTTTGGGGCTTAAGCCGACAGAATACGCTGTCTGAAAAAGTCATAAGACAAGGGCATCCCGGAATAAAGTAAAAGGAATAATATGGGATCGGGACTGTCTTATTTTGGGGCGGCCCCGGCAAAACGGGGGCAGACTATGGCAGAGGACTGCAGAGAAAAGATTATGTCGGATGCATATGTGGATTTTATATGGAAGTCCGATTACAATGTAAGAGAGCTTGAGCGTTTGTACCCTCAGTATTGTGTGCAGATTCTCAATGATTTTTATGCCGTCTTCTATGTGGAATCACGAATACTGGAACAGAACCGCATTCCCTACAGCTACGATGTATTTCCCATCCTCTATACGCTTCTGGAAAATGAAAATCTGGAAAAAAGCGGTATTATGCAGCTTCTGGAGCACTCGGTGCTTCAGCTTCGGGGTGAGGGTGTGATTGTGGGAATCATTGATACAGGCATCGATTACACCAACGACTGTTTCAAAAAAATGGACGGCACCACCCGGATTCTGGAGATCTGGGATCAGGCGGATCAGAGCGGCCGGCTTCCGGAGGGGATTGGTTACGGAAGTGTCTACGGGCAGGCGGAAATCAACCAGGCATTAAAAAGTGACGACCCGTTTTCTATAGTGCCGAGCAGAGATGAATCGGGGCATGGGACGCAGCTTGCCAGTATTGCGGCAGGAAGTGTAGACAACGATCGGGGCTGGACAGGAGCAGCGCCAATGTCAGATCTGGCTATAGTTAAACTAAAGCCTGCCAAAAAGCGTATTATGCGGTACTATATGGTTCGTCCGGATGCGGAAGCCTACCAGGAAAATGATATTATGATGGGCGTCCGCTATTTAAATGAGCTGGCCTTCCGGGAAAAGAAACCTCTTGTAATCTGTATTGCCCTTGGAAGCAATCGGGGAGGTCACGAGGGAACCACGCCCTTATCTGTGGCTTTGAATTCGGTGGCTGTCCGTTCCGGACGCTGTGTGGTGGTAGCCGGAGGAAATGAGGCCAATCAGGGACATCATTTCTATGGAAATTTAAGAGACGGCAAGCCCTTTGAAGATGTTGAACTTCGTGTGGCAGATAACGAATACGGCCTGATGATGGAGCTTTGGAGCAGCACACCGGATCTTCTGGCTATCTCCATGATTTCTCCGTCGGGAGAGGAGATTCCCCGGGTATCCTCAAGCCTTATCGGACAGCAGTACAACTTTCTCTTTGAGAAGACAATAGTGTATATTGATTTTCAAGCCCTGGATCCTAACAGCGGAGAGGAACTGATTCTCATCCGCATGTTCGCTCCCTCGCCCGGAATATGGAAGCTGAGAGTGTATGGAACCAATATTATCCATGGCATTTATAATATCTGGCTTCCGGTAAAAGGGTTTATATCCGAGGGAACGGTATTTCCCTATTCCAATCCGGATATTACACTGACTTCGCCGGCCAATGCGGAGATGCCGATTACAGTGGCGGGTTATCAAGTGCAGAACGACAGTATCTACATTGCATCCAGCCGGGGCTACACCCGAAGGGGACGTATCAAGCCGGATATTGCGGCTCCCGGGGTGGAAGTGTGCGGCTATGAACCCGGAAACCGGATTGCCTGCCTGACAGGGACCAGTGCGGCGGCGGCTATTGCGGCGGGAGCCTCGGCCCTGCTTCTGGAGTGGGGGATTGTGCGGAACAACCGTCCCTCTATGGGAACGCTGGAGGTCAAGCAGCTTATGATCCGGGGAGCCAGACGAAATCCCAGGGATCTTTATCCCAACCGCTCCTGGGGCTACGGGGCCTTGGACTTATATAGCAGCTTCCAATTGCTGGGCAGATTTTAGAAAAACTTGAGTTAAGGCAAAATACAATGCTGAGGGGTGTTACCAGAGTTTTTCTTTTGGAGCAGGATACAGTTAAATTTGAATCTGCCATTTACACAAATAGCAGAACAATTGGAAAAGCTCGTTATGTATGGTATGGATATTTTCGTAAAACTTAACTTGCAGACCTGTTCATGATCGACTATAATGGAGAACAGAATCGGCTTTCAGCCGAAAATCTGAGGAGGACAAAAATGGATAAAATCAAAATGACAACCCCGTTAGTAGAGATGGACGGGGATGAAATGACAAGAATTCTCTGGAGTATGATCAAAGAGGAACTGCTGCTTCCCTTTATTGACCTGAATACAGAATATTACGACCTGGGCCTGGAAAAGCGTAATGCCACCAATGATCAGATTACGATAGATGCCGCCGAGGCTGTAAAAAAATACGGTGTTGCCGTAAAATGCGCCACAATCACCCCCAATGCAGCCCGTATGGAGGAGTACGATCTCAAAGAGATGTGGAAGAGTCCCAACGGCACCATCCGGGCGATTCTGGACGGAACCGTGTTCCGCGTTCCCATCATCGTAAAAGGCATCGAGCCTTATGTAAAAACCTGGAAGAAACCAATCACCGTAGCCCGTCACGCTTACGGGGATGTATATAAAGCAACAGAAATCAAAGTGCCCGGTCCCGGAAAATGCGAGCTGGTATTTACCGGAGAGGACGGAACCGAGATTCGCGAGACGGTTCACGACTTCAAGGAGGCCGGAATTGCCCAGGGCATGCACAATCTGGAAAGCTCCGTGAAAAGCTTCGCCAGAAGCTGCTTTTCCTACGCCGTTTCCCAGAAGCAGGATCTGTGGTTTGCTTCCAAAGACACCATCTCCAAGAAGTATGATCACTATTTCAAGGACACATTCCAGGAGATTTTCGAGAAAGAATACAAGCAGGAATTTGACCGTCTGGGCATTGAATACTTCTACACACTGATTGATGACGCGGTGGCACGTGTGATCAAATCCGAGGGCGGCTACATCTGGGCCTGCAAGAATTACGACGGTGACGTAATGAGCGATCTCATTGCCACAGCCTTCGGTTCCCTTGCCATGATGACCTCTGTACTTGTGTCCCCCCATGGTTACTTTGAATATGAGGCAGCCCACGGCACCGTGCAGCGCCACTATTATAAACATTTAAAGGGAGAAGAGACCTCCACCAATTCTATGGCAACGATCTTTGCCTGGTCCGGCGCACTGCGCAAAAGAGGAGAACTGGATCAAAATGAGGCACTGACAAGTTTTGCGGATAAGCTGGAGGAAGCTTCCTTAAAGACCATCGAAACAGGGAAAATGACAAAGGATCTGGCGCTTATTACCACCCTGGAGAATCCGGTTGTACTTTCCAGCGAAGCATTTATAAAAGAAATACGAAACACCTTAGAGGAACTTTTACATGCTGTTTAATTCCAATGCATTTTATGTGTTTTTACCCATTGTATTTGCTGTCTACTGGATCATTCCGGCAAAATACCGATGGGGCATACTATTGATATCCAGCTACTATTTCTATATGAGCTGGAATGTAAAATATGTGACACTGATACTCACCACAACCCTGGTATCCTTTTGCGCGGCATTGCTGATGGAGCGGACGAAGAGCCGGAGAAAAAAAAAGCTATGCATGATTACGGCTCTTTTCATCAGCTTCGGCATTCTGTTCTTCTTCAAGTATTTTAATTTTTTAAGTAAAAGTATCACTGATCTGATGCAGAGGTTTGCCATCCCGGTACAGGAAACCACACTGAATCTGATGCTTCCGGTAGGCATATCCTTCTATACTTTTCAGACTCTGAGCTATGTGATCGATGTATACAGAGGTGAGGTAAAGGCCTGCCGCCATCTGGGAAAATATGCCACGTTCATTTCATTTTTTCCTCAACTGGTCGCCGGGCCTATTGAACGTACCGGAAACCTTCTTCCCCAGATCGAGGGAGAGCATACCTTCCATACGGAGAAAGGCATCCACGGAGCAAAAATGATCGCCTGGGGCTTTTTCAAAAAAATAGCCATTGCCGACACGGTGGCCGTCTATGTGGACACAATCTACAACGCAGCCGGAAATTTCACGGGATTTCCGCTGCTGCTGTCCACAGTGCTTTTCACCTTTCAGATCTACTGCGATTTTTCCGGTTACTCGGATATCGCAGTGGGAACGGCAGAGCTTCTGGACATCGATCTTATGACCAATTTTAAAAGCCCGTACTTTTCCGCCTCTATCCGGGAATTCTGGAGCCGCTGGCATATCTCTCTGTCCACCTGGTTCCGGGATTATGTATACATCCCACTGGGCGGCAACCGTAAAGGAGCGTGGCGGACAAGATGGAACCTGCTGGTCACCTTCCTGGTCAGCGGTCTCTGGCACGGGGCTGATTGGACCTATGTTCTGTGGGGAGGCATCCACGGCTTAGGTCAGATTCTGGAACGGGAGTGGAACCGCATCTTTCACATAGATACAAAGAAAAAAAGCTGGCTCCGCATCGGGCTGACCTTCCTGTTTGTAACAGTGACCTGGATTTTTTTCCGGGCCAATACTGTCTCTGACGCATTCTATGTGCTGACCCATCTGCTGGACGGAATCACCAATCCGGCTGCCTACCTTATAGACGGCTATCATGCCTACCAGGGGGCCGGTATGGTACAGGCCTCCGGCATACAGACCCTTATTATCAGCATAGTATGTATACTGATACTGCTGGCACACGATTACCTGGAACAGACAAAAAGCATCTGGGAACGCCTGGGAACCTTAAAAAAACCCCTCCGCTATGCCCTCTACTTTTTATTATTATTCGTAATCTTATACAGCCGCCAGCTGGGCGAATACGAGTTTGTATATTTTCAGTTTTAGCAGTTCAGATACAAACTGACAGGTATCCTTCAAAAAACAAATGGAGATCCGAATGAAAACTTTTTTGAAAAAGATAGCCCCTTTTGTGCTATTTATACTGATTTTGGAAATAGCCGTCCCCATCCTGGCGGATCCCTACAACGTATTCCACTGGAGACGGATTCGTGACAACGGTGTAGAACCCAACAGCAATTATATCAAAATGCAGTATATCCTCCACAATCCGGATAAATTCGATTCCTTCCTGTTCGGTTCTTCCCGGACAGGCTTCATTGACGTAGAAAAAATTCCCGAAGGAAAGTGGTACAACATGTCTTACTCCGAAGGGCTTCCCAAGGAGCATCTGGAGAATCTCGAGGAGCTTATTGAGAATGGAATTATTCCGAAAAACGTTATGGTGGGCGTGGATAATATTTCCTGTTTTGTAGAGCCTTCCATCCATGAAAAGCAGTTTTACCGCATTCCTTACCCCAGAGAGAACAAACTTGCCTTCTATGCCAATTATCTCAGCATCCGGGGCGTACTCTCTTCTCTGGAGGTAACCCTGGACCATGAGATTGAGGATCCGGATTATGTAGATCGCTATTATCGGAGCGGTTCCAGCAGACGCGACCCGTCTCTGGGAGGAAACTGGGAGGGTGACACGCCTTATTGGGGAACCTATTATCACTATTATATTGATGATGCGCTGGGAAGCATACGAAGGATTTCAGAACTTTGTGAAAAGTACGATATAAACTTCATTTTGTTTACCAATCCCATATATTCCTCTACCTATGCCCAATCAAAATATTTCGGGTATGCCACCTTCCTGAAGCTGCTGGGTGAGCAGCAAAAGACAGGGTATTACAATTTCAGCGGGATCAATGCCGTCACGGAAGACAGGAATAACTATTATGAATCCAGTCATTATACGGAGGACGTAGGCGATATGATTATTGATCGTATTTTTAACAATGTTACAGATGCGGAATTGGAGAGCCAGGGGTTTGGTTTTTTTGTGACAGAAGATAATCTGGAGGAATTTGAGGCAGCGCTGGATAACCATTGATGTGCTGTTATCTATGAATCAGATTCCATCGGATACGGACGGTTCTGCTGAAAAACAGATAGAAAATGAATACGGATGCAAGGAGTGAAGCATATAATGGTAATTTATTTGATTCGTCACGGAGAGACGGATTGGAATACGAAACGTCTTTTGCAGGGAGCTACGGATATTCCTCTGAATCAGAACGGGATTGAGGTGGCAGAACTTACGGCAGAGGGACTTCGGGATGTGGAGTTTGATCTGATTTTTACCAGTCCTTTGAAACGGGCCAGGGAGACTGCCGAGATTATCCGGGGGGAACGAAAGATTCCCATTATTCCGGATGAAAGGCTTCGGGAAATCTGCTTTGGATCTTATGAGGGACTCTGCTGTCAGAAAGAGGGATGGAATATACCGGACCCGGATTTTGAGAAGTTTTTTACGAGTCCGGGGGAGTATGTGCCGCCAAAAGGAGGCGAGTCTATCCGGCAGCTTTGCGAGCGGACTACACAGTTTCTGCAGGAACTGGTGCATCAGAAAGATTACCAGGACAAGACGATTCTGCTGTCCGGACATGGGGCTGTGGTGAAGGGACTGTTAAGCAGCATTACGATCACGGATTTAAAAGATTTCTGGAATGGAGGCGTACATAAGAACTGCGGGGTTTCGATTCTGGATGTGAATGAGGGAAAAATCACCCTGAGACAGGAGAATGTGATCTATTATGACGAAGCGAGAAGCTGCAACTATTTTGAATAAGAAAAAGTGTATGGTCCGGACGCCGGTGGGAGAGCTGGAGCTTGTTGAGGACGGGAAGGGAATCTGCAGCCTTACCTTTGGTGCTTCTTCAAAGACACAGGATATTCCGGAGGAGAAAACAGAGCTTCTTCTGGAGGCAGAGCGTCAGCTTGCGGAGTATTTTGCCGGGGAGCGTAAAGTGTTTGACCTTCCTCTGTCTTTACATGGGACAGAATTTCAGATGCGTGACTGGAAGGCGCTTCTTGCGATTCCTTACGGGGAGACAAAAAGCTACGGGGAGATTGCCAGGATAATCGGCTGTCCTGAGGGAAGCCGGGCTGTCGGGATGGCCAACCGGAACAACCCCGTTGCCATTATTGTTCCCTGCCACCGTGTAATCGGGGCGGACGGAAGTCTTACCGGATATGCAGGAAAAAATAAGGCACTGGATATTAAGGAATATCTGCTGCGGCTGGAAGGTGTAAAGATAAGATGACAAAAGAGACGGTGCGGCAGCGTCTGCTGGAGCTTGCAGATGATAAATACCGTGAATTCCACAGCGGGCTTCTGCCGGGAATTGACAATATTTTAGGAGTCCGGGTGCCGGATCTTCGTAAACTGGCAAAGGAAATTGCAAAGGGAGACTGGGAGACCTTCCTTGCGGAAAATAACCGGGAATGGTATGAAAATGACATGCTCCAGGGGCTTGTAACAGCCTCTGCCAGGATGGACTTTGAAAAGCGGCTTGCCCTTATCCGGGAATTTATTCCGCGTATCAATAACTGGGCGGTGTGTGACGTGTTCTGCGGCTCCTTAAAAGAGACAAAAAAACACATGGAGGAGATGTGGGAATTTCTTCAGCCATATCTTAAGTCCCGGGAGGAATATGAGATCCGCTTTGGTGTTGTGATGCTTCTGAGTCATTTTGCAGAGGAAGCTTATCTTGAGCGGGCCTTTGCGGCCTTTGATTCTATCGTAAGTGAAGCATACTATGTGCGGATGGCCGCTGCCTGGGCCGTATCCGTGTATTTTGTGCATTTTCCGGAGGAGAGCATGGCTTACCTGAAGCATAATCAGCTGGACGACTGGACTTTTAACAAGGCCATTCAGAAGATTACGGAATCCTATCGGGTGGACAAGGAGACAAAAGATATCCTTCGGAAAATGAAACGGAAAATTTAAGAATTCTTAAGAAAAGAATCATCCTTTTTCAAGGTTCATCCGCTACAATCGATATATTCGAATACCAGACATCTAGAAGGAGCATAACCTATGGAAAAGATTTTGATTGTAGAAGATGATAAAGCACTCAGCAACGGCATTGCCCTGGCATTAAAGGCAGAAGGATATCTGTTTTTACAGGCCTGGGATCTGGCCGGGGCCAGGAAAACTTTAGACAGCCGGGAGATCTCCCTAGTGATCCTGGACCTGAATCTGCCGGACGGCAGCGGACTTAACCTTCTAAAAGAGATTAAGGAAAAACAGGAGATCCCGGTTGTAATTCTCACGGCCAACGATCTCGAAACCGAGATTGTCACCGGCCTGGAGCTGGGAGCGGACGACTATATAACTAAGCCATTCAGCCTGATGGTGCTGCGCGCCCGGATCAACACCCAGATGCGGAAAATGCGCCGCAGAGGCTTACAGGTCTATCAGACTGGAAAATTCTATTTTTCCTTCTCCGGCATGGAATTTATCAAAGGGAATCAGCGCATTGAGCTCAGCAAAACAGAGCAGAAGCTCTTAAAGCTGTTAGTGGAAAACCGGGGGATCACCCTCAAGCGGGAAGAACTGCTGGACCGCGTGTGGACCGACGGTTCTCAGTACGTAGACGAAAATGCCCTGTCCGTCACCGTAAAACGCCTCCGGGATAAGCTGGAGGACAACCCTTCTGCCCCCAGATATATCAAAACCGTCTACGGAATCGGTTATACCTGGTCAGATGAGCGGACGGGAGGCATGCAGCGAGGTTCACATGGATAAATACTTGATGCTTTGTATCGCATTTGCAATCATTGCTCTTGCACTGTCTGTCTGTGTCTATGTGCAGAAAAGCAGTACCAGCCGGCATCTTAACCGGCTGGATCAAATGCTGGAAGCGGCTATGGATGGAAGCTTTGAAGAACAGCATTTTGATGAAAGCCGTTTTTCTTCCTTCGAGGCAAGGCTCGGCCGGTATCTTAGCCGTCAGGCCGGAAAGGAACGTGAACTTTCAAAAGAACAGGCAGAAATTCACAGTCTGGTTGCTGACATTTCCCATCAGACCAAGACACCGATCGCCAATCTGGTACTGTACGCCGGACTGCTTCAGGAGCAGGTGCCGGAGGAATCCGCCGGGCTGGCCCGTCAAATCAGCCGCCAGGCCGGAAAGCTTCAATTTCTCATCGACTCTCTTATCAAAGGAGCCCGTCTGGAGCAGGGCATCATACAGCCGTCCCCCGGGATGCACTCTGTCAGGGAGCTTGTGGTCCGCGCTGCAGAAGAAGGGGCCTGTCAGGCACAGAAAAAAGGAGTACGGCTTGAATGGAAGATAGAAGAAGGCCGCGAACTGGCCTGGTTTGATCCGAAATGGACGGGAGAAGCATTGTGGAATCTTGTGGACAATGCCATAAAATACACCTGTGAAGGGGATACGATTCTTCTTCGGGGATGTGCTTATGAACTCTTTTACAGGATTGATGTAATCGATCACGGAAGTGGTATTTCAGAAGATGAGATTCCAAAAATATTTCAGAGATTTTACCGCTCGGTTAAGAACCGGGAGGAAGAAGGTGTGGGACTCGGCCTTTATCTGGCCAGAGAGATTGTCCGCATCCAGGGCGGTTATATGAAGGTCACATCGGGAGCGGAAACGGTATTTTCTGTATACCTTCCCCGGCAGCCCGGAAATCCACAAGAAAAGACTAAACATGAGCTGAGGCAGAGTATCTGCTAAAGCTCTTTTTTATACCCGTAAGAATATGGAAAAGAAAACCGTCTCCGGATAAACTATTTGTCAACTATATTTGACAAAATGTCGCATGAATGATATGATGGATTTATAAAAATCTGTGTACGAATGAATGTGTGCAGGTTATGGAAAGAGGGCGGCGGAATGTGGCAAAGAATTTAAAGCTGAAGGCGGCGAGAGCGGAGCTTGACTATTCTCAGGAGGATCTGGCAAAGCTGGTAGGAGTATCCCGGCAGACTATCAATATGATTGAACGGGGAGATTACAATCCTACTTTAAATCTTTGTTTAAATATCTGCCATGCCCTGGGGAAAACACTGGACGAAATCTTCTGGAAGGATATTACGGAATTAGAAAAACAGTAGGATATTACGGAACTGGAATGGAGGGCAGAGAAGTGAAAAAGGAATGGATTTTATGGAATGTTCTTCGGAATCCGGAAAACATTACGTCAGACGAACGGATGGAGCTGATTGAGTGGAAAAACTATTACTGGTCTTATAAGGCATTGATATGGCTGCTTTTTGCACTGGCTATGTTATGGCCGGGTCTCATTTCTCTGTCACAGAGTTACATGGGCAGAGACACCGGTATAGAAATCCTTCTGCGGCTTCTTGTGATTGAACTTATCAGTATCATCGAGAGCGGTCGCTTCCTGTACAGCTGCTATTTCGGAAATCAGGAATTTTATGACAGAAACAGCGGAAAAACTTCTTATTACTCAATCGGCCTGCAGATATCAGTGATTTCCTGGATTATATTCTGGGGAGGCTATGGGGTCCGCCATCCGCTCCCCTGGATTATGATGGCAGCCGGCCCACTGCTGTACTGGGGGCTGTGTCACCTGGCTTATTTACATTATGCTCTGCTCATGGATGAATCTAAAGAAGATATAGGGCGGAAATGCGAAGCATGGATTCCGGGAGTCTGCGGAGTACTTTTGGCAGTGTATTTTATTATATTGAATGTTTTCGCTTTTACGGCCAGAATAGACAGGGTAACCATGTCCCGGCTCCCGGAAGAAGAACAATATATGATAAATACGATAGAACAGGGAATTACTAACTATTATTCCCTTACAGATTACCGCCTGGACTATCGCCTTGAGACCGACATACAGCCGAAAGCACCGGTTTATGACGAGAACAATGCATACGACCTGTCACACGCTTATTGTCTGGCATCCGGCGAAAAATACTACAATCAGATTCTCGATCCGGGAAAAGAAAACACCATATACCGGGAATACTACCGTGAATCCGAAGATCCCTTTTCATGGAAAATGGCTTATGACGGCCGATGGATTTCCGAAACCGACTGGGCAGAGCTTTGGACAGAGCATCAGGACGAACCCGAATTCTGGATAGAGCCCTACACCGGAATCCCCGGCCTCAATCCCCAGGCCATAACATCCGTCACAAAAGAAGAACAAAACCAGAACACCTGCTACACCATCACCTTCAATGAAAACTACAATACCAGCGGAGCAACACTAAAAGCCCGGGAAGAACTCAAAAACTTCACAGCCACAGAACGCTACATTCTCAACGAATACAACACCCTCATCAAATACGAACACACCGAGACCGGACTGACGAAAACCACAGAAGAGCCGCGCACCTTAAAGCGCACCATCACAGTCTTAAGCGTAAACAAAAAAGAAATCCAATCCGAAATACAGACATTCATAAACCAATACCAGAATAATTAACGCCCGTCAAAAGAAAACCATAAAACATTATAAAAATACCAGGGGATGCCGCGAAACAGGACGCCGGACTTTTCCGATATCCAGTGTCCGGCTGTTCGCATACAGTCTGTCTGATATGGGCGCACATTACCCGAAAATACTTTCTGCTTTACAAAAACTCATCAGGGTAATGTACGTACAGAGCAGACAGACTGTATGAGAACCGTCCGAACACAGGATATGGAAAAGCCCGGCGTCCTGTTTCGCGGCATCCCCGTCCGTCCCCAAAATATACATACCTGCATTCATTACAAATCTTACAACTCCGTTATATTCCCGAAAGAACAGAGAAAGTTTTCTATGTTATACTCCCATCATAAAGCGCAGGCATCCCATTTGCACACCACTGCAAATACATCTGCTTCATTCACACACGCACATAACACTGCTGCCCATGCCGCTTAACCGAAAAAGAAATGGAGGATTTATAATATGACCATCCTGGAAACGAGAGATCTGAAAAAATATTACAACTCCGGCGAAAACACCGTAAAAGCCTTAGACGGCGTGAACTTGAAGATAGAAGACGGCACCTTCACTGCCATCGTAGGAACCTCCGG
Organism: Lachnoclostridium sp.; assembly: GCA_021770065.1. Classification (GTDB taxonomy): domain Bacteria; phylum Bacillota; class Clostridia; order Lachnospirales; family Lachnospiraceae; genus Laedolimicola. The sequence goes on along the minus strand of JAETRR010000002.1, from coordinate 242,259 downwards.
CAGCGGCAAATCTACCCTGCTCCATATGCTCGGCGGCCTGGACCGCCCCACAGAAGGCAAAGTCCTGATAGACAAAAAAGACATGAACAGTATCTGCGGACGCTTTACAGTATGCAGATTCAAAATCTGAGTGAAGAGATCCGGTCCCTGGATGATACGGATATGATGGAAGCAGGGGCTGGAATATACGGATTGGATGAGCTGTCTTGTGAATATGGAAGAAGGAACAGATGACCGGATGACAGAATTTCTGGATAAATATATAGAAAATGCAGACCCTGATCTGGACTTTGAATCGAAAAAGGGATACAGTGATCAATTTCAGTCTTTCCGCCGGATGTTTCTTCTGATTGGAACATCGGCTAGTCTGGTAGTGGCTCTGGTGGGAATGTTAAATTTTGTAAATGCCACGGTGACGGGAATCCGCGCCAGGCGCCGGGAGATGGCGGTACTTCAGAGCATTGGCATGACCGGCCGGCAGCTTAAGGAGATGCTGATACTGGAGGGCTGTGCCTACGGAATACTTGCCGTCCTGCTGTCACTGGCTTTAAGCCTTCTGATGCAGAGCCTGGTACTTACGCAGCTTGAGCATCTGCTGTGGTTTTTTACGGCAAAATGGATCTGGAGTCCCATTCTGGGAATGCTTCTGGTATTTTTTGTTCTCGGCACACTGATTCCCGTTCTGGCCTGCCGGATGGCAGAGCGGCAGAGTGTGGTAGAGCGGCTTCGGGAAGTGGAATGAGGAAAAGACAGTAAAAAACAAAAAAAATTTCCGTCTTCCTTTTTCTTTCAAAAGATGTTAAGATAAGGCATAGGAGATTGTCCCAAATTACTACAGCTATTCTGCCGCTATGCCTGACGGCGGAATCTGCGGACGGGTACAGCCTCCGGCGAAAGCCAAAAAAGAAAAAGGAGAGAAACATATGAAAAAGAAAATTCTGGCAGTATTACTGACCGCTGCTATGGTAGCAACCATGACAGCATGTGGAGGAGGCTCTTCAGAAAAGGAGACAGAAGCTCCGGCGCAGAGCGGTGAGCAGGCAGGCGATGATGCGGAAGCTCCGGCAGAGGATGCGGGCGTAGATGCAGAAGCTCCGGCAGGCAACGGCGCGGACTTTAAGATCGGTCTTATCACGGACGTGGGCGGAGTAAACGACGGCTCCTTCAATCAGTCCGCATGGGAAGGCCTTCAGAGAGCCATGGATGAGCTTGGCGTAGAAGCAAGCTATCTTGAGTCTGCGACAGACGCAGATTACGTTCCCAACATTGAGACCTTCGTTGACGAAGAGTGCGATCTGATCATCTGTGTAGGCTACATGCTTGCAGACGCTACCAGAACCGCAGCAGAAGCCAATCCGGATGTGAAGTTTGCTATCATTGACGATGCTACCATTGAGCTTGACAATGTAAGCTGTCTTATGTTCAAGCAGGAGCAGGCTTCCTACCTGGTAGGCTACGTAGCCGGCCTTATGACGGAAGCCGACAATATCGGTTTCGTTATCGGTATGGCAAATGAGAACATGAACCTCTTCGGATACGGCTATTGCGCAGGCGCACTGGATGCCAATCCGGATGTAAAGATTCAGCAGATCAACGCCAACTCTTTTGCAGATCCGGCAACCGGAAAGAGCAGCGCGAACAAGTGCATCACTGACGGCGCAGACATCATCTTCCATGCTGCAGGCGCAACCGGACAGGGCGTTATCGAAGCCTGCTCCGAAGCTGACGGCGTATATGCTATCGGCGTAGACAGCGACCAGGCACATCTTGCACCGGAGACCATCATCACATCCGCAATGAAGAGAGTAGACAACGCAGTATACGATTCCGTACAGGCTCTTATCAACGGAACCCTTGAGGGCGGCATCCACACCTACGACCTGGCAGCAGGCGGCGTAGACATTGCACCCACACAGGATCTTCTGACTGATGATGTCATCAAGGCAGTAGAGGAAGTCAAGACCAAGATCATAAGCGGCGAAGTAGTAGTTCCTTCTACACAGGCTGAGTTTGAGGCTGCTTACGGCGATGTATACGAATTAGACTGATTTTCCATACAAGTCTGAAAAGCAGAACAAAGAAGCAAATTACATAAATCGCCGGGACCGCATCTGTTTCAAAAACAGAGCGGTCCCGGCGGTTTTACTTTTACATAATTTTTATTGTAAAAAGTGCCATATGGCCTTTGCAAACCTGCCCTTCCTATGGTATAAAATAGATATAAACAGTGCGGATATTATGGAACTATGAATAGGAGGATCTTATCTATGAGAGACATTTCCATGGAACGGGTAAACAAGACACGGGAAAAGATACTGGAGATTATCGAAAGCCCCGTACTGACCCACGAGCAGAAGCTGACCAATCTGGCAAATCAGGCGGACTCCTTAATGGAAGTCCTGGATCTCCCGGAAGGTCTGGATGAGCTTCTTAATACAGGCATTGACAAGCAGTGCATCTGCGATCTCAGTGAGGGCCACGCCCCGGTGCGCCCCCGTTACATAGCGCCGGACTATGCAAAATTTATGAAAGAAGGCTGCAGTTTTCTTCAGCTCCCGGCTCCGACAGATCTCTATGAGGCGCTGAACAGCCTGCTGATATTTTACAAGCATGTGCCCAGCGTCACAAATTATCCCGTATATGTGGGACAGCTCGACGAACTTCTGGAGCCCTTTATAGACACTGTAGACGAAGAGCAGGCCAGGAAGCTTCTCCGGATGTTTATGATCCATGTGGACCGTACCGTATTGGATTCCTTCTCCCATGCCAACATCGGTCCCAGAGCAACCAAAGCGGGAAGGCTTCTACTTGAGGTAGAAACCGAACTTGAGCATGCAGTGCCCAATATCACCATGAAATACGAGGAAGGCGTGACAGATGACGAATTTGCGCTGAAAGCCATCGACTGCGCCCTGCACAGCGCAAAGCCCAGCTTCGCCAACCACACCATGTTCAAAAGCGAGCTCACCGAAAAATACGTTATCGCAAGCTGCTACAACGGCCTGCCCTTAGGCGGCGGTTCCTACACCCTCTGCCGTCTGATCCTGGGCAACATCGCCAAGCGTGCCAAAGATATCCAGGACTTCAAAGAGCGCGAACTTCCGTATGTCCTTGACATTATGGCAAGGTACATGGACGCCCGTGTCCGCTTTGAGGTAGAAGAGAGCGGCTTCTTCGAAAACCATTTTCTTGTAAAAGAAGGTTTCGTGCAGAGAGACCGCTTCACGGCCATGTTCGGCCTGGTAGGTCTGGCAGAGTGCGTAAACATCCTTTTGGAAAAAGAGGGAAAGACCGGACGCTTTGGCCACGACGAAGCCGCCAATGATCTGGGTGTGGAAATCATGAATATCATAGACCGGTTCAACAGCAGCCACGAAGCCCCCTACTGCGAAGTGACCGGAGGCCATTACCTCCTTCACGCCCAGGTGGGCCTTGCGGAAGACGAGCACGTAACCCCGGGAACCCGAATCCCCATCGGAGAAGAGCCCCAGGAACTGATCGACCACTTGAAAGTGCTGAACCGCTTCCACAAATACTTCCCCTCCGGAACCGGCGACATCTTCCCCATCGATCTGACCGTACACAAAAATCCGGAATTTGTCCTGGACATCATCAAGGGCGCCTTCCGGCAGGATCTGCGCTATCTGTCCTTCTACTCCAGTGACAGCGACGTAATCCGCGTAACCGGCTACCTTGTAAAACGCTCCGAAATGGAAAAACTGGACAGCGGCCTTGCCGTCCTCCAGAACACCACCGGCCTCGGCCTCGGAGCCTCCCAAAACGGCCATATCCTGGAAAGAAAGATCCGCTAGCGCCGCGCACATAACTCACAAAAATATACAAAGGGCCGCTGCAAAATCCCGAAATCTGATTTTGCAGCGGCCCTCATTATTTTCCACCAGCTATCCCCGTCAACCCCGCTCCCCAATAAATAACTTCCACCTTCATCCCCAATCCACCCCTTCAAAACAATCCCCCCTCCCCTTTTTATGAATTTTTTTTCTAAATTTGCCAAATGTCCTTTTTTAATTTGTGAATATATGATATAAATAATATAAAGAGTTCTAAAAAAAGACAAAAAATGACGAACAATAAGAAATGCATACAAATACTTATAAGAAACGGAGGACAACCATGAATTATTCAGAAGACGCAAGCAAGCAATACCACATCCAGGTCGGGGAAGGGGATGTGGGAAAATATGTCATTCTTCCCGGAGATCCCAAGCGCTGTGCCAAAATTGCAAAATACTTCGACAATGCAGAGCTGATGGCCGACAGCCGTGAATACGTCACCTACACCGGTTATCTGGAAGGCGTAAAAGTCAGTGTCACCTCAACCGGAATCGGAGGCCCATCCGCGTCCATCGCCATGGAAGAACTGGTAAAATCCGGTGCCGACACCTTCATCCGTGTAGGTACCTGCGGCGGAATGCAGCTGGATGTAAAAAGCGGAGATCTCGTTATCGCCACCGGAGCCATCCGCATGGAAGGAACCAGTAAAGAATATGCGCCTATCGAATTCCCGGCCGTAGCAGACATCAGCATTGTGAACGCACTGATCGCTTCCGCAAAAGAGATGAAGACCGATTACCACCCGGGCATCGTACAGTGCAAAGATTCCTTCTACGGACAGCACTCCCCGGAAACCATGCCTGTAAGCTATGAGCTTCTGAACAAATGGGAAGCCTGGAAGCGTTTAGGCTGTCTCGCCTCCGAGATGGAATCCGCAGCCCTGTTCATAGCGGCAAGCGCCCTCCATGTACGCGCGGGTTCGGTTTTCCTCGTAGTAGCTAACCAGGAGCGTGAGAAAGAAGGCCTTAATAACCCTGTGGTACATGACACCGATATGGCCGTCCGGACCGCAGTAGAAGCACTGCGCAGGATCATCAAAGAAGATATGGGAAAGGAAAAATAAATCATGCAGAAATGTAAGCGTGTATTTGTAGTCGTAATGGACTCCCTGGGCGTGGGAGAGATGACAGATTCCAAAGAATATGGAGATACAGGTGTAAATACTCTGGAGCACATCTCCGAATCCGTAGACACTTTTGACATCCCCAATTTAAGACGGCTCGGCATAGCCAACCTGTGCAGCTTAAAGCAGGTGGAACCGGTGGAGAGCCCTCTGGCATACTATACAAAAATGAACGAAAAAAGCCGCAGCAAAGACACTATGACCGGCCACTGGGAAATCATGGGACTGGAAGGGAAACAGCCTTTCAAGACCTTCACCGAAACCGGCTTTCCTCCGGAACTTATCCGGGAACTGGAGGAGCGGACCGGCCACAAGATCATCGGGAACAAAAGCGCAAGCGGAACAGAGATATTGGAAGAGCTTGCCGAGGAAGAGATTGCCACCGGCCACATGATCGTCTATACCTCCGCAGATTCCGTACTGCAGATCTGCGGCAATGAGGAAACCTTCGATCTGAAGGAACTTTACCGCTGCTGTGAGATAGCCCGGGAAATCACCATGAAAGATGAGTGGAAAGTGGGGCGCATCATAGCAAGGCCCTACGTAGGGAAAAAACGCGGCGAATTCAAGCGGACAAGCAACCGCCATGATTATGCTTTAAAGCCCTTTGGGAAAACGGCTCTGGACGCTTTAAAAGATGCCGGACTGGATGTAATATCCATCGGTAAGATCAAGGATATCTTTGACGGTGAGGGCATCACCAGAGCCTTAAAGTCCAAAAGTTCCGTCCACGGCATGGAGCAGACTATCGATGTGGCAAAAGAAGAATTTCATGGCTTATGTTTTGTGAATCTGGTAGATTTCGACGCTTTATGGGGCCACAGGAGAGATCCCGTGGGATATGCACAGGAGATCGAAAAGTTTGACAAAAACCTTGGAGTGCTTCTTGAACTGCTGAAAGAGGATGACCTGCTGATAATTACGGCAGATCACGGCAACGATCCCACCTACACGGGAACCGATCATACCAGAGAAAAAGTCCCCTTCCTGGCTTATTCCCCCTCCATGGAGGGACATGGAAAGCTTCCGGAGACGGATACCTTTGCGGCCGTCGGTGCAACCATAACTGAGAATTTCGGAATCGCCATGCCGGAAGGAACCATCGGGACATCCCTTCTTAAGAAACTGAAATGAGCGAGGCAATCAATCTAATCCGACAATTGAACAAGCAGGATCGGCTTTATCTGGAAACCTATTTTGCTGGAGCTCCTTTCTGGCTGATGGAGGCGTTTCAGCCTGTCCGCCTTTCCGGCAATAAGACTTTTATTACAGAGGGAGACGAGGCCAAAAATATTTACATTCTGCTTAAAGGAAGTGTAGTGGCCGAGGAGCACCGTGTGAAGGATATGACTTACGGCTTTATCCGTTTTTCCCCTATTGAGGTTTTCGGGGTAATGGAACTGATGTTTGAGATGAATGCGTATCAAACCACACTGGTAACTGCCGAGGACTGCCTGTTTCTGAAAACAGGCCGGGAAGCCTTCCGGAAATGGTTTGAGCACGATTTCTGCGCCTACCGGATGGAATGTAAGAAGGTGGGGCATTACCTTTTAAAACAGGCAAGAAAAGAGCGCCTTTATGTGCTGCTCCAGGGAGTAGAACGGATTTACCTGGTACTTTACAAAATGTACCAGACTTATGCCAGAAACGGAAGCTGTCTTTTATATATGAGCAGAAAAGACTTTATGGAGACGGCCGGTATCTCTGAGCGTACCGTGACCCGGACCTTAAAAGGGCTGGAGGAAAAAGGCTGTATCACAAGAGAAGGCTGGAAGATCCGCATCTCCGAAAAGCAGTACCGGATGATACGGGAACTGTTGGAGGATAAACTGTATGCATTTGAGTAAACGGGCAGAAAGACATTTCGCATACTGCCCGGCAATCGTCAGAAGACGTATGAACCAAAGATAGGAGACCGTGAAAGTGAAAGCAGTAATCAATAAGATCATCCCCTTCAGCAGCGTGGACGGCCCGGGCAACCGCACGGCGGTTTTTCTCCAGGGCTGCAACATTGACTGCAGATACTGTCACAATCCGGAGACAAGAGGTATGTGCAGGCAGTGCGGACTCTGTGTGGAGCATTGCCCGGCAGGCGCATTGTCCATGGAAAACAAAAAGGTGCGCTTCGATGCTTCCAAATGCGTCCAGTGTGACACCTGTATCCATATCTGTCCCCATGACAGTTCTCCGCGGACGGAGGAGCTGACGCCTAAGGAGACCTACGAGCGGATAAAACGCCAGATACCATTTATCCGGGGCATTTCCGTATCCGGAGGAGAGTGCATGCTCCGTCCGGATTTCCTTACAGAGCTGTTTTGTCTGGCAAAAAAGGATAAGCTTACCACCCTGATTGACAGCAACGGAACCATTCCCTTTTGTGACTATCCAGATCTGATGGAAGTGACAGACGGAGTTATGCTGGACATCAAAGCCTTTGACAGCGAAGAGCACCGGGCGGTCACAGGAGCCTCCAATGAGACGGTGCTTTCCAATGCGGTCTGGCTTGCAGAACATAAGAAGCTGTATGAAGTAAGAACTGTAATCGCTCCCGATCTTTATGATACGGAGCGCAGTATACGCAGAACAGGAGAATTTCTTGCCCCCTATCTGGCGGTCTGCCCATTTCGTATAAAGGTGATTGCCTACAGGCCCATGGGCGTGCGCAGGGAATATGCCGGGTGCCGGGTGCCGGACAGGGAGTACCTGGAAAAACTGGCGGATATCTTAAGAAGCTGCGGATTTCAAGACATTATAATTATTTAAAGGAGGTAGAGGGAGTGGGAAAAGTGAGCCATATGGATGAGAGCAGGGTTGTCATCCAGATGAAGGATATTGTGAAAAAGTTCGGCGATTTCACAGCCAACGACCACATCAATCTCACCGTACACAAAGGAGAGGTACATGCCATTTTAGGAGAAAATGGCGCGGGCAAGAGTACCATGATGAATGTACTCTGCGGACTGTATAAGCCCACAAGCGGACAGATCTTTATCAATGAGAAGGAGGTCCATTTTTCAAGTCCCAAGGATGCCATCGACATCGGAATCGGAATGGTTCATCAGCACTTTATGCTGATTCCGCCGTTTACCGTTGCGGATAACATCATCCTTGGCGTGGAGCCTGTAAAAGGGCTGGTGATCGATCACAATACAGCCAGGGAAAAGGTTCTGGAGCTTTCGGAGCGGTATGGAATGAAGGTGGATCCGGACGCAAAGGTAGAGGATATCTCCGTGGGAATGCAGCAGAGAGTGGAGATTCTGAAAGTGCTCTACCGGGGCGCGGACACCCTGATTCTGGATGAGCCCACAGCTTCTCTTACGCCTCAAGAGATCGAGGGACTGATGGAGATCATTGAGAATCTGACTGCAGACGGCAAGAGCGTAATCCTGATTACCCATAAGCTGAAAGAGATTACGGCCTGCTCCGATACCTGTACGATCATCCGGCAGGGAAAATACATCCGTACCGTCAGGGTGGATGAAGTCAATGAAAATGAGCTGGCAGCTATGATGGTGGGCCGTGACGTGAACTTCAAGGTCGACAAAAAGGAAATGACACCGGGAGAAGTGGTTCTGGAGGTAAAAAATCTCCATGCAAAGGATTATCGGGATGTGGAAATTCTGAAAGGTCTTAATCTGACCGTGCGAAGAGGCGAGATTGTAGGTCTTGCAGGTGTGGACGGCAACGGACAGACAGAGCTTGTGGAGGTATTGACAGGCCTTAGAAAGGCAGACAGCGGCGAAGCATCTCTTCTCGGAAAGGATGTATTTAACAAAACACCCAAAGAAACTTTTGACAGCGGCATTTCAAGCATTCCGGCAGACCGCCAGAAGCATGGACTGATTCTGGAATTTTCCAATGAGGATAACCTGATCCTTCAGCATTTTGAGGAAGAGCCTTTTGCAAAGAAGCATATGCTGAACCGAAAGGCTGTCCGGGATCATGCCGTAGAACTGATTGAAAAGTTCGACGTAAGGCCGAGAGGCTGTGAAGCTGCACCGGCTGGAACCCTGTCAGGCGGAAATCAGCAGAAGGTTATCATTGCCAGAGAGGTAACCAACGACAAAGAGCTTCTGATCGCGGTGAATCCCACCCGCGGCCTTGACGTGGGAGCCATTGAGTTTGTACATAAATATCTGGTAGAGCAGCGGAATAAGAACAGGGCGGTCCTTCTTGTATCCTTTGAGCTGGATGAAATTATGAGCCTGTCTGACCGGATTGAGGTTATCTTTGACGGGCAGATCACGGGAAGCGTTCCAGGAAAAGATGCGGACGAGAAAGAGCTTGGCTTTATGATGGCAGGAGGTAAGGGGCATGAATAAAAAGAAGAGTATCTTGGATAGTAATGTATTCTATACCTTGATCGCTATTGCGGCGGGCTTTATTATCGGAGCCGTATTCCTGCTGATTGCGGGAATCAGTCCGGCGGTGGCTTATGGAAAACTGCTTAACAGTATATTTGGGAAACCCAAATATCTGTTCTGGACATTGATTTATGCCAGCCCTCTGATCTTCACGGGGTTAAGCGTAGCCTTTTCCTTCCGCACCGGCGTGTTCAATATCGGCGCGGAGGGGCAGTTTGTTGTGGGAGGCCTGACGGCCTGCAGTCTCGGAATTCTGCTGGATCTTCCGGCTGTGATTCATGTGCCTCTGTGTATCATAGCGGCAGCGGCGGCGGGAATGATCTGGTCTCTGATTGTAGGACTTCTGAAGGTAAAACGGGGAATCCATGAGGTTCTCTCCTTTATTATGTTCAACTGGATTGCATTTTACCTGTCCAATTATGTGGTAAATCTGGCGGTCATCCACAAGGAAGGCGGCGGAGAGGCTTCCAAGGATGTACTGGATTCCGCAAGACTGCTGTTTCCGGAGGGAGTGCGCAAGGCCCTCGACTGCAGTGCGGCTAACTGGGGCATTATTATGGCGGTTGCAGCTGCCATAATTATCTGGATAATTATTGAAAAAACAACTCTGGGATATAAATTAAAGGCTGTAGGTTTTAACAGCAACGGCGCTCTGTATGCGGGTATCAATGCAGACCGGTCTGTTCTGACGGCTCTCGGCATCTCCGGCGCGCTGGCCGGCCTCGGCGGTGCCGTACAGATCCTGGGCATGTCCGGGCGTTTAAGCCAGTTTGCCGGACAGGAAGGCTTTGGCTTCGAGGGAATCACGGTAGCCCTGATTGGCTCCTCCAGTCCCATCGGCTGCATCTTTTCCGGGCTTTTCTATGGCGCCATGAAATACGGCGGATCCAAGCTCAGTATTGTGAAAGCGCCCTCAGAGGTTGTAGACATTATTATGGGATGCGTTATTTTGTTTATCGCTATTTCCCAGATTTTCCGGGTGCTGTTTGCCCGTTTCGGCAAAAAGGAGGGAAAGTAGAATGGATGTGATTATTAAAGATCTCGGGTTACTTATCAATGCAACCTTAATCGCCACACCGCCGCTTCTGCTGGCAGCTCTCGGTTCCTGTTTTTCCGAGCGCAGCGGCGTTGTCAATATCGGAATTGAAGGAATGATGACGATCGGCGCCTTTACGGGAGCGGTTATGGGCCTGACCACCGGAAACGGATGGATTGCATTTTTCTGTGCCGGTCTGGCCGGGGCATTGTTCGGAGTGATTCATGCGGTGGCCTGTATTTCCTTCCATGCGGATCAGACCATTGCCGGAACGGCAATTAATTTCCTTGGACCGGGCCTTGCGGTATTCTTATGTAAGGCAATGTACAATAATTCTTCGGACACACCGGCCATGGATCCAAGCTGCAAGCTTCCAAAGCTGTTCCAGGGCGTATTTCCGGCGGGCTCCTTCTGGAGCAACGTGCTGAATGTGTACTCGGTAGCTTATCTGGTGTTCCTTCTTGCCCTTGTCTGCTGGTTTGTGTTCTATAAGACAAAGTTCGGCGCACACCTGCGTGCAGTGGGAGAGCATCCGGAGGCCTGTGAATCCCTGGGGATTGACGTGTACAAGGTTCGTTATACCTGTGTGATTCTGTCCGGTTTCCTGGCAGGACTCGGCGGAGCCTTTGTAACACTGGCAACCATCAACCAGTTCCGTCCGAGCGTAATCGTGGGACAGGGTTTTATCGCGATCGCGGCAGTAATTTTCGGAAAGTTTTCTCCCGGGGGCGCTACGAAGGCCTGCCTGCTTTTCGGACTCTGCAGCGGCATTAAGACCCTGGCCGGACAGAGCAATACGGTTTCGCCCAACCTGATTTCCATGATTCCGTACATTGTGACTATCCTGGCACTGGTACTGTTTGTGGGCAAGGCCCATACACCGGCGGCAAACGGGAAAATTTTTGTAAAGTCGAAATAACAGGTGTCTCATGGAACAGCATAAGATTACATGGAAAAGTATTCTCGCCGCGGCTTTCGGGGTTCTCCTTGTGGGCGTGGGGGTTGCTTTTAATAATTGCGCCGGATTTGGAAATGATCCTGTCGGAATCGTTTATGACGGAATCCGCAGTGTCAGCGGTATGAGCCAGGCTCAGCTTGGAACGGCATCCAATGTGGTAAATATTGTGCTTCTGGTGCTTCTCTTTTTTACAGGAAGACGCTATGTCAGCATCGGTACTTTTGTGTATCTTCTGCCTTACGGCTTTTGTGTGGATTTTGGAAATTTTATCTACCGGCTGCTGGGGGCTTCGGAGGATGTCGGAGTGCGTATTGTGTTTAGTGTGCTGGGATGTGTGCTGTTATCCCTGGGTGTCGCTGTTTATATTACAGTGGATATCGGTGTGGATCCTTTTACCGGAGTAGTGCTGGTGCTTCGCGATGTACTGAAAAAAGAATACCGGTATGTGAAGATTGGGTTTGACCTGGCCATGGTGGTTCTGGGAACGCTTCTGGGCGGCAGGCTGGGGGTGGTTACGGTGATTACCGCCCTGGCTGTAGGTCCGGTGATTCAGTTTTTTACGAAGATTTTGAAAAAATATTGGTTGAGAGAGGAGTAATAAAATGTCTAAAGTACCAACTCCCCACAATGGGGGAAAAGAGGGAGATTTTGCAAAGACGGTTCTGATGCCGGGAGATCCCCTGCGTGCAAAATATATTGCGGAGACTTATCTGGAGAATCCGAGACTGGTGACTACGGTCCGGAACATGTTCGGTTATACGGGAACGTATCACGGGAAAGAGATTTCCGTGATGGGGGCCGGTATGGGAATGCCGTCCATTGGAATTTATTCTTATGAGCTCTTTCATTTTTATGATGTGGATAATATTATCCGCATTGGTTCGGCCGGTGCCCTGCAGGATCATGTGAAGGTGATGGATGTGGTCGTGGGCATGGGCGCCTGCACGGATTCCAATTATGCGTACCAGTTCGGACTTCCCGGAACCTTTGCACCTACAGCGGATTATGAGCTTATGAGTAAGGCCATTGCTGTCGCTAAGGAGCAGGGAACTCATGTGGTTGTCGGAAATGTGCTGTCTTCGGATGTGTTCTACAATGCGAAGAGTGATGCCAATGATCTGTGGAGAAGTATGGGTGTGCTTGCAGTGGAGATGGAGGCAGCGGCTCTTTATATGAATGCGGCGAAGGCCGGGAAGAAGGCGCTTTGTCTCTTGACAATCTCGGATCATATTTATACGGGCGAGGCTCTGAGCGCAGAGGATCGGCAGGTCGGCTTCGGAAAGATGATGGAGATTGCTTTGGAATTAGCCTAATCTTTTTTTAAAGGAAGGTGTACTGTTTAGGGGATGTAAAACCGGAATAGGAGAATAAGAATGGATGTAAAAGAGATTTTGAAACATGTGGATCATACTTTGCTGACGCAGACGGCTGTATGGGAGGAGATCCGGCAGATTTGTGATGATGCGATTGCTTATGGGACGGCATCTGTGTGCATTCCTCCAAGCTATGTGAAGCAGGTGAAGGATTATGTACAGGATAAGATGGCTGTCTGTACGGTAATCGGATTCCCCAACGGGTATATGACTACGGCAGCTAAGGAGTTTGAGACGAAGGACGCGCTTTTAAATGGTGCGGATGAGATCGATATGGTCATTAATATCGGCTGGGCGAAAGACGGAAAGTTTGATGCCATTGAGGAAGAGATCCGGACGCTTAAAGCGGCATGCGGGGATAAAATTCTGAAAGTAATTATTGAAACCTGTCTTCTTACGGATGAAGAGAAGATTGCTTTGTGCCATGCGGTTACGAATGCCGGGGCGGATTTTATTAAGACTTCTACCGGATTTTCTAAGGCCGGAGCGACTTTTGAGGATATTAAGCTGTTTTCGGAGCATATCGGACCGGGTGTACGGATGAAGGCTGCCGGGGGGATTTCTTCTATGGGAGATGCGGAAAAGTTCCTGGAGCTTGGGGCAGATCGGCTCGGGACGAGCAGGATTGTGAAGATTGTGAAGAATGAGGCGAGTTCGGGGTATTAATTGGGACGGACGGGTCAGCTGCAAAAGAAGTCCTCCGGATTTTCCATATCCGTGTTCGGACGGTTCGCGTACACACTGTCTGCTTTGGATGGACATTACCTTGTTATATTTTTATAACGGCTGGTATTTTGGTAATGTCCGTCCACATCAGACAGTGTGTGCGCGAACAGCCGGACACTTGATATCGGAAAATCCGGAGGACTTCTTTTGCAGCTGACCCTGGTTTTGGGAGTAAAAGTTTTTTGCAGCACGTTCTGGTTTTGGGAGCAATGTTTTCTATGTTTGTGGGATTTCCATTGGGTAGTGGTTGTCAAAGCAGGCTTTGCACAATGGAAGACCGTTTACGGTACTGTCCAGATCTTCTACGCGCATATAGCCCAGGGAGTCTGCGCCGATCAAGCGGCGGATCTCTTCTACGGAGTGGGAGGCGGCCAGGAGCTGCTGATTGGAGGGAATGTCTGTGCCGAAGTAACAGGGGTGCAAAAAGGGGGGTGAGCTGATTCTTACGTGTACTTTTCCGGCTCCGGCCTGCTTCAGCAGGCGTATCAGGTTGGCTATGGTGGTGCCACGGACTATGGAATCGTCTACAAGTACCAGATTTTTTCCTTTTACGGCGGCTTCCAGAATGCTCAGCTTCAGGCGCACTCCGGACTTTCGTTCTTCCTGGGTGGGCTTGATGAAGGTCCGGCCTACGTAGCTGTTTTTGTGGAAGGCCAGACCAAAGGGAATGCCGGATTCGCCGGCAAAACCCTGGGCGGCGGCAAGGCCGGAATCGGGAACGCCGGTTACCAGATCGGCGTCTGCCGGATAGGCTTTTGCCAGGGCTGCACCGGCTTTCAGACGGGATTCATAGACGGAGATGCCGTCCAGGGTGCTGTCCAGCCGGGCAAAGTATATGTATTCAAAAATACAGTGTGCCTGCTTTTTCTGGCATAATTGCAGGTTGGAGGTTATGCCTCTCTGAGAAATGGTCAGGATTTCCCCCGGAAGAATGTCCCGGACAAATTCTGCTCCCACGGCGTGGAGTGCACAGCTTTCGGAAGCGATGATATAGGAAGAGCCGCGTCTGCCGAGGCAGAGCGGTTTTAAGCCGAAGGGATCTCTTACGCCGATCAGCTTTCTCGGGCTGGCAATTACCAGGCCGTAGGCGCCTTTGATTTTGGCGGCGGCTTTTTGGATGGCTTCCTCTACCGAGCTTGTATAAACTCTTGCACGGGCGATGTGATAGGCAATTACCTCGGAATCCGCAGTAGTCTGGAAGATTGCTCCTGTGCGGACCAGCTCTTTGCGGAGCTCTTCGGTATTGATGAGATTTCCGTTGTGGGCAAGTGCGAGAGTTCCTTTAATGTAGTTCAGAACCAGGGGCTGGGCATTATTGAGGTTTGATTCCCCGGTGGTAGAGTAGCGGACATGGCCCACGCCAAGATTTCCTTTTAATTCTTTTAGAGCGGCTTCCGAAAATACTTCATGGACCAGGCCCATGCCTTTGCGGACATTCATGTTTCCCTTGGGTCCCTTTGTATCGCAGATGGCGATTCCGCAGGATTCCTGGCCGCGGTGCTGCAGGGAGGCCAGCCCATAGTAAATGGAACCGGCCGCCTCCTCACCGTCCGGGTTAAAGATCCCGAACACACCGCAGGCTTCTTTGATACGTGATTCTTCTATAGAAGCTGCTGATCTGTGAAAACTTTCTTTCATAATAAACCTCTTACAGCGAGAAGAGAAGCTGATCGTAGGTCGGATAAGGAAGGAAGGAGTCTGGTATCAGCGCCTCTGCTTTGTTTGCTGTTTCGGCCAGCTCATCCATTTTCACCAGAAGTTCTCTGTGACAGATGTCGGCTGCCTTAAGTGCTTCCTCTGCGGCAGCGGCTTTGGAAATCAGAGCTTTTAATTCTTTGATTCCCTCTGTGAGCGCTCCGTAGGATTCGGTCAGTTCGGATACGAGTGTTTCCTCTGCGTCCACGGATAAGCCCGGCAGAAAGTCTTTTTTGGAAGCCGCGCTTCTGGCAGTCTCACCGGCATAGGCATTGACGGCCGGCAGAAAGTCCTTGGTCAGCATCTCATCCAGAGTCCGGGCCTCAATGAGCACGGTCTTGGTGTAGTTTTCCAGTAATATCTCATAGCGGGAGAATATTTCTTCCCTGGTAAAGATGTGATGTCTGGTAAAGAGATCCACATTTTTATCCTCGATAAACTGCGGCAGGCAGTCGGGAGTGGACACCAGGTTGTAAAGGCCGCGTTTTTTCGCTTCTTCGATCCAATCTTCGGAGTATCCGTTTCCGTTGAAAATAATTTTTTTATGCTTTTTTATGGCTTTTTTCAACAGTTCGTGAACGGCCTGCTCCATATTTTCCGGCGCCGTTCCCTTGAGCTCCTCATAGAATTGCGCCAGTGCCTCGGCTACGGCAGTATTGAGCACAATGTTGGGTGTGGCTACGGAAGCGGAGGAGCCAAGCATCCGGAATTCGAATTTGTTTCCGGTGAAGGCAAAGGGCGAAGTGCGGTTGCGGTCTGTGTTATCCTTTACAAAATGGGGCAGTACATGGGCGCCGATGTCAATCTGCACGGCCTCCTGCTTTCCCATATGGGTATCGCTTTCAATGGCGTCAAGGACGGCTGTCAGCTCGTCGCCCAGGAAAATGGATACTATGGCAGGCGGAGCCTCGTTGCCGCCCAGACGGTGATCATTTCCGGCACTGGAGGCGGAGATCCGCATCAAATCCGCATAGTCGTCCACGGCCTTGATGACAGCCATTAAAAATACCAGGAAGGGCAGATTCTTGGCCGGTGTGCGCCCGGGATTCAGAAGGTTGACGCCCTCGTTGGTGATTAGGGACCAGTTATTGTGTTTGCCGCTTCCGTTGATTCCCTGGAAGGGTTTTTCGTGAAGGAGGCAGACCATATTGTGCTTCTCGGCCACCTTTTTCATAATCTCCATAGTGAGCTGATTGTGGTCTACGGCCACATTTGCCGTGTCAAAGACAGGGGCAAGCTCGTGTTGTGCCGGTGCCACTTCGTTGTGCTTGGTTTTGGCCGGAATGCCGAGCTTCCACAGCTCCACATCCAGATCGTGCATGTAGGCGGAAACCTTGGGTTTGAGGGCGCCGAAGTAGTGATCCTCCATTTCCTGTCCCTTGGGAGCCGGAGCGCCGAACAAGGTTCTTCCGCAGAAAATCAAGTCTTTTCTTTGTTTGTACAGCTCTTTGTCTACCAGGAAGTATTCCTGCTCCGGTCCGATGGTGGTGGAAACGCGTGTGACGCTTTCATTCCCCAGAAGGTGCAGAACCTTTACGGCTTCTTTGCTCAGAGCCTCCATAGAGCGCAGCAGGGGCGTCTTTTTGTCCAGAGCCTCTCCGCTGTAGGAGCAGAAAGCAGTGGGGATATAGAGGGTCTTATCCTTGATAAATGCCGGGGAGGTAGGATCCCAGGCAGTATAGCCTCTGGCCTCGAAGGTGGCGCGCAGGCCGCCGGAAGGAAAGCTTGAGGCGTCCGGCTCGCCCTTTACCAGCTCTTTGCCGGAGAAATCCATAATGACCTCGCCTTCTCCGGCGGGAGCAATAAAACTGTCGTGTTTCTCGGCGGTGAAGCCGGTCATGGGCTGGAACCAGTGCGTATAGTGAGTGGCTCCGTTTTCCACTGCCCATTCTTTCATGGCTACGGCTACGGAGTTAGCCACATCCAGTTCCAGATGGGTTCCGTTCTCGATGGTTTTCCGCAGCGCCTTGTACATATCCTTCGGCAGCTTGCTGCGCATTACCTTGTCGCCAAATATCATGCTTCCATACAATTCGGGGATTTCTTTGTTCATAACGTTGTCTCCTCTCCTTTAGGGATACTGAAAGAATTCTGGATCAAAAAAAGGAGCTTCGGGCAGATGCCCAAAGCTCCTTTGCTTACGAAATGTAGTATACTCGGATATTTGAGATTGTCAAGAGGAATTTTAAAAAAATATTTTTCTAACTATGAAAACTTTACACCGAGTGCCCGTATCTGATATAATGAAACCATCATAGAAACAGCACAATAAAAGGTGGTGAACATATGCTCAGTGATAAGGAAATGATCAATAACTTAATTGATGTTTATTCCAACCTGCAGCGTATTAAAAATGCTGATGACGTAGAAAAAGAATTAAATTACCAATTAACATTAGTTAAGGCAAAACTTGAATCTTTCGGGATTGTCACAAGTGAATTAGATATCAAATAATATTCACAGAAACAAAAAACTTATAAAACAGAGTGTAAAGTCTTTTGATGAAGGGCTTTACACTTTTTTGATTGCCTGTAAACGGATTTTATGATAGGATCATTTTATGAAAATTATTACTATTAAACCCAACGAAGCAGATCAGCGACTGGATAAATTCCTGGCAAAATATATGGATAAAGCGCCCAAAAGTTTTTTCTACAAGATGCTTCGGAAAAAAAATATCACATTGAATAAAAGAAAAGCCGAGGGAAACGAACGTCTGAGGACAGGAGATGAGATTTGCCTGTTTCTCTCGGATGAAACTATAGAAAACTTTACGACTTCCCGGATCTATACGGGAGAAAAGCCGGCCGGTACGCCCCGGCTGTCCGTTATCTATGAGGACTCCCACATTCTCATCCTGGACAAGCCGGCCGGTCTGCTTTCGCAGAAGGCAGGGCCGGAAGATGTTTCCCTGGTAGAACTGATAATCGGCTACCTCTTGGAATCCGGCCAGATAAATGAGGAAGAGCTTCGAAGCTTCCGCCCGGGAATCTGCAGCCGTCTGGACCGGAATACCAGCGGACTGGTTACTGCCGGAAAGAGCCTTGCCGGACTTCAGGCCATGAATGAACTTATCCGCGAACACAAACTGCGCAAATTTTACCGTTGTATCGTATCGGGGGTTATTGAAAAGCAGCAGCGGATAGAGGGATGGCTGAAAAAAGATGAGAGAACCAACCAGGCCTCTGTGTTTGAAAAAGAACAGAAAAACACTCGTTTTATCTGCACCGAATATGTTCCCCTTGAGACTATTTCGGAAGGAGGAAGGGAATACACCTGTCTGGAGGTTCATCTGATTACCGGCCGCTCCCATCAGATCCGGGCCTGCCTGGCAGGTATCGGCCATCCTCTGATTGGTGATGCCAAGTATGGAGTTCCCGGGATAAACCGATATTTTCGGGAACGCTTTGGTCTTGAGCATCAGCTTCTCCATGCTTTCCGGCTGGAATTTCCTCCGCTTACAGGAACACTGGGGAATCTCTCCGGACGGCAGTTTACCGCCCCTCTGCCGCAGGTTTTTGAAATATTAACAACAAAAGATAAATGAGGAACCGAGATGTATTTTCTGACAGTTGAGTTTTATATTTTCCTGCTCTTACTGGTATGCTTTTACTATATAGTTCCGGCGTCACACAGATGGTATGTTCTTCTGGCAGGAAGTATCTGCATATATCTGCGGCTGTCTCCAAAGATGTGCTGGCTGCTTTTCCTGACAATTATTATCAGCTATGGCGCAGGCATCCTGATTTTTAAGAAGCGGAATACTGCTGCAAAAATCATATTCGTTCTGGCTGTAGTACAGGCAGCCCTGCCTCTGCTTATTCTGAAACATTTGTTGGGACGAAATACGCCATGGCTGATACCAGTGGGAATTTCCTTTTATACTTTGCAGATTATATCCTATCTGGCAGATATCTATCATGGAAAAATAGAGAAACTGCCCGGGTTTTTCCAATACGCACTCTATGTTCTGTTCTTTCCGCAGATTGTCCAGGGCCCGATCCCCCGATATGAACAGCTGGGAAAGCAGTTATATCAGGGGCATCGATTTTCGGAGAAAGATATCACAAAAGCAATTCATCTTATTATATGGGGATTTTTTCTGAAATTTATGATTGCAGATAAGTCCGCAGTATTTGTAAATGAAGTTTTTGATCATTACAGGAAGTATGCCGGCACCTTCATTCTGCTGGCCGGTATTCTGTACAGTGTTCAGTTATACACGGATTTTCTTGCGTGCGTCTGCATTGCCAAAGGAGCCGCAGGCCTGTTTGGCATTCATTTGGCGGATAATTTTAATCATCCCTACATGGCCGGAACGATCAAAGATTTCTGGAGAAGATGGCATATTACATTAAGCACCTGGCTCCGGGATTATATCTACATTCCTCTTGGCGGAAACAGAAAGGGAAGGCTGAGGAAATATATAAATTTACTGCTCACATTTGCTGTCAGCGGTGTATGGCACGGAACGGGATTCCGCTATCTTTTTTGGGGACTTATGCATGGCTGTTATCAGATTGCCGGAGAAATTACATATCCTGCCCGGGAGTTCGTATTCAGTCGATTGAAAATGCCGGAAAAATGCATGTTTCGGAAAATAATCCAGACTACAAGCACACTGTTCTTGGTTATGCTGGCCTGGATTATTTTCCGGGCAGAGAGCCTGTCGATCGGGATAGAGATGATAAAATCCATGTTTCGGGTATATAATCCATGGATTATTTTCAATGGCGCGCTGCTTCAGACAGGAGTTGACCTGCAGGAATGGACCGCATTGTTCCTCTCTGTGCTCCTGCTGATAAAAGTCAGTATCTGCCAGCAGAAAATGTGTATTCGCGACTGGATTTTAGAACAGCACCTGTTATTCCGCTGGATCATCTATATAGGTGTGATTATCACGATTTTTGTTTTCGGAACATATGGTTATGGATTTTATGCGCAGGATTTTATTTATGGGGGATTTTAATGTGCTTAGTCATAAGAAATTTATACTAAAAGGAATCTTGCTGTTTCTGATTACGGGAATGCTTGTATTATTCCTGGGCCGGTTTCTGACTCCCAAATTTTTATACATGGATATGTGGCCGACAACATCCACGCACCTCGGTTTTTATCAGATGGAAAAAGATACCATAGATGTACTGTTCTTAGGAAGCAGCCATGCGGTCTCTGCATTCAATCCGCAGGAGCTGTACAATCAATACGGAATCACCAGCTATAATCTGGGAAGTGAACAGCAGAATCTGGTTATGTCTTATTATTGGCTCAAAGAAGCTCTGCGTTACCAGAGCCCGAAAGCTGTTATTCTGGAGTGTTATTTTTTGTTTCCATATAATACGAAAGAGCCGCTGAATACGGAAGAAGCGTTCACCAGAAAATCTTTGGATTATATGCGGTGGTCCTCCGTAAAAAGAGAAGCCGTCCATACAGTATGCTCTATAGACGAGAAGCAGTCTGTTTTGAGTTACTATCTGCCCGTCATTCGTTACCATGCCAGATGGAAACATCTGGAAGAAAATGATTTTACGCTTCAGGAGACGGGAAGACACTACGAGCTGAAAGGTTTTACGCCTCTGACATGGAATTCCAATGCGGAATATGAACCGTTTATAGAGGGCAGCTCAACAGAATGCGAAAGCATGGAAGAACTGATGAAAGAGTATCTGAAAAAAATGATACTGCTTTGCCAAAATAACGGGATCGAACTGATCCTTGTCAAGACACCGAGCGTATATCAGGATATAGGCAGATATAATGCCATTCGGGAAATTGCCGATGAGTATCAATTATTGTTTTATGATTTTAATGAAAAGGAGTTATACGAAGAAACAGCATGGGATTTTGCTGTAGATAACGTGGATCAGGGGCATGTAAGCCTCTGCGGTTCTGTAAAGCTGGCTTCCCGTCTCGGAAAAATCCTGCAGGATGTCTGTAAAATCGAAAGCAGAGCAGACGAACAGTGGGAGAGTACCAGACAATATTACGATCAAGTTCAGAAAGACATCCGGCTGCGGACGGAAGAAGATTTCTGTGAATATCTGGATATGCTGGATGATCCGCGTTACGTTGTATTTATGGCAGTCAAGGACGAGGCTTCGAAGGCACTTGACGAGGAGATGATTTCCGGGTTAAAGAAGCTGGGATTGGACGCGGCGCTGGCCGGACAGTCCTGGTGCAGTTATATTGCTGTGATAGCCCCGGGAACTGTCACAGAAAAGGCGGAATATGGAAAATTGGAGGAAATAGGAACTATCAGGAAGGGAAGAAGTTCTTATACAATCAACAGTGCCGGTTTTGAACACGGAAACAGCTGTTCCGTTTTAATTGACGGAACAGAGTATGCGGTCAATCACAGAGGGCTCAATATTGTCGTTTATAATCAGACAAGTAAAAAAGTAATAGATTCTGTATGCTTCAATACCCATGAGGAGAGCTGTAGCGCATCCCGGTAAAGGAAGCTGTCGCAAGATTGCATTTATTTCAGATTTATTATATAATTTGAAATAATATTCACAAAAAAATATGTTTATGACAGGGAGAAATACCATGGATGATCAAAGCAGACGCCATTCTCTTGGACCAGGATTCGAAACAATGGACTTGAAACAGAACAAGCGCATTCCCCTTCCGATTTTTCTTTTTCTGCTGGCTTCCCTGCTTCTGGCAGGCATTTCTATGGGAATGTTTCCCGAAACCTTTTCGGATTATAAGATTTTCCGTGAAGCAGAAAAACGTACAAGAACGGGCGAAACCTCTGCCGCTCTGCAGGATCTTTATGAGGTTCTGCAAGAGCATCCTGACTCTCTGCCTGTAACTCTTAAGCTTATAGAGCTTTCTATGGACACCGGCTGTTATGATCTGGCAGCACATGTATTCAATGAATATCTGATAGGAAAAAGTTTAAGCGACGGACAGTATGCAAGAATGATGCGGTACTCCAGGCGTCTCGAAAGTTATTACCGGACCTGTGATGCCCTTGAAGAACTGGCAGCAGAACTGGAAGCAGAGGCGGATGAAAGCGAAGAAAAAAAGCTTGGCCGGCTTCGTGACGAGCTTGAAAAACTGCACGAAGATGAAAAACAGGATCAGGCCCTCCTGTACTATTACGAAGGAATCACAGCCAGCGATCCGGAAGAGTATTATGGATGCCTGCAGAAAACCTATGCAGAAGACCCGGAACTTTTCAACGTGCGGGTTCTTCTGGGTAATGAAGAGCGGAACCGGGGAAATCTGACAAAAGCCCGGGAACTTCTGGAGGCGGCTCTTGCGAAAGAAGGGCGGGACGAAGAAGCGTTAGAGGGACTGGCTGCTTTGGAAGCACTGGAGGAGGATACACAATGATCATACCAGGAATTGTAATTTCACTGATAACTTTTCCGGGAGTAATCGTCCATGAGCTGGCGCATCAGATTTTCTGCATGCTCTGCGGCCTAAAGGTATATGAAATAAAATATTTTCAGATGAATAATCCGAACGGCTATGTAATCCATGAATCCACGGATCGTCCTTTTAAAGTATTTCTTACCTGCATGGGCCCGTTTTTTATAAACAGCGTACTGGGAATGGTGATTCTTCTTCCGGCATCCATTGACCTTGTGGTCTTTCAGGAGTATAATAATCCTCTGACACTCCTGCTCGGCTGGCTGGGCTTCTCAATTTTAATGCATGCCTTTCCAAGCAGAGGGGATGCAAAGGTTATAATTAACCGCATACTTAAAAATCCGGATGTAAGCCTTGTATGGAAAATAATTGCCGCGCCCTTTGTGGCAATCATCTATGCCTGTTCTGTCGGAAGTATTTTCTGGCTGGATCTTCTGTATGCGGCAGTGCTTGCCATGCTGATTCCGTGGGCACTGGTACAGATCCTGTAATGCAGATCGGCATCCCGGTAAAAGAACGGATATTGTAAGAAAGGATTCGGAACTATGGCAACCTGGAATTCCAGAGGTCTTAGAGGCTCCGCCCTAGAAGAGCTTATAAACCGAACAAATGAAAAATACCGGGAACAGGGGCTTGCACTAATCCAGAAAGTGCCCACCCCCATCACTCCCATCAAGATCGACAAAGAGCACCGGCACATTACGCTGGCTTATTTTGAACAGAAGAGTACAGTGGATTATATCGGCGCTGTCCAGGGGATTCCCGTGTGCTTTGATGCCAAGGAATGCGACAGTGATACCTTTCCGCTCCAGAATATCCATGACCATCAGGTGAAATTTATGGAGGATTTTGAGAAGCAGGAGGGGATTGCCTTCCTAATCCTGCTGTTTTCCCATCGGAACGAACTGTATTTTCTCACCTATAAAATGATGCGCCGATTCTGGGACAGAGCCAGGAACGGAGGGCGGAAAAGCTTCCGGCATGAAGAGCTTGATCCGGAATATGTTCTGATCCCCCATGGCGGATATCTGGTGCCTTATCTTGACGGCATTCAAAGGGCGATTGACAGTACAAAATAAATGTTATATAATAGCACCTGTCAATTTATCGTATTAGCAGAATAAAGTGATAAATTGCAGGCCAGAGAGAGGTTTAGACAGAATGAAGAACCAGGAACAGATTTTACATACCCCCGAGGGCGTCCGAGATATTTATGGAAATGAATTTATTCAAAAATTTGAACTTCAGCAGCAGCTCTACCGGGTGCTGGCAGGAGAGGGGTATCAGGGAATCGAGACTCCTACCTTTGAATTTTTTGACGTATTTTCCAGGGAGGTAGGTACGGTTCCCTCCCGGGAACTCTATAAATTTTTTGACCGCGAAGGCAATACTCTGGTGCTCCGCCCGGATATCACACCTTCCATTGCCCGGGCTGTATCCAGGTATTTCCATGACGAGACACCCATCCGTCTCTGCTATATGGGAAATACCTTTATCAATTATGATAAGTATCTGGGCCGCTTAAAAGAGAGCACGCAGTTAGGCGCAGAGCTTATGGGGGACGGAAGCGTAGAAGCAGATGTCGAGATGCTTTCCCTTCTTATCAAGGCGTTAAAAGAATCCGGGCTTTACGAATTTCAAGTCAGCATTGGCCAGGTAATGTTTTTTAAAAGCCTGTTAAAAGATGCAGGGATTGACAGTGAAACCGAGAAGAGATTAAGACAGCTGATCTCCGATAAGAACCGGTTCGGAGCCGAAGAGCTGCTTTCAGAATATGAACTTCCCAATGATCTCCGCCGGATTTTTCTTGAAATGACGACTCTTTCCGGCGGCCTGGAGGTAATCGCAAGGGCGAGGGAGCTCACTGCCAACGAGGAAGCCCGAAAAGCCCTGGACCGGCTGGAAGACATTTATGAAGGCTTAAGGGAATTATCCTGCGAGACGTATGTAAGCTTTGACCTGGGAATGCTGAGCAAGTATAATTATTATACGGGAATTATTTTCCGGGCCTATTCCTACGGTTACGGAGAGCCCATTGTAAAAGGAGGACGTTATGATACACTGCTTTCTCATTTTGGACGGGAGCTCCCGGCTGTGGGCTTTGCCATTGTCATAGATCAGCTTATGCGCGCTGTCAAAAGAAATGAAAACGCAGGCCGGGATCCTGTTTACCGGAAAGAGCGCTATCTGACCATAGCCCTTACCAAAGGGCGGCTCGCAAAAAAAACACTGGAACTTCTGGAACAGACAGGAATAACCTGTGAGGAAATGAAGGATCCAGACAGCCGGAAGCTGATTTTTGTAAATGAAGAGAAAAAACTCAAATTTTTCCTGGCTAAAGGACCGGATGTGCCCACTTATGTAGAATACGGCGCCGCGGATATCGGCGTAGTGGGAAAGGATACTCTGGCGGAAGAGGGACGGAAGATGTATGAGGTTCTGGATCTGGGCTTTGGGAAATGCCGCATGTGTGTCTGCGGACCTGCAGCGGCCAGAGAAAAGCTGAACCACCAGGAGCAGATCCGGGTGGCTACCAAGTATCCGGGTATTGCAAAGGATTATTTTTACAGCCAAAAGCATCAGACCGCAGAGATCATTAAGCTGAACGGCTCCATTGAGCTGGCTCCTTTAGTGGGGCTTTCGGAGGTTATTGTTGACATTGTGGAGACCGGATCTACCCTTCGGGAAAATGGTCTGGAGGTTCTGGAAGAGATCATGCCCCTTTCCGCCCGCATGGTTGTGAACCAGGTGAGCATGAAGCTGGAGCATGAACGGATTTCCGGACTGATACGGGATCTGCAGGCTGTTCTGTAATGAATTTATTGAACAATCATACGGCTGACCGGGTGCAGATGGTTCCGTTTTTTTAAGAGGGAGATTGTATGCCGAAGAAAAGACTTTATTATCTGGATATGGCAAAAGGCGTGGGAATCTTTCTGGTAGTCCTCGGCCACATCGAGTATCTTAATCCGGATATCCAGCGGTGGATCTCTTCCTTTCATATGCCCCTGTTTTTTACTGTGGGCGGTGTCCTGAGCTATACAAAAGAAGCTTCAGAGACTTCCTTTAAGGAGCAGTGTATAAGGAGAGCAAAGGGAATCCTGGTTCCCTATGTCTCCTTTTCCTTGATCCTGCTTACCATGCGCACCTTTGAATATTTCGTGCAGCCGGAGCGGATTACGGGGAGAGAG
Source organism: Lachnoclostridium sp. (assembly GCA_021770065.1). Taxonomy (GTDB): domain Bacteria; phylum Bacillota; class Clostridia; order Lachnospirales; family Lachnospiraceae; genus Laedolimicola. Next base: position 216,556 of record JAETRR010000002.1, on the reverse strand, counting down.
CTTATGAAGGAATTTGTGGAGAGCCTCACCGGATACGGTATCTATACGCTGTGGTTTCTGCCGGCCTACTTTCTTTCCTGTATTCTGTTTTCCCTGTTGTGCAGACTGCTTAAGGAGAAACCATATTCGGAATGGATCCTGTGTCTTCTTGTTTTCTCCCTGGCAGGTGTTGCGTTAAAAGCGGCCCTGGTTCTTGGCTTAACGGAATATTCCACCGCAGAGGAGCGGCTTTCCTGGTATGCCATTACGGGGATTCTGATTGTGCTTCTCCGCGTACTGATTGTGCTGCCCTTTTTTCTGCTGGGACGCTGGTATGGAAAAACAGCGGAAGGCAGCAGGAAAAAATCAGCGCTGTTTATAACAGGAACCGTGCTTTCAGGTGCAGGGGTATATTTGAGCGGGCGCCTTCCGGTTATGGATCTGCACTACCTTTTTATCTCGCCCCTGCACTATGTGCCTGCCGCCGTATCCTGCGCGGGACTTCTGAACATACTGAAAGCCCTGCCAAAGAGCCGTGTCCTTTCTTATCTGGGACAGAATTCTTTGATAATTATGTGTACACATGCGGGAATGTTCGTGGTATACTATGTATCACTGGGGATGTTTTTTGTCAGGAAGTTTATTCCTGTGACAGATACCGTCCTCTATCTGGAGATAGCAGTGATGGTCTGCATTGCAGAGATTCCCATTATCCGGATTTTTAACCGCCGTTTCAAACATTTACTTGGGAGGACATAAATGAGAATTACAACACTGAATGCATCCAGCCGGAAAAATCTGCTGGACGGGCTGCTTAAGCGCAGTCCCAATCATTACGGAGCTTACGGTGAGCAGGTAAATGCCATTTTAGAGGAAGTAAGAGAAAAAGGAGACGAAGCGCTCTTTTCCTTTACGGAGCGTTTTGACGGAGTGAAGCTTACAAAGGACACCATCCGGGTTACGAAGGAAGAGATTGAGGAAGCCTATTCAAAAGTGGATCCGGAGCTTCTTGCAGTAATCCGCAGAGCCCTGGTAAATATCAGAAGTTTCCACGAAAAGCAGAAGCGCAGCAGCTGGTTTGACAGTCAGCCGGACGGAACCCTTCTGGGGCAGAAGATTACTCCGCTGGCTCTTGTGGGCGTGTACGTGCCCGGAGGAAAGGCCGTCTACCCCTCCTCTGTGCTGATGAATATTGTCCCGGCAAAGACAGCCGGAGTGGAACGGATCATTATGACCACGCCCCCGGGAAAGGACGGGAAGATCAGCGCAAATACGCTGGTGGCCGCCCACGAGGCCGGTGTGGATGAGATCTACAAGGCAGGCGGCGCCCAGGCTGTCGGCGCCCTGGCCTTTGGGACGGAAAGCATTCCCAAGGTGGACAAGATTGTAGGCCCCGGGAACATCTATGTTGCCCTTGCGAAAAAGGCAGTTTACGGCTATGTGAGCATTGATTCCATCGCCGGCCCCAGTGAGATCCTGGTTCTGGCGGACGAGACGGCCAATCCCCGTTTTGTGGCGGCAGATCTGTTGTCCCAGGCAGAACATGACGAGATGGCCTCCGCCATTCTGGTGACAACGAGCCGGACTCTGGCAGAACAGGTGTCAGAAGAAGTGGATTCTTTTTTGACCAGGCTTTCCAGGAAGGATATTCTGGTGAAATCTCTGGAAAACTATGGGTGGATACTGGTGGCAGATACCATGGAGGAAGCCATCGACACGGCAAATGCCATAGCCTCGGAGCATCTGGAGATTGTCACAAAGGACCCGTTCCAGGTAATGACAAAGATACGCAATGCGGGAGCCATTTTTATCGGTGAATACGCAAGCGAGCCTCTTGGCGATTATTTTGCGGGGCCCAACCATGTGCTGCCCACCAATGGTACGGCGAAATTTTTCTCTCCCCTCGGCGTTGACGATTTTATCAAGAAATCCAGTCTTGTATATTATTCCAGGGAAGCACTGGCATCTGTGCAGGAGGATATTATCCGCTTTGCACAGGCAGAGGGGCTTACGGCCCACGCCAATTCCATAGCCGTCCGCTTTGAAGAGGGAAAGGAGTGAGATACGATGAACCGGACTGTGTCCCTTACGAGAAATACAAAAGAAACCCGGATAGCCCTTACGCTTAATCTGGACGGAACCGGGAATGGAGAGATTGCTACGGGCATAGGATTTTTTGATCACATGCTGAACGGTTTTGCCCGCCACGGATTTTTTGATCTTACCTGCCGCGCAGAGGGAGATCTGGAGGTAGACTGCCACCATACCATTGAAGATACGGGAATTGTGCTGGGACAGGCTATCCGGGAGGCTATAGGAGACAAAAAGGGGATGGTGCGCTTCGGAAGCTGCATACTTCCTATGGACGAAGCCCTGGTTTTGTGCTCCCTGGATCTGTCCGGAAGGCCTTACTATGCATCGGATGCCGTATTTCCCACTGAACGGGCGGGAGATATGGATACCCAGATGGTCCGTGAATTTTTCTATGCGGTTTCCTACAGTGCAGGTATGAACCTCCACTTTAAAATGCTGGCCGGAGAGAACAGCCACCATATGATTGAAGGAATGTTTAAGGCGTTTGCAAAAGCCCTTGATATGGCAGTTGCAGCAGACCCGAGAATTGCAGATGTGTTATCAACGAAAGGAAGTTTGTAGAATGATGGAAAAGAATCGTGCAGTAATCTATCTTTACAGGGAGCCGGCCAGAGAAGAGCAGGATCCGGCGGTTCTGGCAAGGTACTACAGTGACAACGGTGCAGATGAGATTCTGGTTTTTGACTGCTCGGATACAGAGGCGGACCATGAGGCGTCCATCGGAACAATCAAGGAAATCTGCCGCACATCGGAGGTACCGGTGAAGGCCGGCGGACACATTGAACGGGCAGAGGATGTGAAGAAGCTTCTCTATGCGGGCTGTGCGAAGGTGATTCTGAATTATGCCAAGCAGAGCAATATCGATCTCACGGAGGAAGTGTCAAAGCGTTTCGGAAAAGAAAAAATCGCCGCTTCTGTGGACAGTTCCGATGTGGTCAGCGCTCCTGCAGCACTGGCGGAAGAGTATGTCAGCGAGCTGATTTCCATGGATGAGTTAAAGCCCTTCAGGGAGCAGTCCCGTCCCTTAAACTGCAATATGGAGTGGCCGGAGTTCAAGCTTGGTCCCGACGGACTTGTTCCCGTTGTGGTTCAGGACTACCGGACAGATGAGGTCTTGATGGCCGCTTACATGAATGAGGAAGCCTTCCGAAAGACCATTGAGACGGGAAAGATGACTTATTTCAGCCGCAGCCGCCAGAGCCTCTGGCTGAAAGGCGAGACCAGCGGCCACTACCAGTATGTGAAGGAGCTCCGGGTGGACTGCGACTGCGATACCATTCTGGCCAAGGTGTCCCAGACGGGGGCAGCCTGCCACACGGGAAACCACTCCTGCTTTTTCCACGAGATTGCAAAGACCGAGTACCAGAGCACCAATCCTTTAAAAGTCTTTGAGCATGTATACCAGGTAATCGGCGACCGGAAGCTGCATCCCAAGGAGGGTTCTTATACCAATTATCTCTTTGACAAGGGAATTGACAAGATTCTGAAAAAGATCGGGGAGGAGTCGGCAGAGCTTATCATTGCTGCCAAGAATCCCAATCCGGAGGAAATCAAATATGAGCTGTCGGATCTTCTGTATCATGCTATGGTGCTTATGGTAGAGCGCGGAGTCACCTGGGAGGATGTTACCAGAGAGCTTGCCAACCGGTAGCTTCCGGGGCTGGCAGCCCCAAAAAAGGCAGAGGAAACATTAAGGAAAGGATGGGGATGCGGGATGGCGCCGTTTAAGGATAAAAAAATACAATGTGTACTTTTCATTTACGGCATCCTGGTGATTGCATTCCATCTTTTCTGGCTGCAGCTCGGGGAGGGGGACGATTCCTACTACCGGGCCTGCCTTGAGGATGCCGGCATTCTGGAGATACTGCTGGACCGTTGGAATGACTGGTCTTCCCGGAGTATCATCGAGGGTCTTCTGCTTCTTGTTGTGCAGCTGCCGTCTGCGGCGTGGATCGTTCTTGATATTCTGGTGTCCATGCTTATTGCAGTTCTGGTTGTGTGGTATGTCTTTTACCGGGAAACAGATCATTCCGTATCACTGGCCGCTGCGGTTCTGCTGCTGCTTCTTTTGTTGTCCTATGACTTTCGGGAGCTGTCCTCCGCCGGCTGGGTCACGACTACCGTCAATTACTGGTGGTCTCTGGCTGCCCTGCTTCTGGCTTTTCTCCCTCTGTCCCTTCCCGAAAAGAGCCGGGGAAGAAAATGGGCGTATGCTGTTTCCATACCCGCAGCCGTATTTTCCATCAACCATGAGCAGATCTGTGTCCTTGTTCTCGCCATGGCTCTGTATCTTATCCTGCGTGACCGGATAAAGAAGCGTGAGGGCTCCTGGTATGTCTGGCTGCTCCTGGGATTTTCCTTTGTATCTCTGTACGGGATTCTGACCTGTCCGGGGAACCGGATACGAAGTGACTTCAGTGCGGATATGTGGTTTCCGGGATATGCCGGTTTCAATCTGCTTCAGAAAGGGCTTCTGGGATGGTACAGCGTTCTTTTGACCCTGTATAAGGAAATGAACTGGACTTATGTTCTGTTTACCGGAGTCCTGTTTCTGACTGCCGCCTTACGTAAGAGGCGGATTTGGGAGCTTCTGATCGCAGGACTTCCCTTTGCTTCCAATGCCGGACTTCTGGCTCTTAAGGGGATTGCGCCTTACTGCAGGATGGATCTGGTTCACTATATTGTCGATATTTTTGAATTTGACCGGCCGGTTGTGTGGTACCAGGGAACACTTCCCAATAAGGCAAGGCTTCTGATGCTTATTTATACCGTCTGCTGTCTCTGTGCGGCTTACACACTCTATCTCATCTTCGGAGCAGCGGAAAAATGCCTGGATATGCTTGTGCTTCTGGTGAGTGCGGTTATTTCCAAGGCCAGTATGGGAATGTCACCTACGGTATGGATTTCTGTGGAGCGCACTAGTGTGTTTATGAACTATGGCTTTCTGTTTCTGGCCATGTTCTGTGTTCTGGAATGGAGAAGGCCGGGCCCCGGTTACCGGCCGCAAAGTGAACGGTAACCATGACCGCTCATATTTTTGTCCCGGTTGTCATAAGATCAAACAAACTTCCAAACGGGAGGTAATCTTATGGCAAAGGTGCAAAAGACAGGAGGACAGTACCGGCAGATGCTGCTGGCACAGCAGGGACACCGGCCGGCCGAACCGGAGGAGCCGGTAAGCTTCTTCCGTATCCGGTTTTATATCTGCCTCTGTCTCTTTTTATGTTATGTGATACTGGATTATACAAAGGCATCCGTCTATGAAGTGGACAGCACACGGATCTGCGCGGAGATCCAGAAGGATCTGACAGAGGATCTGGACCTTGAGGAAACCCTCTCAAGAGCACTGGACAGCATCTGGATATCCGGGGAAGGAGAGATGTCCGGATCCGAATAAATGCAGGCTTCCTGCGAGCGAATATTGAGGAGCATAAGAAAAAGTTTATGAAGAAAATATGGAGCAGCCTTAAAAAAAAATATCTGATTTCTGTATCCGGAGCCATTGTTTTATGGCTGCTTTTCTGCATTGCAGTTACACCTGTGTACACCACGGTAACCCTGGAATTTGCGGAAGATCCCAGGGGAGAGGTGATAACAACCGTTTATGCGGGCCCCAGACAGCATGTCCGTCCCTCTGATGCCAGAAGCAGAGTAGTGAACAGCGGGACAGCCCGGATCTCCTTCCTGGATGTCCGTTACGGTACCCACTGTTCCTTAAAGAGGATTGATCCCTTAGATCAGTCCTATACAGAGGGAACGCTGACGGTAGAGCGGCTGACGGTCCGGCAGAACGGATATCTGGCTATAGAACTTACCGGGGAGGAGCTTCGGAGTTGTTTTACGGGAAATGAACATGTACAGTTCACGGATGAGACCGGTTTTACCTTTGCCGTAACAGGGGAGGATCCCCAGCTTCTGCCCACAAAAGATTTCTGCTCACTGTACCGGCAGTTCCGGCTTCCGGTGTTTCTTGCGGGCTTTCTGGGATCCCTTGGCATCTGGGTGCTTCTGATCCTTTTATACCGCTGGCTGTACCGGGAGATGAAAGGGGCTTCCGGCCTGATAAGGTGGACAGGCTTCCTTTTTGCGGCCGCGCTTCTGGGCGCAGTTCTGATGTGCGTTTATACAGGGCTTCGCAGCCCCTTCTGGCTGAACCCGGACGAGTATGATGTAAAGGCGGCAGTGAATTATTATTTCACGCACTTTATGCCTCCGGATATCCGGAGCGATATGATCACGGACAGCTTCCCGGTGTACGGAACTTCCCGGCATTTTGAGTGGAACCTGTTTTATTTCTATGCCGGAAAGCTGGGGCAGTTTTTTGCGGACCCGGCTGTTCAGATGCGCCTGTTCAGTCTGATCCTCTTTTCTGTCATGGCCGGAATAATCCTTAAAAATATCCGTAAGCATTATTCCCTTCTGCTGATCCTGCTGCTGACGCCTCAGGTGTGGTATATTTTCAGCTACTCTACCTCGGATGCCCTGGATTTTTTTGCGGGCTTTTTAAGCCTGTATGAACTTCTGGAAGACAACAGCATGCTGAACCGGCTTTTGAAGGAGCATTACAGGAGGCGTCATCTTCTGTATTACGGACTTTTGAGCATTCTGTTTGTGCATCTTTTGTGGGCAAAGGCATCTTTTTACCCTATTCTGGTCTTTTTGTTCCTTATCCTGCTGATCCGCCTTCTGCACCGGGAAAAGAAAGAGAGAGGACCTCTGCTCCGGAAATATCTGATCCTTGCAGGGCTTACCCTTGGAATCTTTGTGGTGCGGTATCTCATCACGGATTATCCGTACTACGGCTTTAACAAGCTGGGAGTCGTGATTGAAGTGACTGAGCTTCGGGCAGAATATGGTTATAAGCCCTCTACGCCCCCTATCGAACAGGCTTATTCCATGAGCTTTTTCGGAAAAGGCATCACCCTGGGACAGCTTTTGACACAATATGAATTTCACAAGAATCTGTTCCGGACTTTCGCCGGCTTCTTTGGAACCTATGCCTTCGGTGAAAGGGACTGGTATTATCTTGTGATGGGTATTTTGTACCTGTCTCTTCTGGGGTGGATTACCCTGCGGTTCGTCCGGATGAAGGACCGGCAGAAATGGCAGGAATACGGAGCCGTTGCTTTCTGCTGCTTTTTACAGTATGCCCTGATTGTATTCAACTCCTGGTTTATAGACTTTCAGCCCCAGGGCCGTTATCTTCTGCCGGTGCTGTTCTTTATATCCTATCTGATGGCCAGGACAGAGGAGCCGGAAAAGGACAGGGTGCTCCGGGGAATTCTGGTGTGTACCTGTCTCTTGTCCCTCTTTGCTTTCTGGCATGTGGGGATTCCTAACCTGGTTCCGGACCGGGTAGTGCTGCCATAGAGACAGCAGCTTCGTAAATTTCATGCTCCGCTGCTTGCGGCGGGGTTATTGACTTGAGGATGGAACTGTATGAGAAAATTAGCTTTGGATGATACTGTTTTATTAAAAATAGAAAAGCCGGCCCGGTATATCGGCAATGAGATCAATGCGGTCCAGAAGGACAAGTCCCGGATTGAAGTCCGGTTCTGCATGTGCTTCCCGGATCTTTATGAGATCGGCATGTCCCATCTGGGAATCCAGATCCTTTATGATATGTTTAACAGGAGAGAGGATGTGTGGTGCGAGAGGGTTTATTCTCCCTGGGTAGATCTGGACAGGATTCTGCGCGAAAAGCAGATTCCTCTTTTTGCCCTGGAATCCCAGGACCCGGTGAAGGACTTCGACTTTCTGGGGATTACCCTCCAGTACGAAATGTGCTATACCAATGTGCTGCAGATTCTGGATTTAAGCGGCATTCCTCTTTTTGCAGACAGGCGCGGCGAGGAGGATCCCATTGTAATCGGAGGAGGCCCCTGTGCCTGCAATCCCGAGCCGCTGGCAGATTTCTTTGATCTCTTTTACATCGGCGAGGGCGAGACTTCTTATTATGCCTTGATCGATGCATATAAGGAGCATAAGAACGCAGGAGGAAGCCGGCAGGAATTTCTGATAAAGGCAGCGCAGATACCGGGGATCTATGTACCGTCCCTCTATGAAGTAATTTACAATCCCGACGGAACCATTGCCTCCATGAATCCCAAAGCCCTTTACGTTCCTTCACGGGTGAAGCGGCAGGCAGTGTCTGATCTGACCCATACCTTTTACCCGGAAAAGCCTCTGGTTCCCTTTATTAAGGTGACTCAGGACCGGGTAGTTCTGGAGATTCAGAGGGGCTGTATCCGGGGCTGCCGCTTCTGCCAGGCCGGAATGCTGTACCGTCCCACACGGGAACGGGATCTGGAAATGCTGAAAGAATCGGCGGAAAAGATGCTGAAGGCTACCGGGCATGAGGAGATTTCTTTAAGCTCCTTAAGCTCCAGCGACTATTCAAAGCTTCCTGAGCTGACAGAGTTTTTATTGGAGAACTTCGGAAGTAACGGCGTCAATATTTCCCTGCCTTCCCTGCGGATTGATGCTTTCTCCCTGGATGTGATGAGCAAAGTCCAGGATATCCGCAAGAGCAGCCTTACCTTTGCGCCGGAAGCGGGCTCTCAGCGTCTCCGGGACGTCATCAATAAAGGGCTTACGGAGGAAGTGATTCTCAGAGGAGCCGGTTCGGCCTTTGAGGGCGGCTGGAATAAGGTGAAGCTTTACTTTATGCTTGGACTTCCCACAGAAACCGAAGAGGATCAGAAGAGCATTGCATGGCTGGCAGAGAAGATAGCCAGGCGGTATTACGAGATTCCCAAGGAGCAGCGCACCGGAAAATGCCAGATCACAGTGAGCACGTCCTTTTTTGTGCCAAAGCCATTTACGCCCTTCCAGTGGGCCGGAATGTGTACGCGGGAGGAATTCCTTGAGAGAGCCCATACGGTAAATATGGAAATTAAGGAACAGCTGAACCGCAGGAGTATCAGATACAACTGGCATGAGGCGGATGTGACGGTGCTGGAAGGCGTATTTGCCAGGGGAGACCGGCGGCTTTCCGGTCTTCTTCTCAAAGCTTACGAAAAGGGGTGCCTCTTTGATTCTTGGACGGAAAACTTCCACAATGAACGGTGGATGGAAGCGTTTGCAGAGACAAAGACGGATCTTTCCTTCTACACTGCAAGAGTCCGGACGCAGGATGAAATCTTTCCCTGGGATTTTATTGACAGCGGTGTCACAAAGAAGTTCCTTTACCGGGAATGGGAGAAAGCCCTGGAGGGAACCGTCACGCCCAATTGCCGCCGGCAGTGCCAGGGGTGCGGAGCAGGCCGGTATCAATCCGGCGTCTGTCTTTTGGAGGCACATCAGATATAAAAAAGAAACGAGGATCTGACAGCTATGAAAATCCGGATAAAATTCCGTAAATTCGGAGAAATGAAATTTATCGGCCATCTGGACATGATGCGCTACTTTCAGAAAGCCATCCGCAGAGCCGGAATTGATATCTGTTATTCCGGGGGATTCAGCCCTCATATGATTATGTCCTTTGCCTCTCCTCTCGGGGTGGGGCTCACCAGCGACGGGGAATACCTGGATATCGAAGTGGGAGAGGTCTCCTCCTCTGCGGATGCCGTCCGTCGTCTGAATGAGGTTATGGCAGAGGGCGTTGAGGTAGTTTCCTTCCGGAAAATTCCTGAAGGAAAGGCTTCCAATGCTATGGCGCTTACGGCAGCGGCAGACTATGAAATCCGGTTCCGGAACGGGTGCGCCCCGAAGGACGGATGGCAGAAAGACTTTGACCGGTTCTGCGCATCGGACTCCATACAGGTCATAAAAAAGTCAAAAAAAGGAGAACGCGAAACGGATATCCGTCCTCTGATTTACAGGATAGAACGGCAGGAAGACACGATCTTTATGCAGGTAGCGGCAGGAAGCGTCCGGAACTTAAAACCGGAGCTTGTGATGGAGGCATTCGCGGCTTTTGCCGGAATTACATTTCCGGAATCTGCGTTTCTCATACACCGTCTGGAGATTTATGGGGATGCGGGGACAAAGGATAAACGGCAGCTGATATCTCTGGAGGCTCTGGGAGAAGTAATTTAATGCCTGTGGAGTGATGATATGGAACAAAACGGAAGACTTGTAATTACAAGGCATAGGGAACAGGAACGGGAGAGCATTCTGTCTGTTTTTTATGAAAACGGGAAGGCTGTGGAGCTGTCCTGCTTCGGGGCAGAGGAAGAGGAGCTTCTTGGCAGCATATATATCGGAAAAGTAAAAAACATCGTGAAAAATATAGAAGCGGCTTTTATCGAAATTGAAGGAGGCATTCTCTGCTATTACTCCCTTCGGGAAAAGGAAGAACCTTTTTATATTAAGGAGAAGAAGGGAAGCAGCCTGTCCCCCGGGGATGAGCTTCTGGTGCAGGTAAACCGGGAGGCGGTGAAAACTAAAGCCCCTGCCGTCACCTGTAATCTGAATTTTCCGGGAAAATACCTGGTGCTGACTACGGGAAAAAAGCAGCTCGGCCTTTCTTCAAAGCTTCCCCGGGAAGAAAAAGAGCGCCTTCGTAAGATAGCGGAACCTTTCCTTACAGGGGAGTACGGCGTCATTGTACGGACCAACGCGGCCGAAGTTCCGGAGGAAATGCTTCGGGAAGAATTTGAACGTTTAAGCAGAATCTGCCACAGGGTTCTGACAGTGGGAAAGCATCAGAGCTGCTTTTCCAGGGTTTATCAGGAGCCGCCGGCTTATGCGGCCGGAATCCGCAGCTTAAGGAAAGAACAGCTCTCGGAGATCGTAACGGATGATCCCCGGATCTATGAGAATCTTTCAGGGTATCTCTGTGCATATCAGCCGGAAGACAAAGGAAAGCTTCGTTTTTATACAGACGAAAGTCCCTCCCTTAACCGGCTCTACGGAGTTTCTTCTTCATTGAAAGCTGCCCTTAAGGAACGTGTCTGGCTGAAGTCCGGGGCGTATCTCATTATTCAGCCCACGGAAGCTTTGACGGTCATTGATGTAAACACTGGAAAATACGACGGCCATAAAAAACTGCGTGAAACCTTCCTTGGCATCAATCTGGAGGCTGCCGGGGAGATTGCACGCCAAATCCGCCTTCGGAATCTTTCGGGGATCATTGTCGTGGATTTCATTGATATGGATGAGGAGGAGGACAAGAAAGCCTTGACGGACCTTCTGGAACAAAAGCTCAGCGGGGATCCGGTGAAAACCGTGCTGGTGGACATGACCCCGCTGGGCCTGGTGGAAATTACCCGGAAAAAGGTGCGTAAAACCCTGAAAGAACAGGTGGAAAATAATGCTTGACAATTTACCGGACACATGCTAATCTGTTAAGGATGCCGCACAGTGGGGTAAAAGTATGTGCTTTTTTAACGGAAAAGCAGATCACCGAAGCTGGCGAGTAATGATAATAGGAGGTGCCATATGTACGCAATTATTGCAACAGGTGGTAAACAGTACAAAGTATCCGAGGGCGATGTTATCAGAGTGGAAAAGCTCGGTGTGGGGGCCGGTTCAAAGTATAAGTTTGATCAGGTTCTCGCAGTGGGCGGAGACACTATGACAGTTGGAACTCCCACCGTGGCCGGAGCAACTGTTACCGCATCTGTAGTCGGTGACGGAAAGGGCAAGAAGGTCATCGTTTACAAGTACAAGAGAAAAAGCGGATATCACAAGAAAAACGGCCACAGGCAGCAGTACACAGAAGTAAAGATCGAGAAGATCTCTGTGAAGAAGCCGCGCGCAAAGAAGGCTGCCGAAGAAGCTGAGACAGAAGCAGCGGTATAAGATGTTATGATTACAGTTACCATATATAAGGATTCCGGTCAGTATCAGCGATTTTCCGTGGAGGGACATGCAGGCTACGCCCAGGAGGGATTTGATATTATTTGTGCCGCAGCCAGCGCTTTGACGGTGAATACGGTAAATTCCATTGAGAAATTTACCAAAGACAGACTTTCGGCAGAGGAGAAGAACGGATTTCTCACCTGCCAGTTTGAAGCTCCCCTGTCCTCACAGGCGGCGCTTCTGATGGATTCCATGGTGCTTGGCTTAACAGACGTACAGAATAACTATGGAAAGCAATATATCAGATTGATCTTCAAGGAGGTGTAAGACCAATGTTACAGATGAACCTTCAGTTGTTTGCACACAAAAAAGGTGTAGGTTCTACCAAGAACGGCAGAGATTCCGAGTCAAAGCGCCTGGGTGCGAAGAGAGCGGACGGACAGTTTGTAAAGGCCGGCAACATTCTTTACCGGCAGCGCGGAACCAAGATTCATCCGGGTGTGAATGTAGGCCGCGGAGGAGACGATACATTGTTTGCGCTGACAGACGGTATTGTACGGTTTGAAAGAAAAGGAAGAGATAAGAAACAGGTTTCTATCGTTCCGGTAGCAGCAGAATAAGTCAGATGAGGCTTCAAGTCGATAGATTTGAAGCCTCTTTTAAATCAGAAAGGTATCTTGATGTTTGCAGACAGAGCAAAAATACTGATCCGTTCCGGCAAAGGCGGCGACGGACATGTAAGCTTCCGCAGGGAGCTGTATGTTCCAAACGGAGGACCGGACGGCGGCGACGGCGGCAAGGGCGGCGACGTAATCTTTGAGATAGACGAGGGGCTGAATACCCTCTATGATTACCGCCACAAAAGAAAATTCAAGGCCGGAGACGGAGAAGAGGGCGGAAAACGGCGCTGCCATGGAAAAAACGGCAGTGATATTATATTAAAGGTTCCGGAGGGAACCGTAATCAAGGACGCTGAGAGCGGAAAGGTCATTGCAGACATGTCCGGCAAAAATACGCGTCAGGTGATTCTAAAGGGCGGCCTCGGGGGTGCGGGCAATCAGCATTTTGCCACCTCTACCATGCAGGTGCCCAAATATGCAAGGCCGGGACAGCCGGCCCAGGAGCTTGAGGTCCTCTTAGAGCTTAAAGTCATTGCGGACGTGGGCCTTGTGGGTTTCCCCAATGTCGGAAAATCCACTCTGCTTTCCCGTGTGACCAATGCACAGCCTAAGATTGCCAATTACCATTTTACCACACTCAACCCAAATCTCGGAGTGGTGGATCTGGACGGGGGCGGCTTTGTGATTGCGGACATTCCGGGATTGATTGAGGGCGCTTCCGAAGGTGTGGGACTGGGCCATGAATTTCTGCGCCATATTGAGCGGACCCGTGTGATTATCCATATGGTGGACGCCGCTTCCACGGAAGGGAGAGATCCGGTGGCCGACGTGTACGCCATTAACCGGGAGCTTGCGGCCTATAACGAAGAGATTGCCGCAAGGCCTCAGGTCATTGCGGCCAACAAAATTGATGTCATTTACAATGACGGGGAAAAAAGCCCCATTGACCGGCTGAAAGAAGAATTTGAGCCAAAGGGAATCCGTGTGATGCCTATTTCCGCGGCGGCCGGGACCGGACTTAAGGAGCTTCTTTATTATACAAAAGAGCTTCTTGACAACTCAGAGCAGGAGCCCATTGTGTTTGAACAGGAATTCTTTCCGGAGGAAATGCGCATAGATGAGCAGCTGCCCTATACGGTGGAGAAATCCGAGGAGAAAGAGGGCGTGTTCATCGTAGAGGGACCCAGAATAGAGAAAATGCTGGGCTACACCAATCTGGATTCGGAGAAGGGCTTTGTGTTCTTCCAGAACTTTTTAAAGGATACAGGAATCTTAAAAGACCTGGAAGAAGCCGGAATCCAGGAAGGCGACACCGTAAAAATGTACGGCCTGGCTTTCGAATATATGCGCTAGGCAATGAGCTGTGCGGAATCAGGGAGGAGCAGGCACGTCATGCTTGCATGTAAAGGCCTGCTTCTCCCTGATTCCATAGGGCGAAGCCCGCGAGCTCAATTGTGCAAAGCACAATTGAGCTTGCACAGCGGGGTAAATTGTACAAAACACAATTATCCAGCCCACACAGCGAGGTAAATAAATTCCATACATCAAATAAGGAGATATCACAATGACAAGCAGACAACGGGCCTATTTGAAAAGCCTGGCCATGACAATGGATCCCATTTTCCAGATAGGAAAATCATCGGTAACACCGGAGCTCGTCGCAGCCATAGCGGAAGCTCTGGCTGCAAGGGAACTGATTAAAGTAAGCGTCCTTCAGAACTGTGCCGACGATCCCAGGACAATTGCAGAAATGATTGCAGAGCGCACCCATTCCCAGGTCGTTCAGGTAATCGGGAAAAAAATCGTACTCTACAAAGAGGGCAAGGATGACAAGAAGCGGATTGAACTGCCCCGGTGACGGGGAAAAAAGAAAGAAAGTAGGCATACTGGGGGGGACTTTTGATCCCATCCACACAGGCCACCTGATTCTGGCAGAAGCAGCCTTTGAGGCCTACGGGCTGGATTATGTCCTTATTATGCCCAACGGCAATCCTCCCCACAAGCCGGGACAGGTTCATGCATCCATGGAGCAGCGCACCCGCATGGCCGAGCTGGCAGCCGAAAACAATGAACATTTTAAGGTGTCCGATTTTGAAAAAACGCCCCAGGACTACCATTATACCTATGAGACTCTGGAATTTCTGGTGCGGGAACATCCGGATACGGATTACTATTTTATTCTGGGAGCGGACTCCCTGGTTCACTTTCATACCTGGATGGAGCCGGAAAGAATCTGCCGGTGCTGCCGGATTCTTGCAGCCACAAGGGACCGTATGGAGACAGAGGTGCTGCGCGGGCATATGGAACGCCTTAAAAAAGAGTTTGATGCGGTGATAGAGCCTCTGGAGACACCAAACATTGACATTTCTTCCAATATGCTCCGGGAACGGGTAAGGAAAGGCCGCAGCATCCGCTATTATGTACCGGAAGCAGTGGAAGCCTACATCCGGGAACAGAATTTATATCGCGAAAACCACAGGAAATGAGGAATTCGTATGAAGAATTACGATATGAAAGCTTACCAGAAAAAATTAAAGCATGAAATGGATGACGGGCGGTATCAGCACACCATGGGCGTTATGTTTACCTGTGCCGCTCTTGCCATGCGCTATGAATACGATATCCAGAAAGCTCAGATGGCCGGACTGCTTCACGACTGTGCCAAATGTATCCCCAATGGGAAAAAGCTGAAACTGTGTGAAAAGCATAATATCCAGATGACAGAGACAGAGCGCAGAAATCCTTTTCTGCTTCACGCAAAACTGGGGGCATTTCTGGCAATGGAGCAGTATGGGATAACGGATAAGGAGATCATCAGTGCCATATTGAATCATACGACCGGAAAGCCGAATATGTCCCTGCTGGATAAGATTGTCTATGTGGCCGATTATATTGAACCCAGGCGGAATAAGGCGGAAAACCTGCCCGAGGTGAGGAAACTGGCCTTTGTGGATCTGGATAAAGCCCTGTACCGGATTCTTTCGGATACCCTGAACTATCTTGACAAAGGTTCCGGAGAAATTGATGAGATGACCGTCAGAGCATACGAATATTACCGGGCAGAACAGGAAAGTGATATGGGACAATGATTAAGAAAGAGAGGTACTTTATGACACTGAAACAGTCAAAAGAAATGGCAAAAACAGCCTGCCGGGCCCTTGAGGATAAGAAGGCGAAAGATGTACGCATTCTGGATATCTCTAAGGTCAGCGTACTGGCAGACTATTTTCTTATTGCAAGCGGCTCCAACAAAAATCAGGTGCAGGCAATGGTGGACAATGTGGAAGAAGAGCTTCATAAGGCAGGTTTTGATCCGAGGCAGATAGAAGGCTACAATACGGCCAACTGGGTTCTTCTCGATTACGGCGATATTATTATCCATGTGTTTGATGAGGAGAACAGGCTTTTTTATGACCTGGAACGTATCTGGAGGGACGGCGCCCCGATTCAGGCAGAGGAACTGGAAGTATAGTTTTATACGGCATTTGCTGCAGCATTTGACAGGAGGATATTACAGATGATTTTGACAGGAGCAATCGTGAATGCACTTGCCGTGTTTATAGGAAGCAGTGTGGGGCTTTTATTGAAAAAGGGGCTGCCGAAGCGGATGGGAGATTCCATTATGAAGGGGCTTTCCCTCTGTGTAATATACATCGGCATCAGCGGAGCCTTTGAGGGGGAAAATGTGCTGATTGCCATTGTATCTATGGCAGCCGGAACAGTGATCGGAGGGCTTCTTGATTTAAACGGGCATATGGAGCGTCTGGGACAGTGGATTCAGAAAAAATTCCAGTCCGGGGACAGCCGGGTATCGGTAGCAGAGGGTTTTGTCACCAGCAGTCTTTTGTTCTGTACAGGGGCTATGACTATCGTGGGTTCCCTTCAGAGCGGCTTATCTCTGGATCACAGTACCCTGTTTGCAAAATCCCTCATTGACGGAATTGCAGCCGTAGTCCTCGCCTCCAGTCTTGGTTTTGGTGTACTCTTTGCGGGAGTTCTGTGTCTGGTGTACGAAGGCGGGCTGGCTCTCTGTGCCCGGTTTATTGAACCCTTTCTGACCGCTTCTGTGATTAATGAAATGACCTGTGTAGGTTCTCTGCTTATTATGGGAGTCGCTATCAACATGCTTTTTAAAAATAAAATCTGCGTTATGAATTCCATACCGGCTGTTTTTCTGCCGATTCTGCTATGCAGGTTTATGTGAATGAGGGGGAATACCAATGGGAAAAATCTTAAGTGTAACACAGGTTACAGACAACCGTTTTCTGAACATGTATGATCTGGAAGTGGAGGACAAGAACGGAAACAGACATCCATACCAGGTCGCATCCAGGGCCCGGCATAAGGAAAATATGAAGCTCTTTACAGGGAAAAACAAGCCGGACGGAGTGATTATCTATGCCCTTTACGGCGAACAGCAGGATCGGGTTGTATTGATCCGGCAGTACCGTTACAGTATCGGAACTTACATTTATGAATTTCCGGCCGGCCTGGTTGATGATGGCGAAGATTTTCATGCGGCCGGTATCCGGGAGCTTAAGGAGGAAACGGGGCTTACCTTTCATCCTATAGAAACAGATCCAATCTATTCCAAACCGTATTTTACCACTGTCGGCATGACAGACGAATCCTGTGCCGCCGTCTATGGCACGGCTAAGGGAGAGATCTCAATCAAAGGCCAGGAGGAAACGGAGGAGATAGAGGTGGTTCTTGCAGACCGGAAGGAGGTTCTGCGGATACTAAGGGAAGAGAATGTGTCTCTTATGTGTGCTTATATGATGATGCATTTTCTCCACGCCGCTCCGGAGAAACCCTTTGGATTCCTGGAAGGCTGTAAGCTGTAATCCACTGAATCATTTACCCTCAGTCTGCAGGAGAATGGACACCTTGTAATCTGAGGGCAAATGACAGCCTGTTGTATCTGCTTATTTGAAAAAGCGCATAACACCAAACACCCTGCCGAGAACCTGGCAGTCCGGAATGATAATGGGCTCCATGGAATCGTTCTCCGGCTGAAGGCGGATATGATCGGCTTCCCGGTAGAAAGTCTTTACTGTGGCGGAATCATCCACAAGGGCAACTACCATATCCCCGTTCCGGGCAGTCTGGCACTGTTCCACCAGAATGGTATCTCCGTCAAAGATGCCGGCATTGATCATGGAATCCCCCTGCACTTTCAGCATAAAACACTGCTCATTGGGCATGAATTCCATGGGAATGGGAAAATAAGATTCTACATTCTCCACAGCAAGGATAGGCTGTCCTGCCGCCACCCTGCCGACTATTGGCACATTGACCACTTCCCGGCGGACCAGGTTGAAATTGTCATCTATGATCTCAATGGCACGGGGCTTTGTGGGATCCCGGCGGATATATCCATTCTTCTCCAGAGTCTCCAGATGGGAATGTACCGAAGAGGTGGACTTCAGATCCACAGCCTCACAGATATCGCGAACCGACGGCGGATAGCCTTTATTCAAAATCTGTGACTTAATATATTCTAAAATCTCTGTCTGCTTCTTGGAAATCTTGCCATAGGACATATACGGTATCCTCCTTTATTCTTATTCTCTGATTATCACTGTCGGGCTGAAATCAGTATAACATATGTTCGAAAAAAATGCAAACAAATGTTTAGATTATCTGAAACTTTATACAATAAGCATTGCATTCCGAACACAGGATGTTGTATAATAGACATAACAAAAACCCCATAACAGGGGTTTCATTGCGGTTTAATAGAAATATAAGCGAATATTCGGCAAAGGAGATTTTTTCATGGAGACCCAGTTTGAATGGCAGGATGAATTCAATATCGGTGTGGAAACAATCGATAAGGAACACCGGAGGCTTTTTAAGATTATCAACAAGCTTTTCACAATGAAGGAAGAGGAAAAAAACGGGCAGTGGGCATGCCAGGAAGGCATTAAATATTTTAAAGGCCATGCAATGAAACATTTTGCCGATGAAGAAGCATATATGAAGTCCATCAACTATGAGGGACTGGAACAGCACAGAATGATACATATAGGTTTTCGGGAAAATACCCTTCCGGCACTGGAGCGGGAGTTGGAACAGTCAAATTATTCCCCTGACACAATTGATCATTTTCTGGGCGTATGTGCCGGCTGGCTGATTGGACATACTTTGACAGAAGATCAGGCCATTATGGGAAAGAAAATCCGGAAGTGGGAAGATCTTCTGCCGGGTGAAGAGCTTGCCGCTTTGAAAAAGGTGATTATTCAGCTTATATTTGACATGTTCCATCTGGAATCCCAGGTCATCAGCGATGCCTACAGCGGAGAAAAATTCGGGAAAGGCGTTTATTACCGTATGGTATACGGGGAAGAAAATGAGGCTCAGAAGTTTGAGGACATTCCGGTGATTTTCCTTACAGGAAGGAGAGATCCGGAGAGTATGATTAAGGTCATGCCCTTAAAACCGGCCGGATATCTGATCAAGAGCTCCAAACCGGCGGATATTAAGAAGGAGATTGATACCTTTTTTGAAAAGAAAAGGGCCTGAGAAGAAGCACTGAAAAGAGATGCTGTAAAATAAGCCGGCCGGCTTGCTTTGCAGCATCTTCCTGCTTACGGAACCGCAGGATGAGAATAGGATTCCGTTTATACATACGGGTTTACTTTTTATCGGGACAGATTTTATCCCGCAGACAGAGGAGGCATAAAAAGAAATGGAAATACGTCATGCATCGGAAAAGGATCTTCATGCCATCATGGAATTATACCAATATGCCAGACAATTTATGAAGGAACACGGGAATCCCAATCAATGGGGTCCCACAAACTGGCCGCCGAAAGAATTGATTCAGTCTGACATCGCAAACGGCAACAGCTATGTATGTATCAGCGAAGGACAGATTGCAGGTACATTTTTCTTTTGCCAGGGAAAGGACATCGAACCGGCCTACCGGGTGATAGAGAACGGAGCATGGCTGGACGACGGCCCTTACGGTGTCGTTCACCGGATTGCCGGTAACGGGACGGCAGGAGGCGTCGGAAGCTTCTGCCTAATTGGGCCTTCCGGCAAAGCGGCGGCCATTTACGTATAGACACCCATGGCGACAATATTGTGATGCAGAATCTATTGAAAAAATGCGGCTTTGTCCATTGCGGAACGATCTATGTGGAGGAGGATTCCTATCCGAGACTGGCCTATGAAAAAATCGGCAGCTGTGAGTAAGCCGAAATCCGTATTACTGTTCACGCCAAACAGTAACAAATCCGTTAACAATGCTTTCAGAGGAAGAAAACCATGTACAAATGCCCCAATTGCGCCGGAAATCTGATTTTTGATATTACCCTGCAGCAGCTGCACTGTACCTATTGCGGCACCCTGGCAGATCCTTACAGCTATTATAAGGAAAAAGATGCAGAGGAAACACAATGTCCGCCGGACGAATACGAGGCGACGGTTTTCACCTGTCCCCAGTGCGGTGCCGCACTGATCAGCGAGGACACGACAGCCGCCACCTTCTGCAGTTTCTGCGGCGCTTCCGCCATATTGGACAGCCGGGTAAGCAGGGAACGGCGTCCCGGCTCTATCATTCCGTTTACCAGGACAAAAGAGGACTGCCGGGCTGCCTATGGAAAATTGCTGCGCCGGGCTTTATTTGCCCCGAAAGAACTCAAAGACGAGGCCCTCATCGAAAAATTTAGGGGGATCTATATGCCCTACTGGGTCTATTCCCTTGAAAAAAAGGAGCGTATTATGTTCCCGGGCAGGAATACATACCGGAAGGGAGATTACCTGGTCACAGAGCACTATCAGTTAGACTGCCGGGTAGATGCAGAATACAGCGGCCTGGCCTATGACGCTTCATCCTCATTTTCGGACAGTCTAAGCGCTGCCATTGCGCCTTTTGATTTGAAAGAGAAAAAAGAATTCACTCCTTCCTTTTTAAGCGGATTTTATGCCGATACCAGCGATGTAAAAGAAGATGTATATCTGCCGGAGGCGGAGGAATTTGTCCTTAAAGACGCCTGCGGTGCTCTTGCAAAGGATCCGGTATGCCGAACCTACGGCGCAGGCAGAGGAGAGACGGAATATGCCTTGAAAAATGCCCTTCGTCCCTCCAGCAGTACTGCAGAGCTTGCCATGCTTCCGGTCTGGTTTTTATCCTATCGCAACGGCAGCCGGGTCAGTTATGCAGTCGTAAACGGACAGACGGGAAAGGCGGCAGCCGATCTGCCGGTAGATAAAAAGCGTTATCTGGCAGGTTCTCTTATTCTGGCAGTACCTCTGTTTTTCCTGCTGAATCTTTATTTTACCTTTACTCCCAGGAAGATTCTGCTGATTGCCGCTTTGCTGGCACTTTTCTGTACGGCCGTTTCGAATCATCAGATTACACATATTTTAGCCAGAGAGTCGGGAGAAGATGATACGGGGCTTTCCTCCAAAAGACAGGCACCAGAGAGGCCTCTTCCCGAGTGGGCTGTTAAAAAGCGCAGGCAAAGCCCGGTGAGCCCTTTCGGAAAGGCGCTTATCACTATGATCCTGTTTTATGGAATTATCCTTTTCCTTGTCCATATACTGGAAGGGAAAGGGGATGGGCTCCTCCGGTTAATGCTTTTCCTCCTGCCTGTTCTTATTTTTACGGGAAGCAGTCTTATGATACGTGCCGGGGGCAGTCGTTTTTGGGGATCGGGAAACCGGAAAAAACCCTTTCTGGGCGGCCGTTTTAAGGAAAAACTGCCCACCCTTATAAAACCCCTGGCCGGCATTCTGTCTGCGGTTGTGATTCTTGTGCTGAATCCCGTTTCCGACTGGTTTTATTACATAGGGGCTTTTGTGTGCATGGGAACGGTATTATGGGCAATTATGGACATTATCAATCAGCATAATCTGCTGACCACACGTAAGCTGCCACAGCTTGGCAAAAGGGGAGGCGATGAAACTGCATAGAAAATACGGCAGAAAAAAAGACAGCATACGATATCGGGCAGTCTGCATGCTTGCGGGTCTTTTTGTGCTCTGCGCAAGCGTTCTGTCCGCAGAGATGCCGGTGTGCTATGGAAAAGAGCAGCCCGGAACGTACCGGAATCCGGATACGGGCTACCGGGTTGTGATAGAGGACAGGGCTGAGCTGCTTACCGGGGAACAGCGCCGGGAGCTTTCGGAATTCATGGAGAAAATCACAGCCTACGGAAATGCGGCATTTCTCACTGTGGACAGTAATTACGGATCTACGGAAAGCCTTGCACGGGAGTATTTCAGAGAACAGTTCGGCACGGACAGCGGAACGCTGTTTGTTATCGATATGGACAACCGCAATATCTGGATTCACAGTGACGGGGCAGTTTACGGGATAATAACCGCTTCCTATGCTGACACAATAACGGATAATGTTTACCGATACGCCTCCAAGGCAGACTATTACGGCTGTGCAGAAGAAGCATTTCGGGAAATCCACGCACTGCTTGAGGGCCGGAAAATATCCCAGCCCATGAAATATATCAGCAATGCCCTCTTAGCCATGAGCCTTGCCCTCCTGGCCAATTTCGGCCTTATTATCTTTTTTACCAGACTAAGAAAGCCGAAAGACGCTGCAATACTTAACCATATTCACAAAAAATTCAATCATTCCGGCATTGTGGGAACCTATACCCATCAGACAAAGATTTATGATCCGATCTCCAGAGGAAGCAGCGGAGGAGGCGGACACGGCGGCGGAGGCGGACACGGCGGCGGAGGACACAGCGGCGGAGGCGGAGGACACAGCTTTTAAAAAGTTCCATATAAGGAACAATTCAAATTTTCTTGTAAAAAAACGAAAAACAGAGTAAAATACCTCCTATACCTAAACAAGTATAGTAATTGATACTTCTGCTTTATCCAGACCGAAAGGAAGAAATGAAATGAAAAATTCCCTGAAAAAGCTGCCTCTTATTATTGTGCTTCTTCTGGCAGCCTGCATCTACTATTATGTAACCATACCGGCCTTCAACATCCATTCCACAGGAACGTGGATGTTTTTAATCTGCGGCTGGGCTGTCATCGTCCTTTTATTCTCCTTTAAAAAATTCCGCCTCACAAAGAACGGAAAACTGGAGTATGAAAAGGAAAAAGGCTTCACCTTCACAAAGCTGGGCTTTGGGATCCTGGGCCTGCTGGTTCTGGTACTGCTGATTGGAAGCCTGTTGTCCTCACCCATTGTCAATGCAAAGAAATACCAGCAGCTTCTCACCGTAGAAAACCGCGAATTTACGGAGGATATCAAGCCTGTGGACTACAACCAGATTCCGCTCCTTGACAAAGCCTCTGCCGAGCTTTTGGGGAACCGGAAAATGGGTACCATGGTGGAATACGTGTCCCAGTTTGAGGTCAGCAGCCTTTACAGCCAGATCAATTACCAGGGAAAGCCCGTCCGCGTAACGCCTCTTGTCTATGCCAGCCCAATCAAATGGCTGACCAACCAGGCAGACGGCATCCCTGCGTATATTATGATTGATATGGCAACCCAGGAGACAGAGTGCGTCAAGCTGTCCAAACCCATCCGGTATTCCATGTCCGAGTATTTCGGAAGAAATATTTACCGTCACCTGCGTTTCAACTATCCCACCTACATTTTCGATCAGCTCAGCTTTGAGATCGATGATGAGGGAACGCCGTACTGGATCTGTCCGGTGAAACAGTTTCACGTGGGCCTGTTCGGCGGCCAGACCATCGGGAAGGTGGTTCTGTGCAATGCCATTACCGGGGAAACCCAGAGTATGGACGTAGCACAGGTCCCGGAATGGGTGGATCGTGTCTATCCGGCAGATCTGCTTGTAGAACTCTATGATTATCACGGTATTCTGAAAAACGGCTATTTTAACAGCATTTTAGGGCAGCGCGGCTGTCTGCGTACCACGGACGGTTATAACTACATTGCCATGGACGATGACGTGTGGGTATACACGGGCGTCACATCCGTGTCGGGGGATGAATCAAATGTGGGATTTGTGCTGATGAACCAAAGAACTATGGAAACGCGTTACTATACATGCGCCGGTGCGGAAGAGTATTCCGCCATGTCCTCTGCAGAAGGACAGGTGCAGAATCTGGGTTACCGGGCTGCATTTCCTCTGCTTCTCAACATATCCGGGGAGCCGACCTATTTTCTTGCGTTAAAGGACGGGGCCGGCCTGGTAAAGAAATACGCCATGGTGAATATTCAGCGCTATCAGATCGTAGCTATCGGCGATACGGCCGCAGAATGCGAAAAATCCTACCGGGCTTTGATGGCGGAAAATCAAATCACAAAGACAGACACGGATGCCATTCAGGAACGTACCGGTATTATCCGCAGGATTACTCCCGGTGTGATTGAAGGTAACACTTATTACTATCTGATGCTGGAAAATTCCAATGACATTTTTGAAATCAACCTGGCTGATTTCGTGGGAATTGTCCGCTATGAGCCGGGCGATCGGATTACCATGAATTGTCTGGAAGGAACAGAGACCTGGGAGGTTGTGGAACTGAAGTAATAGGAAAAGGGCTAAAGAGTGGAAAGAAATATAGAAAAAATGCAGCAGCCGGAATGTTCGGCAGCACTGTTTGCGGGCTGGGAGGAAACGCTTATCTGGTCCTGTCTGCAGGGCGTTATGGGAAGTGTCTATGGAGATCATCCAAAGCAGCCGGCTTCGGCTTTGGCTGTTCTTGGAGATTTCTGCTTCCTGGCCGGAAAACCATGCCATACCCTTGCAGCTTTCAGGCCGGAGGGCAGCATTAGGGATTTTATGATTATGATTCCTCAAAATGAGGCCTGGAGCCGGGTTATACGGGAATGCTGGAAAGAGAAGGCACAGGAAGTTACACGATATGCCTTCAAGAAGGATCCCGGTGTATTTGACAGACAAAAGCTTCGGGAAACAGTTTTCCGCCTGTCAAAGGAATATGAGATAAGACCGATTGACAGGGAGCTGTACTTCCGGTGCCTGAACAGAAAATGGAGCCGGGATCTGACAGGACAGTATGAGAATTTTGCAGAATATGAAAGGCTGGGCCTCGGCTTTGCAGTCTTAAAGGACAATGAGGTAATCGCAGGCGCATCCTCTTATTCTTCTTACAGGGAGGGAATCGAGATTCAGATTGACACCAGAAAGGATCACCGAAGAAAGGGACTCGCCCGTATCTGCGGATCTGCGTTGATATTGGAATGCCTGAACCGGGGCCTGTATCCAAGCTGGGATGCCCAGAACCGGGAAAGCGCCGCACTGGCAGAGCAGCTTGGATATGAACCGGATCATCCCTATACGGCTTATGAGATTCGGGGATATTGTATGGTCTGACCCATCGGAGACAGAAAAAATGAGTAAAATTCTAATCATCGGCGGCGGAGCCGCCGGAATGATGGCCTCGGTATTCGCCGCGAGAAACGGTCACGAGGTCCATATCTTTGAGAAAAACGAAAAAACGGGAAAGAAGCTCTATATCACGGGCAAAGGCCGCTGCAATCTCACCAATGCCTGTGAGATGGATGCTTTGTTTGCAGGCGTATGTTCCAACAAAAAATTTCTCTACAGTGCATTTTACGGCTTTACCAACCGGGATGCCATGAACTTTTTTGAGGATGCAGGCATAAAGCTTAAGGTGGAGCGCGGAAACCGGGTCTTTCCGGAATCGGATCGTTCCGCAGATGTGCTTGACGGACTGCGCCGTCAGATGAAACAGGCAGGAGTTCAGGTTCATCTGCACACAGAGGTAACGGATATTCTGACCGAACAGGGACGGGCCGTCGGAATCTGTCTGGCTGACGGAAGGAGGATACCGGGAGATGCCGTCTTTACGGCAACCGGGGGACTGTCCTATGCCAGTACCGGTTCTACCGGGGACGGCTTCCGGTTCGCCGAAAAGCTTGGACATAAAGTAACTCCCTGCCAGCCTTCCCTTGTTCCGTTCAATATCCGGGAGGCCTTTGTAAAAGAGCTCCAGGGACTTTCCCTGAAAAATGTAGAGATCCGCATTCGGAACGGCAAAAAGGAATTGTACCGGGAATTTGGAGAGATGCTGTTTACCCATTTCGGTGTCAGCGGCCCCTTGATTCTCACAGCCAGCAGCTATGCAGGAAAGCTTGCGGCAAAACAGGAACTCACCCTTGTGCTCGATCTGAAGCCTGCCCTTACTTTGGAACAGCTTGACAGGCGGCTCCTCCGGGAATTTACCGAACATAAAAACAAAGCCTTTAAAAATGCGGTATCCGGACTTTTTCCTGCCAGGCTGACCCCGGTGATGATATCCCTGGGAGGCATCGATCCGAACAAAAAAGTCCATGAGATTTCCAGAGAAGAGCGGCAGCGCTTCCTACGGTTTATCAAAAATCTGGAAATGACCATTACAGGACTTCGGGGATTTGAGGAAGCGATTATTACACGGGGAGGCGTATCGGTTAAGGAGATCCATCCCTCCACCATGGAATCCAGACTCGTATCCGGACTCTATTTCATCGGTGAAGTACTGGATCTGGACGCAGTCACCGGAGGTTTCAACCTCCAGATCGCATGGTCTACCGCCTATGCGGCCGCGAATGCCGTTTGATTCCTGCGGGCAGCGGGCCGGGCGGACATGCCGGCTTGTCTATCTGCCCTAAAGGAACAAAATATAAAAGGAACAGGAGTAATATATTATGAGTTATCAGATTGCTATTGACGGTCCGGCCGGAGCCGGAAAAAGTACGATTGCGAAGGAAATTGCGAAGAAGCTCGGTTTTATTTATGTGGATACAGGAGCAATGTACCGGGCCATGGCTTTATATTTACTGAGAAAAGGAATTCCGGCAGATGATCCCGTAAAGATCAGCGCGGCCAGCCGCGAGGCAGATATTACGATTGCCTATAAGGACGGGATCCAGCAGGTGCTTCTTGACAAAGAGAACGTAACAGCCTTTTTGCGCACGGAAGAAGTAGGAAATATGGCCTCTGTTTCTTCCGCGAATCCGGATGTACGGAAAAAACTGGTTGAGCTGCAGCAGGAACTGGCAAGCCGGGAAAACGTGGTAATGGATGGAAGAGACATCGGAACCTGCGTGCTCCCAAAAGCCGACGTAAAAATATATCTGACGGCTTCGACGGCATGCCGGGCAAAGAGGCGTTACGACGAACTGACAGCAAAGGGAGAAGCGTGCGATCTCAAAGTAATTGAAGCCGATATCGAAAAGCGTGATCACCAGGATATGACCCGGGAGCATTCGCCTCTGCGGCAGGCTGAAGACGCCGTTCTTCTGGATTCTTCAAATCTCACAATTCAAGAAGTTACAGAGAAAATCCTTGCACTGGTAAAGATAAGAAAGGACAATTCATGGAAGTAATACTGGCCAAAACCGCCGGCTTCTGCTTTGGTGTACAAAGAGCCGTAGACACTGTACATACCCAGATAAAAGAAGGAACCTCCCCCATCTACACCTACGGACCCATCGTTCACAACGAAACCGTCGTAAAAGAGCTAGAAGCCCAGGGCGTCCGCGTTCTAAATACAAAAGAAGAGCTTCTGAATCTGACAGAAGGCACCGTCATCATTCGTGCCCACGGCGTAGGAAAAGAAATCTACGATCTTATGGAGCAGAAAGGCATCCGTCTGATAGACGCCACCTGTCCTTTCGTCCGCAAAATCCACCGTATCGTCCAAAAAGAAGAGGCAGAAGGCCGACAGATCCTCATCATCGGAAACGCCAGACATCCGGAGGTAGAAGGGATACGCGGCTGGTGCCGGACCCCTTCCTTTGTGGTAGAATCTGTAGAAGAGGCCCAGAACTTTACAATCGGAGCAGGAGAAAAGCTGTGCATCGTATCCCAAACGACATTTAACTACAAGAAATTTAAAGATTTAGTTGAAATTATTTCAAAAAAGGGTTATGATATAATTGTTTTAAATACGATCTGTAGTGCTACGGAGGAGAGGCAGACAGAAGCCAGGCAGATTGCATCCCGGGTTGATGCCATGATTGTCATAGGCGGAAGCCACAGCTCCAACACACAGAAGCTATTTGAAATATGTAAAAAGGAATGTGAAAATACTTACCATATACAGGAACTAGAGGATTTGGATTTAAAGTCATCGCAATCCATTCGTTGCGTAGGTATTACCGCAGGGGCTTCCACCCCAAAGAAAATTATTGAGGAGGTTCAAAAACATGTCGGAATTAAGTTTTGAACAAATGCTGGAAGATTCATTAAAAACAATACGGAATGGAGAGGTTGTCGAGGGCACTGTTATTGATGTCAAAGAAGATGAGATCATCTTAAACATAGGCTACAAGTCAGACGGTATTCTTACCAAGAACGAATACAGCAACACTCCGGTGGATCTGACCACCTGCGTATCCGTCGGGGATACTATGGAAGTAAAAGTACTGAAGGTAAACGACGGGGAGGGACAAGTACTCCTGACCTACAAGAGACTGGCGGCAGAGAGAGCGAGCAAGCGCCTGAAAGAAGCATTTGAGAATGAGGAGGTAATAACCGCAACGGTAACCCAGGCATTGGAAGGCGGCTTGAGCGTTGTTGTGGACGAATCCAGAGTATTTATTCCCGCCAGCCTGGTATCCGATACTTACGAGAGAAATCTGGCCAAGTATGAAGGCCAGGAGATCAGCTTTATCATTACAGAGTTCAATCCCAGAAGAGGCAGAATCATCGGCAACCGGAAGCAGCTTGTGATGGCAGAGAAGGCCGAGATGCAGAAAGCTCTTTTCGAGCGGATTCATGTGGGCGATGTGGTAGACGGTGTGATTAAGAATGTAACCGACTTTGGCGCCTTTGTAGATCTGGGCGGTGCCGACGGCCTGCTTCATATCTCCGAGATGTCCTGGGGCCGTGTGGAGAATCCCAGGAAGGTATTCAAGGTAGGCCAGGAGATTACGGTTCTGATTAAAGATATCAATGATACAAAGATTGCTTTAAGTCTGAAGTTTGAAGATCAGAATCCCTGGCTGGATGCTGCAGTGAAGTATGCACCGGGCAACATCGTAGAGGGAAGAGTTGCAAGAATGACGGACTTCGGTGCTTTTGTTGAACTGGAGCCGGGTGTGGATGCACTTCTCCATGTATCTCAGATTTCCAGAGAACATGTGGAAAAGCCGGCGGATATTCTTTCTATCGGACAGGAGATCGAGGCAAAGGTTGTTGACTTCAATGAGGAGGATCGGAAGATCAGCTTGAGCATGAAAGCTCTTCAGTCACCTCAGAATGATCCGGTGCAGGAATATGATGATGATGTGGCAGATGTAGATATTGATGCAATTGCCGAAGAGGAAGAATAAGCACAGGCCGGACAGATGCCGCAGAGGCCGGCACAATGCCTGCAGTAATTGAAAAGTGAGATAAGCTGACGGGAGGACAGGCACGAGCGTGCGTGTCCTCGCGCCTTGTAGGGAGATACATAAGGCAAAAATATATCATTCAAATAATGTACAACCGGAATAGGAGCATGCTTTTATGTGGGAACTGCAGATCAGAGGCACAGATCTCTATCACATTTTAAACTGGCTCTTTATCTACAGCTTTCTGGGCTGGGTGTGGGAGAGCTGTTATGTATCCGTTAAGGAAAAGAAACTGGTAAACCGCGGTTTTGTGACAGGGCCGGTGTGTACGATCTACGGCTTTGGAGCAGTGAGCGTCTACCTCATTTTAAAACCAGTTTCCGGGAATCTTTTGCTGCTTTATCTGGGCGGCGTAGTGGTTCCTACCATACTGGAATATCTTACGGCAGTCCTGATGGAAAATATCTTTCACACGAGCTGGTGGGATTACAGCCGGAATAAATACAATTTTCAGGGAAGGATCTGTCTGGGCGCTTCTCTGGGATGGGGAATTTTTTCCATTATATTATTTTACGGCTTCCATCCAATCGTGGAACGGATTGTAAGCCTGTATTCCGTATCTGTGGGAAAGATACTTGTTGGGGCAGCCTCTCTCGTGTATGCTGTAGATTTTGGAATGTCCTTTATGAATGCAATGCAGATTGGCGAAAAGCTCCGGAATATGGATGCCGTTATAGACGAGCTTTCCGAATATATACAGTCCTCAAGACTGTTCCGGTCTACAGAGGAACTGAAAGAGCGGCTTTTTGCTTATCCCGGATTTGAACATGGTACAGAACTTCGAAGACGCCTGGAAGCACGGTTTGATGCCGCCGTGGCTTTTGGCGGTGAAGAATTCAAAGGCAGGCAGGAAGAGCGTAAGACTCAGATTGAGGAACGGATTGCGCTTTTCCGAAGCCGGTATGAAGCGGTTCAAAACCGCGGAAGCCGGTTTACGAACCGGGCTATGAACGCATATCCCCACATGAAGTCCAGAGCACAGGCTCTGCGTGACCGCAGAAAAAAGTAGTACGAGACAAAGATGAGAGGAATTTATGGCACATTCAACTTTTAAAGGCGGAATTCATCCCCATAAACGGAAACGATTTACCCGTGAAAAGCCGATTCGGGAATATTATCCCAAGGGCGAACTGGTTTATCCGGTATCGCAGCATATCGGAGGCCCGGCCGTTCCTGTAGTAAAGGCAGGAGATCGGGTTTTGAAGGGACAGGTCATTGCCAAAGCAGACGGTTATATCTCTGTCCCCATACATGCATCGGTATCCGGAACCGTTACGGCCATTGAGCCCCGTATGACTGTTTCCGGAAACCTGGTGTTATCAATTATAGTGGAAAATGACAATCAGTATGAACGGATGCCCATCGAACAGTTTCAGCCCTGGCAGGAATTGGAGCCGGGGGAGCGGATTCTGCGGATTCAGAAAGCGGGAATTGTGGGAATGGGCGGCGCCGGTTTCCCGACCCATGTAAAACTGGCCGTGAAAAACCCCAAAAAAATACGTACTGTGATTGTAAACTGCTCCGAATGTGAGCCTTATCTGACCTCGGATTACCGGCGTATGGTGGAGAATCCGGAGTGGCTTGTTATGGGGATGAAGATGATCTTAAGTCTGTTTGAACGGGCAGCGGGCATCTTTGCCATTGAGGACAGCAAACGCGATGCCATCACGGCACTGCAGCTTGCAGCCGGAAAAGAAAGCCGGATGGAGGTAAAAGTACTGGAGACCAAATATCCCCAGGGTGCGGAACGGATGCTGATCTACGCCTGTACGGGAAAGGAGATCAATTCCTCCATGCTCCCGGCGGACGCAGGATGTATTGTCCACAATGTAGATACGGTCTGTGCCATTTACCAGGCCCTTGCTTTCGGGCGGCCCCTAACCGAACGGGTGGTGACGGTGACGGGAAAAGCCCTTGCCAATCCCCGGAATTTTAACGTGCCCATCGGAACCAGCTTTGCGGAGCTGATTGATGCGGCTGGCGGATTTTCTGTGGAACCTAAAAAATTCGTGGCAGGCGGTCCCATGATGGGAATCAGCCTTTTTGATCTGAATGTGCCGGTGGTCAAGACTTCGTCGGCCCTGCTCTGTATGAGTAAGGATGATGCTGCCCGGTTCCGGCCGAGTGCCTGTATCCGCTGCGGTTCCTGTGTGGAGGCGTGTCCGGAAGGCCTGCTGCCTGCAAAGCTTGCGGATCTGGCAGAGCATTTTCAGGAAGAAGAGTTTCGGAATATGTATGGAATGGAATGTCTGGAATGCGGAAGCTGCAGTTATGTATGTCCGGCCAGAAGGCATCTGACCCAGTCTATCCGCGCCATGCGCCGGAGCCTTCTGGCAAAGGGAAAAAGATAGGAGGAGAACGGTTTCAATGGAAAATAAAATGAATGTATCGGCATCTCCTCATATAAGAGGAAACATGTCTACCTCCAAAATCATGCGGCTTGTGATTCTGGCCCTTCTGCCTGCAGCCGGATTTGGTATTTATAATTTCGGAATCCGGGCTTTATACCACATGATCGTGTGCATTGTCACCTGTGTGCTTACGGAATTTACCTATGAGGCATTTGCCGACCGGCCTGTTGCAGCGGGAGATTTCAGTTCCGTGGTCACCGGGCTTTTGCTTGCCCTGTCTCTTCCGGTAAATGCACCTCTCTGGATCGGTTTTGCAGGGGGAGTGTTTGCTGTTCTCGTTGTGAAAATGCTTTTTGGAGGGATTGGGCAGAACATTGTGAACCCGGCTCTGGCCGGCCGCTGTTTTCTTTTGATTTCCTTTGCAAAGCATATGACTGATTTTGCCTGTGACGCCTACACGGGTCCGACACCTCTGGAGGCCTTAAAGCAGGGTGAGGCGGTAGATCCCCTGTATCTTATTCTGGGAAACACGGGAGGATGTATTGGTGAGACCTCAGCCCTTGCCATTTTACTGGGAGCCTTATTGCTTCTGGGATTCGGAATTATCAATCTGCGTATTCCTGCCTCCTGCTTTGCAGTGTTTACCGGAATGCTGATTCTCTTCAGCGGAAAAGGATTTGACGAGATTTATCTGGTTCAGGAGCTTTCAAGCGGCGGATTGATGCTTGCCTTCTGGTTTATGGCCACAGATTACACAACCTCTCCCATTACAAAAAAAGGGCAGATTCTTTACGGAATTCTTATCGGTGCACTTACGGCAGTGTTCCGCCTGTACGGAACTGCCTCGGAGGGTGTATCCTACGCCATTCTTCTGGCGAATCTGCTGACTCCTGTTATTGAAAAAGTGACGGTTCCCAGGGCCTTCGGCAGAAGACATTAAAACCCTTCTGAGTACAGAAGTTCTCCTTCCCGTGTGATAAAGACAGCACGGACATC
The DNA here is from genome assembly GCA_021770065.1 of Lachnoclostridium sp. Classification (GTDB taxonomy): domain Bacteria; phylum Bacillota; class Clostridia; order Lachnospirales; family Lachnospiraceae; genus Laedolimicola. The sequence continues at coordinate 184,451 of JAETRR010000002.1, read as the reverse complement.
CGGAAGACTGTCGATAAGCTCCATCCCCTTTTTGGTTCCCATAAGGAAACAGGAGGTGCTTAAGGCATCTCCGTCTACGGAATGATCGGAAATAATGGTCACGGAGGCCAGCTCGTTTTCACAGGGATAACCGGTACCGGGGTCAAGAAGATGGTGGTAGAGAACGCCGTCTTTCGTAAAACAGCGCTCATATATACCGGAAGTCACCACCGACTGATCGGTAATGGAAAAGACGGCTGCGGCAGTTGATGTATCCTCAAAAGGCTGCCGGATACCTATCCGAAAGGGAGTCCCGTCGGGGCGGTTCCCGATACAGAGCACATTGCCGCCCAGATCAATGACTGCACTCTTCACGCCCTGTTCCACAAGGTAGTCTTTGATGCGATCGGCAATATAGCCTTTGGAGACGGCGCCCAGATCCAGGAGCATGCCCTCATCCATGGTAACCATATGCTCAGAAATACATACTTTTTCGGCATTTACCAGAGGAAGAGCTGCCTCGATCTCTGCATTCTCCGGCACATCCGGCTGCTTTGCATGAAAATCCCAGAGACTTGAAACAGGCCCGATGCTTGGGTCAAAAAGTCCCCCGGACAGGCGGCTATAGGAGAGAGCAGTTTCCAGAAGTTCTTCCGTCTCCGGGGACAGTTGATTTTTTGTCCGCTGATTGATTTGGTAGATTTCACTGGTTTCCCGGGTGCGGCTGAAGAGATTTTCATAATAGTCACAGAGTTCCAGAGCATGTTCCAGGAGGGATACATCGGAGGAATCATAGATAGTTACGGTTACAACCGTATTTAACTTAAAGCTTGTTTTTGTTATGGGATCCTGTGTCTTTCTGCATCCTGCCAGGGAAAGGCAGAGGAGCAGAAGGAGTATGGTACAGGAAATATTACGGATGCTGTGCTTCATAAGATAATCCCCTTTCGTTATACCATTTTATCGAATCGGGGAAACGAATGTCAAGGGGCAGGATATTAGGGAACTATATATGAAACTATAAAGTTACTGTTCACACGCCACTATTCCGCGAGGTGTTTCCGCACATTTTTGTGCGGAAATCCCGAGTTTTTCAGCGCGAAATCGCATCTTTTTGCGATTTCAGTGCATCGCGAAGCGTGTTACTGGTCACGGAGTGAACAGTAACCTATAAATGGGAGGTATTGTATGAGCGAGAACAGAACAGGACGCATAGCGCCGCAAAAGGACGATCCGGTAAAGGAAGTGATCCTCCCCCGGACCATTCATCTGGTCCCTTTGGACGTTGTGGGCGGTTTTGAAGTACGCCCTGGTTTTTATGAGATTAACGGGGCAACTGCAATTCCGGGAGGCGTAAACTTTACGGTTCATTCCCATGGAGCTACCTCCATCGAACTTCTTCTGTTCCACAGAGAGCAGAACGAGCCCTTTGCCGTACTTCCCTTTCCGCAGCATTACCGTATCGGCAATGTATATTCCATGATTGTATTTAAATTGAATATTGAAGAATTTGAATATGCATACCGGGTCGACGGACCATACGAACCGAAAAAAGGCCTTATTTTTGATAAGAACCGATATCTGTTAGATCCTTACGCAAAAGCCGTCACCGGCCAGAGCAGATGGGGTGTATCCAATTCTCCGGAAAAGCACTATAAAGCCCGTGTGGTAAAAGATGATTTCGACTGGGGTGATTTTAAGGCGCCTCTTCTTCCTATGGAAGACTTGATCATCTATGAACTTCATGTCCGGGGCTTTACAAGACATGAGTCCTCCAAAGTTTTCAGACCGGGCACTTTTGCGGGACTGAGAGAAAAACTTCCTTACCTAAAGGAGCTTGGAGTTAATGTCGTGGAGCTGATGCCCATTTTTGAATTTGATGAGATGCAGGATTACCGCCAGGTGGACGGACAGGAGCTCTGTAATTACTGGGGGTATAATACGGTCAGCTTTTTTGCTCCCAATACCAGCTATTCGGCCAGTACCGAATACAACCGGGAGGGCAATGAGCTGAAAAGCCTGATCCGGGATTTTAACCAGAACGGCATTGAGGTATACCTGGATGTGGTATTTAACCATACGGCAGAAGGAAATGAGGAAGGCCCGTTTTTTTCTTTTAAAGGCTTTGACAACAATATTTACTATATGCTCACTCCGGACGGAAAGTACTATAATTTCAGCGGATGCGGCAATGCTTTAAACTGCAATCATCCCATTGTGCGGCAGATGATTCTGGACTGCCTGCGCTACTGGGTGACCACCTACCGTGTGGACGGGTTCCGCTTTGATCTTGCTTCCATTCTGTCCCGGAATGAGGACGGAACTCCCATGAGCAATCCGCCGCTTTTACAGTCTCTTGCTTTTGATCCGATTTTGGGGGATGTGAAGCTGATTGCAGAAGCCTGGGACGCAGGCGGGCTGTATCAGGTTGGAAGTTTCCCCTCCTGGAACCGATGGGCTGAGTGGAACGGACGTTACCGGGACGATCTGCGCCGTTATCTGAAAGGGGATACAGGAATGGCCCGGGCGGCTGTTCAGAGAATCAGCGGCTCTCAGGATATTTACGGAGCTCTCTCCAGAGAGAATGCTTCGGTGAACTTTATTACCTGCCATGACGGCTTCACGCTGTATGATCTTTTCTCCTATAATCAGAAACACAACGAAAAAAACGGGTGGAACAATACGGACGGCAGCAATGACAATAACAGCTGGAACTGCGGCATGGAGGGAGAGACAAAAGACCCGGCTGTCCTGACACTGAGATACCGGCTGATGCGCAATGCTTTTGCCATGCTGATGTGCAGCCGGGGTATTCCCATGTTCCTGGCCGGAGATGAATTCTGCAATTCCCAGTTCGGCAATAACAATGCCTACTGCCAGGATAATCTGACCTCCTGGCTGGACTGGCGGCAGCTTTCCCAGAACCAGGATATGTTCCAATTTTTTAAATATATGATCCGGTTCCGCAAAAGCCATCGGGTGCTGAGAACCAATATCAGCAATGGAGCTTTGGGATTCCCGGATATAAGCTTTCATGGCACAGAACCCTGGAAAGAACACTTTGAGGAATATGATCATTATGTGGGCGTGATGTTTGCAGGGCAGGAGACAGGGCAGAGGCCGGAGGTGGTTTATCTTGCCTCCAATGCCTACTGGGAAGATCTCTCTGTATTTCTGCCGGTTCTGCCAAGGGATATGCACTGGGAAATCTGTGCGGATACCTGGATGGCAGAACAGAAGCCCGGAAAAATCGTGAGGGGAAGCCTTACTGTTAAGGCCCGAAGTGTAATAGTTCTTGTAGGAAAAACAGGGTAGGTGAACTACTCCAGCCGGCGTTCAATCTCCCGGATTTTCTGTAAGAGTGCAGAATTATTGTGAAATGCAGAAAAACTTAGTTGATTATTGACATTTGATCGGTTACTGTCCGCTCCCGAAGCCCGTTTTCGGAAAATTTATCATTGTATTTCCTTTAGGAAAACGTTATAATAAAAGCAGCAATTAAGTTCTGGAAAAACTGGAAAGGAGACGGTAAATGAAGCTTACATTTTTGGGAGCAGCCCATGAGGTTACCGGAAGCTGCCATATGCTGGAGGCCTGTGATAAGATCATGCTGATAGATTATGGCATGGAGCAGGGGCCCGACTACTATAAAAACCGGGAGATCCCTGTTGCCGCCACAGATATTGACTTTGTATTTTTGACACATGCACATATTGATCATTCCGGCCTGCTTCCTCTTTTGTATAAGAAGGGTTTTCGGGGAACTGTTTTTTCAACCAAGGCCACGAGAGATCTGTGTGAAGTCATGCTCCGGGACAGTGCGCATATTCAGATGTTCGAGGCAGAATGGCGGAACCGGAAGGCCAGGCGTTCCGGCGGGGAAGAGTATGTTCCTCTTTACGACATGGCTGATGCGGACGGAACCATGAAGCTGTTCTGCGGCTGTGCTTACGGAGAACGGATCGTTCCGGCAGAGGGGATCGCTATCCGTTTTACGGATGTAGGACATCTTCTGGGATCTTCCTGTATCGAGATCTGGCTGACGGAGGGCACCGAAGAGCGGAAGATCGTGTTCTCCGGCGATATCGGCAACCACAACCAGCCGATTTTAAAGGAGCCTAAGACGATTGAGGATGCGGATTATGTGGTAATGGAATCCACCTACGGTGACCGCAGCCACGGAGAGCGGCCGGACTATGTGGAAGCCCTTACGGGGATCCTTAAGGATACCTTTGATCGGGGCGGCAATGTGGTCATTCCTTCCTTTGCTGTGGGAAGAACCCAGGAGATGCTCTATTTTCTCAGGGAGATAAAGGAAAAAAGACTTATCCAGGGACATGAAGGCTTCCAGGTCTATGTGGACAGCCCTCTGGCTGTCCAGGCAACCACGATTTTTAATAAAAATATGTATGAATGCTTTGACGAAGCAACACTGGAGCTTGTAAAAAAGGGCATCAATCCCATTTCTTTCCCCGGACTGAACCTTTCCATTACAAGCGACGAATCCAAGGCCATCAATTTTGACGATGAACCCAAGGTCATCCTCTCGGCATCCGGCATGTGCGAGGCCGGACGTATCCGGCACCACCTGAAACACAATCTCTGGAGAGAGGACAGCACTATTCTCTTTGTGGGCTACCAGGCCGTGGGAACTCTCGGCCGGGCTATTGTGGAGGGGGCTTCCACAGTAAAGCTGTTCGGTGAAGAAATCGAGATCCGGGCTAAGATTATGAAGCTGGCAGGTATCAGCGGACATGCGGACAAAGAAGGGCTGATTTCCTGGCTTCAGGGCTTTCAGAAAAAACCAAAGAGAGTGTTCGTGGTTCATGGAGAGGACACCGTCTGTGATCGCTTTGTTGAGTGCCTGGAAGACAATTACGGCTATGATGCCAGAGCTCCATACAGCGGCGGCTGTTATGATCTGATTACAAATACACACCTTGAAGCAGGTAATAAGATCCGCATTGAGAGAGATAAAAAGCTTGCCAAACCGTCATCTACCGTTTATGATAGACTGGTGGAGGTTGGAAAGAGGCTTATGCGTCTCATTGACAAGAGCAAAGGATGGGCGAATAAGGATCTGGCCAAGCTTGCAGATCAATTGCAGGCTCTCTGTGAAAAGTGGGAAAAATAGACAAAAATCCTGTTATACAGACTGTCAGAAAAACGTGAGGGGATGAACAAAAGCTATGGAGCGCAGTGAAAGAGAAAAGCAGATGAGCCCGGCAGAACGCCGGAGAAGGATGGAAGCCAGAAAGCGCCGGCAGAAAGAACGCGCGCGTAAGAAGCGGATACGGATGATGATTCTGATTGGCGGAGGTATCCTTGTCCTTGCCGTCATCGGACTGATTATCTTCGGTATTGTCCGGCTGGTTTCCGGAGGTTCCAACGGAATATCTGCCAAGGGAGATACCTTTGTCATTGCCATTGATGCGGGGCACGGCGGCGAAGACATCGGAAGAAGCAATGGGGAAACGGTAGAGAAGAATGTAACCTTCGACATATGTTCAAAACTGAAAACCATGCTGGAGGGCCAGGGATACCAGGTAGTTCTGATACGGGAGGAGGATATCCGGATTTCCAAGGAAGAACGTGTGCAGAAGGCTAATGAAGCCCAGGCAGATCTGCTCGTAAGCATCCATGGCGGCTATTCGGAGGATACCGGCGCATCCGGCGCGATCAGCTATTACAACAAAGATAACAAGCAGAGTAACTATCTGGCGGAAAAGATTCAGGAGGCTCTGATAAAGGAGAGCGGCGCTCTTGACGGCGGAACTCTCGAGGGAAACTTTGATATTATTTCAAATACCGAGATGCCTGCCGTACTCGTAGAAGCAGGATATATCAGTAATGCAGATGAAGCCTTGAACCTGGCCGATGACACCTATCAGAATGATATCGCCAAGGGAATTGCAAAAGGAATTATTATGAGTCTGGAAAAAGGCAAGTAATTGGTGTATAATAAAAGAAACTGAAGGTTTCACAGTTCACACTGCACAGGCAGCAGATTTCATATGGTTTGGTTTCAGAAAGGGGCGACACCAATATGGCAAATAATACAGTGATAACGATTGGACGTCAGTACGGCAGCGGAGGACATGACATCGGAATAAAACTGGCGGAGGAGCTGGGAATTCCCTTTTATGATAAGGAACTTTTATCAAGAGCAGCCAAGGACAGCGGCTTATGCCGGGAGCTTTTCGAAAATCATGATGAAAAGCCCACGAACAGTTTTTTGTACTCCCTGGTGATGGATACCTATTCAACTGGTTATTCCTCGGCAGCATTTTCTGAAATGCCCTTAAATCACAAGGTCTTTCTGGCACAGTTTGACAGCATCAAGAAGATTGCGGCGGAGGGGCCCTGCGTCATTGTCGGCAGATGTGCGGACTATGCCCTTGAAAATGTTCCGAATGTGGTCAATGTATTCCTCTACGCAGACCTTCCATCCAGGATCGTCCGCATTGCCAGACGGCATGATCTTACTGATGCAAAAGCAAAGGAGCTGATTCGCAAAACGGATAAGGGCCGGGCCAGCTATTACAATTACTACACCAGCAAAAAGTGGGGTGAGGCTTCCGGCTATGATCTGTGTCTGAATACCAGTACCCTGGGTATTGACGGCGCTATTCACATTATCAGGGAATTTGTTACATATAAGGAAAAAGAGCACGAGAGGATTTAACCCCTTTTGTGGCCGTGCTTTACAAAGTTTTAGAACCGGCAAGGCTTTTTTCACAGGAGAAACAGATTTTATGAAGTTTGTCATACAGAGAGTGTCCCATGCATCGGTAACGGTGGATGGGACTGTTATTGGAAATATTGAAAAAGGATATCTTGTCCTCATCGGTGTAGGGCAGGGAGACACGCGAGCGGAGGCCGATCGCCTGGTGAAGAAAATGCTGGGCCTTCGGATCTTTCCTGATGAAAACGGAAAAATCAATCTGTCCTTACAGGATGTAGGAGGGGAACTGCTCTTAGTTTCACAGTTTACCCTCTATGCGGACTGCAGCCGCGGCAACCGGCCCGGTTTTACAAATGCGGGAGAGCCGGAACTTGCCGAAGAATTGTATGAGTATATTATCGGGATCTGTAAGGATCGGGTTTCCAGAGTTCAGCAGGGAAGCTTTGGTGCGGATATGAAGGTGGAGCTTGTGAATGACGGCCCCTTCACGATCATTCTGGAATAGTTAAAAACAGGTTATCCTGTTAATATATAAAGGAGAGCATATATGAGTAAGAGAAACGATATCCACAAAGTTCTGATTATCGGTTCCGGCCCTATTATCATCGGCCAGGCCTGTGAGTTTGATTATTCCGGCACACAGGCGTGCAAGGCGTTGAAAAAACTGGGTTATGAGATTGTATTGGTCAATTCCAATCCGGCCACTATTATGACCGATCCGGGAACCGCAGACGTAACTTATATCGAGCCGCTCAATGTGGAACGGCTGACACAGATTATTGAGAAAGAAAGACCAGATGCCTTATTGCCGAATCTCGGCGGACAGTCCGGTCTTAATCTTTGTTCGGAGCTTTCCAGGACAGGCATTCTGGATCAATACAATGTGAAGGTTATCGGCGTCCAGGTAGATGCCATTGAGCGCGGCGAGGACCGGATCGAATTTAAGCACACCATGGACAGTCTCGGCATTGAGATGGCCCGGAGCGAGGTGGCTTACAGTGTAGATGAGGCTGTGGCCATTGCGGAGAAACTGGGGTATCCGGTAGTTCTGCGTCCGGCCTATACCATGGGCGGTGCAGGCGGCGGGCTGGTTTACAATGTGGAGGAGCTGAAAACCGTTACCGCAAGGGGCTTACAGGCGAGTCTGGTGGGACAGGTTCTGGTGGAGGAATCCATTCTCGGCTGGGAGGAACTGGAGCTTGAAGTAGTCCGGGACAGCAAGAACAACATTATCACAGTCTGCTTTATTGAAAATATCGATCCTTTGGGCGTACACACGGGAGATTCGTTCTGTTCCGCTCCCATGCTGACCATTTCCGAGGACATTCAAAAAAGGCTTCAAGAAAAGTCCTACCGCATTGCGGAAGCCATCCAGGTTATCGGCGGAACCAATGTACAGTGGGCCCACGACCCGGTAACCGACCGGGACATTGTGATTGAGATCAATCCCAGAACCTCCCGTTCCTCCGCTCTGGCTTCCAAGGCAACGGGCTTCCCCATTGCTCTGGTTTCCGCCATGCTTGCCGCCGGACTTACTCTGGATGAGATTCCCTGCGGCAAATACGGAACCCTCGACCGTTATGTGCCGGACGGAGATTATGTGGTAATCAAGTTTGCCCGCTGGGCCTTCGAAAAGTTCAAGGGCGTGGAGGACAAGTTAGGCACCCAGATGCGCGCCGTCGGCGAGGTTATGAGTATCGGCAAAACCTATAAAGAAGCATTTCAGAAGGCTATACGAAGCCTGGAAAACGGCCGTTACGGCCTGGGCTTTGCCAAAGATTTTCACACCAAAACCAAGCGTGAACTCTTAAAGCTGCTTGATACGGCCACCAGTGAACGACAGTTTGTGATGTATGAAGCGCTCCGCAAGGGTGCAACGGTAGAAGAGCTGCATGAACTGACAAAGATTAAACATTACTTTATTGAGCAGATGAAAGAGCTGGTGGAAGAGGAGGAAGCGCTTCTTTCTTCCGGCCGCGGGAAAGTTCCGGAGGCTGCAGCCCTTAAGAAAGCGAAAAAGGACGGCTTCTCTGACCGGTATTTAAGCCAGATCCTCGATGTGCCTGAGGCGGACATCCGGAAGAGCCGCATTGCCATCGGCGTAACGGAAGCCTGGGAGGGCGTTCATGTGAGCGGAACCAAGGATAACGCTTACTATTATTCTACCTACAACGCACCGGATCACAGCACTGTCAATACGGATCGGCCCAAGATTATGATCCTGGGCGGCGGTCCCAACCGGATCGGCCAGGGGATCGAGTTTGATTACTGCTGCGTACATGCGGCCATTGCCCTTAAGAAGCTGGGCTTTGAGACGATTATAGTAAACTGCAATCCGGAGACGGTTTCCACGGATTACGACACCTCAGATAAGCTTTATTTTGAGCCGCTGACTCTGGAGGATGTACTGAGCATCCACGAAAAAGAGAAGCCTGCGGGCGTGATTGCCCAGTTCGGCGGCCAGACGCCCCTCAATCTGGCTGCGGAGCTTGAAAAGAACGGCGTGCGCATCCTTGGCACCAGTCCGGAGATTATTGACCTGGCGGAAGACCGGGATCGGTTCCGGGCTATTATGGAGAAACTGGAAATTCCCATGCCGGAAGCCGGAATGGCAGTCAATGCGGACGAGGCGCTGGCGATTGCAGAGAAAATCGGTTATCCCGTTATGGTGCGTCCCTCCTATGTACTGGGCGGGCGGGGCATGGAAGTGGTTCACGACCCCGAAAGCCTTATCGGGTATATGCGCGCGGCTGTGGGCGTAACACCGGATCGGCCCATTTTGATCGACCGTTTCCTTCATCATGCCATGGAGTGTGAGGCAGATGCTATCTGTGACGGAACACACGCCTTTGTTCCGGCAGTGATGGAACACATTGAGCTGGCCGGCGTGCATTCCGGTGATTCGGCCTGTATTCTGCCTTCCTTAAATATTTCGGATGAAAATTTAAAGACGATTAAGGAGTATACGAAGAAAATTGCAGAGGAAATGCATGTCTGCGGCCTGATGAACATGCAGTATGCCATTGAGGATGGAAAGGTCTTTGTTCTGGAGGCCAATCCCAGAGCGTCCCGGACCGTGCCTCTCGTATCCAAGGTCTGCAACATTCAGATGGTGCAGCTTGCAACCCAGGTGATCACGGAGGAACTTACCGGAACTCCCTCACCGGTTCCTGACTTAAAGGAGAGCCGTTTCCATCATTACGGTGTGAAGGAGGCCGTGTTCCCCTTCAATATGTTCCAGGAGGTTGATCCCCTTCTCGGACCGGAAATGCGTTCTACGGGAGAGGTTCTTGGCCTTGCTTCCAACTTTGGAGAAGCCTTCTACAAGTCTCAGGAGGCTACCCAGACCTGCCTTCCTCTGTCGGGAACAGTGCTTATCAGTGTCAGCGACAGGGATAAGCCGGAGGTACTGCAGGTGGCAAGAGGCTTCTATAAAGACGGATTTTCGATTATGGCAACAGGACGAACCTATGATATGATTGCTGCGGACGGAATTCCGGCCAGGAAGGTGAAGAAGCTCCAGGAGGGGCGGCCGAATATTATGGATGCCATTGCCAACGGTGAGATTCAGCTTATTGTCAATACGCCCTCCGGCAAGGAAAGCCGGTTTGATGACAGCTATATCCGCAAGGCAGCCATCAAGGGAAAGATTCCCTATATGACGACTATGGCCGCAGCCATTGCCACTACGGAGGGAATCCGCAAGGTCAAGGAAAAGGGCGGCAAGCTGGAGGTGAAGTCTCTGCAGCAGCTTCACAGTGAGATTGAGATCGGGTAGGAATATATAGAATAAATAGATGTTCCTGCTTGTATAAACACTATTAGATTCAAAGGCTGTCCTTTCAAACAGATTGGACAGCCTTTTCTTAAACTGAGGCTGTGAAAACATTTTTAGAGTGATTTATTCTCGCGAGCAAGTTTGATGCCCTGTAGCGTGCTGTGGGGTATTTGACTTTCTCTCAGACAATGCCCGGACATATTCCAGGGATTCATAGGGCTTATAAATGCCTTCCAGAACAGCCCGGAACATACGCTCAGAGGTGCCCGGATGCTCCTGATTCAAGCTGCGGAGCAGATTCTTTGCATATTCCCGTTTGGTATGTCCGTCAGCCGGGCAGGGACTTTTGCAGACCGGCAGATTGTACTTATGCTGAAAACCAATTACATCCGCCTCATCCACATACATTAAGGGACGGATCACAGTCAGATCCATCCGATCCAGGTAGGTAACCGGCGCAAAGGTATGAAAACGCCCCTCAAAGATGAGAGAGAGCAGCATAGTCTCCACTACGTCATTTTTGTGATGGGCATAGGCCACCTTATTGCAGCCGGTTTCTTTGATAGCCTGATTTAAAGCTCCCTTGCGCATCTTAGCACAGAGGGCACAAGGGTTGCTCTCTTTGCGGACGCGGAAAATAATATCGTAAATATCTGTAGAGACAATCGTATAATGTATCCCCATTTCCTCACACAGCGCCCGTATTCCGCTTAAATCGAAATCCGGAAAGCCCAGGTCAACCGTGATTGCCTCCAGCTCAAAGGAAGACGGATAGAAGCGCCTGAGCCCATGAAGCGCATAGAGCATAGCCAGGCTGTCCTTTCCTCCGGAAATTCCCACGGCAATTTTGTCTCCCTCCTGTATCATATGGTAATCATCCACGGCTCTGCGTGTATAACTTAAAAGCTGCTGAAGCTTCATGTAAATGTCCTCTTTCTTTTATGTATAAACAACTCATTCCCCTTCGGGCAGGCCCGGAACAGGAATGTCGCTTTTTGAAAATCTGTCCTGCACATAATATCATGCACGGAAAGGCTTGGCAAGGGAAATTTTCAGTGTTTATCTTGAATTTCAACTATAATTATGATAAATTATATAAAGGAGCAGCAGAAAGGAAGGTAATTATAAATGACAATAAGAGAATGCTATGATGCTATGGGCGGTAATTATGCAGATGTAGAAGGACGGCTGAGAACAGAAGAGCGGATTAAAAAGTTTGTACTCCGTGTTCTCAATGATTCCAGCTATGACCTGCTTTGCACATCAATAGAGAACAGAAATATGCCGGAGGCATTCCGGGCAGCCCACACCATAAAGGGCATCTGCCAGAATCTTTCCCTGGATCGGCTCTACGAATCCTCCAACAACCTTGCTGAGCTGTTGCGAAACAGAGAGGAGTACGGTGAGGACCTGGAGCCTGCACTTAAGAAGGTGAAGGAAGATTACCAGGCTACCATTGACTGCATTAAGCAGCTGGATTAAACAGGACAGGCGTATAATTGTTGTGTCACCCAGACGGATGTATATGAACTGCGTTTGGGTGGCTTGATTTTTTTGTAAATTTTTCGATTAGCAAATCATATCTTAATAAAAGCATCTCTATTTTAATTATCCCCAATTAGTAAAAACCATTGTATGATATATATTTAAATATGAAAATAATGAGTTACCTGTAAAATTTAAATCGCGAAATTTAGATTTCCACACAACTAACCCGAACAAAAAATCGAACATTTTTCGAACATATGTATTGACAAACAATTGTTCTATGTGTATAATAAAAACATGCAGAACAATTGTTTGGAAAACATGTTTGGATTTTGTGTTTAGGGGGAAAAGATATGTGTAGGAAAAGGAAGATTGCTTTGACGGCCGGTTTAACTATTTGTCTGATTCTGGCATTGGCCTTTACATTCGGGAGCTTTTTATCAAAGGCTAAGAATAAGGAAGCGGAGGTTACTTATTACAAGTATTATACAAACATTGAGATTCAGCCCGGAGATACTTTATGGGATCTGGCAGATGAGTATTTGGAGAATTATGAATCCAAAGAGATCTATATCAAGGAGGTCAGCCGGTTAAACTCTATTAAAAATGGTAAGATTATTTCCGGCCAGAATTTGATTATGCCGTATTACTCCACGGAATATAAACTTTAATATGTCAATTGCCTGGAAGGTTTAAAAAAGCCGCCTTGTGGAATATTCCATGAGACGGCTTTTATACTGTTGCGAATTTCGAATAGTAAAAATTGATTATATGAATTTAGCATCTCTTTTAGATCTATGCGACAAACACATGTTTTTCACATAGATCTATCGATAAAATACCTCTCTTTAGATTTATCTAAATCTCCCTTATTATTTCATTAACGGAAGAATATGCGAAGTCCAGATCCAGCTTACCGGCATAACGAGCACCATAGCCGGAATCATATCTGCTGTGGGAAACATTTTTACTTTGATCATTCGAAAACCGGTTGCGAGCATCAGAATGCCGCCGCATGCCTTGAAATCATTAATCATCTCAGTTGTAGTCAGCGGAAAGATAAATCCGGCACATAAAAATAAAGCAGTAAAAATAAGAAACTGAGGAACCGCAATCAGTGATACAATAATGCCGAGACTGCATGCAAAAATAATAGCTGTAAATAAATCCAGAATAGATTTTGCAGTCAAAATGCTGTGATCTCCGGTTATTCCCGAAACAATCGCCCCATAAATCCCCGTACCGCTGGCACAAAATAAAACAATGGCTGTAATCAACATAGAGTCCGTTTCCTCCGTTGAAGCATCCTTATTCGGACGCCTCACAAACCGGAAAATAAAACGCTGCATCATTCTGCCTCCATTATTTATTTTTTCTCCAAGCTGCACGGCAAGTCCGGCAGCCGTTCCAATAACCACAGAAAAAATAACCGCAGGCATGTTCTCCATCAAAACAATACTGCTGATTCCCATTGCCATAGAACAGCATCCGAAAATCATATTCATATTTTCTTTGAAATTATCCGATAACCGCCCTCCGGCCCATGTGCCGAGTATTCCGCCGAATACAATAGACATCGTATTCAAAATAATTCCTAACGGCATATCTTCCTCCCTAAAATTCCGCGATTACCGTTTCATTGGCTGTCACATCCATACCGATCTTAAATTGTACATCGGGATATGCGTCACTGTTTGTCACAAGGAACACGCAGGCCGGATTCAAGCCTCTGGATTCTATGAGTCGGGTATCAAAGCGGATCAGCCTGTCCCCGGCCTTGACCCGATCCCCTTCTTTCACGAACAGTTCAAAGCCTTCTCCATTTAACATGACCGTGTCAAGACCCTCATGAATCAGTAATTCCGCTCCGTTGTCCAGCCGGAGTCCGACCGCATGCCTGGAATCTTCCATAACTGCCGAAATCTCTCCGCTGCATGGAGCCACAATAACCTCTGAGGACGGAACAATCGCAATGCCCTTACCCATGATGCCGGCAGAAAACACACCGTCGTCAAGCTCCTCCACCGGAATTGTCCTTCCGGAAACACAGGCCTTCATCACAGTAACCGTATCTTTCTCAGCTTCTTTCTTCTTAAAAAATGAAAACATATCTCCGCCTCTTTTCTATCTGATATCGTCATACGAAATAACCTGAACTTTGTGTTCCTCCAGCCAGCGCTTTGTCTCTTCACTGCAGGCCATTTCCACTTCCAGTGCCCGTGGGATGGTCATAGAGGAAGTTCTTAAAATGTAGGCATCCAGATATCCCGGATGACAGACAAACATAGCACAGCCATTTGGGCCATAATCCTTCTGCGCTGCCTTTTTCAGTGCTTCCAGAGGATTGTAATCCGGTTTCATACTGTCCATGCTGACATATAAGAGCTGACTGCGGAATTTGATCGGTTCGTCCCCAAAGCTCATTCCCAGATACGGCAGCCCGTGACGCTGCGCCACAATCTCCAGCCCGCGGAAAAACTGTTTACTGGCAACCGCATGCCCTTCAAAATAGCCGGGCTGCCTTCCTGTCAGCTCCACAAACCGCTGATATTGTGCTTCGATTTCCAGAATCACTTCCTCCAGTACTACAAAATCCTCTTTGGCATTCCGGTAAGCTCTGCTGGGTTTGAATTCTCCGTTTTCCTGTGTAATGCTGGGAATAAGAGCCGGATCTGTAAGAGGCTTTCCCACACAGATATTCGTATGCTGTCCATAGCAGACATCCGCGCCCTTCAGCAAATCCAGTCCATGCTGCACGGAAGGCATATTCGTCATAACGCCTACCGAACGGATAATCCCTTCTTTTACCGATTTGGCTATTCCATAATTGACACCTTCCGAGTAGCCAAGATCATCTGCTCTCACAAGAATTTTTGACATCATTCTCCTCCTGTTCCGGTTTTGCAGACCTCCATCCGCAATCAGCCTGCTGTTTTCCATATTTTTTCTGCCCCGTTTCCATAAACAAAAACAAATGTATATGATAATTTTCCCAAGCTCAGCTTAGCAGCATTGCTTACAGAAACAGGGCTTTTATTAATAAATAATCTTACGCTTTCTTTTCACGGCAGAGAATATAAGTAACAACCGCAGCCACCACCACTGCAATAACGCCGGAAATAATACCGTGAACCAGATTCATGGCAGAGCCTCCTGCATAACCGGTCATGGCCAGAAAGCTGGCAACCGGCACCATGGCATAAGCCTTTACTCCCATCGAGCCCGCATACAAGCCTCCGGCAAATCCACCGGCAGCCATCCCGATGAACGGCTTGCGGTAACGCATTCCAAGTCCGTAAAGTCCCGGCTCTGTGACACCTCCCAGAAAAGCCGCAACCACATAACTGAAACTTAAGCTTTTCTCTTCTTTCCCCTTCAGCGCCAGCGCACAGCCCAGACACATACCGGTTACTGCCAGACTTGCTGAGGCAGCGCCCAGTGTAACTACAGGATCATATCCCGTTTCGGAAAATACAAGGATCATCTGCGTAATCATTACGTGATGCATACCGCTCATAACCAGGAACTCCCACAAAGCGCCTATTACTGCAGCTCCCACAAAACCAAAAGTATTGGAGAATGCAATAATCAAAGCACAGATATATTTACCGAGAAACGCACCTGCAGGCCCAAACACGCACAGGGAGATAGGAAGCATAACGGCAATCGTTAAAACTGGAACAAACAGAATTTTTAATGTATCCGGAATAATCTTTTTAAAGAACCGTTCCACATGAGACATAGCCCATACGGATAAAATAATGGGAAGCAGTGTACTGCTGTAATTCTGTACATTGCAGGGAATTCCATATACGGTAAACGCCGTGCCGTCTGCTGCCATCTGCACCATGGTCGGATGAAGCATAATTGCTCCCATGAAAATTCCCAGCACAGGCGATGCGCCTAATTTCTTTGCCGAAGTATATCCTAGCAGCAAGGGGAAAAAGTAATATCCCGCATCACCTACAAAAGTAAAAAGTGTATAGATATCACTTTCTGCATTCAGAATTCCCAGCATATCCGGACCGAATACCGCCACAATCATTTTAAAAATGGATGCGGCCAAAACCACCGGAATGATCGGGGTCAGAGAACCGGAAAGTGTATCCATAATTCCTGCGCCAATCGATTTGAGAGACAGTTTTTTCCCGGAAACAGGAACCGTATTATCCTCTGCAGATTCATTTTCCGTTCCGCTTATTTTTGCAAATTCTTTGTAAACCTTATCCGCATTGGCACCAATGATCACCTGGTACTGCCCTGCCTTAAACTGCTGGCCCATAACACCGGTAATGCCTTTAACGGCCTCCGTGTCCGCCAGACTCTCGTCTTTTAAGGTCAGGCGCAGGCGTGTCATACAATGTGTTGCATTTGAAATATTTGCTTTTCCTCCTACTGCCTTTAATATCTCAGCAGCTATTTTCTGATTGTCAGCCATAATTTTTTCTCCTTGCTTTGCTTTTTCTCATTATTGTTTTACTGCCGTTCTTCACTGCCTGCGCACTGCAGCAAAAATTGACACAAAAAAACCTTCAATGAAACAGGCAGAAGCTTTTTTGACATAAGCTGCCATTCACTGAAGGTAATGCCCGCATTTTCTGCGGTAACAATCCAGATTTATATAAATGCTGTGTATATAAAACCAGATAATGCGAGGTAAAAAAATAACCCCATTGAAGTAATACATAGTAAACACTTTTTACTATGGTAATGCCTCCAAGGAGTTACAATCCATATAATTATACTAGACGCAAATGTTTAAAATGTCAACTGTCATAGTTTACAATATTTTGTTTTGATTTTTGTGCAGATTTCCTAAATCTTCTTATGTATTTGCTTTGGCACACACGCGGTTAATGTGCAGAATCAGATAAAGCTGCTCTTCTTCTGTCAGAGCCGTCGAAAAATTCTGCTGATAATACTCATTAAGCTTGCTGACGCAGGCTGCTACCTTTGGGTATTCTTCTCTTATGGCCGTGTATACCTGCAGATTATCTGAATCCATATACTGCTGTGTAAACATACGGCGGAAAAGATAAGAAAGATGGGACGCAAACCTTGCATAATTAAACGTATCCCTGCGGACTTGTATATCCATTTCCCATTCTATTATCTGTGTCGTCTGCTCCAGCATCTCCTCATATTGCTGCATTCGGGCTTTATCCAGCTCTTCCTGCTCCGGATTTGTCGCATTGTTCTTAGCATTGATAAAATGCATGGCGATCCCCTGGATTTCATCCTGGGGAAGCTTCACCTGGAAGCTTCGATGAATTTCCGACAAAAAGCGTTTTCCAATCTTAACTTCAAGAGGGTAATTCTGCATCATTTCATAGATAGAGGGCATCTGGACATAGATCCCGTTCCTGTGTCTTTCAATGGAAAAGGCAATATGATCGGCCAGAGTCATAACAATATTCGGGCTTGTCTCGTAGGGCAGCTTTCCCTTTACATCGTCCATCATACGGGCCGTAAAATCAATAATCTCCATAGGAATGTCATTCAAAAGCGGAAGATACCGGCTGTCCACATCGTAGAAGGTGCGATCCACCAGATTCATATCCGTTATTTCATAAGGAAGTTTTGGAAAGCCGATCCCCTTGCCGATAGCTATCAGTTCCCGGCCGTTTCCATCTATACAGATCGCAACATTATTGTTGACCTTTTTTGTCACCAGCATTTCTTGTACCCCCTTAACTGCAAAAAATATTTCCGAACAAAAGAAAAACTCTCCAAAGCAATTTATACAGCGATCCTACTATCACGGTAATGCCTCAAAGAGTTACAATCCTTTATTTATATTACTTATTTTTTGCTCAAAAATCAATAGCTAAATTTTACAGTATTTTTCCTGCCGTTTTGTGCAACATTTTTATGCTTATATTCTTCCTGTTAAAAAAAACGCCTGTCAAAGGAAATGCTCTCAGAAGCAATTCTGATATTCCGGAAAAGAAAAGCTGCAGGTTATTCTTCCCCGATATGCAGGTGCTTCTTAATAACAAATCCCGGACAGACGCTAAGGCATCCGAAGGAAACTGGGAAAGGCGTGAGTAAGCCGAATGCCGTCACAGCTTATCAGACCTGTGCGTTTAGGATATGCTGCCTTCAGATGGTACGTTCTTCCACATTGAGCATTCCATATGATAAATCGGAGCCGGGAAGTTTTCTCTTCCCCCGCCCGCTGTGCGGCCCGTGCGCCGCTTTAGCGGCACATTTCCTCTGCACAGGCCTGTGCATAAAAAATGTCTGCTTCCAGAGAAACAGACACACACAAAAAGCCGAAAGGTCTTTTTGAAAGGAACTGAACTTTCTTCGGAAGTCTCTCCTCAAGTATTAAGCAGGTTTCCTGGCTTACAGATCTGCATATTTTCCTTTCCTTCTCATACAAAAAGTTGTACAATGGATTTGTTAGGAAATACTCCCTGTTTACAGTGACCGGATCGCTCAGGACTTGCACCTGATTCCCTTTTCCTGCCGGAATTTTAAATCTGACAGGCACTTAATACCTTATATGGAATTGTACTTATTCATTATAGCATTGACCCGGTATTACGTCAATAGGTATCGTGATCCTGGCACAAAACTTTGAATATCGTTACTGGTCACGGAGTGAACCACAATGCAGGTATTTGTCATTGATATATTTATTTTATTAACATAATATTATTATGTTAATCTGTTTGGCTTATCTCTGCATCATTACAAGATTTAGGAAGGAATTTTTCAATTATGGAATACAGAACCTACCACGAACAAAATGATATGGAAAATATCCGTAAGCTGAGAGAGGTGCTGAAGACGCTCCCTCCTTTTGCGAAGGACTATTTCCGGGCAGTCGAACCCACGACTTCAACAAAGACCCGAATCTCTTACGCCTACGATATCCGGGTTTTTTTCCGGTTTCTCATTGATGAAAATCCCGTCTACAAGAATTACGAAACATCAGATTTTACACTGAGTGATCTGGATCGGATTGAGGCAGTGGATATAGAAGAATATCAGGAATATTTGAAACTGTATCAGAAGAAAATTGATATTTCCGGTTCGGATAAGGAGAAAGAAAGTTTCGAAACCATAGACGTTACCAATGGAGAGCGGGGCCTAAAGCGGAAAATGTCCGCCCTGCGGAGCTTTTACGCTTATTTTTATAAGCGCCAGCTTCTTGAGCATAATCCTACGGTATTTGTGGACATGCCAAAGCTCCATGACAAGGCTATCATCCGTCTGGATGCCGATGAGACTGCAAATCTTCTGGACTTTATTGAACATGGCGGCGACGGCCTTACAGGACAGAAAAAGGTTTATTACGAAAAGACAAAGGAACGCGATCTGGCCATCGTTACGCTCCTTTTGGGAACCGGAATCCGGGTATCCGAGTGTGTGGGTCTTGACATTACGGATGTGGATTTTCATAACAACGGAATCAAGGTGACCCGAAAGGGCGGATCCGAGATGATTGTTTACTTTGGAGAGGAAGTAGAGCAGGCTCTCCGGAATTATATTAACGGAAGCCGCAGGGAGGTCATCCCCCAGGAGGGACATGAGAAGGCGCTCTTCTACTCTACCCAGAAGCGGCGCATCGGTGTGGGCGCCATAGAGAACCTGGTGAAAAAATATGCAAAACAGGTAACGCCGCTTAAGAAAATCACCCCGCACAAACTCCGCAGTACCTACGGCACTACTCTGTACCAGGAAACCGGGGACATCTACCTGGTTGCCGACGTGCTGGGGCATAAGGATGTGAATACTACCCGGAAGCATTATGCCGCCCAGGATGAAAACCGCCGCCGGATGGCTGCAAAGGCGGTGCGGCTTCGGGAGGATTGACAAGCATCGTTTTTCGAAAAGAGAGGTGCCGGGAATCAGTCATAAGACTTTTCCGGCACCTCTGGATTCGTACAAGGGCTTTTATTTTTCAGAATGTTTTTAAATTATACTGTGGATTACTCTACCACCAGCTCGCTCCAGCGTGTATCCGGAACAAAACCTATGTAAGTCTTTCCTGTATTTACCTGGATCTCATCCGATGTAGAATCAAAATAAATCGTGCGTTCCTGCTCGGCGTTCTTCACCCAGGTGATCGGAATGGCTTTTCCGTTGGTGATATAGTAGCCTTCACCGGTTCCCAGGCAGTTCCAGACCATATATCCGTGAGAATCCAGCTGGCTGAAGGTCATCTTCTGAAGAATCACGTTTTTAAAGGCAAGCTGCTCATTGTTGTTGCCCGGATCCTTGTGCGCGCTGCCATACTCGGAATACAGATAGGTTCCGGATGCTTCGTCATAGTCAAGCTGGGAACCGTTGTGGCCAAAGGGAAGATCCACCAGGGTACAGTCAAAGCATCCTGCTTTTTCTTCCATTTTCACCGGCTTCTTTTCAGAAACAAATTCAAAATGCGGCTCTGTGGGCCTGTATTCATTGTACTCTCTGGAAACACTGGAATTCCGGAAGTTTTTGTCCATATCTCCTGGCAGGATATATTCCGTAAATTCTCTGGGTTTCCCGTTGTTCACACGTGAGAAGGTTCCGCTGAAATGATCCGTATGGGGCTTCTCAAGATACGTATTGATGTAGAAGGGGCCTCCGTCATGGCAGACAATGGCATTCCATTCGGGGGCAATCATAAGGTTTGTAGGACGCACACTCCGCACGCTTCCAATCTGATCAACACTGTCATAGTCCTTAAAGAGAACCATAAAACGGGTAATCTGATCGTTCAGAGTACTGTTCATCATTTCGTAAACCACATCTGCCCTTGTAAGGCCATAGTGGGGCAATGCTGTCTTTTCATTGTCAACCATTACAGCGATGGGACGCTGCTCTTTCAGATCTTCACTGATCCACTCGTTGGTCAGCTCGCTCCGGTACATTCCCTCCGGGCCAATCTCCTCTTCTTCCTCTTCTTCCTCAGAAGATGTATCTTCCGGCTCTTCTGCATAGATTTCATCTTCTGTAGAGAGCCCTTCTTCGGCCGGAGCAGATACTTCTTCCTCCTTTTTACCACATCCTGACGCGCAGATTCCAAGTACCAGCACTAACAGAATCCACAATAATCGTTTCCGCATAAGTAAATTCCTTTCTGTTTTCCTGTTGTGTGTTGAATTATTAAAATTCGTAACAATTATATCACAGTTTATTAAAATTTACTAGAATTATTTGTAATAAAGAATATGATTTTTCGCCAGCCTTAAAGCTCATATCTGACTGATTATAAAGTATCTCTCCCGTATCCGCAATTGCTGTTGCACCTTGATATCTCAAACAACTTAAATGCCGATTTATACATTTTATCCCCTTTTGCTGATAGCCTCCCCTCCATGTGGCATCTTTCGATATTCCATTTGTTTCATACGATATTCTCCATAAAATATTTGCTTTTTCCAACATAAATTTGGCTATATCACTTGAAATGCTTTCCATTTCCCGGACTTCTGCCGCAGGATAAAGATGATTCCCCGAATCGACCAGTCCAGACACATGGCCCAGGCGATTCCCATGACACCCATATTTAACGTAATCCCAAAGAATACAGAAAATACGAGCCGTACACCGATGGTGGTAAACAGGGAAACCGCCGTTGTAAACCGGACATCCCCTGCAGCCCGCAGCCCCTTCCCCAATGGATCAGCAAACGGAAAAGCGATTGCACTAAAAATATTATGAACCAGGACCAGCAGGATGGTGAGCCGTTTTGTTTCTTCTGCCAGGGCATAGAAAGACAGCAGAACCGGTGCAGCCGCAAAGATCAGAGCATTCCAGATAATCGCAAATACCAGCGTAATCTTCATCAGTTTTTTAAAATATAGTTCTGCCTGTTCTATCGCCCCGGCACCCATGCACTGACCTATGACTGTAATGAAAACAGGGCCCATGGTAACGCTGACCAGGGAAGCCATGCTCCAAATGCTTTGAGCCACGCCGTTTGCCGCGATCTGATAAGTCCCAAACAGCGCCGCCACACTGGACAGGGCAACCTTTACAAGCTGAAAAATACCGCTTTCCACACCATTGGGAACCGCAATCCGAAGGATTCTCTTCTGAAACTCACCATCCAGCCGAAAAAGCCATGCTTTTTTGTATTGTACCGGATTTTTTCCGGAAAAGCACAGGATCGTGATGACAGCAGCAGAGAAAACTCTGGAAATCAAGGAGGGCCATGCCACGCCCGCAACGCCTGCATGAAGAATAAATACTCCTATACAGTTTCCAATTACATTGATCACATTGGCGGTAATTGACAAATACATGGTGGTACTTGTTCTGCCAAAGCTCCGATAGAGCGCAGCTCCCGCATTGTAAATAGCAAGCGCCGGATAGGAATAAGCAGAAATCCGAAGATAGGTCACACAGGCATCCATCACATCATCCTCAACACGCCCGAACATAAGCCGCATCAGCGAGGCATTAGTAAACAGGACAACTATGGAAATGATGATAGAAAATAGAACCGAGGAGGTCAAAAGCTGCGTCGCGGCTTCTCCTGCCCGGACTCTTTCCTGCCTGCCGATATACTGACTGATCACCACCGCACCACCGGAGGCCAGTGCCACAAACAGATTGAGAAAAATAGTATTGAAAGAGTTGACCAACGACACACCAGATACCGCTGCCTCCCCTACAAAACCAACCACAAAAACATCCGCAATTCCCACCAGCGCCATCAAAAGCTGCTCTAAAAACAACGGTACGATCATGGCCTTCAATTCCTGATTAGAAAATAAACCTGCCTCCTGCTCCATCTCTTATCCCTCTGCTTTTTCTTTATTCTAAATTTTCTCTGCAAATGCCGCCCGATACGCACTGCGCATATTCTTGGCAAAATCGTTCCGGCAGCCATCAGAAAAGCGCTAATTCTTTTCATTGATTTTCTCCCTTCCCTTAGATTTACCGGAGATCTTTGATAAGCTTCTTAATTATTCACCGAAATCCAATCCAAGGCTGTTTACCCATTCCATTACCGTATCCTGGGAATCGCTGCCGTTCAGCCGATGTCCGTCAAGCCATGTGGCGCCGCTGGTAAGCTGTTCCAGATTGGAAGCACTGGAACCAACACCGCTGCCGCCGGAGGTGCAGAAAGGAACGATGGTCTTGCCCGCAAAATCATAGCTTTCCATAAATGTGCTGACGATTCTCGGCGCTTCGCCCCACCAGATCGGATAGCCGATGAACACAATGTCATATTGTTCCATGTCCTCCACCGAGCCGGAAATAGCCGGACGGGAAGATGGATCATTCATTTCAATGGTACTGCGGCTGTTGTTGTCGTTATAGTTCAGATCAGCATCTGTATAGGGATCTTCCGGAACCATTTCATACAGTTTTGCATTCAGTCCGTTTGCAATATGCTCAGCCACACCTTCTGTTGTATTGGTGGCTGAGAAATAGGCCACAAGAATCCGGTGTCCTTGTTCTTCCGGTGTTTCGCTTTCTGCGGACTGTGCTTCTGTAGTATCCACACTCTCGGTATCCTGGATGGTGCTGTTTTCTTCCTGTGCGTCATCACTTGTTTCTGCGGGTTTTGTCTCCACAGCAGATGAATTCTCTGTCTGGCCCACAGAGTTTCCGCAAGCGGCAAGGCCAAAAATCATAGCAAAAGAGAGTAAAATAGCGATTGTTTTTTTCATGGTAGTTACCTCCTGCACATTTCTTATTGTTCTTAAGGATTTAGTTCTCCCTTTTCAAAAATGGTATTAAATTCGTTCATGAGAAAACACCGCCTTTCTTTAACTGAAGTCAATCTTCTCATTGGTTTCATCGTTTGTGATACCCCCCACTTATCAGCCTCGAAGCCGGTGCCTGCCGTTGTAGTAATACAGATAACTGGCAGCGCTTTTTCTGTCAGCGTTTTTCCTCCACCGGTACCGCCCAGAGCTGCAACATTCTTATGATCCGGATTTGTTCCTCCTTGGTTTTCTCCTTCTCATTTAGCAGCTTTTCGATTTCTCCTAATGTCATCCCTTGCCTCCTTATATAACAGAAAGTGCATATCATCCGCTTTCTGTAGTAATAAAAAATGTAGGTGCAGAGGAAAAGCAGCTGCGCTTTTGTCTACATCTACATTATAATTCAGGGTATGAGTTATATCAAATACTTGGTTTTTATACCTCCCTTATGCCCAAAAGGTATCTCATGTGTTGGATGAATTTGGTAGCTGCCAAACTAAACGGTTGCTGTTTTTTCCACGCCAGCACACTATTTGCGGTAAGTTTTGGGGATAAAGGACGAAAGGTGATTTTATCTTTATCCCAGAAAGGAACAGAACCCTCGATTACCAGGGAATAAGCTAAACCTTTCTGAACCATCAGAGCGCCATTTGTACTTAAATTGCTGGTAAATAGGACCTGACTCTCCTGAAAAAAATCCCCAAGCCAGTTGACTAATTCATTCTGTACGTTAGTTCGCCTCGGAAGAATGAGCGGCGCATTCTCCAGGTCTTTTGCGCTGATGGATTCTTTTTCCGCAAGAGGATCATCCGGACACATTAAAACAGCCCATTGCTCTTTACCTTTCAGACGAATAAAATCGAACTTTTCCATGTCAATCGGTTCCAACAAAACACCAATGTCGATGAGCCCTTTTTCCATCTGTTCTTTTACCATGTCGGCATTTCCTGTGAAAATATCAAAAGTGACCAAAGGATACTTTTCCCGAAAGGACTCAATAACTTCCGGCAGCTCCTGCATAGCGGCCAATTCTCCGCCACCGATGACAATTCTGCCCTCCACAAATTCATCCTGCCAGGCAAGTTCCTGCTCCGTCCGGTCCACCAACGCCAAAATTTCTTCAGCGCGACGCCGCAATAAAATTCCCTCATTTGTCAAAGTAATTCTCTTTGCACCTCGATGGAACAGCTTTACACCGACTTCATCCTCTAACTGGGATAACTGACGGCTGAGTGTCGGCTGCGTGATATGTAAAACCTCGGCTGCCCGGTTAATGCCTTCCTCCCGGACAACGGCCAAAAAGTAGCGAAGCACCCTAATTTCCATTGCAAATCCTCTTGAAAAAACTTTTTCTATATTATACATAAAATATGCTTGAAAAGCAAGATTCCGATTTAACTTTCATTTTAAGCATATCTAAAAGCCTGTTCACAAAGAATCATAAATATTAGGGGCATCGTATTCTTATTTACCAAGTCAAAGACTTAATCTGCCCTTTCTGCCTTTTCATCTGCAGCACGATCCAAGCATTCATCATAGTTATCAGGATAAGGGTCCGTTACAACGATAGGAAACAGGGCATCCTTAGCAAGAATCCAAGAAATCTCCTTAAAATCTGTCTGCCCACTCTGCCAGTTCCTTTTCAGACACACGATTGAGCAGCTTCCCTTCCTTCCAGGCTGCATCAGGGCAGAGCTTCTTCAGTTCATCCAATGTCTTACCCATGCCGCTGCCACCAGAGGTAGCAAAAGGAATCATCGTTTTCCCTGTGAAGTCATAGCTCTCCACGAATGTTGCAATGATGTGAGGTGCTACATACCACCAAATAGGGAACCCAACGAACACCGTGTCATAATCCGCCATGTCGGGGCATATCTCCGCAATCTCCGGGCGGGAAGCGGGATCGTTCATTTCCACACTGCTGCGGCTGTGTTTATCGTTCCAGTTCAAATCCCCATCGGTATACGGCACTACGGGACGAATCTCAAACAGATCCGCGCCAGCCGCTTTTGCCAGCCGTTCGGCAGCACGCTTTGTCTTACCGCTTGCAGAAAAATATGCAACTAATTTTTTACTCATCATCAGTTCCTCCTATCATGATTTCTTATTTTGTTTTGTAATGAATGAATACTGCACCGGAATCATAGGTCTTTGTTTCGACCAGCGTCAGCGGTGCCGGCTTGCTGTCGCCATTGTCTGTTCTATTCCATGACCCGAACGCTATGCCTTGATTCTTTGGCACCACGAATAAATTCCGCAGCCAGCAGATTTGAGGAGCCTTTCCTGTTAGGGCTTCCTTCTAATACGGCAATTTCCATATCATTTTCACCTCCAACAATAGATTAGACACATTCATGCCATGCTTTGATACACCTATAGTATAAAGCAAAAAGAAACACACAGCAAATACTTAGTTCACATGCCTTTGTTATGCCTAAAAAGTATTTCATATCTTCTGACCATACAAACCCCAGAACCAATATACTGGTTCTGGGGTTATATAAAAAGCAAGTACCGGAACACATTGAACAGATACCCGACAATGATAATCCCGAGGAAACATATCCCAATAAAGAGCCACAACAGCTTCGGCCTAACTGCTTTACGCAGCATGATGATGGAAGGCAGGCTCAGTGTAGTAACAGCCATCATAAAACTGAGGAGCGTGCCAAGCTGTGCGCCCTTTTCCAGCAGTGCTTCCGCAACGGGAATTGTGCTGAAAATAGGTATCTCTCTTTCTGAAGCACTCCCTAATAGGTTCTCCATAGCCACGGAATATCCGGATAAATCAGATGGATCACAAAGGTAATTACAGCAAATACAAGAAAGATACACCCTGCATAACAGATGCCTTTGATGCATTTTCGCAATAATTCTTTTCCACGCTCCACATCGGAATACAGGGAAGCCACTTTTTCTTCGGTTAAATTCTGCTCCCGTACATCCTGTACATCCAGATCCCTCACCAGCTCATCCAGAGACATGCCAAAATAGTCGCTGAGCATCACAAGCCTCTGAAAGTCCGGATAAGACTGGCCTGACTCCCATTTGGAGATCGTCTGCCTGGATACACTAAGCTCCATCCCCAGCTCTTCCTGGGATAGTCCCTGCTTTTTTCGCAAATCTAAAAGTTTTTCATTAAATTTCATTCTCAGTACCTCCTGTTTAATCTCCGCAATGCTGTTATATGATGATGTGAGTATAAAATCACTTCAGCTGAAAAGCTACCAAGAATAGTTTACAATTTGTCAACAGGGATGAACAGATTCCATTTTCCTATAAATAAAATTGAAAGCCTGCTGTATTTTTACGGTGTCTCCCTCCGGACTATTCATCCCTCTGTCCTTTTAAAAGTATCCCGCATACGATGGCTGCCCCACAGAATACGAGCAGTAAATACCATAGATTTTCAAAGCAGAATCCGTTATCCAGCATCAGCCGGTATCCCCAGGAGGCAGGGAAAATGTGTCCTATGGATTCAAGGGAATCCGGCAGCAGATCCATGGGAAACATAATGCCCGAAAGCATGATCGAGGGCAGAAATACAAGCTGCGCTGTCATAGTGAGCTTTGCCTGACTCTTTACAGCCAGTCCCAATATGCATCCGATGCTTAAAGATGCCGTCATATATATGGCAAGCGCAGAAAAGAACTCCGGAATATTCGCCGGCAGAACCGCTTCGAACAGCACAGGGGCAAGCAGCAGTATCAGAATACAGGAAATCATCAAATGGATAAATGCAGAAAGAAACATTGTAATCAATCCTGAGTATAAAGGTACTCCGTTTGCCTTATAAACTTTTTTGATATCACTTCCATACGTTTCAATCAGCGACGGCGGCAGGCCGATAAACGCTCCCATTGACACGCTCATCACAAGCATGGATTGAATGAGTGTGCCTTTCATTTCCGGCATAACAGAGGTAAAAATGCCGCCCATGAGAAGGAAGAAAATCAGGGGAACGATATAACAGGTAACGAGCAGCGATTTGCTTCTTATATCCAGCTTCCACTGTAATGCCGCACCATATAAAAAACCACTCATTTTTCAGCCCTCCCTGCCATTTCCATAAAATGCTGTTCCAGTGTGCCTCTGTCAACTTTAATATCCAGCACTCCGATTCCTCTGTGTTTTAGCTCGCCAAGCAGGGAAAGCAGGGTATCTTCTATACTGTCCGTTTCCAGGGTACGGTCTCCCTGCTGTGTTTTTATATGGATAACGTATTTTTTCCCGATTTTATCGGTCAGTTCCGACGGAGTACCGCAAAAGACAATATTTCCGTCATTGAGAATCGCTATACGGTCACATAAGGTTTCTACCTCTGCCATATCATGGCTGGCTAAAACAACCGTTTTTCCCCGTGATCTTAATTTCCGGATTTGCCCGTGCAGTGACAGCCTTCCCTCAACGTCAAGTCCTGCTGTAGGTTCGTCAAGAAAAATAATATCCGGATCGCCGATAAGGGCCAGAGCCAGATGCAGCCGCCGTTTCTGCCCTGTTGAAAGCTGAATATATTGCTTCTTTTCCATCTCCTTTATCCCGAGGGCCTCAAGCATGGAATCGTCAGCCTTCGCTTTATTCCATTTTGCAAAGAGCTTTACAGCCTCCATTGGCCGGATGTGTGCGGGCAGGGATGCTGACTGAAGCTGAATCCCTCTTTTCCCGTTTACGGTAACCGTACCGCTGTCATATTTTTTCAAGCCTTCCATACATTCGAGTGTGGTTGTCTTTCCTGCTCCGTTTATGCCAAGTAAGGCGAATACCTCTCCTGCCTTAATCTGAAAATCAAGTCCTTTCAGAACCATATGGCGGCCATAGCTTTTCCTTAATTCCTGTACCTGTATTCCTCTGCTCACTTTTCTGCCTCCCCAAAAGGATTTACTCCCAGCCTTGTAAAATGGATCTGCAGAGCCGGTTCCAGATACTCATTTACGGTTTTCTGCTTTTCTTCCCATGCATTTGCAGCCGTATCAATATCTCCCATTTCCATGAGCTTTGGCAGCATGCTCGTATCTCCATCTGTAAACTCCATAATCAGGTCCCAATACATTTTGATAATCTGCTGGCTTTCTTCGCTTTCGGGCGGTACATGATCTTTTTTAAGCCGCAGGATTTCATCAGTCAAACCATTAAATCTGTCCATAAAGTCCAGGCCGCTCTTTTTATCAAAATGATTGCGTATATGATCAAGGGTGTCATCATCGAAGTGCTTAATGAGATAGTAAAATTCATTCTGCATCTGCAGGTTCACGATAATATCCGCATACTTTTTAAAGCTTACGGTCTGCATCTGCAGTACTTCGGCTCTCAGTCTTTCAATGGCCGTCAAAGAAGCCGTGAGCTGCTCTATTTTCCGACGTATGGTATCTGCCTGCTTTGTGAGCGCATCCGCAACCTCTTCGGGTGTCTCCAAGGAAATCAGACGCTGTTTTATATCATCCAGCGAAAATCCCAATGATTTCAAGGATAGAATCTGGTGGAGCATGATTAAATCCTTATCCGTATAAAGCCTGCGTCCGCCTTCGCTTTCTGCTGACGGTGGGAGCAGTCCCTCTTTATCATAATACTGCAGAGTGCGGACGGTAACGCCCATTTTCTTTGCTATCTCTCCGACTGTCATAAACCCCGACGGTATTGCCCTGTATTTTTCCATAATTCTTTTCCCTCCCCACACATCGGACAGGATCTCCTTTTTGTACTTTGTCACTGAATATTATAATTCATTACGCAGCGTCATAAGCAATACCTTTTTGAAACTTGCGAAACAGCCGGCACAAAATATCAAATTTGCGAATCAGTATAAGGAGTTTCTGTCCATTATATTTTCTTTATTTGTCACAAAAAAGAGCCGGTATTGGCTCTTTTCAATTACAGCATTTTCATATACTTATCACATAGCTTTCTTCATAGTACGGAATCAGAGAATCATGTGTCATTAGTTTTAGATTTTCACATTTTGCCTGTGCAAGCAACATCCTGTCAAACGGATCATTGTGCTTTGGCACATCCTTTGAGCGTTCTAAGGTTTTTATACAAAACACATGCTCCGCATAGATTGGCAGGCAGACAAATCCTGTATTTTCACACAGCTCAACAAATTCTTCCTCTGATATCGGCATGCTTTCCGGCTTTAGCTTATGTTTAATTGCTACTTCCCACACAGAAGCGATACTATAAAAAATATCATTGTTTTCTGATTCAAGAAGTTTTATTGCTTCAACTGACAGCTTTGCCGTATCAGCAATCGCCCACAAAGCAATATGAGTGTCCAGCAGTATTCTCATATCTCCTTTTCTCCAAACATCTCCAATATTTCACTATTGCACTCATCTATGTCATCTGGAATTTTGTACTTCCCATTTGCAATTCCCAATGTTCTTTTAGAGCTGCCGGATGATAAATGCATGGTAAAAGGCATTGCCCTATCCTCTACGCTTTGTCTTGCAAATATTCTTACTGCTTCTGCAAAGGATGTACCTAGCTGCTTGTATAACAGTTCTGCCTGTTCTTTTAACTCTGAATCCATTCTCACCTGCAATGTTGCCTCTTTAGCCATTATAAGCGCCTCCTTTGTAATACAATTATATTACAATTGTATTATGATTTCAAGATTTTTATGCAAAACTTAATTGCACATTTTGGTCTAGCTCCTTTAAGTTTTTAGCAAGCCAATAAGTTCTCCAGGAATTTTCATCCAGACGCATGCTGCGCCATCTCCCGGCATCTGCCCTTATCTCTTTTAGAGGGGATCAGCCAGAAAGTTCTGACAGACAGCTGAGATCCATGGAATCTGATGGCATCATTGTCCGCACCGTCTATCCGGAGGTTCCGCCCAGAGTAGAATATTCATTGTTAGAGTTAGGAGAATCCATGCGTCCTATCCTGTCTTCCATGGAACAATGGGGAAAAAATTATATGGAGTCCTTTGTTCAATAAAATAGCTGTATATATAACCAAAATACCTGCAGATTCTTTTAACTTTAAAGAAGCCTGCAGGTTTTCTATTGCCGTTTTTTCACTATTCTGTGCAGCATATATCAGCAAATTACAACTCCAGACTATTGGGATTCAAGAGAAAATCCATGATCCCAATCACCGCAATTCCTTCCTCATTTCGCCATAATTTAATCCTGTTCAAGCCTTCATTCCTATTTTATGTGCATTTACACATTTTTATGTAATTTATCTTGGTTGAAAATTCTTCCCACCCATCCCTGCGAACAAAACGTATCCAAGGGACTACCGATTTCAGAATTGTCGTCTTTCCGCACCCGGAGGAGCCGATAATCGTCACAAATTCCCCTCGAAGAACCGATAAGTTAAAATCCTTTATAATCACCGTATCTCCGTAATCCATACGGATATTTCTATATTCCACTGCTTTCACAGAGCAACTCTCCTTTTATAAAACTTTTCTTACTCTATCAGACCCTTTTCCCTCAAAAATGCGGCAGCCACATCCTCCGGTTCCTTTCCCCCGGTTTCTACCTGATAGTTCATCTCGGCCATTTCCCCATCCGTAATCAAATACTCCGTTTTATCAAAGATTGTCTGCAGCTCCGGATACTCTTCCAGCACTTCATTCCGAACCACAAATCCACACATATAGGATGGGTAAAGCCCCTTATCATCCTCAAGGACTACCACGTCAGAAACTGCAAGCTGGCCGTCCGTGGTAAAAATATTCATAACATCTATTTTCTTTTGATGAATGGCATCATATTTCAGGCCAATGTCCAAATCCATGGTATCCTTAAAATCCAGATGATATGTCCGGCAAAGGGCATCATATCCATCCTCACGCTCAAAACTTTCTTAAGAGTCTGCATTCGTGTGCTCCCCATCCCTGTTGCCGCTTCAACTAACAGCGGATTTACATTCGTAAGCCCCGTATAGGTATTTCTCACTATGGGAAGCAGCGCATACACGCTCAGGGCAATCACCGCCGTGGTATCGCCAATGCCTGACAGCGGTATCAGAAACCCCAAAAGGAAAATGGATGGAATCGTATAAATAAAATTGACCATTCCGATTACAATCTATCCGCCATACTTTTGTCTATCATCACTTTGACCTTTTCTCTAATTGATGTTTTCTGCATCTTAAATCAGCGGCTTTAAATTCGTTTTAGCTCATATACAGATAATGGAAGAAACGTATTTTCCGCATTTAAGGCATAAAAAAAACAGGAACTAGGTAAAACCATCTTCCTGTTTCTAAACTATAAGCTTTGGGACTTTTCCCTCTCCCGTCTTGCGCTGCAATATCCGGTGTTCCGTTCAACTGGATGATCCTGTTCAGATACATCTTCATCCTCCTAAAGTAATATCCTGTTTCTGATACCATTTTAATGCATCTGTAAACTGTTCTTCCAGAAAATCCGGCCATAATTCTTTTACAATATAAATATCCGAATAAACGGTCTGAATCGGAAGAAAACCGGATAGGCGGCACATCCCTCCCCAGCGGATTACCATGTCGATTCTTGGTATTTCACCGGATGCCCAGCCGTTTTTCATATCCCATTCCCAGCCATAGTTTACCAAAAGATTCACCCTCAATGTGTCCTTATCATAGACAGACCGGCGCCTGCGATCCGCATACGGAAGCAGTTCAATGGGAAAACAGGATGAATTGGTATTGCCAATCACATATAGTTCTGTATTTTCCTGTTCCATCATTTTAACAGCCTCAATGCAGGCTTTTGAAAATG
The DNA here is from genome assembly GCA_021770065.1 of Lachnoclostridium sp. Classification (GTDB taxonomy): domain Bacteria; phylum Bacillota; class Clostridia; order Lachnospirales; family Lachnospiraceae; genus Laedolimicola. Next base: position 152,148 of record JAETRR010000002.1, on the reverse strand, counting down.
CATTGACCTGCTCCTTAGGGCGCTTACAGTTATCTACCGTAAATCCATAATAAGTTAATTCCTGTATCCCATGATTTTGTGCTTCCCGAAGCAGCCTTAATCCCGGTTCCAGCCCATATGCATAGCCTTCCTGTTTTTTCAATCCATTTCGCTCTGCCCAGCGCCTGTTGCCGTCCGGAATGATGCCGATGTGTTTTGGAACTCGCTTCATATAATCCTCCTGATATGCTTCCATATGCCAGCATAATTATTACAATAATAGTCTGTTAGAAACATCTCTTATCAAATATGCACAACTTTAGAAAAATTATACATTACCTTCAGTGAAGCCTTGTTTGCAAATTTAGCAGTCAGCATGGCACCGATTAAAGTAAAAATAATTCACAAAGCAAGAATCAAATAATCTGTAACTCCACTGCCGATTGCAAAATGAGAAGCAGCAGCATACCCGGAAGCTGTTCCATCAGAATACTTGCATGTTCAAGCATCCGTAACATGCCAGATTTTCAAAAAGGAAAACCCGTCAGTTCCAAAAAACTAACAGGTTTTCCTAAGGACTTTCGTATGATAAAATGTTCATATTCTGTAATCGTATGTAAAATGGTAAATGCGGTCAGAGAACAGGGGAATTACTGGACAGCAAACAATATCATCTGGGGGCTGATGCTTATCCCCATATCGGCATTAGCAGAAATAATAAAAAAAGATTGCAAGGACGAACTGTCCCGGGCAAAAATGAAGCATTATCACTTAGTCATAATCACAACATTTCTTATATGGCTATGCTTTATTCCGCTGTTAAATCCATTTCTGACCAGCGTTATGGGGATTAAAAATTCTGAGGCAATTAAGCATATATTAGTTATTTTAATCCCATTTTACCTGGCATACAATTATACGGTTTTATTTGACAGCATATTAATCGGCAACGGCAAAACATACTATTGCTTTGGTATATCAATAATTATAAATCTGATATATTATCCGATTATGTACAAATGTATATCAAAAGGTATCTTCACGCCTAATATAACCTTCATATGCATGATGTTTGGTTTTGGTATGATATTACATTTGTTCTGCAGCATAATATGCTTTATTACATATAGCTATTACAACAAAAAATAAAGCACACTGCAAAAAAGAACAAAACACAGCAAAATAAGCCGGCAGACTTTTCCAGTATCCCAGTGTCCGGCTGTTCACGTACATCTGTCTGATATTAGCGGACTAACATCAAAACCGCTCACCAGGCAAAGCCTGTCAAAATCCGAGCGTGTTAGTCCGACAAGAGCAGACAGGTGTACGTGAACCGTCCGAACACAGGATATGGAAAAGTCTGCCGGCTTATTTTGCGTCCGCCTTAATCTACGTCCGCCTTAGTCTACATCCACTTTATCCAACACCCGCTTTAATCCGCAATCGTCTCCCCCTGCAGCCGATCCATCTCCTCCAGGCACTCCTCCACCGAAGCCCCATTAAGAAGTTCACGCACCACCAGACACGTATTCCCCCACTGCTCCAGCTTCATCCCTGCATTCGATCCCAGCACAAAAACCCCGTCATTCACCAGATCATTAATCGGCTTCAAAGCATCAATACACTCCACCTCCACATTCTTAGAAGGCGAGATCACCCTGTTCGTCTCCGTATAAATCTGAAGCGCCTCATCCGAAAGCATAATATCCAGCACTGCAAGCGTATCCTCCAGATGTTCCGCATTTACACAAACACCGTATCCCGACATCGACACCACCGGCATCTGTCCGCGGTGAGTCGGAAACCCAATCACCTGCAAATGAAAGTCCGGCTTTCCATAAGCCGTTTCCGAATTGGCCGCCCCCCAGTAAGCCATAACAATCGGGGTTTTCTGTGCCAGAAAATCCGGCCCTTCCCCTTCAATAGCCTCATAAACATAAGCCTTCTTTGCATCCACATACCCCAGATCAATCAGCGTCTTCACAAACTCAAAGCCCTCACGCATATAATCACTGTACTTCGCCTCACCACTGTTAAGAGCCGCGATCTCTTCTTTTGTATTTCCTCCGTTATAAAGATCCGCATAAGCCTGAGAAAGCACAAAATTCTCCAGCCACCAGCGGTTCGCCCCTACCGGAGTCTCAATCCCGTTTTCCTTAAAAACCCGGCAGCACTCCAGAAATTCCTCCGGCGTATCCGGCAGCTCCAATTCATACTGATCAAACATATCCCGATTCACAAAAAGACCGTAAACCACAATCTCCTGGGGAATCGCCACAAGCTTCCCGTCCACCGTATTCGACACCTTCACCACATCACGGAGATTGGATGCGATCTTAAGGCAGGACAGATCCGCAAGCTTCCCCTCCGAACCAAGAATCTGGATGGTATCCGGATTCAGAAGATACATATCATCCATATCGCTGCGCGCCCGGGCAAGCGTCACATCATCATAAGTTTTATCCTGATAATTCTCAGCCGTATAAGTCCAGTACTCCACTGTAAGCCCCAGTTTCTCCTCTGCCATCATTACCGTCAGATCATGAGCGCTTCTGGCAATATTGTCCACATCCGGATTGGACTTTTCCATGGGGCCGAACAGATTCACCACCTTCTTATCTTCCTTCTCGTTCTCCGCCAGGTTAACTATTTCATTCTTTTTGTTTCCACAGGAAACCGTCCCTGCAAAAAGGACTCCTGCCATAAAAATAACCAGACATTTTTTTAAATAACTTCTCATAACACTAGCCTCTTCTCTTCAACTCTTTGATAGTTCTTTTTAAGACTTCCATATCAACCGGCTTAGCCACATGAGCATCCATGCCTGCATTCATAGCTTCCTTCACGTCCTCCGCAAATGCATTGGCGGTCATGGCAATAATAGGAATAACCGCCGCATCCTCCCGTTCAAGAGCGCGGATACGCCGTGTAGCCTCATAGCCGTTCATCACCGGCATCTGCACATCCATAAGGATGGCATCGAACTCACCGGCCGCGGAACCGGCAAAACGTTCCACCACCAGTTTCCCGTTTTCCAGAATCTCACAGTCGGCTCCTTCTATCCCCAGAAGCTCCTCCAAGATTTCAGCATTAATCTCATTATCCTCCGCCACCAGGAAATGTTCTCCCTCCAGACCGGGATCCTCACTCTCCGTCCGTTCCTGTTCCTCACCCACAGCGGAAAGCTCCAGAATCTTCTCCTTCAGAGCAGAAACAAAGAAGGGTTTGGCAAGAAATCCGTCAATTCCTGCATCCCGGGCTTCTGCCTCAATTTCATCCCAGTCATAGGCCGTTAAAAGCAGAATGGGAATATCCTCCCGGACTTCCGTTTTGATTCTTCCGGCAGTCTCAATCCCGTTGATTCCCGGCATTTTCCAATCAAGAAGAATCATATTGTATGGATTCTGTTCCCTGCAGGCCCTCGCTGCCGCTTCCACAGCCCTTTCTCCATTCTCCAGGACATCTATCCTGACACCGGTATCCTCCATAAGCGCCTGGATGCCTTCACGCATATCCTCGTCATCATCTACCACCAGAATTCTGGTTACCCCATGGTTTTTCCAGAACATGGAGTCCTCCTCCTGATTGGAAATCCGCAGTTCAAGTTCCACTGTAAAAATGGTCCCTTTATCTACCTGGCTGGCAACCTCTATAGTCCCGCCCATCAGCTCCACAATATTTTTCGTTATGGCCATTCCAAGACCTGTACCCTGCACCTTGTTGGTCGTACTGTTTTCTGCTCTTGTGAATGCGTCAAAGATCACCTGCAGATATTCCTGAGTCATACCATAGCCATTATCCTCTACTTCAATACGGATATGCTCATACTGACTGGAGCGCTGCTCCAGACCGATAATGCGGAACCAGATACTGCCGCCCTCCTGGGTGTATTTCACTGCGTTGGAAAGAAGGTTGAGCAGAATCTGGTTCAGCCTTGTCTCGTCGCCTATTAGATATTCATGGCGGATTCCTGTTACCTGGATGTCAAAACTCTGGCCCCTGTTCTTTGCCGCCGGACGGATAATTGCATCCACAGAGGAAATCACATCATTCAGCCGGAATTCCCCGATTGTGAGCACTGCCTTTCCGCTTTCAATCTTTGACACATCCAGGACATCATTGATTAAGCTTAAAAGATGCTGTCCGGAAGCTGTCAGTTTTCTGGTATACTCACGCACCTTGACCGGATTATCCGCATCCCTGGCAAGCAGGGTTGTAAATCCGAGTATAGCATTCATAGGCGTGCGGATATCATGGGACATATTGGAAAGAAAAGTAGTCTTGGAGTTATTGGCGGCCTGTGCTGCCTGAAGCGCCTGCCCGAGCTGCTGATTGTACAGCTCCCTCTCTTCCTCACGTTCCTTGCGGAACTTATTCTGCTGCCGTTCATAAAGGAAAAATACACCGCAGCAGATAAAAAAGGTTGCAAGCATGAATATAACCACAATCAGGATATTCTGATTTACGGCATCTCCCTCTCTCTGTATAGCCTCTACCGGTACATAGCCGATAAGGTACACGGATCCCCCGTTTACCGCCCACATGTAAATCAGGGAATCCTTATTCTGAATTTTGTGGTAGAACATCATATTTCCGCTATGCGCTATGATCTCGGCCACATTTTGCTGAATGGTTTCCTCTAAGATATCATTGGCCCGGTAAAAATCCTGCAGGTTCAGATGACCGGCATCACGTTCTCCCACGCCTTTGGGCTTTAGAAGAAACCGTTCCGTCTGCCGGTCCATAATGTAGAGGGTTGCGCTTCCGTTGTAAAGATTGTCCGGAAGAGCCTTGTCAAAAGAATCATAGATATATTCTACATAGAGATCGGCAATCTCTCTCCCGTCCTTGACTACCGGGCATCTCATAGTATAAGCCCAGGTTCCCATATCATTAATGTAAGAAACGGAAACGGGCAGGCCTTCTACAGTCTCCTGATTGGAAAAATCCAGATCATCCGGATAAAATACATCTCCCGTGTTGGAAATACCTTCCGTTTCTCCGCGAAATACAAAGGACATCTTTACCAGGGTACTGTTTCGATCGTAGGCAAGGATAAACTCTTTTGGATCTTCAATAATGGAAAGCTCCTCTGCTATCAGCTTCTGATACTGGGCCTCTCTCTGAAGCAGCACTTCTATAGTGCCTTTTAAAAGTTCAAGGCATTCGCTTAAGTTCCCGATGGCAGACTGGGACATTTCCTGAGATATTCTTGCGGCTATAAAAAATACAAAGCTGCCCAGAATTATAAATATTGTAAGGAGTAAGGCTATTAAAACCTTTTTGCCGTTTTTTTTCTCGTTCTTCTCTCTTTTCTCCATCTTACCAATGACCTTTATGAAAAACTTTATTGGAAACTTTCAATATGAGCAATGTTTTTTCTACACAGCAGTCTGATTTGCGCTTAGAAAAAACGGTTACTGCTATTATTATAGCAGTCTTACGGCTTTAGGTCAAAATGTTTAGCCGGCAAAAGCCCGTTAAGCGGTCAGCACTCCAGAACCAAAAACTGGTAGCCTTCCATAGATATCGGGCTGCCGGGCTTTAATCCTGCCGCGCAGTTGTCCAGTATAACACGCTTTATGGTCAAAGGGAGCTCCACCGTTCTTGGTTCTCTGCGGATATTAGCCAGAATAAGAAGCGTTTTTTCTTTTCCCTTTCGAAAGAATCCCATAAAATCGGAAAGCTCCTGAAAGATCGGCTCCTGCTTTCCGTAGACCACGGTTTCACCGTAATCCGGGTCTGTCCGCAGAGCTATGAGCTGTTTGTAAAAGTTTAGAACGGAGTCCTTGCGGATCTCCTGTTCGTCTACCCGGATCTCCTGATAATTTTCATTTACAGGAAGCCAGGGGGTACCCGTTGTGAATCCTCCATGGGCTTCTTTGCTCCACTGCATGGGGGTACGGGCATTGTCACGGCTCATACGCGCCGCCAGATTAAGGGCCTCCTCCCTGGTATAACCGTGTTCCAGGGCTGTCTGGTATTCATCCAGGGTACAGATGTCGTCTGCCTCTTCGATGGCATGAAACTGCTTGTTGGTCATGCCTATCTCCTGACCCTGATAGAGAAAAGGAAGGCCGAAGGTCATAAGGGAGATTCCGGCAAGGAGCTTTTTGCCTCTCTCGTTCCGGCCGTCTTCAGGCAGATAGCGGCTGACGCCTCTCGGCTCATCGTGGTTTTCGATGATGTTTGCCATCATGCCGATTTCCTGTGAAACGGCCTTGCTTGCAAAAACTGCGTCGCGAAACTGGTCTATGGTTACCGGCTTCCTGTTATACCAGCCGTGGTCGCTTCCTCCCAGAAGATGGGGCGAAAAATCGAAGATAGATTCAAAGCAGCCGTCCTCGCCTATATAACGCTTAAGCTCCTGTCTGTCAAAATCGAAGAGTTCGCCTATGGTAAATGCATTGTATGGGGCAAATGCCTCCCGCTTCATTTCTGTTAAAAAATCCATGATTCCGTGCGCACAGGCAAGCATAGCGGTTCCGGCACACATGCCGTCCTCCCGATCTGCCGGAAAGTCCCGAAAACGCAAATCTTTTTTGATATTGATGATGGCATCGATGCGAAAGCCTGCCACGCCTTTTTCCAGCCACCAGCGGATCATTTTGTAGATTTCTTTTCGCAGCTTGGGATTTTCCCAGTTAAGATCCGGCTGTTCCTTTGCAAACATATGCAGATAAAACAGGTTGGCGCGGCCGGGCAGCGGTTCCCACACGCTGCCTCCAAAGTAGGAGCGCCAGTTGCAGGGAGGGCGGCCGTTTTTTCCTTCCCGGATGTAAAAGTACTGCCCATAGGGGCCGAAGGGATCCTTCAATGCTTTTTGGAACCATTCATGCCGATCGGAACAGTGGTTGACTACCAGATCCATGATTATGGCAATGTCACGCTTCTTTGCCTCGGCCAAAAGCTCCTCCATGTCCTCCATGGTTCCGAAAGCCGGATCGATCGCATAGTAGTCGGAAATGTCATAGCCCTGATCCACAAAGGGGGACCGGTAAACGGGGGATATCCAGACGATTCCGATTCCCAGATCTTTCAGGTAGTCCAGTTTTTCTATGATTCCCCGAATATCTCCGATGCCGTCCCCGTTGCTGTCCCTGAAGCTTTTGGGGTATATCTGGTATGCCGTTTTGTCATGCCACCATCTTTTTTTCATGCTTTGTCTCCATAGTTTGAATTATAATTCACTGCCGCCCTTTATATCCGACAAATTTTGTTCCTATCTGTTTTCCTTTTACAATGTCATAGAGCACCGCCGGATTGCTGCCGTTGGCTATGATGGTGTCTATGCCCTGGGATGCTGCCAGATCCGCAGCCTGCAGCTTGGTGCGCATTCCGCCGGTACCCCGTCTGGATCCTGCGCCCCCCGCAAGCTTATAGGTGCTGTCGTCGATCTTGTCAATCTGCTCAATCAGCGCCGCATCTTTATAGAGACGGGGATCTTTGTTGTAAAAGCCGTCAATGTCAGAGAGGATGACGAGCTTGTCTGCATTGCAGAGAACAGCGACGACTGCGGAGAGCATATCGTTGTCTCCGAACAGCTTTTCTTCAGATTCGATCTCTGTATAGCTTACAGAGTCATTTTCATTAACAATGGGGATGACGCCGTGTTCTAAAAGGGCGTCAAAGGTGTTGGTCAGGTTTTCTTTTTTTTCTTCCTGAGTGATGTCCTCGGCATTCAGCAGAATCTGGGCTACGGTCTTGTCATAGTAGCCGAAAAATTTGTCGTAAAGGAACATGTTGGTGCATTGTCCTACGGCTGCTGCGGCCTGTTTCATGCGCATGCTCTTTGGTTTTTCGCTGAGACGCATTTTGTTGGCTCCTACGGCAATGGCACCGGAGGATACGAGGATTACCTCATGTCCCATATTCTGAATATCTGCAATGGCCAGGGCCAGTTCCTCCATCCGGTGGAGATTGCTGTTGCCAAGCTCATTGGTCAGGGTGCTGGTTCCCACCTTGATGACGATTCGTTCTTGTTTTAGACTCATATTTTCTCCTGTTAAAAATCCAGTAAAATCGGCACTCGTTTTTCTATGGAGAACCTGACTGCCTGCCACAGAATGGAGAAGGCAAACTTAGCCAGGGACTCTGTGTTATAGCTCGTATGTTCCTCAATGCCTGCTTTTGTCAGTTTCCCGTTCTGAATCTCCCCGTCTGCCGGATAGCCCTCTGTGCGCACCCAGCTTAGAATGGTCTGCTCGTCGGCATTCCATCCTATGGCATTGATATGTTCCAGTTCCATTTTTAATGCGCCCGTGGTGGAAAAGGTGATCTCTTCATCCGTAGGACAGGGAGCATTGAAAGCAAGCCCGTCCTCTATGGGAAGCCACCAGCTTGCCCCAATGAACAGGGACCAGACCCGTTCTTCATCCTCTCCCATCCGCTGAATCAGAGGATGATTTTCAAAATCCCAGTTTTTTTCCACCGTTTCCTGCAAGGGCTCTCCATAAGTCCGGGCAGCCGTGTACAGGAGCAGGGCCCCAAAGGCATCCCAGTCGGGCTTGTCGGTATAATAGGAGGTCACATTGTCCTCTGTCCAGGGTTCATAGGGCGGACGCTCCTTGGAAGAGATGGCCGCAAGGATCTGGCTCTGCCAGTTTTCCATGGCTTTTTTTATCTCCTCAGGATCTAATTGTGCTTCCTGGTCTTCTTTTTGTCCCTGGGAAGTGATACGCGAAAAGGAAAAGCCGTTGGCCTCGGCCCACTGCTGTGTGGTAGTTTTCCAGTTGTGTGCGTAATAGCGTGTGAGTGTTCCTGCGTAAATGTCAAGTCCCATTTTATTCCTCCTGGTTTCTGTTATTGTCCGAATCAAAGAAAAGCCTCTTTCTCTCCTGACGGTACAGGCTGTGCATGTATGTGCATTTCATGTCTAACGATATTATACTAAGATTTCTCCTGCATAGCTACTGTTTTTTTCAGAATCGGCTGTGAAATAAATCTGTTTCCGTTTTATGTCAATCAAACATGAGAATCTTAAATTGACAACATTTGTTATTATGGTTATAATAATCATCGCCTGACAGCGGGATGATACGAGGATCCGGCAGCTTTGTCAGAATGACCGGCTTTCAGCCTTACGAATACTACTGCCGGGAAATGTTTCAGCCCGCTATAGACAGAAAGGAGTTTTAAATAATGACAGAACAGGAAAAATGCGCAGCAGGACTGTTGTATGATGCCAATTATAATGAAGAAATCTTAAAGTTAAGGGATGCGTGCAAGGATGTCTGCTTTGCGTACAATAATACCATACCCTCACAGCTTGCAGAGAAAAAGGAACTCTTGAGAAAATTGTTCGGAAAGGTTCACGGTGATTTCTACATCCAGTCTCCCTTCTGGTGTGATTACGGCTGCAATATTGAGCTTGGCAGGAACTTCTATGCCAATCACAATCTGATCATTCTGGACGGCGCAAAGGTTACCTTTGGAGACAATGTATTCATTGCTCCGGACTGCGGATTTCATACTGCCGGACACCCCATTGATTTCAAACGCAGGAATCAGGGATTGGAATATGCCTATCCCATTACTGTCGGGGATAATGTCTGGTTTGGCGCCGGCGTACATGTAATGCCGGGAGTGACGATCGGCAGCAATGTGGTCATTGGCGCAGGGAGCATTGTAACGAAAGATATTCCCGATAATGTCGTGGCGGTCGGAAACCCCTGCCGGGTGCTGCGGCCCATTACGGATGAGGATTTTAAGAAAGAGTATACAGGCTTTGCAAAACTTATGAACTTTACAGTGCGGGCTTATATCCCATCCGATCTGCCCCGTATGATCGCCATCTGGAATGAAGTAGTGGAGGAAGGAACTGCCTTTCCTCAGACAGAACCTTTAAATGAAACAACCGGCCCGGCCTTTTTTGCTGCCCAGACCTGCTGCGGTGTTGCAGAAGGGTGTGCGGATGGTTCGGATACAAAGGAAGTTCTGGGGCTTTACATCCTCCATCCCAACAATGAAGGCCGCTGCGGCCATATCTGCAATGCAAGCTATGCGGTCAGTACAAAAGCCCGGGGGCTCCATATCGGAGAGCAGCTCGTCCTGGACTGTATGGCTCAGGGGAGGGCTCATGGCTTCCGGATTCTCCAGTTTAATGCTGTTGTGCGCACCAATACCCATGCCAGGCACCTCTATGAGCGCCTGGGCTTTGAGCAGCTTGGTGTAATTCCGGGCGGATTTCTTATGAAGGACGGACATTATGAGGATATCTGCCCTTATTATCACTTGTTGTAACTTTCCTCGCAATACAGGACGGTATATCAGAGTCCGTGATTTTTCGGATCACGAGCCTGATCCACAATCTCCATTACCATCAGACTGTGGCTGAGGCGCCTGTCAAAGGCATCCCAATCCTTTTCCTCATAATATCTGGCAAAGGTCAGAAGCTCATAGAACAGCCGCTCCGGACTGTCTGCCAGATGGTAATTCTCCGGTTCGCACTTATTTTCCTGGAACGTAAATTCGGCCAGGATACTGGAGGCATAATCGCTGTGGAAAAAGCCCTTATTTCCCTGGATGCTGACGCTTAAGGGCGCTCCGCAGTCCTTGGCCGCAATACATACCGCCTGAAAATCGGGATACTCCATCACAAGGATGCCGGAGGTGTCCACCCCACGCTCCATATTGGGACAATAGCGCACCTTTAACGGCTTTCCAAAGAGACCTGCCACAAAATGAATGTTGTAGATATTCAGATCCATCAAAGCGCCTCCTGCGTTTTTCGGATCAAAAGAGGGGCTTACAATGCCCTTTTTAAAATTGTCATAGCGGCTGGAATACTGGGAAAAATTAAGAACTGCAAGCTTAATATCTCCAAGCCTTGGAAGAAGCTCCTTCATTTTTTCATAGTTGGGGTTGTACTGATTGGTAATCGCCTCAAAGAGATACAGCTTCTTCTCCCTTGCGATCCCGGCAATCTCCTCTGCTTCCTCATAGGTAACGGTAAAAGGCTTCTCTAAGATCACATGCTTTCCGGCCAGCAGCGCCTCCTTTGCAAAGGAAAAATGCAGGTTATTGGGAAGAGCCACATAAACCACATCTACCTTGGAGTCTGCCAGCAGCTTATCATAAGAATCATATCCTGTGGGAATGTTATATTTTTCACAGAATTCCTTCCGCACCTCCTCTTTTCTTGCAAAAAGAGCGTATATTTCCATCTCCTCTACCAAAGCTGCCGCATCCAGAAAGGTGGGCACAATCATAGAATCCGCTTCATGGCAGAAGCCACATCCGCTTCCTCAAGAGTCTTATCCTTTGCACGGAATACGATAGAGTACGCCATAGATTTATAGCCTTTCTTAATCTGGGCGCCCTCATACACGTCGAAGAGCTGATAGCTTTCCAGATAGCTTCCGCCCTTATTTTCAATAACCTCCTCGATCTGTCCGGCCAGAACTTCCTTGGGAATTACCATGGAGATATCACGGTTGACAGCCGGGTATTTTGCAATGCCCTCATACTTCCGGTCAAAGGTTGCAAATGGCAGGATGGCAGGCATATCCAGAACCGCCACATAAGCACGCTCTCCGATTCCATAGGCTTCCGCCACGGCCGGGTGAACCTCTCCCAAATAACCCACTGTCTTACCGCAGTACACAATCTTCGCCTGACGGCCCGGATGCAGGAAAGGCTTGCCGGCATCGGGATCATAAATCTCTTTTTTCCGGAGGCCGATCTTATCGAAAAATTCCTCCACGACCCCTTTCATGGTAAAGAAGTCTCCCTCTCCATACATTCCCAGGGTAAACTGCATCCGCTCATCCGGAAGCTCGGTCAGGGGCAGCTCCTCTGCCATGTAGATATTCCCCAGCTCATAGAGACGGACATTCTTATTTCTCCGGTTATAGTTGGTAGCTAATGAGGTCAGCATTCCATTCAGAGAAGTGGTACGCATAATGCTGAAATCCTCACCTAAAGGATTGGATATAACAATTGCATTGCGAAGGGGATCTTCTTTGTCAAGAAGCAGCTTATCGAATACCTTGGGGCTTTCAAAGGAATAGGTCATTCCCTGTGAAAAGCCGCAGAACTCTGCGATATCCCTTGCCACAGCCTCCATACGGAGCTTAAAGGGCAGCTTTCCGGTAGTTGCCTCTCCGGTAGGCAGAGTAGTCGGAATATTGTCATAACCATAAAACCGGGCAACCTCCTCCGCCAAATCTGCCAGACACAGTACATCCTGGCGGAAAGTGGGAACCAGGATTTCACCAGTCCTCTCATCATATTCCAGCTCTACCATATGAAGGTAGGAAAGCATCTGTTCTTTGGTAATATCCGTTCCCAGAAGGGCATTGATCTTATCCGCATCAAAGGGCACGCGTACCGGCTTCTTCATTCCAGTATACACATCTACCATGCCGTCTACCACCTCGCCGGCACCCAGCTCCTCAATAAGCTGGCAGGCCCGGTCAATGGCGGCCTGTGCATTATTGGGATCCAGGCCCTTTTCAAACTTTCCGGAAGCCTCTGTCCGGAGTCCCACTTTCTTTGCGGAAAGGCGGATATTGACACCGTCAAAACAGGCTGCCTCAAAAAGCATGGTTTTTACATTGTCTGTGATCATGGAGTTTTCTCCGCCCATGATTCCGGCAATACCAATGGCTTTCTCTCCGTCACAGATCATCAGCACGGAATCATCCATGGTACGCTCCTGCCCGTCCAGAGTGACGAACTTTTCATTCTTTTCTGCACGGCGCACCAGGATCTGGCGGCCTGCAATGGTATCCAGATCGTAGGCGTGCATGGGCTGGCCATACTCCTCCATCACATAGTTGGTAATATCTACAATATTATTGATGGGACGGATTCCATTCACTGCCAGACGGCGCTGCATCCATTTGGGTGAGGGGCCAAGCTTAATATTCTTCACTACTCTTGCACAGTAACGGGGACAGAGATCCGCATCCTTTACATCTACCCGGATATAATCATTCACGTCGCCGCCGCTTCCCTGTACCTTTACTTCGGGAAGAATGAATTTCTTGCGGAAAGTCGCCGCCGCTTCTCTTGCGATTCCGATAACGCTGTAGCAGTCTACACGGTTGGAGGTAATCTCATACTCAAAAATCACGTCATCCAGGCCCAATGCCTTAACAGCGCTCTCCCCTACCCGGACATCATCCGGGAAAATGTAGATGCCGAGCTCCGGAGCCTCCGGGAACATCTCTCTGGTCTGGCCCAGCTCCTCAATGGAACACATCATGCCATTAGATTCTACGCCTCTAAGCTTGCCCTTTTTGATCTTGATTCCGCCCGGCGTCAGCTTGCCGTCATGACCGCCTGCCACACGGCCGCCGTCCAAAACCACCGGAACCTTCTGTCCCTCTTTTACATTGGGGGCGCCCGTTACGATCTGAACGGGAGCTTCTCCTCCCACGTCTACCTGGCATACCACCAGTTTATCTGCATCCGGGTGACGCTCAATCTTTACAATCTGGCCGATGATAATATTTTCCAGATCCGCATCCAAAGCTCTATAGCCCTCTACCTTTGTTCCGGAAAGGGTCATTGCATCTGTATATTCCTGTGCCGTTACATTAAGTTCCGGCACATATGCTTTAATCCATGATAATGATGTATCCATATTTTCCTCCTAAAAATTTCTCGATGAATCCCGTACGCCATGCACGTTCGATTCCACATAGCTGAATAATATCAAAACTGTCCTAAAAACCGAATGTCATTCTCATACAGCAGCCGCATATCGTCAATCTCATATTTCAGAAGCGCAATACGCTCCAGCCCTACGCCGAAAGCAAAGCCTGTGTACTGCTCCGGATCGATGCCGCACATTTCCAATACATGGGGATGTACCATGCCGCATCCCAGGATCTCGATCCATCCGCTTCCCTTACAGAACCGGCAGCCCTTTCCTCCGCATTTGAAGCAGCTTACATCTACCTCTGCGCTGGGCTCCGTGAACGGGAAATGATGGGGACGGAACTTGGTTCTGGTCTCCGGCCCGAACAGCTCCTTGGCAAATTCCTCCAAAGTTCCCTTTAAATCTGCAAACGTAATATTTTTATCTACCACCAGGCCCTCAACCTGATGGAAAGAGGGAGAATGGGTTGCGTCCACCTCATCGGAACGGAATACACGGCCCGGTGCAATCATACGGATCGGAAGCTTTCCCTGCTCCATCACACGCGCCTGACAGGGTGAGGTCTGGGTACGCAGCAGGATCTCCTTATTAATATAAAAAGTATCCTGCTCATCCTTAGCCGGATGGCCGTCGGGAATATTCAGTTTTTCAAAATTATAGAGATCGTATTCAATCTCCGGTCCTTCCACCACCTCATAGCCCATACCGATAAAGATCCGCTCTACCTCCTCCAAAGCGATGGTGTTGGGATGGCGGTGGCCTACACGATTCTTTTTGGCCGGAAGAGTCACGTCAATCACTTCCGCTTTTAACTTTTCCTCACGGACAAAAGCCTCCATTTTCTTCCTGGCTTCCTCCAGAACCCGTTCAATCTCCTCACGGGTTTCGTTCACAAGCTGGCCTACTTTGGGACGGTCCTCCGGGGCAACCTCCTTCATTCCCTTTAGGACACTGGTTAATTCTCCTTTTTTTCCGAGAATCGCCACACGCACGTCGTTCAGTGTATTTAAGTTTTCCGCCGACTGAATCTGCGCCATGGCATGCTCACGAATTTTCTGCAATTTTTCTTTCATATGAATCTTCCTTTCTTTGATCTGCACATATTTTTGTGCATAAAGGGATACCTGTAAGGTGTTTCTTTCATTCTTTTTTACTCCGCCACACTCACCCGCAGGAAGCTATGCTTCCTGTGGGTCGCGGCTTTCGCCGCATACAGAATTGTATAAGAAGCCCCAGCCAAGCAAGCTTTTCTGGGGCTTCTTATACAATTCTGTGCGTGGCTCAATGGCTGCGCGCAAAAAAAGCCTCATCCTTGTAGGGACGAAGCTGATATCCGCGGTACCACCCTGATTCCTGTCCTTTGACAGGCTCTCATTCTGTGCGTAACGTGCATGTGACGTCGCTGCTTACCCGAACTTCAGCAGCGCTGCTCCGGTGGGAAATTCAATGATTTTCTGAACTTGGGACTGCTTTCAGCCGGTGACATTCCCTCTCTGGAAGAAGACAAATCATCTACTTAACACCTTCATGGCATTTAACTATGTTTATCTATCGGCATTTATTTTATAACAGGCATACCGGAATTGTCAAGTGTTTAATTAAAAATGCTCACAATCCCACATCCATCAAAGCGAGCTAAACATTGCCGACCGAAGTCCGCCGTCCTAAAAGAGTATATATCAACGGGATGCCCCACGGGCATAGTTCTCAAAATAATCTGTGATATAAACATACCTCTTTTCAAAAAAATCGCGTGTATCCTGAAGTTCTTCCTCAAATTTTGATAATTTATCATTATCTCTTCCATAGAACCGCTCATACTCTTTTTTCAACGGCTCTTCCATCAATTCCCTGTATTCATCAAGAAATGCATTTATATGTTCCGGCAGAAATTCCTTATTTGCCATATCCAGAATTCTTGAGGCAAATTCCCTGCTGAATTCATCGTTCCTCATCATGCTGGAAAACATCGGATCGTCTTTCAGCACGTCTGCAAATAATTCAGATTCCGCATTTTTTGACGCCATAACACCTGCGTTATTCACATCAAACAGAAACCATCTCCATTTTCCGTCAGAATAAGGGCTGTCTTCTACTGTCCTCGTTCTCCATAACCCGAAATTATTATCCGGCCAGTCAAGATTGGCTATATAGATCTCTGCCGCACAGTAATCAATATAGCTGTCCACATCTATGAGTTCGCATACTTTCCGATAATTATCGTCAACAGAAAGATCCGATTCTGTAATAAATGCGTACATGTCATCATAAAGCTTTTCATCTTCCTCATTCCCGACAGCCAGCTTTCCATAGATACTGTCCTTGATCACGATTACATTATCTTTATCCACATTGAAATGATACGCAAAGAATTCTTCGTCATATTTTTCAATCAGCCAGTAACATCCCCAGTACTCTCCGTCAAGAAACATCACATAGGGCACATAATCCATTACCGCAAATTCTCTGTCCGAAACAACTGCCGCCGCCAGATAATCTTTTAATTTCAGCAGATTATTATCGCTTCCCGCAAAAAGAGTCATTCTCTGCGGTTCATACTGAGTGCCGAAAAAGTCCGCTTCAAACCGGTTATTTCCGTCATACTCGTTTCTTGCATAAAAATTAAAGCTTCTTGGAACCCTGCCCCTGCTCCCGTTTCCCTGTATCCGTATTCCGGCCTCCTTTGCCAGAAGCAGCTTTCCTTCCGTATCAAAAAACTGCAGGCTGGCTTCTTTTTCCCAATCGCGCCCTCTTTGTCTGTAGTTCGCCGTCTGCCACCACCAGACATCCGCGTACCACTGCTTTGCATCATAATCCCTGCTGAAATCATACGCACGGCCCATTACATAGATGCCCGTATCATAATCAAAAAGATTATCCGGATCTGTTATAATAGATACAATATTCATTCCCTGATAACCTTCTTTATCAGCGAAATCAACAAAATATGCAGCAGAAGCAGCGGGACTCTCATTTCCCGCTTTATCAACGCTTACAGCACGCAGCACTGTACATTTGTCTATCAGGTAATCGGGAGTCTTATAGCCCGCGCCGTCCAGGAATCCATTCGACACATCTTTGCGCATACTCCAGACATTTTCATTTTCACTTGCATCACTGATATGGATAGGGCCCTGATAACGAAAAGAGAATTTCGTAGGCACGCTTCCATCTAAAGTATAGAAGATTGTTTCTCCCTCTTCACAAAAAATCTCCAGTTCAAAATCATCTGCATAAAATCCGCTTTCATGGGAAAATACCGGAGCCGACAGAACAGGATACGATGTCTCATTATCTTTTCCCGGCGTACATGTCCGGATCCCCCAATCGCTGCCTCCGTCCAAGAGTCTGCTGTAAGAACAGTCTTTACCCAATGCCGCACATTCAATCTGATCAAGCAGCTGCCCTCTGCAGGACAGATAAATCGTTTCGCCCGAATCCGATATCTGAAAGGGTGCATTTTCATCCAGCAGAACAATCTGGTACTCCCGAGGCTTCAGAACTTTACAGGGAATCTCATATTTTTCCAAATCATCCGCGTCATCCGACATGTAAACCCCTGAAACATTGTACGGAAGCCATCCACTGTTGTACAGCTCCACATAATCGCTGGCTGTTTCCCGGCCATCCAGAAATACACTTGAATTTTTGCTGCACACTTCATTGATTACCAGCCTGGATATCCCCGATACTCTTACACCATAACAGGCGGCGGATGCCGCAGCCGTTACGGATACCGACAGCAGAACTGCCGCTTTGCACCGGCCGGAGAGGCCTCCCTGACCATATGTTCTTAAAAAAAGTTTCTTCAGAAGATACCTTAATCCCGCGCCTGCCGCAGCCGCTGCCGTCATGCAGAGCAGGAAGGATTCCGTAAAATAGGAAAAGTCCTCAAAAAACAGATTTCCTCCTGCAATATTTAAAATTGTCCTTAACGGATTCCAACTGTGGAAACTCCTGTAATGAAGCAACAGATACACTGTAAAATTAAAACCGCTGCTGACTGCAGCCAGCAGGATAAACATGCGGGACTCTGCATGCTTATCCCTGTATGCAAATTCTGCATCAAAAGAAACGGCCAGCGTTATGATCTCCGGAAGAAGCCGTATGAAAAATATAAATATCAGTATCAAAATTCCATAAAATGACATTTTTTATTCCTGTATTATAAAAGGATGAACCGTGTTGTTAAACTGTCACATCGCCGCTCTGCTCTACCAGAGATGCCGTTACAATACTATCCAGACTCATCAGTTTTTCAATTAATTCCTTTTGTTCCTGCACCCGGACTTCGACTGCAAGATTCAGATTTGTCTTCGATATATTCCTTGCCCTGGTTCTTGCATACTGACAGCTTTCATTTACAATCTGCATAATCCTGGTCTCTTCTTTATAGGACGATGCATTGATAACTAAAATCAGCGCCTTTCTTGATTCCGGCAGCATGGAAAAAACAACAATTACGATAGTCAGCATCGCCGATGTGATGATTGCGATCACGGTAAATCCGGCTCCGCAGATAATTCCCACACTGATAGACCAGAATAAAAATGCCAGATCCATGGGATCCTTGATTGCCGTCCGGAAGCGCACGATGGATAACGCGCCAACCATACCCAAAGATACGACAATATTGGACTGAATGGTTAAAATGATCGCCGCAGTAACAATTGCAATTGTCACCAGAGACAGGTTAAAGCTGCGGTTATAAAAAGAATTTTTGTTTATATTTTTGTAAAGCATATAGATATATGCGGCAATGACTGTTGCAGACAGAATACAGATAAAGATACTGCCGATCTCTAAAGTTCCCGAAGCGTATCCTTCTATAAAACTCTCTTTTAAAATTTCTCTTATTCCCATAATGATTCTCCCTTGTATTTTTATTCCTGCAGGCCCGCCCGGCTTCCCCTACAGATGATACATTCTGCACATATAGTATTTTGAAAATGCAGTCCACTGTAAGCTGTTAAGCTGCATAACATCCTTGATCAGGGAAGGAAGCAGTTCGTCCCATTTTACCTCTAAAATACTGTATCCCGGCTGTAAGACCGGCCGCTCCGGATATATTCCATCCAGGAAATGGTTTGTATCGCCGGAAGATGTGATGCTTCTGTCAAAGGTGACGCGGACATTCCCGGCCGCATACACAAACGGAATTCGTTCATATGAAATAATCACCTTTGGAATCATGCTGCGAAACTGCATTTCCAGAAACATCTGCTTCTTTTTCTCTGACAGCTCCGGCTTTATCTCAGGTATTCTGCCTTCTGCAAGCTGTTCACACTCTTCCGGATCCAATATGCAGGATTCTTTCCGGGTCATGCCGCGGATTTTGCTCTTTTTCTCCAGCCGCACGTAGTCCGCTTCACTGTTGTAATACCTCATCCGGAATTTGGAACGCAGATCAGAGCCGCTCTCATTGTCAAAATAACAGCTGTCATCGTAATCGTCGAAATACAGGCTTCTGACTATATAAGCACCGCCAGGATCCGTATGACAGTCTCTTTCGAGAATCCCCTCTGCCTGCAGAACGAGAATATCTTCCTCCATTCTGTTAATCATATATTTGTATTCATGCCTGTACCTATTCATCTTCTATACAGCCCTCCGTCAAATGCGCGCTGCCTGATACATGAAAAGCATCCAGCACAGAATTGCTAAAGAGGGAGCAGTTATTTACATAAAGATTATTGGATGAAGATATTGCATTCTGTCCTGCAATGATGCGTATATCTCCTCCGGTAATCTCAATTGTCCCTTTGTTCTCATTTCCTGTTTTCTTACTGTACAGGCCGCAGCCTTCGCTCTCGACAGAAAGGGCCGCAGGTTCGATGCGCATGCCGTCATTTCCCTGGATACCATTCCCCTTTGCCTGAATGGCAACCTCTCCTCCCAGAATCTTTACGATATCCCTGGAGTGAATCCCTTTATCATAAAAGCCATGTATCGTAAGGACTCCGCCTCCGTTAAACGTCAAATCACAGGTGCTGTAAATTGCTGCGTCACCCTCATCCCTCTTGCGGTAATATGCTTTATCCTGAATGGTGTTTGAAGTACCGTCCATCAAAGTAATGATAACCTTCCCTGCAGCCCGGATATCGATGGCCGGTCCGGAAGGCGAAACGATATTCACATTTTTCAGAAACAGGTGTACAATCTGTTCTTCCGCATCCACACAGATCTGTCCCTCATAGTCTCCGTATAATACATAACTGCCCGCATCTGTTATCGTATAATTCATATCGGTTTCGGACAAATCAATCTCTGCGGCATTTTCTATTTCTGTATTTAAGTCCGCTCTTGTAGATGGATAGACGGGCTCATATTCCACAGAACTGCTGACGGCTTCCATCACTTCACGTTCCTCTGCCCGGACCGCTCCCGACAGGCTGATACCCATAATCAGCAGACAGATGCCTATTGATAAAACCAGTGATACGGATATATATTTCTGCTCTGCGAAAGACTGCTTTGATAATATACGCATATTCCCGGTCTCTCTTTTTTTCTTTTTTCTTCTTCTTTTATCCGGCATACTTCATCCCTCGTTAATCTCTGTCAGAATCCTTCCTTGCGGACTTCGTAATTTTCAAAATAATCTTTGATATACACATATCTTCCTTCAAAAAAATCCCTTATATTCTGAAGCTCTTCCTCGAATTCTTCCGGTTTGTCACTGTTTTTTCCGTAAAAACGCTCATACTCCTTTGCCAGCGGTTCTTCCATCAGTTCTCTGTAATCATCAATAAAAGCATTGATATTTTCCGGCAGGAACTCCTTGTCCGCCATTTCCAGGATTTTTGAGACAAATTTCCGGGCAAACTCGGGATTATCCATCATATTGGAAAACATCGGATCATTTGCCACGGTTCTTCCAAATAAATCAAATTCTGCATTTTCCGGATTCATAGTTCCCGGATCATTCACATCGAACAAAATGCACCGCCATTTTCCGTCTGAGCAGGCGCTGCCTTCTTCTGCTGTTCTTGTCCGCCAGAATCCATAGTTATTGTACGGCCAGTCCATATTGGCTATATACACTTCTGCCGCGCAGTAATTAATGTAATCATCCACATCAATCAGTTCGCATATCTTCCGGTAATTCTCATCCTTCGTAAAATCTGAGCCTGTAACAAATGCATACATATCGTCATAGAGAATCTCATCCTCCGCATTTCCCACTGCTATTTTCTCCTGAGCGTCATCTTTCACCATCAGTACATTGTCACTGTCCACACCATAGTGATAGGCAAAATATTCTTCGTCATATTTTTCAATCAGCCAGTAACATCCCCAGTATTCCCCGTCCAGGAACAGCACGTAAGGCACAAAGTCCATCGTGGAGATCCCTCTGTCTGCGACAACCGATGCAGCCAGATAATCTTTTAATTTCAAAATATTATCATCACTCCCGGAAAAAAGCGTCATCCTCTGCGGTTCATAACCGTTGCCGAAGAAATCTGCTTCAAACCGGTTATTTCCGTCATATTCATCTCTTGCATAAAGATTCAGGCTTCTGGGCAGTCTCCATCTGCTTCCGTCACCCTGTATCCTTATTCCCGCATCCTTCGTCAGAATCAGATTTCCGCCCGCATCAAAAAACTGCAGGCAGGCTTCCCTCTCCCAGTCACGTCCGCGCTTTCTGTAATTGGCGCTCTGCCACCACCAGAGATCTGCATACCACTGTTCTGCATCATAGGCCCTGGTGATATCGTACGTGCTGCCCAGCACGTAAATGCCTTTATTGTACTCAAACAGGTTATCCGGCTCTGTCATAATCGACAGAATATTCATTCCCCGATATCCTTCCTTGCGATCAAATCCCACAAAAAACGTTGCAGAAGCCACAGGACTCTGATTTCCTTCTCCGTCAATGCAGACGGCACGGAGCACCGTACATTTATCTATCAGATGATCGGGACTCTCAAAATCGGAAGAAGAATCTTCCAGGAATCCGGCAGACACGTCTTCGCGCATACTCCAGATATTCTCATTTTCACTTGCATCACTGATATGTATTGCGCCCTGATAGCGATTCGATGCTGCAGAAGGGACACTTCCGTCTAAGGTATAAAAAACGGTTTCTCCCTCTTCGCAGAAAATCTCCAGATCAAATTCATCTGTATAAAATCCCCCTTCGCAGGAAAATACGGGGGCAGACAAAACCGGATGAGATGTTCCGTTGTCCTCGCCCGGCGTACATGTCCGCACCTCCCAGACGTCGCCTCCGTCAGAAAGCCGGCTGTAAGAGCAGTCTTTCGTCAAGGCTGCGCAGTCAATCTGCTCCAGAAGCTGTCCCTCCAGGGACAAACAGAGCGTCTCACCGGAATCCGATATCTGAAACGGAGCATTTTCATCCAATACCACGACCTGGTATTCCCCAGGGTAAAGGATCCTCTGGGGAATTTCATATTTTTCCGGCTGTTCTGCATCATCTGACAGATAAATCCCGGAGACAAGATAAGGAAACGAACCGCTGTTGTACAGTTCCACATAATCGCTTACCGTCTCATCTTTATCCAGAAATATTCCCTGGTTCTTACTGCATATTTCATTTATCACCAGCCGGGATATACCGGAAGCCTTTACGCCGTAACAGACAACAGATGCCGCCGCTGTTACTGACACCAGCAGCATAGATACGGCTTTACCGGACATAGAAAGCTCTCTCTGTCCATATGCCGTCCCCGGGAAATGCTTCCGCATATATCTCAGCAGAATGCCCGTTCCGATTCCTGCCGTCATGCATAACAAAAAAGACTTTGTAAAATAGGGCCAGCTCTGATAGGGCACCTCCAGCTTTACAATTTTTAAAACAGTCTCTGCTATATTCCAGATATGGAAGGTTCTGTAATGCACCAGAAAATACACTGCAAAATTAATTCCGCTGCTGACTATGACAAACGGCCAGGCAGGAGCCTTTCTGTATCTGTCCCGGTCTACATATTCCGGATCAAAGATAATAATCAAGGAAGTCAATTCCGGAATCATACGTATGAAAATGAAAGCAGTTAGTATCAAAAGTCCGTAAAATGACATTTTTTATCCTTTTTGTGAAAAATCCAAACACAATTCTATTCAAAGAATATATTTTAATATAATTAACCCTCAGCGAAACAAAGGGACACACGCCCCAGGTACCGTCTTTTAACGGACGGGACGTGTGTCCCCTTGTCCAACTAAGGGTCCGCAGAAACCCTGCTATTTTGTGAGGCGCAGCGTCTCTCTTGCGATTGCCAGCTCCTCGTTGGTGGGCAGGATCATTACCTTTACCTTGGAATCTGCCGTGGAGATCATCTGGTTCTTTCCGCGGCAGTTATTGGCCTCGTCGTCAATCTCTACGCCCAGATAACCTAAGTAGCTGCAGATGGCCTTACGGGTCTTCATATCGTTCTCGCCCACACCTGCGGTAAATGCGATGGCATCTACACCGTTCATGGCTGCCGTGTATGCACCGATGTATTTTGCCACGCGGTAGATAAATGCTTCCAGAGCTACCTCTGCCAGGTGATTGCCCTCGGATTTTGCCTTCTCAATGTCGCGGAAGTCGCTGGATACGCCGCCGCTCATGCCGAGTACGCCGGACTTCTTGTTCAGAATGTTCAGCATCTCATTTATATCTTTGCCTTCTTTGTTGCAGATGAACTGGAGAACGGCCGGATCCACGTCACCGCTCCTGGTTCCCATGATAAGGCCTTCCAACGGGGTCAGGCCCATGGATGTATCTACACATTTGCCGCCGATGGATGCGGAAATGCTGGCGCCGTTGCCCAAGTGGCATACAATTACTTTGCCCTTCTCGGGATCGAGGCCCGCGAACTTAATAGCCTCGCCGGATACGAACATATGGCTGGTTCCGTGGAAGCCGTAGCGGCGGATGCTGTATTTCTCGAAGTATTCATGGGGAATGGCATAGAGGTATGCTTTTTCTTCCATTGCCATGCCGAAGGTGGTATCGAATACCGCTACGTTGGGTACGCCGGGCATAGCCTCCTCGCAGGCTTCGATTCCCATCAGGTTTGCCGGATTGTGAAGGGGTCCTAAGTCAAAGCACTCGCGGATTACGTTCTTTACATCCTCGTTTACTACGATGGATTCCGTAAACTTCATGCCGCCGTGAAGTACACGGTGTCCCACGGCGGAGATCTCCGCCGTGTCCTTTAATACGCCGTACTCGGGATCTACCAGTGCTTTCATTACCAGGGAAATCGCTTCGGTGTGCTTCGGCATGGGCTGCTCTACTACCATCTCTTTGTCATTTGCCTTGTGAGTCAGCTTGGAGCCCTCGATTCCGATTCTCTCACAGAGGCCCTTTGCCATTACGCTCTCGTTCTCCATATCAATGAGCTGATATTTTAAGGATGAGCTTCCGCAGTTTAATACTAAAATTTTCATGATTATGTATTCTCCCTTATTTTATGATTTACTTAACAATCTCACCGTATACGGTTCCTGCACAGCCTGCCGCGTTGGACTCGTCGGTGTCAATGTGCATGGCCAGTGCGTACTTGGGACTTACGCGGACGACAACGTCGCCGAATACCAGGCTTCTGCCGTCGGTGTCGATTTTTACGGATACTACGTCTTTATCCTTTACGCCAAGCTTCTCGGCATCTTCGGGAGTTGCATGGATGTGGCGCTTTGCCGCGATTACGCCTTCTTTCAGCTCTACTTCTCCTGCAGGTCCTACCAGCTTGCAGGCGCCGCTTCCTGCTACGTCGCCGGACTCACGGACAGGGGCCGTTACGCCGATGGAGCGCGCATCTGTGAGGGAGAGCTCAATCTGGGTCTCGGGTCTTACGGGGCCTAAAATGGAGGCTGCCATTTCTTTTTTGGGTCCTACGATGGTTACTTTTTCGTTGCAGGCGAACTGGCCCGGCTGGGAGAGATCTTTTTTCTTGGTCAGCTCATAACCTTTTCCGAATAAGGTCTCCAGATCCTCCTGTGTTACGTGCACGTGGCGTGCGGATGTTTCAACTACGAAATTCATAATCCATTCTCCTTTTCTATTGTGGTATGTGAGCAATTCTATGTTCTATTTTATGCGTTTTGTATGTTTTTTTCAAGTCCTGTCCTGTAAATATTTGTACTTTTCGTGGTACAATGTTTGGGTGGGGGACGGGGAGAATGAAAAACCGGGCGGCAGACTTTTCCATATCCGTGTTCGGACGGTTCGCGCACACGCCGTCTGCTCTGGTCAGACATTACCTTTTTTATGTTTCTTTCGGAATTTTGGCTTTTGGGGTAATGTCTGCCCATATCAGACGGCGTGTGCGTGAACAGCCGGACACTTGATATCGGAAAAGCCTGCCGCCCGGTTTTTCATTCTCCCCTGGTTTTGGGGGTGTGTCGTATATGTGGAATTATACTTGTTTTTGCAAAAGGTGGACAGGAGATGAATTTATTCCTGTATTTCGGAGACCAGAATGCAGTTCGGGGTCTCGATGGGGATGGGTTTTCCTTTCATGGTGAAGTATTTTTTCTCGTAGTTGATGTCAAATATGGTGATGCTGTTGCTCTCGTGGTTTAAGGATATAAGGCGGCGGTTGTCCGGGAAGAAGTCGCCGGCTTTGGGGTAGTCGCCGCTGATGGGAAGGATGCAGATCTTCTCTAAAAGTCCTGTCTCTTTGTCTACGTGGAAGATTCCGGCGGTGTTGTCCCCGGCATTGGTGCACAGTACTTTGGTGCCGTCTTTCGAAAAGCGCAGGGCGCTGGCGGCGCTGGTGGCGGAATGATATTCATTCAGTGTGGGAACGGTCTGTATGAGCTCGAAGGAGGGGTTCTTTCCGCTTCCGTCGTATTTGTA
This sequence comes from Lachnoclostridium sp., assembly GCA_021770065.1. GTDB lineage: Bacteria > Bacillota > Clostridia > Lachnospirales > Lachnospiraceae > Laedolimicola. The sequence continues at coordinate 126,751 of JAETRR010000002.1, read as the reverse complement.
TACGGTGATGTAGTTTTTCAGCTCGCTGATTACATAGGCGAATTTTCCGTCGCGGCTGAATTTGATGATCCGGGGGGCGGAGTTGAGTTCGCACATCAGGAGATCTGCCAGAGAAATTTTTCCGGTGCGGTAGTCGAATTTGTAGATTTTGATCTGGTCGGTTCCCAGGTCTACGGCGCAGAGGTATTTGCCGTCCGGGGTCAGGTTGACGCAGTTTACATGGGGGCGGAAGTTCCGCTCGGCTACGCTGCCCAGGCCTTTGTGGAATATGCCGTCGGTGATCTCTCCTACGCTTCCGTCTTTATTTAAGCGGAGCACGGTTACTTTTCCGTCATGCCAGCCGCCTACGAACAGGTAATTGTCTTCCTGATCCGTGGAAAGATAACAGCCGCGCATGCCTTCCACACTGGCGCAGTTTAATGGATCCAGATCTCCGTCCGGCTGTATGGTAAAGGAGCGCACGCCCTCATCGGAAATGGAATACAGGTGTTTTCCGTCATGGGATAGCTTAATGTAGGACGGGTTGTTGATAGGAATGACCTTCCGCTCGGTCATGGTTCCCTCTTCCACATTCATATCAAACAGATGGATTCCCTCGCTGCTTCCGTGGGTGTAGGTTCCTACATAGGCTACATATTTTTTCTTGTCCATCATTTTCTCCTCCATTATCATGTCTTCAAAATCAGCCGCTAAGCGGCCTGCTCTGCATTCATTCTGTATTCTCTGCTATAAAAAATACCTGCGGACTGCCGCCAGTGTCTCGTCAATCTCTTCCTCCGTGACTGCCGCAGATACGAACATGGCCTCAAACTGCGAGGGCGCCAGATAGATTCCTTCCTTAAGCATGTGGGAAAAATACCGGGCAAAGGCTTCCGTATCCGAGGTTTTTGCGGAAGCATAGTCACGCACCGGCTGCCCCGTAAAGAACAGACAGCCCAGAGAACCTATATGATTCAGCTGATAAGGGCTCTCTGCCTCTTTTAATATTTCCTTCATCCCTGTAAACAGGCGGTCAGACTTTTCGTGAAGCTTCTCATAAAAGCCCGATGTATCTCTGAGAAGCCGGATCTGGGCCAGTCCGGCAGCCATTGCTGCCGGGTTGCCGCTTAAGGTTCCGGCCTGGTAGACGGGACCTGCCGGAGCTACCATCTCCATCACATCCCTGCGGCCGCCGTAGGCGCCCACCGGCATGCCGCCGCCGATGATCTTGCCGAAGGTTGTCAGGTCCGGCTCAACGCCATAGAAGCCCTGCGCTCCGGAAAGGCTCAGGCGGAATCCTGTTATCACCTCATCGAAAATCAAAAGGCTTCCGTGCTCCGAACAGATGCGGCGCAGCCCCTCTAAGAATCCGTCCTCCGGAAGGACTACGCCCATGTTGGCTCCTACCGGCTCTGCAATGACGGCTGCAATCTCTTTCCCACAGAGTTCGAAGAGCTTCTCTACGCTCTTTAAATCATTGTAAACGGCAGTCAGTGTATCTTCGGTACAGCCGGAAGGGACGCCGGCGCTGTCAGGCACGCCTGCCGTCATCGCACCGGAACCTGCTTTGACCAGCATGGCATCGGAATGTCCGTGATAGCAGCCGGCAAATTTTATGATCTTATTTCTTCCTGTATATCCTCTGGCTGCCCGGACTGCACTCATAACTGCCTCGGTTCCGGAGTTCACCATACGAACCATCTGGACGGAGGGTACGATGCTGCAGATAAGCTCTGCCATCTCCACCTCCGCCTCGGTGGCAGCGCCGAAGCTTAAGCCTTTTTTACACGCCTGCTCTACTGCCTCCAGTATCGCCGGATGGCTGTGTCCCAGAATCATAGGGCCCCAGGAACCCACATAGTCAAGATAGACCGTTCCGTCCGCATCGGTCAGACGGGAACCCTTTGCAGAAGCGATGAACCGGGGCGTCTCTCCTACGGAACCGAAGGCCCGGACCGGGGAATTAACTCCGCCCGGTATGCGCTTTACTGCCCGCTCAAAAAGCATTTCTGATTTTGTCATTATCCGATTCTCCCCTCATCCATAAATCCTGCAATTTCCGGTGCAAAATAGGTCAGATACAGATCCACGCCTGCCCGGTAGGCGCTTGCGGCTGTCTCACAGATGATTGCCGCTTCATCCACATAGCCCAGGGAAGAGGCTGCCTTTATCATGGCATATTCTCCGCTGACGCTGTAGGCCGCTGTGGGAAGGTGAATCTCATTCTTTACCTCTGCAATGATGTCCAGATAGCTCATGGCGGGCTTTACCATAATGATATCCGCACCTTCTTCTACGTCCAGCAACGCTTCTTTCACGGCCTCCCGGCTGTTGTGGTAATCCATCTGATAGGATCTGCGGTCGCCGAAGGCCGGGGCGCTGCCTGCCGCATCCCGGAAGGGGCCGTAAAAAGCGGAGGCGTATTTTACGGCATAGGACATAATCGGGGTCTCCTGGTATCCGTTCGCATCCAGCAGGGAACGGATGGCTCCCACGCGGCCGTCCATCATATCGGAAGGGGCTACCATATCCGCACCGGCCTGCACCTGGGAAAGGGCAGTTTTTGCCAGATAGTCCAGGGTTTTGTCATTGTCCACATACTCGCCCCTTAGAATTCCGCAATGGCCGTGGGAGGTGTATTCGCACATGCACACATCGCCGATACAGTAGAGATCCGGGAACTCTTTTTTCGCTTCCCGGAAGGCCTTCTGTACGATGCCGTCCTCTGCATAGGCTCCGCTGCCGCAGGCATCCTTATTCGCAGGGATGCCGAAAAACATGACACTGCCTACTCCTGCTTTTTGCAGCCTCTCAAGAGCATATGGCATCCGGTCGATACTGTAGCGGTACTGACCCGGCATGGAAGGAATCTCTTCCTTTATTCCGGTTCCCTCCTTGATGAACATGGGGTAAATCAGAGAGCTTTTGTCCATGCGCGTCTCACGGACCATTTTCCGCAGAAAGGCACCTGTACGCAGGCGGCGGGGCCTTATCTTCATATCCATACTATAAAAACCTCTTTTCCTGTTATTGTCTGCTTTATGAAATACTGTAAAATGATTCGGTAAACAAAAGAGCCTGTCTTGGGGCATCTCTTGTATGAGTATACCATATTCCCCGGTTCGGGTGCAATCATACATTTACAAAAAACAGCCGCATCCGCATTATCGTAAAGTCAGGGGCTGCAGCGAAACGGTTTCGCTGCAGCCCCTGACTGCCTTCTCTATTACAAATTCTTTCTAAACCACATAATTTCCTGCCTGGGTACTTCCGGAGTTTCCCGTCCAGTTTGTATGGAAAAACATCCCCCTCGGCCTGTCTGTCCGTTCGTAGGTATGTGCACCGAAATAATCCCTCTGTGCCTGTAAAAGATTGGCCGGCAGACGGTCACAGGTATAGCTGTCAAAGTAAGACAGAGCCGCACCCATGGCCGGAAGAGGAACGCCGCTCAACGCTCCGGCTGCCACAACCCTTCTCCAGGATTCCAGAGCTCCCGAAAGAGCCGCCTGAAAATAGGGATCCAGAATAAGGCTGGACAAATCCGGATTTCTGTCATAGGCTTCCTTAATCTTTCCGAGGAATACACTGCGGATAATACATCCGCCCCTCCAGCTAAGAGCTATGCTGCCGTAATCCAGCTTCCATCCGTAAGTCTGTGCTGCTGCACGCAGCAGTCCGTATCCCTGGGCGTAGGAAATGATTTTTGAGGCATACAGAGCCTTCCGCAAATCCTCCACAAATACGTCCTTATTTTCCACGACAGGCGTAACTGACCGTTTGTACAGAGCATGGGCTTTAAGGCGCTCTTCCCTTGCGGCAGCCGTACAGCGTGCAAATACCGCCTCACTGATCAGCGTCAGCGGAACGCCCTCTTTAAGGGCCGCCTGGCTCGTCCACTTGCCGGTGCCTTTCTGCCCTGCCGTGTCAAGAATTTTTTCTACAATCAGCTCCCCGTTTTCGTCCCTGTATCCGAGAATATCTCTGGTAATCTCCACCAGGTAGCTGTCAAGCTCTGTCTCGTTCCATTGGGCGAAGATCTGATGCATCTGTTCACCGGACATCCCGAGCCCGTCGCGCATCAGCTGATACACCTCACAGATGAGCTGCATATCTCCGTACTCAATTCCGTTATGTACCATTTTCACAAAGTGCCCGGCTCCGTCACTGCCCACCCAGCTGCAGCAGGGGACGCCGCCCTCTGCCTTTGCACTGATGGCCTCTAACAAATCCTTCACTGCGTCCCAGGCTTCCCGGTTGCCTCCCGGCATCAGACAAGGGCCACAGAGAGCTCCTTCTTCTCCACCGGACACTCCCATTCCCAGATACAGCAGGCCCTTTTCATTCACATACTTCATCCGCCTTCTGGTATCCTCAAAATAGGAATTTCCTCCGTCAATCAGAATATCCCCCGGCTCCAGTATGGGCAAAAGCTGTTCAAGCATCTCATCTACTGCCTGCCCCGCTTTGATCATCAGCATGATTTTTCTGGGCTTTTTAAGGCTTTCTGCAAGCTCTTTAAGGCTGTAACAGCCGAGAATCCGCCTGCCTTTGCCGCGGCCCTTTGCAAAATGCCTGACTTTATCTGTACTGCGGTTGAAAACAGCGACGCTAAAGCCCTTTGATTCCATATTCATAACCAGGTTTTCACCCATTACGGCAAGCCCGATCAAACCGATATCTGCCTGCATTCTTCTCTACTCCTTTCCTCCGCTTAAAAGATTCCGACAAAAGAGCCGAGCAGACAAATCCCGATAATAATAAGACAGATAATTCCGAAATTGTTCGTCTTTTTCATCAGGCCCCGGATTCCGAAAATAGCACCCAGGGGAAGAAGCCCCGGAACTATGGAATCAATAGCTTCCTGCAGGACAATCGGATCCTGTCCGGAAATGGATATCTCAAGAGGCGTTGCCAGAGACACGTAGGAAGCTCCCAGGGCTCCCATCATAAAGAGTCCCATAGCCCCTGCGAGCAGAATCACCTTCTGGAAAATACTGCTGCCCAAAAGCTTTGCAAAAGTGCTCTTTCCAAGATTATAGCCCAGATGGAACATTGCGCTGCCTTCATAGTACAATGCAACGGCAAAGAGCACTGCAATCAGCGCACCGACCCAGCTTCCCTTTAAGGCCAGATCACAGGCAATTCCCAGGAAAATAGGCTTTAAGACTGTCCAGTCCAGGGCGTCGCCGATACCGGCGATGGGTCCCATCAGACCGACCTTAACGCTGGTGATAGCCTCATCCTTCTCATCCTCCGGCTCTCCCATCATAGATTCCTCCATGGAAAGGGCCGCACCCACTACACTGGCTCCGATAAGCGCCTCGGTGTTAAAGAGCTGGTTTTCCCTTTTGAGCGCCCGCTTAAGCCCTTCCGTATCATCCCCGTAAAGCTTTTTCAGAGGATCACAGAAGGCGCGGCACAAAGCCATTCCCTGCATTCTCTCAAAGGAATGACAGGATTCCGCCCACATATGCCAGTTAAAATATGCTTTTTTCAGATCTTTTTTTGTTAAAACCGAGATTTTCGTTCCTTGTTCTCTTTTATCCGTCATTGTCATTCCCTCCTAATCAATCATCATCGTCATCTGCCGTAACAGCCGTCTGTGCTTTTATGGAATCTGCCGCAAGCAGAATTGCAACTACGCAGAAGCCCACAATCGCCGCTCCCATAACGGAAATTCCGAAAAGCTGAACCAGAAAATACCCGAGAACAAATACCGGTGTCAGCTTCGGCTGGTTGATAATCTTCATAGTTACTGCAATTCCGATAGCAGGGAGAACGCCTCCTGCCACATTCAGTCCTGTGAGAATCCATGCCGGCGTTGCATTTAAAATGGTATCTACCAGGCCGGATCCCAGGTAAACCGTCAGAAAAGCTACCGGCGCCGAAACCACAAACATAGTGAGGGCCCCGAGCCAGGATGTCCGCTTCATACCCTTTATATCCGCTTTTTCCGCATACTTGTCCATCATATGGGGAAATACGTTTGCTATGGTGTAACATACGGGTGTAAAGAATTCTCCAATCAGACCCATGGCAATGGCCAGAGTAAGCGCCGTTCCCGTATCCATGTGGTTGATAAGCGCAATTGAGATCGTCGCGCTTCCGGCAAATGCTATATCAGAAGGTTCGATTCCTCCGGATGCAACCATACTGATGGTCAGAAGTGTGATTCCCCCTCCCAGAATCATTCCGGTAGCCAGATCGCCGGCCAGAAGTCCCAATACGAAGCCCTGTATGAGAGCCGAATACCATAATACACAGTCAAATGCGTAAAAAAACTGGGTCCAGCAAAAACCGTATAACAGTGCTGATGCAATCGCAAGTTTTAAAGCCATATCAATACCTCCTATTCCAGTACCGTAATATCCCTTCCAGTACACCTCATCTAAATCAATTTCCGGCCGCAAAAAGCTGCGTCCGTAAATCGATTTGTGCACTGTGTGGGATATTACTGTTTCCAGTTCCGTAATATCCTAATTTTTTCCGTGTTTTCCGATTACCGTTTCGAATGGGATTCTGCGGTCCCCGGGCGTGCTCTGCATGTAGATTTTCTGTCCTTTTCCGCTCAAAGCTTCCAGCATGGCATAATCCTTCTCCGTAAGGAAAATATAATCGCAGGCCGCAAAGGTTTCTTCCGTCCTCGGACAATTGCCAAGCTGAAGGCTTTCTATCTCAAGCCCCATTTCTATAGCCTGACACGCTCTCTCCACCGACTGGAACAGCACCAGAATCCGCTCATTTCCATATTTTCCGCTGCTTAGATTATCAATGAATTTTTTGGGCGGAAGAATGCTCATCTTATAGTTTTTGGGCGCTGCCAGTTTATAAATCATTTTCATGGCATCATCCTTCGCTATAACTTCATCTACGATTGCTATCCGGTGAGGTTCTACCTCCTTGCTCCAGTACACCACAATCTGTCCGTGAACCAGACGATTATCCACCCTTGCCAGTACAATATTGTTCATATGACCTCCTTATTCCAGTTCCGTATTATCCCTTCCAATACACTTTAGATTGAATCCATCTTTTACAACTTTTCCCCTCAGTGCTAATCTTCCTCGCAGCACTGCATTCTTTCCATGCAAAGCCCCTGGATTCCGTCATGCCCGTCTTCCATTGCACGCCGTGCAATTTCCTCCGGGCCCAATCCTTCGCGCCGGCTGTCAATGGCCGACAATACCATGGGAATACTGAACCCAAGGGCACCGAAAATCTGCACTTTATTTCTTATCTGAAATATCCGCAGCTGGTTGCATGGCGTACCGCCGTTAAAATCCGCAAAGAAAATGCAGTTGCCTTGAAATGCCTCGTAAAGCTTTTCCATCTCACGGTAAAATTCCTCTGTGTCATCACCCATATCCAGCGTAAGCGCCGCAAGATTCTTCTGTTCCGGATAAATCAGCCGGACGCTCTCCAGGATACCCAGTGCTGCCGAACCGTGGCTTAACAGTACGATTCCCGGAAGCTTCGGCACAACCTGTTCCCATTCCATTTCGATTCTCATGCCTTCCTTCCTCTCCTTTCTGACGAATTTGCGGAAATCTTCCTTCCACCTGACCTTATCCATGCAATATTCATGCCAAAATTCAAAAAATAAAATTTTTATGTTACTGTTCGCAGTAATATTTTTATTCCGGAAGCACGATCATCAGATAGTAAACCTCTGTTTCATTGAGTATCAGCCCCAGGGCTTCACAGGCCTCGCTCAGAATTCCGTAAAGCCATTGAAAAAATTCCTCACTCCGGCCGGCTTCCTTTTTTACCTTCGGCGCGGAATCTGAAATTTCCATTACCGAGAGCCGTTCAAACATGGCAATTACATGAATATAAACGCGCACCGCAAAATCCGCCTCCGGCTTCTCCTGGTAATGATCCAGAATCTGAACGAGTACACGCTTCGCCTGCTCCGATACTTTTTCCGTCTCCAGGGACGGCGCAATATTTTTAATATTTTTATCCACGATTTCCAGCCGTTCCTCCATGCTGGGCAGATCCGTAAGTTCTTCTTCCTCCGGATCCTCCTCCCAGTTTCTCAGATACAGAAGAATCCGGTTCAGTCCCTCTGAAGTAAATACGGAATCAAGCCCCACAAAGGGCACATTGGGCAGATGAGGATCCAGAAAACCCACTGCCAGGCGGAGCCGGGAACCGAATTTTCTGGTGACGGCATTCAGATCGCTCATAATCCCCAGAGGAATAATGTCTGCCGTCTGGCTGATCTGGGGATGCTCCAGAAGAAGGGTCCGGGCCAGCTTTGCGCTTCCGGTTCCCGTGACACAGTAGGTGATGATGACACTGCGTTTTTTTGACGCCGCATCACTTCTGTCCTCCGGCTGCATAAGGGCCGGCTCAAACAGAGCATCAATGTATTCTCTGTATTCCGAACAGATCTGCGCCCTCAGTTCCCCTGCATCCAAATCCAGCATACCTACACATTTCCCGAGTTCCAGAATAAGCGCCGTATTTACCGCCGGAATGATCTTTAGATCTGTGCCGCTCTGTGCGGCCAGATCTGCCTCTCTGGAAAACAGAAGGTTAATATCGGTACATAATATTACGCCGCGGCCCGTATCTGCTCTTCTAAGCGCTGCCAGAAGAGAATTCCAGAACTCCTTAAAATTACTGTCCAGAGGGAAATCCAGGGCAAGAATGGGCGTTCCCGACAGAACCTGCAGAGTCAGCATTGCAAGTCCGGAGGCAATCTGTTCCCCGTAAGCGGCAACCACGATTCCCACCTGGGTTCCCTCTTCCTTTCCTCTCTGCCCCAGCAGAAAGGCAACCGCAGAAATCTCGCCTTTCGTCAGCTCCGTATCCAGGCGCTTCTGAAGCTGCTCCAAATGTGCCGTCAAAAATTCATGTTCCCGGTTATACTTCTGACCCATAAAATGATCTGCCTGATCCATAAGCCCTCTTCCCACCCTGGCATAAGATTTTATCTGCTGCAGGAAAAAGGACAGGGAATACCTTACATTGCGCGGATAAAATTCCTGGAACTCCTCTGATGCCGCTTCAAGCAGATCATTGGCCGCAGAGTAGACATCGGGAGAAACATAATTAAACAGTTCATCCCTGGCCCCCTCCATAGCCGGGATATTCTGTGTCATACCGGAAAAAGATTCATAAAAATCCGGATTCCAGACATGTTCCGGCTTCTCCGGAAAAGCAGGGTATTCTGTTCCCGGAAGAAACAGAAGCCCCTCTTCGGGCAGGACATTGGCAAACATACGCCTGAGCTCCGGTTTGATCTGGCTTGTATGACCCCTTCTGGAGCTTATGCTGCTGTCAATCCAAAGCTCTTTCAGCTCTTTGGGCTTCTGATTTTTCGCCGCCATATATCCGTATGCGCAGGTCAAAAGGACTTCGTTCTTCAAATCTCCGATATTGCTGTCGCTCTCAAAAAGCACCAGATACTCAAGGACATTTCTGGATACCCGTATGGGAATTCCCATACGGGCAGCCTCCTGCGTAAAGAACAGGGAAACCAGCGAAAAGCGCTCCCGGATGGGACGCTCCTTAAGAAGGGGAAGCTGGATGACTACAGGAATCCTGCGCTTAAAGGTGGACAAAAGAGCGCTGTCCGGATTCTCGGTGGTTGCGCACAAAAGCAGAAGCCGGACCTTGTGCATCCGAATGCCGCCGAGCCTGCGGAATTCCCCATGGTCAATGACCGAAAAAAGAATTTCCTGTCCTGTAGCGCCCAGGCGGTGGATCTCATCCAGGAACAGGATTCCTCCGTCTGCCTGGTCAATGAGCCCCGTCTTTTTCTCCGCCGCCCCTGTAAAGGCTCCCTTTTCATGGCCGAACAGCTGCGAGAGAAGAAGCTGCGGATTGTCCGCATATTCTGCGCAGTTGAGAGTGACAAAGGGAATCTCCTTCTTCCGCTCTTCCATGGCATAGCGCCATATTTCCCTGGCAAGCATGGTCTTTCCCACGCCGGTCGCCCCCAGAATCAGCATGTGAAGGCCGTCGGGCGGATAACATACGGCGGCCCTGGCCATCTGAATCTGCATGGAAAGGCTTCCCCGGCTTCCTATGATGCTTAAAAACGGCCGCTGACCTTCCTCCGCCTTCTGCGCTTCCTCTGCAGGAAAAAAGCGGACAGGAGATTTTCCCCTCTGCCTTAAAAGCCCCTCCTTTACCAAATGGCTTACAGCGGCCGAAGCCTCCTGCTGCCAGATTCCAAGAGCTTCTGCTATCTCTTTTACGGAAAGTTCCTCCGGCTGCCGGCTTTTGACCAGTTCAAGAATAATTTTTTCCCGATCCTCTCCCATTCATTTTCACTCCTATTCCAGTTCCGTTTATAAAGTTCCATGCTGCCTTCTTCCCGATCGGTTTGAAAGCTTTTCCTCATTCCGGTATTTTGTAACAGTTCTCCGTGAAATATGGATTCCCTGCTGTGAAAGCAGCTCTGCAAGCTGACGGTCACTGTAATCCTCCCCCTTTTGTTCCAGTATGGAACGGATAGCCGCCCGGGCCGCAGCCGCTGAGCTATAGGCTCCTTCCGATTTTACCTGTGCCGAAAAGAGCTTTTTTAAAGCGATTACCCCGAAGTCTGTCTCCATATATTTATCCTGCACACAGCGGCATACCGTGGAGGTGCTGAGCCCCAGCCTCTCTGAGATTTGTTTCAGGGTCATAGGCTTTAAACAGGAAAAGCCATAGAGGAAAAAATCCTTCTGGTAAGCTGCTATTTCCTTAAGAACTCTCTCCATGGTCCGGTCGCGCAGGCGCAGGCTTCCGATAAGCTCTGCGGCACGGCTTTGGCATTCCCGTAAAAACTGCTTTGTCTCCCCGTCCAGCATTTCCTGCGGAAAATCCAGAAGATAATTCTCATTGACAGTTACCAGGTTTTCCGACCGGCGGCTTAACGCTGCTCTGGTTTCTCCCCTTTTTACATGCACCTTAAGCTCCGGGTATACATAAGTTCCTCCATAGTGTTTCTCCGCGAGATCGACAGGATAGGGATTCAGGGAGCGGACGCAGGATACCATTTCCCTTGCCGCGGAAGCTGAGACTCCGTATTTTTTCTGTATCTGGCGTATGTGATTTCCTGCCGTCCAGGGAAGATCCTCCTGCACCAGGCGGCGTATGAGTGAAGCATTCTTAAAGCTCTCATCAATCTGAAGAGCCAGACATTCAGAAAGACTGCGCGCGCCCGTTCCGGCCGGTTTGAGACTCTGGATCGCGCAGAGTGCTTTCTCTGCCGTCTCCTCCGCAACGTCCAGGCGGGCGGCTAATTCTTCCGGTTCCCCGTTCCAGTACCCATGTACATCCAGCTCATCGAGAATCACAAGGGCCGTATCCTCTATCTCCCCGGGATATCCGCATACAAGAAGCTCCAGGCGCAGAAGTTCCCTCTCTGTCTCAAAGCACTCCTGCCCCGGAAGATTCTCTTTTGTACTCCCGCTCTTTGTAAAGATCTCCTCATCATCTGCTTCTGTCAGTTCCAGCGGGAAATCTTCTGCAGAATCTTCAAGCTCCAGAAGCGGATTCTCCAGCGTCATTCTGGACAGGAAGGGAATCAGCGCCGTGTACGGCATGGAGAGCAGCTGCATGCTGTGTACCACCCCGGGAGACAGCTGCGGCTTCTGCCGGAAGCTCTGCCGCATATACATATCCTGGTTCATTGCCTTCCTCCCTTCCTGTCCTTTCCCTGCTGCCGGCACATCCTCAGCCGGTTATCATAAACTGTGTATCTTTATCTGTATTTCGGATAATCCTCCCCATATAAATCCAGAAGGCGGTCTTTTAATTCTTCCTCTGCATCATCAAGCAGCCCGGGATTCTGCATCAATTCAAGCGCAGAGGCCGCCATGGCCTTTGCCCCCAGCATACACATAGCTTCCCCCTCCGGGGTGAGAACATGTTCCTTAAACTCCAGTGTGTGAAGGGAAAGCTTCTGCTCCGGATAAACCGTAAGGTGGGGATTGATGGCCGGAATTACGTGGCTTACATTTCCAAGATCCTCTCCGCCGCTGTCATCCGGCATCCCTTCCATCATATCCTCCCCATAGGAGATACAGTAGCTTCGGAAAATTTCTCCCAATACTTTGCTGGGAATCCGGTTTTTGAAGCCTTCCTCCTTTTTCAGAACTATCTCGCATCCGGTTCCCACTGCGCCGCACCGGAAACACTGTTCCACACGCACGGCAGCTTCCTCCGCCAGAAATATGTCAGGTGCAGAGATATCGCACCCCAAATCCGCATAGGAAGAAATCGTTCCTTCATGCTGCATTCCGTCTCTCACATAGGCATGGATGCGGACACCGTCCTTTATCATCTGACGGGCATAGCCGAGGGCATTGAAGAAAAGCAGGACTGCATTCTGTGCGCTGATTCCCTCCCACGGACGGCTTTCACTGTGGGCCGATTTTCCCTTATATTCACAGGAGTAAGTCAGGTAGGCGTGGTTTCCCCCTGCGATTCTGGATTTTGCCGTTGTGGGATGAACTGCCATGGCCGCCTTTACATTCCGGAAGCAGCCTTTCTTTAAAAGGGTGATTTTTCCCCCTGTAAACTCCTCATCCGGAGCTCCCGCCAGCATCAGGGTCCCTTCTATTCCCAGCTCCTCCATGGCCTTCTTTGCAGCTGCGGCCGCCCCCATGGCGGCTGCGGCGATTAAATTATGGCCGCAGGCATGTCCCAGTTCGCCGGGGAGGCTGTCATACTCACTGAATATGGCGATGCACGGTCCCTCTCCTCTGGAAAAAGTTCCGATAAAGGCTGTATCAAGACCGCCGGCCTTTTCCTCCACGGTGAACCCGTTTTTGCGAAGGAATTCACATTGAAGAGCCGCCGCACGGTATTCATGATTTCCCGTCTCCGGATTCTGAAACAGGAACTTACTGATGTTCCAGATTTCTTCCCGATAGTTCTCTGCATGCTTTTCTACACATTTTTTCACATTCTCTAAAGCCATACTTCATCCTCCTTGTATTATAGTCTCATTTTTTTCTTTTTCTATTTCCGGTATTATTTCTACATAGATTTGATCAAACATTTCTCCTAACTGCCTGCTTACGCTCCTCTGAATCCGCTTAAACTCCTGTACGGAAATGAAATCATTTTTGCTTTTTACATAAATTTCCACCCAGGTTTTACGTCCCGTCTGTATCACGTCAAGAAAAGTCAGCAGATAGTCGGTCTGCTCCATGCTTTCTTCTACAACCCGGCGTATCTGTTCCATCACCTCTTCCTTAGGGGCAAAAAGGATCAGTTCTTTCAGATTCTTTATAATCTGCTCAATCGGCTCTTTCAGCAGAAACAGGGCTATCAGAATAGCGACGGTAGAATCAATATAAGGAATCACAAATGTGTAAGCCGTTTTCTGCAGGCCGAGCTGGGCCGCAAATGCAAAGATAATGCTGCAGGTACTTACAATGTCCACCTTCCACATATACAGCTCTGATTTGATAATTGAGGATGCATATTTCTCACTGAAATGCCGCAGCACAAAATACAAAACAATACTGAAGATATTCAGTATCACTTCAAAGCCTACGAGCACTCCGGCATCTACCGTATGCCCTCCTCCCAGCAGGACTTTTGCATTTTCAATAATCAGGTTTACAATGACTGTCAGGAGAACACCGTATTTGATACATACAAACAGGGATTCCACCTGGGAAAAACCATAGGGCCGTTCCTCGGATACCGGCTTATAAAGATAAGGTATCAGCGCGATAAACGGGTACATCATAACCAGATCGAAGCAGGCAAACACAAAATCCATTAAAATTGTTTTCGAATGCAGAAAATATGCCATAAAAGCTTCCAGCAGTGCAACTAAAATGCTTCCTGCCAATGATACAAACAGTACACGCTTTTCGATTTTTAATTTGTCCGTTTTTTTCTTATACGCCATAAAATATTCAGTCCCCTTATTTTCTTTTGTACAATAAACCCACATGCAAATTTCATGCCAAAAGATCAAAAACCCCTCAAAAAGGACGATATAAACAATAATTTTAAAAAGAGGTTATCGGGAAATAAGGCTGCAAGCGCTTTCAGCCTCATTTCCCGATAACCTTTGTCCTGTCCTTTTTTATGTTGTAAGTTTATTTAAAGATTTTTAAAAACAGCCCGAATCTCCCCGGCAGCCTTCTTTGCCCTTCCATGATCCGCTCCTCCGGCCGTCACGCCTGCCACCAGCTCATCCTTGACGGCAAGCCCCGGAAAGTAAAAATCACAAAGGCTTTTATCACTGCTTACATTCACCGGGATCTGCTTTTCCCGGCATTCTGCGCCAATCTGCGCGTTTATATCTTTATCACTGGCCGCCGCCAGAACCAGGCAGGCATCTTTTCCAATCTCCCCCGGATGATAAACCGACTTCCTCCAAAGAATCTTTCCTTCTTCCGCCAGCCTCTCCACCTCCGGCGATGCCTCCGGCGCAGTCACCGTAAGCTCACAGCCAAATTTCAAAAGAGACAATATTCTACGGGTTCCGATGATTCCTGCCCCGTAGACAAGTATCTTCCTTCCTTCCAGATTCACAAACAGGGGAAAATACCGGCTCATGCCCCCTGTTCCTCCTGCCAGCCCTTGCACACGTCAATCCATTCCTTTGCATGGGAATACCGCATAAGCTCCTCCATATTTAGTTCAATGGCGCTGTTGGAGCTTCCGGCTGCCGGAAATACAGTCTCAAACCGCTTCATGGATTCATCCAGGTAAACACTCACCGTATCCGGAATTCCAAAAGGGCATACGCCGCCCACGGCGTGGCCGATCTTTTCCGTCACTTCCTCCTGTGAGAGCATAACGGCCTTTTTCCCGAACTTGTCCTTGTATTTCCGGTTATCAATCTTGGCATCTCCGGCCGCTACGATAAGAATCGGCTCCTCGCCCACCTTAAAGGATAAGGTTTTTGCAATCCGGGCCGGAATGCAGCCCACGGCCTGGGCCGCCAGCTCTACCGTGGCACTGGACACCGGGAATTCCAGAATCCGTTCCTCCATACCGTAAGAAGCAAAATATTTTCGTACAATCTCAATCGACATTTTACAGTTCCTCCTCAATCTCCTTAAGCGTCTGCTTCAGTTCCTCCCTGGCTTCTTCAATCTTCCCACGGTCACGGGTATTGAGTACTTCCTCAAACTTGCGGATCTCTATATCAATGATCCGTCTGGTATCCCCCATGCTCTCCTCATAGAGGCGCTCACAGCGCAGGAGCAGAAGCTTATTCTCCTCCTGATCTCTGGGATGAATCTTCAGATAGGACAGCTCCTCCATGCGCTCCCTGATTTCCTCGTCCGTCATCTCGTTTTCCTGGCTCTTGATGATCTGCTTGCGCACCTCCCCGGTGGAAAGCACCTTCACCTCCACCTCCAGTATGGAATTAATATCATAGGTGTAAGTCACATCTACGGATTCCTCTCCCGCACGGTTCTTGGGCACGTTCACTGTCAGTTCCCCAAGAAGCAGGTTGTTGGCTGCAAAACGGCTCTCCCCCTGGAGGATGTTGATGGTAATCTTGCTCTGATCATCGTGGAGGGTATAGAACCGTTCCGTCCGGCTGGCCGGAATCACGGTGTTACGCTCAATGATCGGACAGTAATGGCCCGATTCGTAACGGCCGTTCCCCCGGTTTATCGTCACCTCCGTACCAAGGGTAAAGGAGCACACGTCGGTGAGAATCACTTCCTTTACCGCCTGGTTCCGCTCCTTCATGGCCGCCTGGATGGCCGCACCCAGGGCAACCGCCTCGTCCGGATGGACAGAAGTGTCCGGGAATTTCCGGAACAGCTTAATGATAAAGTTCTTCACCACCTGGAGCCTGGTTGCACCGCCCACCAGCACTACCACATTAATATCCGACAGCTTAATGTGGGCATCCGCAAGACTTCTCTGGACAGGTTTGCGAATCTTGTCCAAAAGGGGTTCGCACTGCTCCTCGTACTCCTTCTGAGTGATTTCCAGTTCCTCTGTCTTTCCGTCTATCGTACAGGTAAATTTCGATCTGGCGCTGTCCGCAAAACCAAGCTTGCATTCTTCCGCAGCCTTATGCAGGCTTCCCCTCGTCCTGGCATCCAGCGTATCCAAATCAATCTTCTTTTTCTGCAGGAACATTTTCTCCAGTACATCCGTAAAGTCCTCGCCGCCCAGATAATTGTCCCCGGCCACGGCCCGGACCTCAAGGATATTCTGAAACAACTCCAGGATGGACACGTCAAAGGTACCGCCGCCCAGATCGAATACCAGAAACTTGGTATTCTTGGTCTTTTCATAGAGGCCGTAGGCAATGGCCGCCGCCGTAGGCTCGCTGATAATGCGCTCCACCTTTAAGCCCGCCAGCTCCCCGGCACGCTTGGTGGCCTTCCGCCTCTTATCGTCAAAGTAGGCCGGAACGCTGATCACCGCCTCCGTCACCTCTTCCTTCAGATAGGCCTCCGCATCTTCCTTCAGAGAGCGCAGCACAAAGGAGGACAGCTCTTCCGCCGTAAACTGCTTGTGTCCCAGATCAAACTTCTTGGTGCTTCCCATGCTCCGCTTAAAGACCTGGGCCGTAGTGCCCGGATACAAAAGTCCGCGTTCCCGGGCAGTTTCACCTACATAAATCTGATCATTTTCATCTACACTTACAATGGAAGGGGTCAGATTCTTTCCAAGACGGTTGGGAATAATCTTCGGCCCGTCCTCCGTAAAATAAGCGGCCAGACTGTTTGTTGTTCCTAAATCAATTCCAATAATCATGCTATATTCCTCTAGTCTCTGTCAATATGTCTTTTTGTTTTCAAATCCGGACCGGCTCCGGATGTCATATCCGAATCAATGCCGGAACCGTTATCGCTTCTTGAGCTTCTTTGTCAGCATTTCCACCTTCGCAATACTCAAATCGTTACGCACAGACTCCCGGCATGCCTTCTCATAGCAGTTTAGTGCCTCCTCAAGATTTCCTTCCTCTTCACGCAGGAATCCCATAGCCTCCCAGTAGTCTTCACACTCCTTGAAGTTGCAGTGGCGGCATTTCGCAGCCTTTTCAATCTGGTTGAAATACTTCTTCGCCATCTCCAGGTCGCCGATATAGTAGTACATGGCGCCCATGTTGTAAAGGCGGCTTCTTCTATAATAAAAATCATTTAAATATTTGTCAATATGTCCGAAGCGTCTGCCGATGGATTCCAGGGCAAGCTTCTGGTAGGGAATTCCCTTGTCCGGCGTCCCGAGAATATGGTAGCACTCCATAATACTGCGGCAGCAGCGGTCATAGCCGTAGGCGTTCTTATTTTTCAGATCCAGGGCCTTCTGATACATCTCCAGAGCCTTTTTGGGGTTTTTCTTATAATAAAGGTATACATCCGCTATATGGCACCAGGCATCCGAGGCATCGTTGTCGTTCTCCGCCTTTTTCCGCGCACTCTGATACTGGGAAATGGCCTTGGCAAAGCGCTTCATCTGTACATAAATCTCGCCTGTCTCCAGGTAACAGGAAACCGTATCCTCCCCGTAAAAACTTCTGATCTCCTCCATGGCCTTTTCCAGAAGATGCATTTTCTTATATACCCGGATGATATCCTTACGGATTCCGCGGTTCTGGGGGAATTCCCGGCTCCCCCTCTGATACCATTCCAGCGCCCTCTGATAATCGCACATGCGCTCATAGGTTCCCCCGAGGTTACTGTAGGCAATGATTGTCTCCTTTTCCTCCATCACCTCAATGGACTTTTTAAACAGCTCGATGGCTTTCTCATACCGCTCCGTGTACTTGTAGATACACCCCTGATTGTTGTAGGCATAAGTATTTTTCGGCTCCAGTTCCGCCGCCTTGAGAAAATCCGCTTCCGCCAGATCCCACTCTCCCGCCTCCAGATACAGAAGGCCGCGCTCAATGTAATAGTAGGCGCAAGTGTCCAGCTCCAGCTGCCGGGTGGCAAAGGGAACCGCCTCATGGAAATATTTCAGATCTCCCGTATCCTTTAAAATGTCCGTATAAATATCCACAATGCGGCTGTTGGCCCTGGGGTTTTCCTCATTGACCTTTAAAACCTTTTTGTAGTACTCAAGGGCCTGGCTCCGCTTGCCCATACTTCCGTAACAGCGCGCCATATTTTCGTAGACCAGTTCATTTTCCCCATATTCCTTCTCGCAGACCTGATAGTCGGCCATTGCGCGGTCATGTTCCTTGAGATCGGCTAAGGTATTGGCGCGAATCCAGAGATACAGCTTATCCTTATGGAGGCTGCATGCCTTTTCTATGTACTTCAGGGCATCTCTTTGACGGTCAAGGCCCCGGCAGCAGCGCGCAAGCTCATAGTACAGCTCTGCCATCTGTTCGTCGGACACATTTTCCCGGTATTCCTTAAACTTCTCTTCCAGCTTCTTGGCTTCCTCATAGGCCGCCCTGAATTCCTCATCCTTCTCCGATGTCTCTCTGGCAATGGTCAGACGAATCAAATCAAGCTTAGGGCTTCCGACCTCCGCCTCTTTTGCCTGATTCAGGATCCCCCTCGCATCGTCATACTGGCTGTAACGGACAAATACATCCGCAGCCAGTTCATAAATCTGAGGATAGCCGTTATAGATATCCTTTGCACTGTAGAAGTTGTCCACAACCCCCTGTCCGTTGTGCATCTCGTAGCAGCATTTCTGGCGCAGGACGTAGGCATAAAAATCATTTCTGTCCGCCTCCACCATCTCATCGCACACATCCATGGCCTTCTGATACTCCTCCAGGTCTATGAAGATCTGTGCCTTTTCGATCTGGTAATTCCTGCTCCCCGGCTCCTGCTTAAGTGCCTCGTCAATGGCCTTAAGCGCCTCCTCATAGCAGGATGCCTGTTCTTCCCCTGAAAGCTCACCCTGCTTTGCCAGCATATGCAGAGCTTTTGCGATGATCTCACAGGCTCCGGCAATCCGGCCCGGAATCCTGTCAAGCTGCTTTCCTTTTTGCTCCTCCTCAGCCTCGGCCTCTCTGGCTTCTGCCTCGATCTGAATACAGGGAATACACGCTCTGGCAGCATCCACGGCCTTTTGATACTGCTGTTCCATCAGATAGCATTTGGAAAGAAGGCTGTAGTACTCTGCCTTTCTGCTGTCTCCCATGGTACGGCCCTCAAGGAGAGCTATGCCTTTTGCAAAGAGATCATTCTGGAGATAACACCAGCCAAGCTCCATCACATCCTCGTCGGACGCTTCCTCCTTCTCAACCTGCTCCTCATAAAGTGCCATAAGACTCTGGTTGATATCGCGCATGGTCTCCAGGAGCGCCTCCTCCTGGGAGCTGACCCGAAGGGCTTCCACACAGTACTCCTTTGCTTTCTTCGGATCACCCTGTTCCTGGTAATATTTTGCCAGGTATTTATTCGCCATATAATGGGTCGGGCATTCTTTTAAAATCTTCTCAAAGCAGTCCTTTGCCTCTTCCTTTTCCCCGTTTTCCCAGAAGATCTCGCCTCCGTAGGCAAGACTGCGCATATCGTCCGCCATCAGAGCCAGAAGACCGTGAATCCATCCGGAGGCCTGTGCAATATTCTGTCTGTTCCTCTCAAGTCTTGCCTCCTCCAGCATCAGATAAGGATGGGAAACAGGCAGGTGCTTTAACGTATCCAGAATCCCGGCGGCCCCGTCCACATCTCCGCTGTCATTTTTCCGGCAAAGCTCATAGTAATGATACAGGAAAGTATCATAATCCGCGTCATCCGCTCCCTTAAATTCCTCATAGGGGAAATCGTCGTCGCTCTGACACTGATGCATAACAAAATCTATGAAATTCGGATGAAATCTTTCCAGAAGCTCCGCCCGTTCTTCCTGGAGATCAAAAGTCTTGTCTATCATTTTCCAGATATCAGTCTTTATCCGGTAATTGTCCGCCAGAAAATCAAGGAGGGCATCCCGGGCTTCCACACCTGTATCCAGGTCAAGACAGATATCATCTCTTAGAAGTTCTTCCCAGCAGGAAGCATCCAGACGCTTAGAAAGTGAGAAATAAACCTCCCTCACCCGCTCTATCCAGTGCTCCACCGGCGTCTCCGGCACCTTTTTCAATTCCTCCGGACGATCCGCATAGGCTCCTGCCGCCTCGTATGCTTCCCTAAGGCGCTTAAAGCCCTCCGGATCATCCTCCGGGTTCACCTTCACTAACAGACGGCGGTATGCATCCTGTATGGCCTGTTTATCTTTTGTCTTTTCAATTTCCAGAATGGAAAAGCTAATGGTTTCGTCCATTGATATCATCCCTTTCGCGCATTTGTTCACATTGTTTTTAAGTATAGCACAAAAGGTTTGAAATGTGAAGAACGAGCAATCAAAATCACACTGCCCCTCTGAACTGTTACCTCCCCCTACTCCTTCAGCCGCAGCCTTAAAAATCTCTTCTTAAGCTGCGTCAGATTTATGGGAAACAGAGGATAAATATAACTCTTCCCTGCAATCGTCTTATTTCCTGCGATCGCGATAACCGTAATCAGAAGTCCGGACAGAAATCCCCAGAGATCAAACAGGGAAGTAAGCACCAGCATAATCAGCCGCATAAACTTAAGCGCGTAGCTCAGTTCATAGCTGGACTGTGTATAATTGGCAATCGCTACAAACGCCATATACATCATAATTTCCGCATTGAACCAGCCGGAATCCACCGTAAACTGTCCGAGCACAATACCTGCCACCACACTGAGAGGCGTACTCAGCATGCTGGGCGTGTTAATAGCTGCCAGTCTGAGACCGTCAATCGCAAGTTCCAGCATCAGAAACTGCCATACAATCGGAACATTAATCGCATCCTTAATCTGAATAAAGGAAAGCCATGGCGGAATCCACTGCGGATTCTGAAACAGGAGCAGGAAGACCGGGGTCAGCAGCAGTGTAATAAGTGCAATCAAAAACCGCGTAAGTCTCAGATAAGATCCCGTTACCGGCGGAAAGTAATAATCATCTGCCTCTTCCACAATATCAAAGATCGACGTAGGGACAATCATCGCCTGAGGCGAATTATCTACCAGAATAACAATATTTCCCTCGAGAACAGCCGCTGAAGCCGCATCCGGACGCTCCGTAAACTTAAATTTCGGAAAAGGATTGAACCATTTCCGATCGTAAATACATTCTGCCAGGCTCTCCTGGTTCATCGTCAGCGCATCCACTTTAATCGCATTGATCCGCCCCCGGATTTCCCGGAGAAGCTTCCTGTCTACCCGGTCCTGCATATAGCACAGCACAATATCCGTCCGCGAGGTTCTGCCTGCCGTGAGGATCTCCATAGACAGCTTAGGACTCCGGATTCTTCTCCGGATCAGAGCTGTATTGAATACCACCGTCTCCACAAATCCGTCCTTAGATCCCCGAAGCGCTTTATCCTTGGAAGGTTCGTCCACTCCCCGCATCGGATAAGAGCGGCAGTCCAGACCAATGCAGGTATCATAGCCGTCTATCAGAAGGCAGGTAATGCCCGAAAGCAGGCTCTGAATCAGCTGCTCTTCTTCCTCAATCGCCGTAACCTCCACATACGGCACCACATGATCGATCATCTGCTTTGCCGTCATCGGCATTTCCTCGGGTTTCAGTTTATAGAAAAACTCCAGAAGTTTTTCCATAATCGCCTCCTCCAGAAATCCGTCAATAAAATAGATGCAGGCATCTCTCCCTGCTATGGTAATCCCTTTACGGATAATATCAAAATTACTGTCCAGATTCAGAATTTCATTTAAGTTCGCCACATTTTCGTCCAAATGTTCGGAAAGCCGGATTCCCATTCTTCTGGCACCTCCTTATTCCAGTTCCGTAATATTTTTGTTCATATCCGGTAGTATGAGAAAAATCGGGAAAAACTATACTTCCTGCAAAATTTCTGCTATAATCATTCAAGAAAATGAAACGGCGGCAGTTATATGAAACGCTGCTCCCGTATATAAAAAACGAACGATTCAAAAAAGGAGTTTGTATTATGGAAAAAAAGATATTATTTCTGGATCTGGACGGAACTCTGCTGACAGACAGCAAAGGCATCACACCGGAAAATCTGGACGCTATTCAGAAAGCCGTAAATCTTGGACATGCCATTGTGGTCTGTACCGGCCGGCCCCTGGTCAGTACCGCAAAACAGTTGGAAAAACTGGGACTGACGTCTCCCGGCTGCTATGCCATCACTTCCAACGGGGCGCTGATCTACGATGCCCATTCGAAAAAAACGATTTTTTATAAGGGAGTACATAAAGACTGTATCCGGGAGGCCTTTGATGAAGCCTATAAGTTCGGCCTTCATGCCCAGACTTATAATCAGGCAGGGGCAGTGTGTGAACACGATACGGAAGAAATGCACTACTATTCCGTGTCCACCCTTCTTCCCTATGAGGTGGCTGAAGATGTAACCACAGCACTTGATAAAGACGCTGATCCCATTAAGCTGCTCTTCATTGATCTCCATGACCGGAGCCGCCTGGAAGCCTTCCGCCGGCATATGGAGCCCTGGGCCGAAAAAAATCAGCTGGATATGTTCTTTTCCTGTGACCAGTATCTGGAATTTCTTCCCAAGGGCATTAACAAGGGAAGCGGCGTCCGCTTTATCAGCGAATACCTGAATATTCCCTACGAGCACACCCTGGCCGCCGGGGATGCAGAAAATGATATTACTATGCTGAAAGCCGTAAAACTGCCCTGTGTGATGAAAAACGCCCGTCCGGAAATGTATGCTTACGGGGAATATATCACAGAACTGGATAATAACCATTCCGGAATAGCTGAAATTATTGAGAAATTTATGCTGTAAAAATGTTTTCTGATGCCCCTGGCCGCGCAGAATGTTTTTAATGTATATGGGGATGCCGCAATAAGCCGGCAGACTTTTCCGATATCTGGTGTACGGCTGTTTGTGCACAGGCTGTCTGCCGGCTTGTTGCGACATCCCCTTTTCCCCAGCCTTATACCACGTCCCTCATACTCTCCGCCTTCACTCCATCCGCAGCTCTGCGAAGCTCTCCAATCTTTTTTCCTTTTAAAATCAACTGATACATCCCCAGAATCAGCTCCGTAAGCTCTCCGCCTCTTTCGAGGCCGGAAACCTCTGCCAGAACATTCTCCGCCTGCTTCCGGGTCTGCTCCATCCCTTCCGTTTCTTTTATGTACTGCCACACGCCTGCCGCCGCTCCTACGGCTATGTAGGCCGGAACAATCTCCTGGGAGAGGGCCAGACGGGCAGAGCCTATAAGCCTGTCCTCCGGCGACAGCTTCCGCCCCGGATCGCCGCCTACTCTCTTGCAGGTATCCTTTAAGGCCGCATTGGTAAACCGGTACAGCAAATCGGAAATATGCTTCATAATATCCCCAAGAGGCACTTGATACCTTACAGACAGAGCCTCCGCGCTTTCCTCCATGGCATTGCGGACAATAATATAAATCTCATCCTTATCAATCGCCTGGTAAATGTAATCAAGCCCCAGAAGATCCCCCAGATAAGCACAGACGGCATGTCCCATATTGTGGACATACAGCTTCCGCTTGATGAAAAAATCAAAAGGCTCGAAAGGAATCATATTTTTAATCTGCGGAATCCCGCCTTTGAAGGCGGATTTGTCTACCGGCAGGAAGCCGTACCGCTCCACACAGACACGCAGCGGATCCCCGTCCTGCATTTCTTTCGTCTGAACAGGCACCATGCGCCCGATAGAAGCCTCTACCAGGCCCACCTGCTCATCAAACATCCGGCACTCTTCCTCTGTGAGCTGTTCTTTCAGCATCTCCTCCAGAATCCGGTTTGCATCCATAAGATTCTCACAGATAATAATGTTCAAAAAACCTCGGCCCTCTGCCCATCGTCTGCGCAGTCCTGCTATCAGATTGGGAACAATCAGCTTTAAGATACGGGCTCCCACAGCCGTTGCCATAATATCGCACTCTGCAATGGCCTTTGCCGTCTGCTCCATATGTTTTCCGTTTACCGCCGTAACCGGCCTCACCCTCAAATCTTCATACCCCCGGCCGGACACATAGCGCAGAGGATATTCCCCTTTTTTCTGCAGCTGCTCCACCACAGTCTCTGCCACGTCCACAAACGTAACCTCATAGCCGGATTCCGAAAATAGCATGCCGATAAAGCCCCGGCCGATATTTCCTCCGCCGTACATGACTGCCTTCATATTCTTCCGTTCCTTTCATGTTCTAAATTGCCAGCCTGACTTATACAAGCTCAAAGCCCCATTCACGAAATCTTACTGTAAGACATACCACATATCCAGATACTCACGCACGATCTGCTTCATAGCCTCAAAAACCACCTCCTGTCTGGCTGCTGTGGTAAACGCGCTCAGCGCTTCCTTTTCTCCGGTCACGCACCGGCCGGCCAGATAGCCTTCCTTTTGAAGCTGCTTCACTGTCCCCGGCCCGGCCGCCTTTGAAGCATTGTGCACCATGAATTCCATCAGCTTAGGAGAAGCATCCCTCTCCAGAGCCGTCCAGATATTTACCTTGCAGACGCCGTCCTCAAAGAGCTTTTTTACCTGTTCATTGGATACGGAAGAGGTCCCGTGAAGTACGATTTTCGGGCCGATCAGCTCTTTGATGGCCCGTGCCGCCTCCCCATGATACTGAAGATCCTTTCCCGAAGCCCGGTGCTCTGTCCCGAGATTGGCTACCACCATATCGACTCCGGTCCGCTCCATATAATCCGCACACTTGTCTGCAGTTGTAATATCGTTGTGAGCCTCGCCGCCTGCGTCCACAATCTCGTCACAGGCGCCTTCAATCACAATGTCCTTCCCCTTTTTCTCTACAAATGCCCTTGTCTTTGCAATATTTTCCTCCAAGGGCAGATTGGAAGCATCGTACATAATGGTAGAAAAACTGCTCAGATCGCTGTCGCAGAGTTCTGCGTCCAGATCATGCTGTACATGATCCAGGTGAAGCAGAAGATCCACATTTTCATAGTCTCCTCCCTCACGCATCAGAACCTCTGCATCCGCCTGGAAGAGTTTAAGCCCTGTGTCCCAGTTCCGGCTGTGTGTATAATTCCTGGACTGGGAACGGTGCTCATACTGAACCGTAATCGCCAGCGTTACGGGAACCCGTTCCAGACGGTTGTCCCTTGCGAATTCACTGGCAGCAGAAATAATCGCCTCGGTGGTTGTCAGATTTTCCGTACAGAGACAGGGAATGACCCAGCCCTTTTCTGCTGCATTTTCATATATTTTCACTACTTCTTCTCTTCTTGTTATAATCGGCATCGTTTTCTCCTTCTATCGAAAATCTCCGGTCAAAGAGCCGTTACCCACGCAGATAAGCGGCTGAAATCTCTTTATATTTCCTGTATTTGTCCTCATATTTTTTCCGGTTTGCTTCATGGGGATAAAAATACTCCACGCCCTTTACCATTTTTGCAGCCGCATCTTCTGCATCCCGAAAAATACCGTTTCCAATCCCGGCCAGCATACAGGCCCCTATGGAAGGCAGCTCAAGATTCTCCATCCGACCTACCGGCGCTCCAATCAGATCGGCCCGGATCTTAAGAAGCTTCTCCGACCGGGAGCCGCCTCCGCCGAAATGAATCCTGGTAAAGGGTTCCTCCCGGGTGGAACGGATATAATCAATACACGCTACAAATTGAAATGCCAGGCTTTCCAGAAGGCTTTCAAAAATCTCTTCTGTGGTTGTTCCAAGCCCCATGCCCAGAACGGCCCCGTGAAAATTCTCTGCATAGGGTAAAAACAGCAGGGGATTCTCCCCATCAAGCTTTGCTGCTTCAATCAGCTTCCCGATATCCGCCTTCTCATCCTTCAGAATCTTTTTGCAATACCATTCCAGCAGGGCTCCTGCCGTGGGAAATGCATCCATGACTGTATACTTTCCTTTAAAAGGAGCGTTATAGCAGCAGGAAAAAATCAAAGAATCTTCAAAATCATTACAGCCTTCCACAAAGGTATCGGAAAAATACCCTATCTGCTCATAGGTCCCCATCAAAACGCCCATAGTATCCGGGTGTTCCAGCCGAACCCCTGTGGAGAGAAGGGAAGCCGATACGTCGTGGCAGCCGATGGTAACGGGGATTTCATATGGCAGCTTTACCTTTCCATAGGAGCGAATGCTTCCAACTATTGCAGCAGACTCCAGGATATTTGTCCCCAGCTTTTCTGCCGGAATTCCCATCAGCTCCAGCAGGGGCTCCGACCAGCGGCAGCCCTTTACGTCAAAGGCCAGCTTTCTGGCGGCCATTGTCACATCCTGTACGCCCGGAAATCCAAGCCGGTGCATAATATACTGCTGGTTGGAATAAAATCCTGCCGCCCTTTCAAAGACTTCTGGCCTGTTCTTCTTTAACCAGAGGATTTTTGACACAGAACTCAGGGTGGATAAGGTGTTTCCTGTAATCTCAGCGTACTCCCCGGCTCCAATCTCCCTCTCCATCTGCCGGACCTCTTCCCCGGATCGGCCGCAGAAGCCCGGAAGCATTGGATAGAGTGCATTTCCGTCTTGGTCAACAGCCGTAATGTTATCACCGAAAAAGGAAAAGGTAAGCCCGATGATATGTACTCCTTCCGGCAGGCATTTCAATAACCGGGCAACCGCATATTCAGAGGCATCCCATATCTCTTCTGCATGCAATTCAATCTCATTTGGTTTTGGCGTATACCAGCCGTACTTTTTGCTGGTTCCTGCAATTGCTTCCGCCGTTGCGGAATCAATCAGGGTTACATGCACGTTTGAAGTGCCAAAATCCAGAGCTAAAAATGCTTCTCTTTGCTTCAAGCTTCCAACCTCCCGTCATCCATGCATCACATGGGCCATTGCCTGTCCCCTGGCGTAATTTTTTAAATCCTCCAGGATAATCCCGATGGACGCGCTGAATGTTCCCTGACTGGTACCTGCCAGATGGGCGGCAAGGGTTACATTTTCCATCTTACGTAAAGGATGTCCCTCCGACAGCGGCTCCTCTTTAAACACATCCAGCACGGCTCCGCCGATTTTCTTTTCCTGCAGCGCCTTTATCAGGGCATCCTCATCTACCAGGCCGGCTCTTGCGGTATTGACAAAAATTGCTGTGGGTTTCATTTTGGCAAACATTTCTGCATTGAACATATTTTTTGTCTGTTCGGTCAGCCTGGCATGAATGGAAACGATATCCGAGGTTTCCAGCAGAGTGTCAAGTTCTGCAGGAACACAGCCTGATTCCTCAATCTTTTCTGCCGGGCAGTAGGGATCGTAGGCAAGCACGGTTGTGCCGAAGCTTTTTAAACGGACTGCTATCTTTTTTCCAATATCGCCGAAGCCGATAAGTCCCACTCGGTAGTCACACATATTATAGGAATCCTTGGAGTTGGGGAATTTCTTGGCCCACCCTCCATGCTTAATGTCCTCGTCTGTCCTTGCTATGTTCCGGATCTGGCAGAGCATGGCGCCTACGGTAAAATCAGCCACTGCCGTTGCCGCTCTTCCGGGCGCATTGATTACCTGGATTCCTCTTTTTTCGGCCTCCTCTATATTGATATTTTCCATTCCTGTTCTGCAGGTGGCGATCACCTTCAGGCTGGGCGCTGCTTCCATCAATTTTTTCCCCACAGGCGCAAAGTGGGTCACTACGATCTCTGCTTCTTTCACTGCCTCAAATACGGCCGGATTGATGGGTGTTTTCTCCGGCCCGTTTACTTCTACGGAAAGCATGGATGCCTGGTAGGACAGCTCATCCTCTCCGGTTGTTTTTTCGATTAATTCTACGGAATATCCGAATTCCTCCATCTCACAAAGCTTTTTCATCATCTCCTTTGTGATTCCAAGGTCATAGATTCCTACTATTTTTTTTGACATGATTGTCCTCCAAAAAATTGTAATTTTATTTGCTAAAGTCTACCCATCCCTTAATATAGCTGGGTGCGCCCGAATTCAGCATAGTATCTAATAAAGTATCTAATGTACATCGATGTGTCAGAAGTCTTTCAAGGCCCAATTCCTCATAGTTCAAAAGCATATGAAACGCCTTATCAAAAGCTGACGGCGTATTCACGCTCATTCCAATATAGGTTGCGTGTTTAGAGCATAAATCCCTTGCAGGATCAAAACTCACCGGAGCTGTTGAAGCAATGTTTCCAACCTCAACCAAAGTCCCCACAGAACGCATCAAGTCGATTCCGTCCCGGAAAGCCTGCGCATTTCCTACACATTGAAATACTACATCTGCACCAAATCCGTCTGTATAAGCATCTACTATTGCTCTTCTCTCTCCCAGGCTCTGCTTGTGATAATTCATGACGGCATCTGCCTTGGAGACAGCCTGTGCCACACTCAGTCTTTCCTCCCGTCCGCCTGCAATGAGAATTTTATTCACCCCAAGCTTTCTTAAAACAGCCGCCGTCAAAGCGCCAATCTGCCCGTCCCCTATCACCAAAGCTGTCCCGTTACAATTTAGGACATCCTCAAGCACTCCCGGGGAGCGCTGTGCCAGCTCAACAGCCCGCACGGCAACTGCCATAGGGTCTAACAGAGAAGCCACACTGGCCGGCATAGTATCCGGCACCTTCCATACATAAGTTCCAGGAAGAATATACATATATTCGGAAAAGCCTCCTTTGATGTAAGGCGCTTCTTCCACTGAGGAAGACATCACCGGTTTTCCGGACATTCCAAGACACTCATAGGGCAGGCCATAGACAAAAGAATTTTCGCACACTCCGCAGGCTCCAGCCCCAAAGCGCAGGCAGCTTCTACAGGTTCCACAAGTGATCCAGGGATACAAATTGATTCTGTCGCCTGCTTTTAAAGTTCCGGTAAAGCACTTGATGCTTTTATTCGCATGTTTTCCCATTTCCACAATCGTACCGCAAACCTCATGGCCCAGAATTGCAGGAACAGAAGGCTTATCCCGAAACACATGCAGATCCGTACCACAGATACTTGCCGCATCCACTTTGATAATCATTCCGTCTTCCTTACATTCCGGAAGCTTTACATCCGTCACACAGATCTCTTTTTCCCCGGTCCAAACAGCCGCTTTACACGTACCCTCCATTGTCTCCTCCTTATTTACAGTTTTACTTTCGCATTTCTTTTTCTCTGCATATTATCAAAGGTCACGGCCAGTAAAAGGACAATTCCCTTCACAACCCATTGCCAGTATTCGTCCAGATTCATCAAGGTCATACCATTGCTCAGCATTCCCATAATCAAAACGCCTGCAATTACATTAACCAGTTTTCCTTCTCCGCCGGCTACGCTGATTCCACCGAGGACCGCACCTGTAATCACGTCCATCTCGAAGCCCGAACTGGTGGCCGGTTGTCCTGAATTAATACGTGACAGCATAATTACGCCCGATAATCCTGCAAAAAGTCCGCTTAGAGTATAGATAAAAATCTTCATTTTCAATACGTTGATACCGGAAAGCCTGGCCACCTCCTGATTTCCTCCAATGGCATAGGTATACCTTCCAAACCGTGTCTGCTCCAGAAGCCACCATCCAAACAGAAAAATCAGAGCCATGATAATAACAGGAATCGGGATCTTAAAGAAATATCCCTGCCCAAGCGTCTTGATTTCCTCCGGCAAACCATAGATGGGTATACCAGATGTAAGAATGTATGCCGCTCCTCTAGCCATTGTCTGCATAGCAAGCGTAGTAATTAAAGCAGGAACATCAAACTTCGCCACCATAATTCCATTAATCAAGCCGCAAAGCGCTCCTGCCACAACACCAATCAGCATGGCAGGAAATATCGCCATTCCTGCTTCCCCGATAAGCTTTGCAGCTACAACTCCTACCAAAGCGATAATGGAACCAACAGAAATATCAATACCGCCTGTAAGAAGAACCATGGTCATTCCCACGGAACATATGCCTATCATTGATATTTGTCTGCAAATATTTAAAATGTTTTTGGATGTCAAAAAGGTATCTGTGGTCACCGTAAAAAAGAGTATTATGACCACCAGTACCAAATACACAAAAATTTTACTTAAAGAAAATCTTTTTTTCATTTTGCTCTGCACCTCTTCTATCCTTTAATTAGAAGCCATTTCCAAGACTGTCTGCTGAATCTCCTTATTTCCTGCAATCTCCTCTGCTTCCAATTTCCCTGTCAGCCTGCCTTGATGCATTACCATAATCCGATCCGACATTCCGATGAGTTCCGGCATCTCAGATGAAATCATAATCAACGACTTTCCTTTTTCTACAAGCTCATTCATCAATAAATAGATCTCGTACTTTGCTCCCACATCAATTCCCCGTGTAGGCTCATCCAGAATAATAATATCCGAATCCATAGCCAGCCATTTTGCAATTGCAACTTTCTGCTGATTTCCGCCGCTTAAATTTTTAACAAGCTGCTCCATTCCCGGCGTTTTAATAGACAGAGCTTCTATGTATTCTCCTGCCAGCTTTTTCTCTTTCTTCCTGTCAATGGAAAGCAAATGCTCCAATGCCTTTAGCTTTACAAGAGAAATATTTTCACGTATAGGAAGCGTAAGGGAGACTCCCTGCCCCTTTCGGTCTTCCGGCACCAAACTGATTCCATTGCGAATCGCATCCATAGGTTCTTTGATCTCAATCCGTTTTCCGTTTCGGTAAATATCTCCGGCGCTCTTCTTATCAATTCCAAAAAGCGCTCTCATAACCTCTGTCCGGCCTGCGCCTACCAAACCGGCAAATCCTAATATCTCACCCTTTTTCAAGGAAAAAGAAACGTCTGAAATGCCTGTATTCTCTGTAGAAAGATGCTCCACTTTCAGAACCTCTTCCCCGATTTCAACGTTTCGTCTTGGATATTCATCACTTAATTCCCTGCCGACCATTAATTTTACCAGTTCATCTTTATTTGTCTCATTGGTGGGAATCGTCTTGATGTACTGCCCGTCACGCATCACAGTGATGCGATCGGAAACCTTAAAGAGCTCTTCCAATCTGTGGGAAATATAAATAATGGAGACGCCTTCCTTTTTCAAAGACGCAATAAGTTCAAACAGAATGGTTACCTCCCGGGTTGTAAGCGGCGCCGTCGGCTCATCCATACATAAAATTTTGGCATCCTCCAAAATAGCTTTCACAATTTCAACCAACTGCTTATACGCATTGGACAAATCGCAGACACGTACTTCTGGATCAATCTCAATTCCAAATCGCCCAAAGACTTCCTTTGTTTTCTTTATCATGGCTTTCTTATCTGTATTTAAGCCATGCATCATTTCCTTTCCTAAAAACAGATTCTCATAAATCTTCAGATAAGGAACCAGGTTAAATTCCTGATAAACCATAGCGATTCCTTTCTCTTTTGCCTCCAGGGGCGACAGTTGCTCGATCCGTTCACCAAAAAGGTAGTATTCTCCGGAATCCATCGGCTGTGCCCCTGCAATAATTTTGCACAAAGTGGATTTCCCTGCGCCGTTTTCTCCCAGAAGTGCATGCACCTCCCCCTTGCGGAGTTCAAAGTCTACATGGTCAAGCGCTTGAACTCCCGGATAGGATTTACAGATCTGATTCATTTTGAGACTAATATCTCCGGTCATTTTTTCCAAAGCTTTTTCACTCCCAATTCTATGGAATTCCCATAAATACAGCGGCTGCCAGTGCGCAATTCTATGGCCCGA
Organism: Lachnoclostridium sp.; assembly: GCA_021770065.1. Lineage (GTDB taxonomy): Bacteria > Bacillota > Clostridia > Lachnospirales > Lachnospiraceae > Laedolimicola. Next base: position 95,269 of record JAETRR010000002.1, on the reverse strand, counting down.
CAACCGCCATTTCTTCAAGCAGCTTTATCTATGCAAGCAACTAATTTTTATACTCATCAATATTTTCTGCACTGATAGCATTGACAGGAACCATAAAGGACTCCGGGATCTCTCCGCCGTCTCTTAAGGTCTGTGCATACTCAATAAACTGCTGTCCTGTTCCGACAGGATTCAAATATACGGTTCCTCTGTAAATTGTACCTTGGGAAATCAGCTCCAGTGCCTGCTCTGTTCCGTCAACGCCGCCAAGGAAAAAGTCTTCGCCTACCTCCTGGGCAATACAGCTCTCATATGCTCCAAGAGCTCCGGAGTCATTAATGCCGACAATCGCCACAATATCAGGATGAGCTGCCAGAATATTCTCTCCTGCCGTGATGCCGAGATCCGTTGTATGAGCGTCAATCGTGGTTGCACAAACTGCATTGGGACAGAATTCTGCAATACCAGCCTTAATTCCGTTTTCCCGGCCAATTGTCTGTTCCAAAGCGCTCTGGGTCAAAATAGCAAATTTACAATCTGCATCCTCTCCGAAAGTGTCTGCCATCCATTTTCCGCAAATCTGTCCGATAGCGGTTCCCATTTCCAGCTCGTCCACATTCATGTTGCAGGTTGCATCTTCGTATGCCGTTGTATGGGTAATTACGGGGATCCCGGCCTCTTTCGCCTCTGCAATAACGCCTGTCAGCGAAGAAGAATCAACAGGGCCCACTACAATCACATCCACACCCTGGGAAATGAAATTCTCCAAAGCGGAAACCTGTGTTGCCGAATCGGATTTTCCGTCTGCTACTACAGTCTTGATTCCTGCTTCCTTTCCTGCTGCCTCAAAGGAATTGGCAATAGCTGCCCAGAAATTGTTAGATAAATCCATGGGACAGAAGCCTACTGTAAACTCTCCGCTGCTCTCCGTCTCCGGCTTTCCGCTTTCCGCCTCTTCCGCTGCTTCCACATCATTGTTCTCTGCAGCAGGGGGCTCTTCTTTCGGTGCATTTGAAGATCCACAGCCTATCATTCCTAAAGTTAAACACATTGCTAAAAGAATTGCTAAACTCTTTCTCATTTTGATACCTCCACACTTTATTTTTGTTTTGAATACTCGCGCGCTATATTCGCAACTTTTTCGAAAGATATTTGATTTATTTCTTTCGAATTCGTAAGCTTATTTTAGCAACTTTCTTATATTCTGTCAATATATATTTTCATTTTTGTTTCATTTTCACAATTTACAGGACATTTTCTTTCTATTTTACTTGTTTTTTTGTTTTATTTTCATAAATCGATATATTTTTCGAAAGATTTTAAGTGTATGTCACATTAAAATTTTCCATTTTCCTAATTTTTCCTAATTTCGCTTGATTTATATTTTTATTTTGGTATAATAGATTTACCTTTTATAGAACGTTTTTGGGATGTTGAAGTTATATTAAAACACCTTAGGCGCCCTGTCACTGTACAAAATATGGAATATTCTGTTTCTTCTTCAACCGCAAGTAAAATGATTATGAATGAAAATAATGGTAATATAAAACAGCATCGTTTAAAGCACGATGAAAAAAAAGCTTTTATTTTGTCGGAGCTCAACCAGAAAGGCAGCGTCCGCGTATCGGAGCTGAGCGAACAGCTTGGCTTATCCAGTGTCTCTATCCGTAATATGCTGATGTCTCTGGAAAAAGAATACCTCCTTCAGCGAACCTGGGGAGGCGCTATCAAACCAATCGGCACGGCAAAAGAAATGTCTTATCAGACTCGTGAAACAAAATATCTGAGGGAAAAGGCTGCGATTGCACAGACTGCTTACGATTATATTGAGGAAGGCAACACCATCTATATCGACAGCGGAACGACGACCTTCGAACTGGTGAAGCTGCTTCGGAACAAGCCCAAGCAGAATATTCTGATTGCAACTAATGCTTTTGATCATGCCACGGAGCTTATCGGGATCCCGGATCTGAGAATTATTTTTGCCGGCGGGGAGATACGCCATGATTCCCGGGCTACCAGCGGGTATATTACCACCGATACCATTCGGAAAATGATTTTTGATAAGGTATTTATCGGAATCGAGCATATTTCCTATGAGCACGGGATTACTACGCCGAACATCCAGGAAGCTGATCTGAAGCAGACCATCTTAAATTCTGCCAAGCAGTGCTTTGTACTGGCGGATTACTCCAAGTTCTGGGATGACTCCCTGATCCAGGTCAATGTGCCTCAGAAGCTTTACCAGGTGATTACGGACTGGCATATTACGAAAGAAGAAATCCGGAGATTTAATGCAAAAGGGATTCATTGCATTGTAGCTCCGGATCTGAGCGGGGAGTGACCAATTTTCTGCGCTCTTTGGCTTGCTGCCCCGGATTACGCAGCGCCGGCTTCATCCTTCCTCTATGGAAGCAGTTTACTCACCAGTTTCTCACTCCTGGGCAGGAAGAATCCTGCCACCGGCCCTACCAGGCAGGCACAGACAATGGTACCGATTCCAAAGGAGCCGCCCAGTAAAAATCCTGCGGCCACAAATCCGGCATCCACAATCACACGCACGATGCTGAACTTAAAGTGACTCTTATCACTAATCACAAGGGCAACCAGATCATTGGGCCCGGTTCCGGCATCTGATTTGATCACAATCGTCATGCCAAAAGCCAGAATGACACAGCCGGCTGCCAGAATAGGAAGTTTAAACCACAAGGGCCTCTCCTCCGCAAAGAGAAATCCCAGGAAATATGTGAAAAAGTCAATAATCGGCCCGCCGCAAATCATACAAAGCAGTGTTCCGATTTTAATATAACTCCTGTCCACAAACAAAAGCACCAGAATAATCAAAAAACATATAGAAATATGCGTATACCCATGGGTAAGCACTCCCCACCCTGTCATCCGGCTTACTGTCCGGAAAATTCCCTGCACCAGCACATTAAAAGGATCCGCCCCCAGATCCGCAAGCAGGAACAACGTCACTCCCAGATGGGCAATCGTAAGACCCGCCAGTAAAATCACCACTCTCAGCAGTGTTTCTTTCATCGTCCTTTTCATAAACTGCACACCCTTCCCGCATCTGTCATTTTATTCAAAACTATTTCTATTATAGCAACAAATGCAGCATATAACAATGCAGAAACAGGCCTGCTCTTCATCCATTTCACCCCTATTTCTCCATAAACGAAGCCATCAGCGCAACCTGGCAGGTCATGGTATCCTCAAACACACGGATGTCAAGGCCCGTAGCCGTCCGGAGCTTTTCCTGGCTGATCCACTGTAATGAAACCCCAGATAGTGTCTTGATGGAAAATATGATTAAAAACTATAAACTACCATAAGTTCAACATACTTGAATTTCAAATGTTACCTAACCCGAAAGATTTTAAAAGGATATTGAGAAAAACTCTTTCTCAGTGTATACTGGTATTAGTGGAAGAAAGGAATTCTCATCATGGGAAAGATAGATACTATAACCAAGGAATATATGGAGAACCCGATAGTCTTTGCGGACGCATTTAACCAGTTTTTATACCATGGAGATCAGAAAATCGACCCTGCTCAGCTGACGGAATTAGATACAACGGAGATTGTAATTCCATACGGATCCAGTGGTGCCGGTGTGCCGGAGCAGAAATACCGGGATGTGATGAAGCTACTGTATGCCATGACAGACGGTAAGACTGCATACTGTGTTGTGGGAATCGAGAACCAAGCAGAAATACATTATTCCCTACCAGTCAAGAATGGGGTTTATGATTTTCTCCAGCTATCCCACCAAGTCAGCGAGGCAGCCAATGCCCATAGACAGGCCATGCAGGAATCGAAATCAAAACAGGCGAATAATCCACAAGAAAAAGAGAAGCTAACAGACGGTGAGTTCTTAAGCGGCTTCTGGAAGACAGACCGCCTTATTCCTGTAATTACTCTTGTGATATATTTTGGATCAGACAGCTGGGATGCGCCGCTCTCCTTGAAAGAAATGTATTCTGATGTTGACAATGCAATTCTTGCACACGCACCGGACTACCATGTGAACTTGATCGCCCCAAGGGAAATGTCGGATAACGAAATTAATGAATTCCATTCAAACCTGCGAGAAGTGATGCTGTACATCAAATATTCTAAAGATAAGGAAACATTGGATAGGGTTGTAAGAGAAAACTTAAAATTCCAAAGAATAGAAAGACAAGCAGCTGAAGTAATAAATGTTGTTACGGGATCCAAGTTGAAATATCCCGAAGGGAAAGGAGAGGTGAATATGTGTTTGGCAATTCAACAAATGCGGGAAGAAAGCAAGATTGAAGGTGCGGTGGAGACATATAAAGATTTAGGTATCTCTTTGGTAGAGACAATAAAACGGATTGCAGAAAGGTTTCAGATGACTGAAAATGAATCCAGCGAATTGGTAAAACAATATTGGTAAAAGGACTGGGATGCGTACTTAAGTGGAAACGCATCCCATTTTTGATTATTGCTTTCCTTAATCTCCCGCTAGAGATTATCGCTGCCGGATTAACAGTAAAGAATCTTCTGCCTTTTTCAAGGCCTCATTCACCTTTCCCGGGTCAGCTTTCCCTTTCATCTTCTTCATTACCTGTCCCACCAGAAAACCAAAGACCTTTTCCTTCCCGCTGCGGTATTCCTCCACAGCCTTAGGGTTCTCTTTAAGAACCTCTTCCACGGCTGCGGTGAGAGCGCCGTCATCCATAACAATCCGCATTCCGTGCTCTTCCATAAAGCCAAGGGGCTCCACATCCGCCTCCAGAATCTGTTCAAATACAAGACGCGCATTGGCATGATGAATCTCCCCGCGTTCCACCGCCTGAATCAGCACTGCCAGATGCTCCGGCGTAAAGGAGAGCTCCTCCGGCTCCATGCCCATTTCCTTCAGAATGCGCAGGCCCTCCACCATAAGCCAGTTGGCCGTTTTCTTGGGGAATCCGCTCAAATCCGCCACAGTCTCAAACAGATCCGCCAAATGTCTGGACTGGGTCAGTATACCGGCATCGTATTCTGACAGCCCGTAGGTATCCCGGAACCGCTGCTTACGCTCCTCTTGAAACTCCGGCTGTTCCCTTCGAAGCGCCTCCAGCCATTCGTCGGAGATCACCACCGGCTGCAGATCCGGGTCCGGAAAATACCGGTAATCCTTTGCATCCTCCTTGGAACGCATTCCGTAGGAAGCTTCCTTATTATCATCCCAGCGCCTTGTCTCCTGCACCACTTCCCTGTGCTCATTTAGAAGCTCTATCTGCCGTTCCCGTTCTCCCTCAATCGCGTGGGTAACAGCCTTAAAGGAATTGAGATTCTTCATCTCTGTTCTGATCCCGAGTTTTTTGCTTCCTGCCTCCCGGACCGAAAGATTTACATCCGCCCGCATAGATCCCTCCTGAAGCCTGCAGTCCGAAACACCGAGATACCGGCAGATCATGCGAAGCTTCTCCAGATAAGCAATTACCTCCTCCGCCGTGCGCATATCCGGCTCCGACACAATCTCAAGAAGCGGTACGCCGCTCCGGTTGTAATCCACTAAAGAACTGTCCTCCCACTCGTCATGGATGAGCTTTCCGGCATCCTCCTCCATGTGCATTTCATGAATCCGGACCCGTTTTTTCTCCCCGGAAACAAAAAATTCCAAGAATCCGTCGTGACAGACAGGCAGATAAAGCTGTGAAATCTGATAATTCTGCGGATTATCCGGATAGAAGTAATTCTTCCGATCAAACCGGCAGTACTGATTGATCTCACAGTTTAAGGCAATCCCCAGCTTCAAAGCATACTCTGCCACTTTCCGGTTCAGAACCGGAAGAGCTCCCGGCATCCCTGTACAGACCGGACAGGTATGGGTGTTGGGCCTGCCTCCGAACTTTGTAGAACAACCACAGAAAATCTTTGTTTTGGTAGACAGCTCCACATGAACTTCCAGACCGATTACAGTCTCATATTGCTTTGCCATGAATTTACCTCCATAATATCAATCACAATTTTCAAAACAAAATTCCTTTATCTTAAGCATTAATTCGTCTATTTTAAGATTAAATCATATTTATTCCAAAATCATTCATTTCCATTGTCAGCCTGACGAAACATCATATTTACAGCTTTTAAATGGGAAAGGACATAAAGCCATCCATTTTTACGTCTAAAATAAGATTCATTCAATAATAAGTCTGGTTATAGGCATGATTTATATATTCACTGCAGCTGCGCCATAGGAAACTCCCCTCGAAGCGCCTCATAAGCCGCAGCCGTCCGCAGAATCTCCTTTTCCCGGAAGCAGTTTCCAATCACCTGCATTCCAATGGGCAGTCCTTCCCTGTCCAAACCGCAGGGGACACTGACAGCCGGAAGACCGCACAGATTTACCGCCACCGTATCAATATCGCTAAGGTACATCTTGAGGGGGTCCGAAAGGCTGGTTCCAAGCTTCGGCGCCGTCGCAGGAGCTGCAGGTGCAAGAATGCAGTCATATCTCTCAAACACCCGGTCGAATTCTTTTTTAATCAATGCCTTTGCCTTCAAAGCCTTCAGATAATAAGCATCATAGTAACCGGAGCTTAAGACAAAGGAGCCCAGAAGAATCCGGCGCTTCACCTCAGAGCCAAAGCCCTCCTGCCGGCTTTTCCGGTACATTTCGTGAAGTTCCGAAGCCTCCGGACTGCGATACCCGTATTTCACTCCGTCAAAACGCTCCAGATTGGAGCTTGCCTCCGCGCAGGCAATGATATAATAGGCCGGAATCAGATAATCCGTTAATCCAAGAGAAAAGAACTCTACCCGGGCGCCTCCCTCCTTCATCATCTGCGCCCCCTTCCATACGGCATTTCTTACCTCTTCCTGTGTCCCTTCTCCCAGAAGCTCCTCCGGAACGCCGATCCGCATTCCCTGCAGACCACCGGAAATCAGCTCCTGCGTGGCCTCAAAAGGCTTCCCACTGCTAGTGCTGTCCTTCTCGTCCTTTCCGGCAATCACCTCAAAGAGAGCCGCACAGTCAGCCGCCGTTTTTCCGACAGGTCCAATCTGATCCAGGGAGGAAGCATAGGCAATCAGCCCGTAGCGGGACACTCTGCCATAGGTAGGTTTCAGTCCGCATACGCCGCAGTAAGAAGCCGGCTGCCGGATGGAACCGCCCGTATCCGATCCCAAAGCCGCCGGCACCTCCCCGGCCGCCACCGCCGCACAGGAGCCGCCCGAAGAACCGCCCGGTACATGCTCCCTGTTCCATGGATTTACCGTTGTCTGAAAATAAGAGGTTTCCGTAGTGCTTCCCATGGCAAACTCATCCATATTCGTTTTTCCCAGAAGAATCATTCCTGCATCTTCCATCCTTCTGACCGCCTCCGCATCAAAGGACGGAACAAAATGCTCCAACATTTTAGAGGCGCAGGTTGTGGGGATCCCTCTGGTACAGATATTATCCTTGACCGCAGCAGGAACTCCGGCCAGAGGGCCGTGATACCGCCCTTTACGGATTCCTTCCTCCACCTCACAGATCCGTTCCTCCAGCCCCTTCTCATTTCGCGCCAGAAATGCGTGAAGATGAGGCTCCGCTTCGTTTATCCGCTCCAGACAGGAATCCACTGCCTCCTTTACTATAAGCTCACCTGTCCGAATCTGCCGGCCAAGCTCCACGGCAGACATCTGATAAAGCTTTTTCATCTTTTCCTCCTATTCTAAATCGCTGCGCGATGGCACTAAAGGGTAAAGCCGCTTCGACACACCGGCAATGAGAGAAACTTTTATTCGAAAGAGCACTCATAAAAGTTCCTCTCGTGCGCCTTTGCGGCTTTACCGTCCAGCAAAAATATCTTTAGTAAACACTTGACATTTCTTAGCTGGACTATTCCAGTACCATAATATCCCGATATCTAAAAGGTTTTCGGAACCATATATTGTCCGTCCTTACTTTTAGGCGCATTGGCCAGCGCGTCTTCCCGGCCGTCTCCGTTCGTCTCCACATCCTCCCGGAACACATTGACCTCATCCAGAATATGCACCAGAGGATCCACACCGTCCGTATCCAGTTCATTCAGCTTTTCTACATAATCCAGGATCTGTTCCATCTCCCCCCGGACCTTTTCACGCTCCTCACTTCCAAGGGAAAGCTTCGCAAGAAGCTCCACATTATCCATCACTGCATCATCAATTCTTTTTCCCATACAAACTCCCGTTCCAGTTCCGCAATATTTTTTCCGGTTACAAACTAGTATAGTGTTCGATAAATAACCGAACGTTATATTAGGGCTCCAGCCTGGTCATATCCCTGGGGAACAGGCAGGCCTCTCTCACATTATCTTCCCCGAGAAGCTGCATCGTCAGCCGTTCCAGGCCGATTCCAAGACCGCCATGGGGCGGCATTCCATAGCGGAACGTATCCAGATACTGCTCCAGGCCGTCCGCCGTCATGCCGCGCTTCTCAAGCTTCTTTGTCAAAGCCTCCCAGTCATGTATACGCTGTCCCCCGGTGGTAATCTCCAACCCCTTATACAAAAGGTCAAAGCTCAAAGTAAACCGCTCATCCTCCGGATCATCCATCGCATAAAAGGGCCGCTTCTTCGAAGGATAGTGGGTGACAAACACAAAATCCGTCCCATACTCCTCCTGAAAATACCGCCCGATCAGCTCTTCCTCCTCCGGCTCCAGATCAAAAGGATTCCGGATTCTCCGCTCATACTTCTCGGAAATCAGACGCTTCGCCTCATCAAACCGCACATACGGAATCCGGCTCACATCCGGCAGCTCTATCTTAAGAAGCCGAAGCTCCCGGTCATACTCCCTGCGCAGCAGCTCAAAAGCATACCGCAGAAACTCCGTCTCCATCTCACAAATATCCAGAAACCCTTCAATATATCCCATCTCAAAATCCAGACTCGTATACTCATTCAGATGCCGCCTGGTATTATGCTTCTCCGCCCGGAAAACCGGCCCCGTCTCAAAAACCCGGTCAAACACTCCCACCATCATCTGCTTATAAAGCTGTGGACTCTGCTGAAGCACTGCCGGCTTATGAAAATAAGCCAGCTTAAAAAGATTTGCTCCTCCTTCCGCACTCTTCGCACCAATCTTCGGCGTATGAATCTCCGTAAACCCCTGCCCGTAAAGAAAATCCCGGAATCCCCGAACCAGTCCCTCCTGAATCCGGAACTTTGCCCTCTCCCTGAGATTCCGCAGAGAAAGCGATCTCCGGTCAAGCTTCGCCTCCAGAGAAGTCCCAAGCTTCCACTTATCAATCGCCAGCGGCAGAGGCCCATTTGCGTGGGAAAGATGCGTCACTTCCCGAATCTTAAGCTCCCGTCCATGAGGCGCGCGTTCCTCCGGTTTCACAGTCCCTTTCACCCGGACAAAATCTCCCTCCCGAATCCCGGAAAGTTCAACATCCGTCCCCTCCTTTTCCAAAACCGTCTGTATCAGCCCTTCCCTCCGCCTCAAAATAACAAAAGCAATCTCCCCCATATCCCGCACACTGTGAACCGCCCCTTCCACACACAAAAAAGCATCCTCCTGCGCCAAAAGAAAGCCCTCAAAATCCACAGCCGTCTTTTCCCTCATCACTTCGATAAATTCCATAAAAAATCTCCCCTTTTACCGCAAAATATTCCCCAATTCTGACTTCCTTTACCACACAACAACAACAACCAACAGGAAATACCTCTTATTATCAAAAAATCAAAAACTGAAAAAAACTAAAACATAAAATCAAACTCCAAAGCCACAGCCAGGGGATGTCACTAAACGGGCCAGATGGCGTTTCCGATATCCAGTGTTCGGACGGTTCGCGTACAGTCTGTCTGATTTGGACGAACATTGTCCAACAAAACCTTACTATTTACAAAAGCACTCCGGACAATGTCCGGCCAGAGCAGACAGACTGTACGCGAACCGTCCGAACACAGGATATGGAAACGACGTCTGGCCTGTTTTGTGACATCCCCGTCCGTCCGCCAATCTATAGATTCGTATAATCCATCAACGATTCATCCACAGCCCTTGCCGCCATCCGTCCTTCCTTAACAGCCCACACCACCAGCGACTGCCCCCGGTGCATATCCCCGGCCGTAAAAATCCCCGGCACACTCGTCTCATAACCGCCCGCCTCAGTCTTCACATTCGTCCTTCCATCCACCTCAACCTGAAAAGCATCCGTCACATAACTCTGACTCCCCAGAAATCCCGCCGCAATCAGTACCAGCTCCGCCGGAATCGTCTTCTCACTCCCCTCCACCGGAACCATCATCATCCTCCCTGACGCCTCATCCTTCTTCGGCTCCAGCGAAACAACAACCGCCTTTTTTACATTCCCGTTCTTATCCTTCAAAAACTCCTTCACCGTAGTCTGATAAATCCGGGGATCATGACCAAAGAGAGCAATCGCCTCTTCCTGCCCGTAATCCGTCTTCAGCACCCTGGGCCATTGAGGCCATGGATTGGAAGCACTTCTCGTCTCTCCCGGCCTGGGCATCATCTCCAGCTGTGTCACCGACTTTGCCCCCAGGCGGATAGACGTACCCACACAGTCATTTCCCGTATCACCGCCGCCAATCACAAGCACATGCTTCCCCTCCGCATTCACATAGGCCTTATCCTTAAGCCCGGAATCCAAAAGGCTTTTCGTGACGGAGGTAAGAAAATCCACTGCAAAATAAATATTCTTACTGTCACGCCCCGGAACATTGATATCCCGGGGATTTGCCGCTCCGCAGGCAAGCAGAATCCGATCAAAATTCTTCTTAAGCTCCGCGGATGTAATATCCTTTCCCACATCCACATTTGTCTCAAATACGATCCCTTCCGCCTTCATAAGTGCAATCCGCCGATCCAGAATCCCCTTATCAAGCTTCATATTGGGTATCCCATACCGCAGAAGCCCTCCGATGCGATCCCGACGCTCATAAACCGTCACCAGATGCCCCCTGCGGTTCAGCTGCCAGGCTGCCGCCAATCCCGAAGGACCGCTTCCAATCACGGCAACCTTCTTCCCTGTCCTCACCTTCGGCGGCTTTGGCACCACCCATCCGCTCTCATAAGCAAGTTCAATAATCGCGCGCTCATTCTCCTTCACCGAAACCGGCTCCCCATTCACATTACAGGTACAGGCCGCCTCACAGAGAGCCGGACATACCCGGCAGGTAAACTCCGGAAAACAGTGCGTCTTCATAAGCCGCTCGTAAGCCTGCTTCCAATTTCCCGTATACACCAGATCATTTGTCTCCGGAATCAGATTGTGCAGAGGACAGCCGGAAGCCATACCTGCAAGCATCTCTCCGTTCTGACAGAAGGGAACGCCGCATTCCATACAGCGCGCACCCTGCTTCTTTTGTGCCTCCAGCGGCAGAGGAGTCCGAAACTCCCGGAAATGGCGGATTCTCTCAAGAGGCGGTTCCACCTGCGCCGTTTCCCGTTCATAGTCTAAAAATCCTGTGGCCTTTCCCATGGTTTACTCCTCCGTTTCCTTATTCTGGAAGCTCTCGTAAAACGCCTCCATCTGTGCCTGCTGGGTGCTCATACCCTTTTCCTCCAGTTTAGAGGACAGAGCAATCATTTTCTTATAATCATAGGGAATGATCTTCTTAAATCTGGGAAGATATTCCTCAAAATTCGCCAATACATGCGCTCCGCGCTCCGATCCGGTTGCCTTAACATGCTCCTCGATCATCGTCTTTAACTCCTGGACGTCGTACTTATTTTCTACCTTCTCAATCGAAATCATATCCTTATTCAGATTCCGGTACAAATGGCTGTCTTCATCCAGTACATAGGCAATGCCGCCGCTCATGCCGGCCGCAAAATTTTTGCCAGTTCTCCCAAGGACCACTACCCTGCCGCCGGTCATATACTCACAGCCATGTTCTCCGACGCCCTCAACCACTGCATAGGCACCGGAATTTCGGATGGCAAACCGCTCTCCTGCCACGCCGTTTACAAAGACCTTGCCGCTGGTCGCCCCGTAGAGAGCCACATTTCCGGCAATGATATTTTCCTCCGCCTTGTAGCCGCGGTTTTTGGGGGGATAAATCACAAGCGTTCCGCCGGAAAGTCCTTTTCCAAAATAATCATTGGTGTCTCCGCAGAGAGTTAAGGTAAGTCCCCTGGGAATAAAAGCGCCAAAGCTCTGACCGCCCGTTCCCGTGCAGTCCACAGTAATCGTATCCTCCAAAAGCCCGTCTTTATGGCATCTGGTAATCTCCGCCCCCAGAATGGTTCCAAAGGCCCGGTCCGTATTGCCGACCTTGATTTCCACGGAAGCCTTCTCTCCCTTTTCCACGGCTGCTTTCAGTTTTTTCAGAAGAACACGTTCATCCAGTGTACGCTCCAGCTGAAAATCATAGCTCTTAGAAGGCGTAAAGGTAACCGGATCCTTCGTATTTCCAAAGGGATTATTTAAAATCTGATTTAAATCAAGCTTGGAAGCCATAGGAGAAGCCGCATCTTCCTTTGCCTTCAGAAGATCCGTTCTTCCCACCATTTCATCAATGGTGCGCACTCCAAGCCTCGCCATATATTCCCGAAGCTCTCTGGCGATAAACCGCATAAAGTTTTCCACATATTCCGGTTTTCCCTTAAAACGCCTGCGAAGCTCCGGGTTCTGGGTGGCCACGCCCACCGGACAGGTATCCAGGTTGCAGACACGCATCATCACGCAGCCCATGGTCACCAGGGGAGCCGTGGCAAAACCGAATTCCTCCGCGCCCAGAAGTGCGGCGACAGCCACATCCCGGCCGCTCATAAGCTTACCGTCCGTCTCAATGCGTACCCGGCTTCTGAGACCGTTTTTCAAAAGAGTCTGATGTGTCTCCGCAAGTCCAAGCTCCCAGGGAAGCCCTGCATTGTGGATGGAACTCTCCGGCGCTGCGCCGGTTCCTCCGTCATAACCGGATATCAGGATCACCTGTGCACCGGCCTTCGCCACGCCGGCGGCCACGGTACCCACACCTGCCTCGGACACCAGTTTTACGGAAATATCCGCATATTTATTGGCATTTTTCAGATCATAAATTAATTGGGCCAGATCCTCTATGGAATAAATATCATGGTGAGGCGGCGGCGAAATAAGGCTCACTCCCGGAGTGGAATGCCGTGTCTTTGCAATCCAGGGATATACCTTTTTTGCCGGCAGATGGCCGCCCTCCCCTGGTTTCGCGCCCTGGGCCATTTTAATCTGAATCTCACGGGCGCTGACCAGATAACGGCTGGTTACCCCAAAACGCCCTGATGCAACCTGCTTGATGGCGGAACAGCGATCCACATCCGTTCCTGCGGAATCCAGACGTTCCTCGCTCTCACCGCCCTCGCCAGTATTGGATTTTCCGTGCAGACGATTCATGGCAACGGCCAGAGTCTCATGGGCCTCCTGGGAAATGGAACCGTAGGACATGGCTCCTGTCTTAAACCGCTTTACAATCTCCTCCACCGGCTCCACTTCCTCTAGGGGAACAGGTGTTTCGGGATAACAAAAATCCATCATGCTTCTTAAGTATCCGCTCTGTTCCCGATCCACCCTGCCTGTATACTCTTTGAAGAGCTCATAATTTCCCGTCCAGGCAGACTGCTGCAGCAGATGAATGGTTTCCGGATTATAGCGGTGTTCCTCGCCGCCGCTCCTTCTCTTGTGCTTACCCAGACTGTCCAGAGTCAGATCTACTTCAAGTCCCAGAGGATCAAAAGCCCTGGTATGGTAATAATCCACCTGTGCGGCAATGTCCTCCATCGTTATGCCGCCCACACGGCTTACGGTGCCGGAGAAATATTTGTCAATGACCTCGCCGGAAATACCGATTGCCTCGAATATCTTTGCGCCCTGATAGGACTGAATGGTGGAAATGCCCATCTTGGAGGCGATTTTCACAATCCCGTGAAGGACGGCAGAATTGTAATCATTCATTGCCGCATAATAATCCTTGTCAAGCAGCCCCTCCTCTATCAGTTCCCGAATCGTATCCAGAGCAAGATACGGGTTCACGGCACAGGCGCCATAGCCTAAGAGAGCAGCAAAATGATGTACCTCCCGCGGCTCCCCGGACTCCAGGATCAATGCCAGGGAAGTCTGCTTTTTTGTATTTACCAGATGCTGATGAACCGCAGACACGGCCAGCAGGGAGGGAATGGGCATATGGTTTTCATCCACGCCGCGATCCGACAATACTAGAATATTGGCTCCGTCCTTATACGCCTTATCTACCTCCACAAAGAGCCGGTCGATGGCCCGGTGAAGCGGTGTGCTCTTATAATAGGTAATGGGAACTACCGCAACCTGGAAGCCCTCTTTCTTCATATGCTTGATTTTCAGCATATCCGTGTTGGTAAGAATGGGGTTGTTGATCTTCAGCACCTGGCAGTTCTCGGCCTTTTCTTCCAGAAGATTGCCCTTTTTTCCTACATAGACCGTGGTACTGGTGACAATCTCCTCCCGGATGGCGTCAATGGGAGGATTGGTGACCTGGGCAAAGAGCTGTTTGAAATAGTCAAACAGGGGACGTTTTTTCTCCGAAAGCACTGCAAGAGGAGTATCTACACCCATAGAGGCAATGCCCTCGCCGCCGTTCAGAGCCATATTCCGGATGGAATTTTTATATTCCTCGTAGGTATAGCCGAATGCTTTCTGAAGCTGCTTTCTCTGGGTGGCATCATAGTCCTCCACGCGGATATTCGGGATTTTCAGATCCTTAAGCTCTACAAGATTCTGATCCAGCCATTCACCATAGGGCTGATTAGTCGTATAGATCTCTTTCAATTCTTCATCCTGGAGAATCTTTCCCCGGATGGTATCCACCAGAAGCATTTTTCCCGGGTGAAGCCGTTCCTTCAGGACGATTTCCTCCTCAGGGACCTCAAGAACGCCTACTTCGGAGGACAGGATAAGATCTCCGTTTTTCAATACATAGTAACGGGAGGGGCGAAGTCCGTTCCTGTCTAAGACTGCTCCCAGACGGTCGCCGTCGGAAAATACTATGGAGGCCGGACCGTCCCAGGGTTCCATCATGGTTGCGTAATACTGGTAGAAATCGCGCTCATCCTGGGAGAGTGTCTTATTGTTGCTCCAGGGCTCGGGTATGGCAATCATCACGGCCAGGGGCAGATCCATGCCGCTCATAACCAGAAATTCCAGAGTATTGTCAAGCATAGCGGAATCGGAGCCGTTGGTATCAACCACCGGAAGAACCTTGTGAAGCTCACCCTTCAAGCAGCCGGATTCCATGGTTTCCTCTCTTGCAAGCATTTTGTCGGCATTTCCCCGGATCGTATTGATCTCGCCGTTGTGGACCATAAAACGGTTGGGATGCGCCCGTTCCCAGCTTGGGTTTGTGTTCGTGCTGAAGCGTGAGTGGACCATGGCAATGGCGGATTCGTAGTCTTTGTCCTGGAGATCCGCGAAAAAGGTACGGAGCTGTCCTACCAGAAACATGCCTTTGTAGACGATGGTACGGCTGGACATAGAAACTACATAAGTGTTGTCGTTGCTCTGCTCAAAGACACGCCTGGCAATGTAAAGCTTCCTGTCAAATTCCAGGCCTTTTTCCGTGTCATCGGGCTTTTTGATAAAGGCCTGAACAATGTGGGGCATGCACTCTCTGGCCGCATGGCCGAGAACCTCCGCATGGATGGGAACCTCACGGAATCCTAAGAGTTCTAAGCCTTCCTTTTCTACGATGATCTCGAACATTTTTTTCGCCTGGTTGCGTTTTAGTTCATTCTGCGGAAAGAAAAGCTGTGCAATGCCGTACTCACGTTCTTCCCCCAGAACAATATTCTCTGCCTCACAAACTTTCTTGAAAAAACGATGGGATATCTGAAGTAAAATACCCACGCCGTCGCCGGTTTTGCCTTCTGCGTCTTTTCCGGCCCGGTGCTCCAGGTTTTCGACGATCCGGAGGGCGTTTTCTACGGTCTCGTGGCTTTTCAGCCCTTTGCTGTTTACAATAGCCCCGATGCCGCAGTTATCATGCTCAAACTGCTGCCGGTATAAGCCCTGATCTCTGTTTTCTCTCTCTTTCATAATGTTCACTCCTCTTATTCCAGTTCCTTATTCTGACTGTATTTCACTGCTGCATGGATTAGGCCCCTAAAAAGCGGATGTGCCCGGTTGGGCCTTGATTTCAGTTCCGGATGGCCCTGTGTTCCGATAAAGTAGGGATGTTCTTTCAGTTCAAGCATTTCCACAATCCTTCCGTCCGGGGACAGGCCCGATAATATCATTCCGTGCGCGGTAAGGCGTTCCCGGTAAGCGTTGTTCACTTCGTAGCGGTGACGGTGGCGCTCGCTGATTTCCCGCTTTTTATAAAGGCTTTCTGCAAGACTCCCTTCTGCCAGCACGCAGGGGTAAGCTCCCAGCCGCAGGGTGCCGCCCAGATCCGCTATGCCGTCCTGATCCGGCATCAAGGTTATCACGGGATGACCGGTATTTGGATTCAGCTCTATGCTGTTGGCATCCGGATATCCAAGTACATTCCGGGCATATTCCACAATAGCCATCTGCATCCCGAGACAGATACCCAGGAAGGGGATTTTCTTTTCTCTTGCATATTGAATAGCTGCTATCTTTCCTTCCGTCCCTCTGGTTCCGAAGCCTCCGGGGACGAGAATTCCCTGGATTCCCTTAAGCCGTTCTTCTGCATTGTCTTTATCCAGTTCCTCGGAATCCAGCCACCGGAGCTTTACGTCGGCCCGTTCTGCAATGCCGCCGTGCTTCAGAGCCTCAACGACACTCAGATAGGCATCGTGAAGCTGGATGTATTTTCCTACAATGGCAATCTCTGTCTCGTACCTGGGATTGCGCAGGTTGTGGACCATGGCTTTCCAATCTTCCAGATCCGGCCTGGGGCAGGGAAGTTTCAGCGCCTCGCATACAACCTTGGCGAGCCGTTCCTTTTCCATAGCCAGAGGCGCTTCATAGAGGTATTCCACATCAATATTTTGAAGGACATGCTCCTTTGGGACATTGCAGAAAAGCGCAATCTTGGCTTTCAACTCCTCCGGCAGGGAATGCTCACTGCGGCAGACCAGAATGTCCGGCCAGAGTCCCATGGACTGCAGCTCCTTCACACTCTGCTGCGTGGGCTTGCTTTTCAGTTCTCCCGAAGCTTTCAGGTAAGGAATCAGGGTTACATGAATCAAAATGGCATTGTCGTGCCCGATGTCATGCTGGAACTGGCGGATGGCCTCCAAAAAGGGCTGGCTCTCAATGTCTCCCACCGTTCCTCCTACCTCAATGATAGCGATGCGTGTGTGCTCCTTAGCCTCCTCGTGATAAAAACGGCTTTTGATCTCATTGGTGATATGGGGAATCACCTGGACAGTCCCTCCGCCGTAGTCTCCCCTGCGCTCCTTGTGAAGCACCGACCAGTAAATTTTTCCCGTGGTTACATTGGAATTCTGATCCAGACACTCGTCAATGAATCTCTCGTAATGCCCCAGATCCAGATCTGTTTCTGTACCGTCGTCGGTCACGAAGACCTCACCGTGCTGAATGGGATTCATGGTCCCCGGATCCACATTGATATACGGATCAAATTTCTGCATGGTCACCTGATACCCTCTGGCCTTTAACAGCCTTCCCAGGGAGGCTGCGGTGATTCCCTTTCCAAGTCCGGATACCACGCCGCCGGTGACAAAGACGTATTTTACTGACATTTTCCTTATCCCTCCCGAATATAGTAAGGAAACATTTCCCTGTGCACAAAAAAAGGGGTCAGAAACCTATCTGCGGTTCCTGACTCCTTTGTCAGCGTTTTTTCATTTATCGCTTTATTATGAACTTTTTCTATTCATTTGTCAATTAGTTTTTTAATATTTCTTTGTCACTGCTCCCGTGCAAGGGTAAACTGCTCCACCAGCTGTTTTAAGCCGACAGCCTCTGCGGAGAGCTCTTCACTGGCCGCTGCGCTTTCCTCTGCAGTGGCGCTGTTGCTCTGAACCACACCGGAGATCTGGGTGATTCCCTCTGTCACCTGGGAAACGGCCTCGGACTGCTCGCCGGACACGGCGGCGATCTTGTCAATGGATTTAATCACGGACTCCATACTGCTCACAACCTCAAGCAGAGTATCCGCCGTATGTTTTGCAATCTCTGTGCCGGTGCGCACGGCCTCCGTAGAATTCTCAATAAGCACAGCCGTACTCTGGGAAGCTTCCGCAGATTTGCTGGCCAGATTGCGCACCTCGTCCGCCACAACGGCAAAGCCCTTGCCCGCGGTTCCGGCTCTGGCTGCCTCCACGGCCGCATTCAAAGCAAGAATGTTGGTCTGGAAGGCAATGTCCTCGATGGCCTTAATGATCTTCCCGATTTCATTGGAACTGTTCTGAATCTTATCCATGGCCTCCATCAGCTCCTGCATCTGCTGATTGCACACGGAGATCTCTTCACCGGCCTGGTGAGTCTGTCCTCTGGCGTCAAGAGCGCCGCCGGCCGTGTCCTTAGCCTGGTTGGAAATCTCATTAATCCGGGCCGCAAGCTGTTCGACGGAACTTGCCTGCTCCACCGAGCCCTGACTGAGATTCTGTGCGCTCATAGATACCTGCTCGCTTACCTCGGAAACCTGATCTGCCGAACGGTTAATCTGAAGCAGCGTATTGCTCAGCTTCAGCTTAAGATTTCTCATGGAAACTAAAATATTCTCAAACTCTCCGACATATGCCTCTCTGTGCCGGGAACGGATATCCAGATTCTGGTTGGCCATCTCATTTAACAAATAGCCGATATCCTTGATGATTGTGCTTAAACCCTCTACCAGCTCTGCTGTCGATCTGGCAAGCATACCGGTCTCATCCTGATTGCGGACGGCGGGCACCGGAGATTCCAGATCTCCTTCCACCAAAAGCTTCATTCTGGCTGCACAGGCTTTCATCGGCCTGCTGATATTATTGGCAAGTTTTAAGGCAACAACAACAGACACCAGAATCGAAGCTATGATCACTGCAATATTAATGGCAATTCCGGTATAAGTCGTAGACAGGTAATCAGACTGGGGAGCCGTGATTGCGATACTCCATCCGTCCGTGCCCGCCACCGGAGCGTAGGCTATGAACATACTTCCCTCTTCACTTTTATAGCTTCCGAAGCCATTCTCTCCCCGGCACATGGCCTCATGGATTGCCGCCAGCTCTTTTAACGAAGAATCTGTCTGCGCTTCTTTCCCAATGTTCTGAACCATAATGGTGTCCAGAGTGCTGTCCGCAATGGTGTCTCCGGATTTATTGATCATATAGACCCTGCTGTTCTGACTCACCTGGATAGATGATACAATATCGTTCAAAAAGGTTTCGTGAGGAACAAAATAGACAACTCCTCCTACCATAACACCGTTGATGCCGCCGTAATAGAGCGGTGCCGCAACCATGATGGACAGCTCTCCGGTAATCTTACTGATCAGCGGCTCCGACACATAGACATTGCCCGCCATGGCCTGCCGTACATACTCCCGGTCGGAATAATCATTGCCGTCAAAGATGCTGATGCCGTTCTCATCGATAATGTTGCCGCGCTGAAAATTGTGCATACTTACACGCTCATCAATGACGGATCGTTTATCCTCCAGCCCTACGGTTCTGCTGGAGAGCTGCGGAATGCAGCCGGTATCTGAAGCGACATTTTTATATGCCATTAATTCCTGCTCTACACGCTCCGCCGCCAATACGGCACTCTCACGCATCATCTCTTCTACCGTGGAAATCGTACTGTTGTAATTGAGCGAGATACTGACTGCACCTACAAAAAACAGTGCTCCAAGGACGGTCAGAATCAGACAAACGGTGATTTTTTTTCGTATGCTTTTCATCTTCTATGTACCCCCGTTATTGTGCTGAAAGACTATGATTCAGATATAGTCTCTATCCATATTATAGGAGGGAAAAGGTACAGTTGTCAACCTTTGGAAAAAGCTATTTTCTGCAGCACAGAATTCCCGCCAAAAGCAGCAGCGGAAAGATTACGCCTGCCAGGATTCCCATTTTCAGATTGTCTCCAAAAAGGCTGGATACCGTACCTACCAGGGCAGGCCCTCCGGCACAGCCGAGATCGCCTCCCAGAGCCAGCAGCGCGAACATGGCAGTGCCGCCTTTGGGAAGGGCTGCGGAAGCTTTGCTGAATGTCCCCGGCCACATGATTCCCACAGAAAGGCCGCAGACAGCACAGGCAGCAAGGCTGACTGCCGGATTGGGCATGAGGGAAATGCAAAGATAGGAAACGATGCATAAAATGCTGCTGGATATCATAAATCGATCCAGATGAATCCTGTCGCCGTATTTTCCGTAGAATGCCCTGGAAAGCCCCATCAGAACCGCAAAGGCCATAGGCCCGGCCAGATCCCCGGCTGTCTTTGTTATGCCAAGGCCCTGTTCCGCAAAGGCTGAAGCCCACTGACTCACAGACTGCTCGCTTGCCCCTGCGCAGATCATCATAATAAACAGCAGAAAAAAGAGCCTGGCAGAGAACAGCTCCCGGACACTTAATCCCTTTTCTCCTTCTTCCATAAGGGTACCAAAAGGAACTTTTAAAAATACAATTCCGTTGCACAGAGGGATGAACGCCCACACGAAGGCCAGAAGCTTCCAGTTGGTTATTCCAAAGAACTGAAAAAAAAGTGTGGAAAGGGCCACTACGCCCACATGTCCCCAGCAGTAAAAAGAGTGAAGCATACTCATAGCCTTTTCTTTGTTGTCCGAGGGACATGCCTCCATCACCGGGCTCACCAGTACCTCCAGAAGCCCTCCTCCCATGGCATAGAGGATGACAGATATAAGGATTCCCTGGAACGGGCTGGGACACAGCCCCGGAAGCAGGGGCAGAGCGGCCAGGCCGATGGCGCAGAAAGCATGGGCTGCCACCATAGATGCCCGGTAGCCGATTCTGTCTACAAAGCCTACAGACAGAATATCCACCAGAAGCTGTACAGCAAAATTGACAGTGACCAGCATGGTGATCCGGGATAAGGGAATTCCGTAGGTTCTCTGAAAGGTTAAAAATAAAAGCGGAACAAAGTTATTTACGACTGCCTGAACGATATATCCGATAAAACAGGCGGTTATGGTTTTGTTGTACTGGTTTCTCGTCAACTGTTTTTCCACCTTTTACGCATACCTCGTATTCCTGTAATACTCCTTCTCCAGTTCATAAAGCCGCCCGGCCAGATCCTCCGGCATCTTAAGGTGCTCCCCGGACTCTTCCATCAGACGATCATACTCCTCCGTCAGAGACTCAAGCTGCTCGCCCCGGATATTCTGAAGTTCCATAGCCTCCTCAAAGTCCTCCTCCGGAAGCCCCAGGCGCATGGCACACACATATTCCTTTAGTACATCCGGATCCTTCCGGTACTGATAGGAGGTACGGAACGCCTTTGCCGCCCGGCCGAAAAGAAACAGCCGGCAGCAGCATACACCGAGATTATTCCACACATGAGCATAGAAATCCATGCCCAGCCGCTCGCTCTGACGGATATTCAGAATTTTTTCATATTCATACACCGCCGCCTGGTAATTTCCGTTGATAAAGTACTCGTCTGCCCGGAGTTTTAACCGCTCCTGCTCCTGGTAAGTATTGAGGATCTTCATTTTGGAGGATAGCTGCTCCAGCTCCTCCGGGGTGTAGTAATCTATGCTCCGGAGAATCGTCAGCACCATATTCTGGAGACTGCTTCCTGCTTCGGCACCCTTTTTCAGCCGCTCCGCCAGATCCCCGTTGCCTATCTCTGTGCGTATCCAGTCCCAGAGACGTACTCCGAGCATCCGCTTGTCCACCAGATAAATATTCTGATACAGAAAATACGCCAGCTCCTCCATGGAATAAAGCCGGATTCCCATGCTCTCAATATAATACGGCGTTTTTGCCTGTTCCTGTGCACATATCAACACTGCTCCCATATCACACCTCTATTCCAGTTCCGCAGTTTCTCATACAGTACCTTCCGCCCTTCTTTAAGCCAGATCTACTTCCTCCACCCAGCACAAATCTGAAGAAGGAAACAGCTCTCCAAACCCCATATCCTGAACCGTGAGGCGCAGGCGGTCCACACGGAGAAATTCTGCCTCAATCCGAAGTCTCGATGCCCGGGAAGGCCGATCCGGAAGTCCTTCCAGAAGCAGACTTTCCTTTAATCCTTCCGCCCCCTGCATAGGCTGAAAATAAAACTCCACCACCGGCTCGTCATAAAGCAGTACTTCACAGACTGCTTTTGCCTCATACCAGCTCTCTCCGGCATTCAAAAGGGTATACATGCTGTTCTTTCCGGTGCCGGGAGTCCGGAGGCATACATTATAGGAAATCTTGTCTGCCCCAAAGAATATGTAAGCCGCAGTCTCCCTCCGGCTTGCCGCATGCATGGCCCGGTAGCAGGCGCCTTTGGCATAGAGATTGTTGCCGGCAAAAACTCTCCGCCCGCTGCAGAGAAGCTTCAGAGAAGCCTCATACCAGTTTTCCTCAAAGCCCT
This sequence comes from Lachnoclostridium sp., assembly GCA_021770065.1. Lineage (GTDB taxonomy): Bacteria > Bacillota > Clostridia > Lachnospirales > Lachnospiraceae > Laedolimicola. The sequence goes on along the minus strand of JAETRR010000002.1, from coordinate 72,875 downwards.
CTCCCACCAGATAAACGGTTGAAATGGGCCGATTGGAAAAAATATCACGGATCAGCTCCTGGAAAATGTCGTTCTTCTCTGCCTGCTGCAGGCCCGAAAGCGGACGGCTCCAGTTCTCTTCACACTCTACCCTCGCCAAAAAAGGCGTAGTCCGGGGATTCACGTTCAAGATCATACCCCGGAGCTCCTCTCCCTCATAATCGAAAAGCACCGCCTGATGCCGCCAGATCTCTTTCGGCTGATTCAGCACATAGGCACAGAAGCTTTCCTGACGGGTCTGGACATAGATCCGGCTCTCCGGAACCCCCATGGTCCGCATGGCCGCCTGCTTGATCCGCTCTACCATCCCCTCCTCCAGGGTTTCCACGGAGAACACAACCGCAGCAGCCTCGTGAATCCGGCCATAGGGCTTCAAAAGCCGCAGAGCTTTTTTCAGAAAAAGCTCCAGGCTTTCCGTCGGTATCCGGTATTTTTCCGCTCCCGGAACTACAGATATAGATACCGGCGCGCCGGTATCTGCGTTCCAGCAGCAGATTTGTGAATATTCCTTTCCCAGGTCAAACCCTGCCGCAAAATGCCCCATCTTTTTCTCCTATTCCAGTTCCGCAGCACTTTTTAAAGCACCACTGTTCTAGTTGGTTTTTTATTTTAACGAAAAGAACTGCTCCACCAGGAACTGCCTGCGCCCATAAGCCTTCATCTGCTGTTCCAGAAGACGCAGATCCCGTTCCTCCAGAGCGCGCGCCATCTCATAGAGCAGCGCATACTTTGTTCCGGTCACAAGTTCATCCTCCCGGCTCTCCGTTATGCTGTGATCCGGTGTAGATCTTTCCGTCCCATCCTCCAGAGTCTCTGTCACAAACCAGGTAAGCCTCTCGCCATAGAAAAGCGTGAACTCTTTCACAAATACACCGATCTCTGTAGGATAAAGCCTCTCTGCCACATAGCTGCACTGCTTTTCCCTGGGCGTCTCCACCACATAGTGAATCACCACCTTACGGGCCGGATTTGTCCGGTACTCCACAAAGGTCTTGTCCTCCAGAAGCTGCGGTTTCCCCAGCTGCGCAAGAAGTTCCTTCATAAATCCGAAACGCAGCCGCCGCTGTATGTACCCCATAGTCATCTGTTCCGCCCGAATTCTCTGGTGCTCGGAAAGCTGCGGCTGTAAAGACAGATGCTTCAGATAAGCCAGACCGCAGACATCCGCCAGGTTTTCCTCCCAGGCAATGCCCTGTTCAATATAAGAATAGATCTTCTCCGGCACCATTTCACCCAATACGAAATCCTCATAGGCCAGCCAGGTCATATAAGCCCTGCTTACAATGCCTTTTCCCCCAAGATGATGATAGTCCTGGAAAATCTGAAAAGCCTTATCCGAAAATTCACCCGTAAAAAGCATCTGGCTTAAAAGCCGTTCCTCCAGGTCAAATACATTCAGTTCAAATTCCTGTCCCGCCCTCCAGATGGCTTCCATCATCCGGCTGGAACCATAGTAATATCCGGCCAGATATTCCAGAATGCTCTCATTGTACTTGTAATTCTGAAATACAAAAAGACAGAGCTTTAAAAGAAACTCATTTTCCTCATATTCTATTTCCCGGATCTCCCAGGCTGCCAGTTTAATGAGAAGCTTCACACGCACCATGGAATATCCGTGCTTTTTCACCATGCTCCAGGCCTCTTCGTAAAGTCCCCGTAAAATCAGAATCTCTGTATACCTGGCCCGATCCTTAGGCATCATATAAGTAGTCTCAGTGATGAAAAATTCCCTGTCCAATTCCTCAAGCTCATGGCTGGCATAGTAATACTGGAGAATCTCCTGGCGTACCTCCTGCTTATAACGGGCAGTGAAGCCGCTGATTTTTAAAATGCGCTTATAATTCTCCACATTTTCGCCGGTAATCACATGGTAACGGGAAGCTCCGTCACAGAGATGCAGATAAAGCCCCTGATGATACCGGAGAAGTTCCCGGCACCGTTCCACATATTTCTGCTCCTTAAGAAGCCTCTGCATATTGTAGGGCACGCTGGAGGTATAACAATTCCCCTGTTCGTCCACCAGAAGAATCACGGCACCGGGCGTGTAAACAGGCACCAGCGCTTTTCCACCGCTTAAAGGCACTGTAATCCGCCGCTGAAGCTGCTCATAGAGCACCTGTACCTGACGGATTCTCGGGTCTGTACAGGTAAGCTGCCGAAGGAACATAATATCCGCCAGAGCTTCTGCAAAGTCAATAGTCAGAAGCTCCTCCACCAGAAACCGCTCATAGATGAGCGCCAGATCCTCACTGAGCTTCCGTTCAAGAAGCTGTTCCAGCATAAAAGACTGGATTTCCCGTTCATACTGGCGGTAAATATCGGAATCCCTGTCCTGGTAACGGATAATATTGGCATAGAGGAATGCCTTCTGCTTACTGTTCAGGGTATTTTCCATATGGAAATACAAAAGAAGGTTCCGGGGAAGCTGCTCCTGATAGTTCTCCGGCACAGACATCATAAAATATTCAAAAAGATTTGTAATCTTCAGTTCCATCCGGACGCCCCTCTGATACCAGAAAAAACTTTCCTCATCAGTGCGTCCGTTTTTAATGAGAATGGAACAGATTCCGCTTAACATCTCCTGTCCGCCGTATTTGTGATAGGCCTTCTTCAGCCTGGCCAGCTGGCCGGCCGTGGGCTGACGGCTTTTCAGAATCAGCTCCGTCAGACGCACAGCCTCCTCCGGCGTCATATCCTCATCCTTAAAATCGTCAATAATCTCCACAACCGTATCCGGCTTCTGATCCGCCTTCTTTGGGAGCGGTTCTATCGGATCTGCCGAAATAAAATATGCATAACTCTCTTCTTCCGGCTCCCGGTGCTCCTCCACCTGAATCCGATAGGGAAGGGTATATTCACCGGCCTCCGAAACAATGCAGAACTCTCCTTCCACCTCTTCTCCGCCCCACATGCCCCGGCTGTCAAACACGTAATTAATCCGGGCATTCCGGCTGTGGAAACTGCGGTTCTCCAGATACATACGGCTCGAAGAGGCATAGACAATTCCCTTGACAGACCGTCTGCAGGAAAGCGTAAAGCTGCCCTCGTAGCGGCTTCCCGGACTGCAGTGAAACTGGATATAGGGTTCCGACAGCGCCACAGGACATTTCTCATATTCAAATTTTCCTGCCGCTATCCGCTCAATCTTCGCCCTCATTTGTCATTCGTCCTTTCTTATTCCAGTTCCGAAGCCTTCCGTTCATACACCCTTATGAGATCATATAAATAAAATCTAAAGATTGCTTTTTTTCCAAATAGGGTTATAATGGTAAAATGATAAATTCATAACATCAGTGACTAATACCGCTGGCAACAGTATAACATTTTTTAAAATAAAGTACAAGAAAAGAGGACTTCTAATGTTAAAACATGTTGATCATTTTCACGGCAGTGACTTAGAAAAAATAGAACAGGTCTACGGCATCAAAAAGGAAGATATCGTGAGCTTCAGCGCCAATGTAAATCCCCTTGGCATCTCCCCGGTTATGCGCCAGGCTCTCCTTGACCGCATTGACTGCATCACCTCCTACCCGGATCGGGAATATACTGCCCTGCGCCGCCAGATGAGTGCCTACACCGGCGCGCCTTTAGAGCACATCGCAGTAGGTAACGGCTCCACCGAGCTTATCTCCCTCTTCATTCAGCTTGAACATCCAAAAAAAGCCCTAATCCTGGGCCCGACCTACTCAGAATATGAACGGGAAATATCCCTGGGAGGAGGAACCTCCCTCTACTACCCCCTTAAAGAAGAAAACGGATTTGTTCTGGATGCCGCAGACTTCCAGGCACAGCTTAACGAAAGCCTGGATCTTCTTGTCATCTGCAACCCCAACAACCCTACCTCATCCGCCATCCCGCAGCATACCATGCGTCAGATCCTGGACACCTGCAAGCGCTGCGATATCTGCGTAATGATAGATGAGACCTATGTGGAATTCGCCCCCGACTGCGACGCCGTAACCTCCATCCCTCTTACGCGCTATTACAACAATCTCATTATCCTCCGGGGCGTATCCAAATTCTTTGCCGCCCCCGGCCTGCGCTTAGGATATGCCGTCACCGGCAACGAAGATCTGATGAAACGGATCAACTCCCGGAAAAATCCCTGGACCATCAACAGCCTGGCCGCTGCAGCCGGAGAGCTGATGTTCTCCGACAAAGACTACATCGCCAGAACCCGGGAACAGACCGCACAGGAGCGAACCCGGATCTGCCGGGAACTAAAATCCTGGGGCACCGTAAAAGCATACGAATCCTTCGCCAACTTCGTCCTTGTCCGCATAGAAAAAGAAGGCGTCACAGCAGAAGATTTATTCGAACACGCCATCCGCAAAGGCATGATGATACGAAACTGCTCCACCTTCCCATTCTTAGACAACCGCTACATCCGCTTCTGCTTCATGAACCCGGACCAGAACGATGCACTCCTCACATGCCTCAAAGAACTCCTATAAAGCAACCGCCAAAACCAGGCACCGCCGGGAAACGGCACCCCGGGGTGCCGTTTCCCGGCGGTGCCGTCCGTCCTCACATATCAAAATACTCACTATAAATCTCCAAAAAACTCACCGGAATCTCCTCCGTCCAGTCCTCAAAATGGATCTGCTCCCAGACACGCGTATTAAACTCCGAAGGCGTATTAGCCACCAGTTTCTCATAAACCCCGCTGAAAATCTCATCCCTGCGGCGTTCCACCATCGTAACCTTATTAGCCTCCGTAGCCTCCCTGTCAAAATTATTCACACACTTGAGAATATAATACCCGTCCTCCTCTTCAATAATGCCGCTGACCCCTTCATTTTCCAAAGCAAAAGCCGCCTCCTCATATGCGGCAGGCTTCTCTCCCCTTCCAAATGTATAGCTGATCTGGCTGTCCTGGCTGTAAGCAGAGGCCAGAGTCATAAATTCCTTCCCTTCGGAGAGCTTCTCCAGAATATCCTCCGCACTTTCTCTGGTATCCAGATGAATCTGCCAGACCGTAATAATCCGCGCCTCGTCGTCACTGACTTCCGTATTCACATCCTTCGTAATCTCCTGGTAGACCTTTCCGGACAGTACATGGTCATGGTACAGGCTTTCCACATTCTCCGCCTTCAGCCCCATATACTTCACTGCATCATCCCCCATAGAGGAATAATATTCTCTGGCAGCCTTTCTCACATGCTCCATCTCCGTCTCTGTCAGCTCAACCTCATAATCCGCCGCCAGAAGCGTCACTGCCTTCATAGCCGCCAGCTGGGACACAATAATATTCTTCACATACTCTTCCAGGGTGATGCCGCCAAAATCATGTTCCCACATTTCCACCCCATAGACACTCTCATACTGCCTCTGGTAATCCATCACATAGATCATGGCCTCCGGAAGCGTACAGACACTGCTTCCCACCTTAAAAAGCTGATTCTCCGTAAGTCCGGTAGTCAGCACAAATTCCGTATTTTCAAAATGACTACAGCCCATGGGACCGCCTGCAAGCAGGCAGACACACAGGCACATAATCAACCCTCTTTTCAGTTTTTGTCTCATGTTATGCCTCAACAATCAAGTAGGTCCCGTCACCTACAGAAAACACTTCTGACATCTCCTCCAGTTCCTCAAAGGAGAGGCCGGATACATCCATGCCGCTCTCTTCAAAGTACTCCCGGACCTCTTTTAAAGAATTCACTACCACAGCCATGCAGTCGTCCAGGAATTCTTCCGCTTCCTCAAGCGTCTCCGCCACCGGCTCGTCAAAAAGCTGGCTCTGCTTTTTCAAAAAAACTTCCAGACATTCTTCTGAATACTCGTTCACACAAAATACCTCCTATTCCAGTTCCGTAATATCCGGCCGCGCTGTTTTTTATAATAAGGTCCGCAGGACCTTCAATACTCCGTCATTTACATTCGTATCCGCCACATACCTTGCTTCCTGCTTCACGGCTTCCGCCGCATTGCCCACCGCATAACTCTCGCCGGCACTCCGGAACATCTCGATATCATTGAAGTTATCTCCGAATACCATCGTCTCCTCCGGAAGGATTCCCAAAATCTTCTGAATGCTCCTGATAGCATTTCCCTTATTGGATTCCTTATTCAGAAAATCCACCCAGATCTCTCCCGACACAGTACAGTACATGCGCTCACTAAAGCGGGGGATCAGCTCTTTCGCAAGCCGTTCAATATCCGTCTTATGGTAAAGAGCCACTTTATTGACAGGGCGCTCCTTTGCCAGCACATCCTCCTCAACGGTCATCACACTCTTATAGCCCTTCAGCACCAGATCCAGAAACTCCGGATCCCGGCTTTCTGTGTAAAAGCCCTCCTTGGTATCCATGGTAAAACTGGCTCCCGGAATTCTGCGCACTTCCCGAACCCAGTCCTTAACATCCTTCCAATCCAGGGTCTGATCCAGCATTGTATAACCGCGGCAGTTTACATAAGCTCCGTTTTCCGTAATAAAAATCATGTCCTTTTTCACCGGCTCAAAAAGACGGGACATACCGGAAAAATGCCGGCCGCTGGCTGCGGCAAAGAGAATATCCTTCTCTTTCAGCTTCCGGATAATCTCAAAAAGCTCCGGATTAATCTGATCCGTCCCCTCCGGAAGCAGTGTTCCGTCAATGTCACTTGCAACTAACTTAATCATAATGCTTCTTTTCTCTCCTTTTTATCTTTACAGACAGAAATCCTGTGTCTTCTCACCTCTGTAAATCCGGCACAAAGCAGACGGCTCTCCTATAATCTCCATAGCTCCTGTCTCTTCTAACTCCTTCCTGTCACGAAATCCCCACAACACACCTACCGTATGCATGCCTGCCGCCGTTCCGGTCTTCATATCCGTCCCCGTATCACCTATATAGAGACATTCCCCCGGGCTCACGCCCAGCCTCTCTGCCGTGTACAGAGCGCCTGCCGGATCCGGCTTTCTGGGCAGTTCATCCGTCTGTCCCTGAACCCAGTCGAAAATTTCTTCTCCGAACACCTGGTGAATTACATCCACCGTATTTGCATGGGGCTTATTGGAGATAACTCCCATCTTTGCCCCCAGAGCCTTAAGCTCATTTAACAGCTCCAAAATTCCCGGATAGGGTGTCACATGATATCTGCATCCTTCCCGGAAATACTCCATATATTTTTCCCTGAGGCTATGAAACAGTTCCTCAGATTCCTCTTTGCTGCGCCGCAGAAGCCGGCGGACCAGCATATCCACTCCATCCCCCACAAGAAGCTTATAATCCGCAAGAGACGCCTCTTTTAATCCCAGATCCCGGAGGGCATGGTTGGCGCTGACGGCAATAGATTCCACACTGTCGCACAGAGTACCGTCAAAATCAAAAATACAGGCCTGATACATTTGTATGTCCTTTCTGATATGCCGAAAACCGTTTTTTTAATTTTATTTTGAAAATTCAAGTAAATCTATCCCGGCCTCTGACAGCTCCTGGTAAAACCGGGCCGTCGGAAACCCCACTACCGTAGAGTATGCCCCTTCTATGCCTTTTATCCACAGAGAACATCCTCCTTGAATGGCATAGGCGCCTGCCTTGTCCATGGGCTCTCCCGTCTCAATATAGCTGCGGATCCATTCATCCGTCATAGGATACATGGAAACCCTGGTGCCATCCACAAAGTTCAGAATCGTTTCTTCTGTTTCTGCGTCCACCACGGCAACGCCCGTATAAACCATATGGGAAGCCCCCTGGAGACTTTTCAGCATACGGAAGGCATCCTCCTTATCCGACGGCTTTCCAAGGATCTCACCCTCAAAGGCAACTACCGTGTCCGAACCAATTACAAGTGCGGCTTCCTCTGTCTGCTCCGCAATCTCCCGGGCTTTGTGAAGCGCCAGTTCCTTTACAATCTCCTCCGGATCCTGAAAGCTGCTCTTTTCCTCGCCGCGGGCCGGACAAACAGAAAAAGCAAGCCCCATCTGTGAAAGCAGCTCCTTCCTTCTCGGAGAGGCAGAGGCTAAAATCAGTTTCTTTTTCATTTGATGTCCACGCCTCCGAATACACAGGTTGCATTTATATAAAGCGTATGGCAGGGAACCTCCGTGGGAGCCGCTGCCTTATTGGACACGCCGCCCAGCACAGGAGTTGACATAATCTTCACCACGACATTGGCCGGTACATAGATCTCTATGCCTCCAAAAACGGCCGTTGCGTCAATCCGCACATCCCGTTCAATCCGGGCCAGTCTCAGATCCATCTCCACTCCGCCGAAAACAGCGCTCACGGTAGCTCCTTCAAAGAGCTGCCCGTCATACTGGGCCTTTCTCCCGTCAAAAACACCCGACACATCAGAGCCTCCGGGCCCGGTCTTTTCAAAAGGAATCTGATTTCCCTGCTGATCCGTGATCTTCCGCTTGGTATTACTGAGCATAATGCTTAGACCGATAAGGATTAAGATCGCCGGCACTAAAAGCTTACGGATAATAGAAAATTCCAGAACACCCTGAGCGGCAAGAAGCAGGGCAATTCCCACACACAGACCTGCAATATTTCCGCCGTTGGGCCCGTGCTGCATAAGGTTGACGGCGCATGGAACCAGTATAAATAATGTCCACCAGCCTTTGAAAAATATCTGGAAATCCCATAAGCCCAGATTCCCCCCTGCGTAGCCGATTCCTACGAGAATCAGAAGCAGACCCCATATTACATTTGAAACTCTGTTTTTCATCTTTTGCACCTCTATTCCAGTTCCGCATATTTCATACTGTACTCTCTAAATCTCTATTTATATAGAGTAATATATATTTTTTCCGTTGACAACAAAATTTTTCAATTTTTTCACTTTTCTTTTTTCCGGTTTCGTATTACAATAGAGAAAATGTTTTCCAAATAGATGGACAGACTATGATTATACTTTGGAAGCAAAAACGCACTTCTGAAAGTGCAGGAAAGGAGTTTTATCTGATATGAAGAAGTTTTTTAAATTTGCAGGTTCCGTTACTCTGTTCTGTGCAGCCGTAGCCGGAGGTATCTTTGCTTACAAGAAGTTTTTTGCCCCGGATCCCTTTGAGGATGATTTTGACGACGATCTGGAAGAGTCCGCAGCTGAGGAAGCCGGGACATCCGAGCGCGGCTATGTGTCCCTGACCTCGGAAGAAGAGAACAAAGAAGAGGCAGCCGAAGCAGAGGCAGCGGGAAATGACTCAGAAGAGACTATTGAAAAAGCACCGGAAATCTGATTTTAAGCTGAAATCCGGAATCACCGTCAGTTGTACTTTCAAAAGGGGAATGCTGCAAAGCAGAGCAGCATCCCCCTTTCATTTGAAATACAATTTTCCAATATTACGTATTCAGGCATCCTCATATTTCATTCGTTTCTGAGGGCTGCAGGAATAAATAATTCTTCTTTCACACTATCTAAGCCTCTTCGATCATTTTGATAATCGCCGGTTTCTGCTGCAGGCCCGTCATACGCTTAATTTCCTCTCCGTCTTTTAACAGAATCAGAGTCGGATAGCCTGTAATTCTGTATTCATCTGCCAGAGCCCTGTTTTTGTCAAAGTCAAGCTTCATAATATTTACCTTATCTCCGCATGCCTTTTCCACATCGCCCAGTACAAAGGAAAGCATCTTACACGGGCCGCAGGTGGTTGAATAAAAATCCGCAAGCACCAGTCCCTCTTTCGAGGACTGACGAAATTCATTTTCCATTACTTCTTTTAACATATTATAATTCTCCAATTCCGCAGGCAGACCGCCCGCTTTTTTACTATAAAAGTCCCATTTTCCGCATATATTTTGCCGCACTCTGAGCGGCGATGGCGCCGTCCGAACAGGCCGTTATTACCTGGCGCAGATTCTTGGTCACGCAGTCCCCCGCTCCGAACACGCCCGGCACCGCAGTTTCCATCTGCTCATTCACTTTTACATAGCCTCTCTCGTTTAATACTCCAAGCTCCGCAAAGCACCCGGTAGCCGGGATCTGGCCGATGTATTCAAAGACCTGGCCGCAGCTTACAAAGATTTCTTCTCCTGTATCCTTAGACTTAAGGCGGACACCCTCCAGTCTTTCTTCACCGCAGAACTCCAGCACATCATGTCCGGCAAACAGCCTCACATTTTTCCGTCCAAGCAGCTTATCGCATGCCATGGGATCTGCGGACAGCTCAGAACGCACTACCACCGTGACGGATTTCGCAAATCCGGCCAGGTAAATGGCCTCCTCCACAGCGGAATTGCCTCCGCCGATAACCACAACGTCCTTATCCCTGCATCCGGCCCCGTCGCAGACGGCACACCAGCTGATGCCGTTTCCGGAAAAGTGTTCCTCCTTTGCCGCTCCCAGAAGCCTCGGGACGGTTCCGGTGCACAAAATAACGGTATTTGCCGTATAGGTACGGTTCTCTTCTTCACAGACAACTGTTTTTTCCGTTCCGTCATCCAGGACTTTAAGAACCGTCCTGTAGTCAAACTCTGCATTCAGCTCCTGGGTATGCTGAAACATACGGATAGCGAGATCCGCTCCTTCTACTGTTCCCATACCTGTATAATTCTGAATTTCGCTGGTGTTAATTACCTTTCCGCCCGGCGCAAGCCGATCCAGCAGCAAAACGGAAAGATTGGCTCTGGCTCCGTAGATGGCTGCCGTCATTCCTGCCGGGCCGCTGCCGATAATAATCAAATCGTAATCTGCCATTTTCTTTCATCCTTCCAGCCTCTGACACTCCCCGCTGCAAATACGGTAAAAAAATATCCGTTCACGCTGTAAATACAGCGGCAGAGCTTTTGTCAGCAGGTAATCTGAATACCTGTCTCGTATTTCTTGTCATCTACTATTACGCGCACATCAAAGGTTCCCTTAATTCCTTCCTTATTTACATTTAAGGTGATATTTCTGGGATCTTTCTCAATAAAAGTTCCGCAGCAGAGGGCGTTGAATTTGTTTTTGGAGGTGGAAATAAAATATCCGTGCTCCTCCGTGTCATTTTCCAGCATCAGCATGACCATCTGGCCGCCCTCGAAAACGGCTTTGAACACGAAGCGATCCTCCTCTTCTGTAAGTTTCGCCTCATAGCGGTAAGGAAGCAGCTCATCGCAGGACTTCATGGGAATAAGGGTGCCGAATTCCGGCGTCACACCCATCCGCCCGACCAGAATGCCCTCTCCTAAGGGCAGATTCTCTCCCTCATGGTAGAGGGACATTTTCTTCGCCCGGTAGAAGTTCCCTTTAATCTTCATTTCAAAAATCACTTTTCCCCGAAGGACTTCTACCGTAATGCTCTCTGCCCTGACATTCGGGTCGCCCTGCAGGAGCGCCGCCGGCTTCTCGGAGGCATGATCCCCATAGTATTGAATACCGCCGGAGTGGACCAGATAATGATCTTCCCCGTACCACTCCACATTTCCGATATAGGAGGAGAAGAATTCCTCGCCGCGCTCCTTGCCGTACTGCCAGAGCTGTTCAATGGTCATTGCTTCCCGATCAATCTGATATAATACGCCTCTGGAAAAACTGTCACGGTTTAAGAGGAACCTTTCCCGGATCTTGGAACGGTAGTGTCCGTTATCGAAGCACATGATTCCGCCGTTCGGAGTTACCAGGCAGCCATGCTGCTCGTATGGCCAGTCAAAGTCACCGCCGCCTTTTCTCTGAAAGAAATATTTCTGCTTGTCCTCGGGCCAGGTTTCCGGGTCGCCCAAAATCCAGTTTAAGTTCCCTGTCTCATAGTCAATGTTAATAATTGCATCCACATGGCGGCCCGAGAGAGTGATGGAATTGGTATGCTTGTCGTACCAGAGGGCATTGTTGTGAAACCAGTCCCTGGGAGTATAACCGCCGGAAGGCCCTTCTCCGGGCACCAGACAGTCCTTCAGATCCCAGGTTTTGCGGATCTCGCCCGTCTCCCGGTCAAGAAGAACAATCATATCTTCCACAGTCTCATAGCTTTCCCCTTCCGTCAGCACCAGTATGTTCCCGTCCTCCATCTCCCACTGATCATGGTGATAACCGCCGGGAACGGAGTATTCCTTTACAATTTTCCCCATCATGGTCATCTCATAGAGACCGGACATGTAATAGGGCATCTGCATGACGCGCTCGGTTCCGATGAGAAAATTACCGTTTTTGAGACGGGTCATTTCAAAGATTACGGGAACTGTCAGGTGCCAGCGGATCTCCCCGAATCTGTCAAAGGCTGCAGCCAGAGCACTCAGGGACGGCGTGACGAAAATCAGCTCATCAGAGGTATATTCCGGTTCCGTGTGAAGAGACAAAAGTTCCGGCACACGTTCGCCTAAGGCCTCTGTCCGAATGGTAAATGTGCGCGCTCTCCCTTCGTAAAGGCGCAGCTCCACTTGGTTGTCGTACCCTCCGTAAAGGCCCAGTATAGGAAGAATATGCTCCTTTTTCCCGGGAAATGTGTGTACGATAGTTCCTTCCTTTTCTTTTCCGAATATGGTAACTGTCACAGCCGTCTCTTCCTCGGTCCGGAAGGCTATCACGGCCGACAGCGGATTTATCAAATAAGGATTCAGCCTGATATACGGCTTTTCCAGTGTGTAGACTCCCTGTGCGAACTCGTCCTGCATAGAGCGCTCTGCCGCCGCCTGTTGTGCGCGCAGGCTTTCACAGAAGCCATAAGTAATCCTTTCTGTCATTTGTTCTCCTCTCCGGACAGCTTTTCTCAGCTGTCCATAGCCACTAGCTTTTCTGCTATCCGGCTGTCTGTGATTAAACAATGAATCAGGTTTCCCCTTAAAGCCGCAGAGATGGCATTGGTTTTATCAAGACCCCCGGCCGCCGCAATGATGTGCGGTACTTTTTTCAGATCCTCAAAGGGAATGCCGATAATCTTGTCGTTGATGGGATCGGACAGCTTATTTCCGTTTTTGTCCAGGAAATAGCCGCAGAGATACCCCACGGCGCCCTTACGCATCAAATCCTGTTTCTTCCGTTCCGTCAGATAGCCGGCCCAGGTACTCTTTGGGTGCTCCAGGGATACATCGGCAATGCCGGTCAGCGCATAGTCTATATTCTTTATTTTATCCATGGTCTTCCGGATAACAGGCTCTTTTAAGAGCTCTTTTCTCACAATATCACTGTTGACATACATAGGGGCATACAGCCTGACGGCGCATCCTTGAAAGGTGCGGGCCATCCGCTCCGTAAGGGTTGTCACATCGATGTCCATATGATAATCGTCCATGGAATTTCCCATGAGCTGCAATACCTGGATTCTTCTGGAAGATGAGGGCTTTAATTGGCGTACCGTCTGATACATAGTCCTTCCCCAGGCGATTCCGATAGAATCTCCGTCCTTTAAAGTTTCGTCCAGATAGCTGGCTGTCATTTCTCCTATCCGCTTGATGGAAATATCCGAATTCCGATTTTCATACAGATCCGTGACGACCAGTGCCTCCTTTAACCCGTATTTGCGCTTTAACTCTGTTTCCAGTTTAATGGAACGTTTTAAGGGATAATTGATTTGAAACTCTACAATATGTTCCTCCCGCGCAATCCGAAGCGCACGGGATACTTTGGCTTTGGAAAAAAAGAGGATATTGGCAATGTCCAGCTGTGACATTCCCTCTATATAATACATCCTTGCCACTTCCGCAATCACGGCAAGCTCTTCCTCATCCATCTGCCTCATAATACATACTCCAATCCAGTCTGACTTTGCGTACAGCTATATGAAAACCGGATCAATTAACCGGCCCGTTTTTCTCATAGCCTGTACTAGACGACTCCGCTTTCTTTCAGTTTTGTTTCCAATTCTTTTTTGTTCATAAGATTCTTCAGGCCGATTACGATGGTGCCCTCTTTTACTTTCAGATGGTTCACAAAGTTTTCGCCTACTACGATTAAATCATAGTCGTGGGCTGTTGACTTGGCCTCGTCAATACTGGTGTGATGAACCGTGTGCTCTATGCCGAGATTTTTTAATACTGTTGAGCAGTTTTTCTTCAGTAACTGTGAACTTCCCATTCCGCATCCGCATGCAACTAATACTTTTAACATATCTTTTGTTTTCCTTTCTATTCCAGTTCCGCAGTACCTGAATCATGCATCCTTATCTAGAAGAATTTCCGGCCGCATTATCCTGCGTCCGTAAATCCTTCTGTGCATTCTTCATGTCCTGCTGTTTATCCAGTTCCGCAGTACCCAAACTGCGCTGTTTTTTAATCCTCCATGCCAAGGGTGAAGTAATCCTTTTTGTTCCTCCGATACTGCAGCTGAGGGATAATCAGCATTCCGACGATACACAGCACCACCCCCGGTACGGTGAGATATTTGATCATGGCGCCCATAGCCGGCCAGAGAGTAGCCCAGTCCAGATTGCCCACATAACCGCCGAAGGATCCCATCTGGAACATTATAATAGCCACAGCACTTCCTAAAACCTGTAACAGACCCGATCCCAGACAGCATACCAGAAGCGCCCTGAACCCTCCCTTCATGTTGGCGTAAAGACCGATAGTGGCATTGTCATAGAACAGAGGTACAAAACCCGGAATAATCATCAGCGGAGATTTGAACACAAGCAGACCGACAATTGCGATCAGCTGGCCTAACGCACCGAAGAGAAAACCTAAAGTCACGGCATTGGGATCTCCGAAGGAGTATGTAGCCGCACAGTCCACAGCCGGAAGGGAACCCTTCAAAATGGAGCCGGAGATTCCCTCGAAGGACTCCACCATCTCTCCCACAAACATACGGATACCTGTCTTCAATACCACCAGTGATACGGCAAAAGAGGTACATCTCTGGAAAATATATACCGGGAAAGCCAGATTTCCAAAGTTGGCCTCATCCACCTCGTGCATCATCCCCGGCCCCAGAATTATCATAATGACTCCAAAGAACAGAAGCATAATCAGGGTTGTGGATACGACATAATCGTCCAGAACCTTTAAGGCGCCGCCGAGCCTGATTCCCTTCTCTTCTTTCTTCTCCTTTCCCCTGAACAGACTGCCAAAGCGGTAGGCAAACCATACGCCGAGCATCTGCTGATGGCCTATTGCAAATCCGGATCCTTCTGTCAGTTCCTGGGTGGCCTCTACGGTCAGATTGGAGAATACCGACCAGTAAGTTCCGCACAGGAGGCCGATAAGCACGATTCCTCCCATATTCCGAAGCTCCGGAATCAGGAAGAAAATGATCCATGTTGCCACTGTGGACTGCTTCACCATAATGTGGCCGGTAGTGAAGAGTGTCCGTACCTTCGTATATTTCCGAAAAAATACAAGTACAATATTCCAGATAAATGCAATCAAAAGTGTAACCATGGCAAAAGAGGTAGTCACTCCAATGCTTTCCAGTGCGCTGTTGGCTGCCGTCAGTCCGAAATTCGGATCAATGACAACGGCCTCCACGGACCACTTCTGCTGAATCCCCTTAAGAAGCGGATCCACCGTATTTTTCAGTGATGAGGCACCCAGCTGCAGGATCTGATATCCGACCACGGCTTTGATAAATCCGGCTGCGGACTCATACCATTTCCGCTTTAAAAGGATATATCCTATGACAACGATGAGGCCGATAAAAATCGCCGGCTGTGACAGGATATTGTTGAACATTACGTTCCAAATGCTTGTGATAATATTCATTTCTTCCCTACTTTCTTTTGTACAGTACTCTCATCTGCTTTCGTTTCCCCAGGTTTGTAATGTGTTTGAAAGCGTTTGAGAATTCTTTTGTAAAATCCCTTTCTTTTTTGTCAGTATTTCTTTGGTTTCCATTTTTTCCGCGCGCGTTAGGTTCATCATAAAATACAAATGAAACTTCGTCAATCATCCGGAAAATTTTTGAAATTAATTTCATGTTTCTCCCATTGTTTTGTGCAACTCGATTCAGATGTAAAAAAGAAAGCTTTATTTTTGTGTAGATCACACAAAAATAAAGCCCGTTTTTCTTACTGCGGATAAATCAATTTACTTGGGAACAACTGTGCCCCAGGCCCTTCGAAGCCTTCCGGCCGCTTCCGCAAGCTCTTCCTCGGAAAGTGTGGCATAGCCGAGAATAACGGTAGAACTCTGATGCGTCTGTCCGTGAACGGCCGCCGAATTTCCAATCTCGTATTCCGACAGCGGGTAGACCTTCACGCCCTCGGCCCGGGCTCTCTTAATACCTTCCTTTTCCGTCATGCCGTTCGTAAATTCCACCAGCAGATGAACGCCTGCATGTTCTCCGGTGACACGGCAGAAGCCGGACATCTTTTTCAGTTCTCTCAGAAGAAGTTCATGCTTTCTTCCATAGATTGCGCGCATCCGGTTCAGGTGCCGCTCGTAATACCCTTCCTTTAAAAACTGGTACAGAGTCATCTGGTCAATCCGGGATACAGTGGAGGAAAACTTTAAAAGAGCCTTTTCACAGTCCTTAAGCAGCCCTTCCGGCAGAACCAGATAGCTGATCCGGATGGCCGGAGCGATGGATTTGGAGAAAGTTCCAAGATAAATAACTTTTTCTCTCTGATCCGTTCCCTTAAGGGCCGGAACAGGCTTTCCTTTGTAACGGAATTCGCTGTCGTAATCGTCCTCTATAATATAGCGCCCCTCTTCCCGGGCTGCCCAGGAGAGAAGCTCCAGACGGCGCTTGATGGGCATTACGATTCCCAGGGGATACTGGTGGGAAGGCATCACATAGGCAATTCCGGCTCCCGATCGTTCGAGTCCGGACACCTGCATTCCGGATGCATCCATGGGTACCGTGCACAGGGAATAACCGAGCTGTTCAAAGATTTTGTAGGCGTGCTTGTAGGTTGGAGTCTCCATGGCGATCCGGTAATCCGTTCCCAGAACAGCGGACAGCAGCAGCAGCAGATAATCGTTTCCCGCTCCGATAATTACCTGATCCGGACGGCAGTTTACGCCGCGGGCCTGATGAAGGTAGCTGGTGATTGCCGCTCTAAGTTCCCACTCTCCTTTTGCGTCTCCCAATTGAAACAGATCTTTGTTATCATCCAGGAGAATGTTCCGGGTGATTTTGCGCCAGGTTCCGTAGGGGAAGCTGTCCAGATCAATGCCATTGGGGGTGAAATCGTAATCACAGGCACTTTCTTCCCGGGAGGGCGCCAAAGCCTCTGCCGCCGTCTCCTTTCGGAACCGGTAAAGCGCTTCTATCTGGCATGCATAGTAACCCTTACAGGGAACAGATTCCAGATACCCTTCCGACAAAAGCTGCTCATAAGCCAGATCCACCGTGCTGCGGCTCACCTCCAGGTATGCGGACAGCGCCCGGCTGGACGGCAGCTTTTCCTTTGCCTTGATACGGCCGGTCTGAATGTCCTGCTTGATGTAATTGTAGATTTGCTCATATAAAGGGGTTCTGCTTTTTGAATTCAGACTGATGGTTAATTCCTGCATTTATTTTTACCTTGTCTTACAAAAGAGCGTCAGCATAGTCTGCCTGAATCGCCCAAAGTCCGCAAAAAGGGATGCTGCCGCATCCCTTCTGGTTACATTTCTCTATATTTTCTTTCAACCTTATGCCTTCGGCAGTTTAAAAGAACTTTTTAAGGATACGATCCGGTTAAATACCAGCTTTTCTTCCGTGGTATCTCTGGCATCCACACAGAAGAAGCCGTTGCGGACAAACTGGTAGCTGTCGTAGGGTTTTGCTCCCTCAAAGCCCGGCTCCAGACAGGCCTGTTCTACGACGGTTAAGGAATTGGGATTTAAGTTAAGGCTTCCGTCCTCGTTGTAAACGCCCTTTTCCTCATCGATAATATTTTCATACAGACGCACCTCGGCAGTCATGGCATAGGGCGCCGGCACCCAGTGAATGGTTCCCTTTACTTTCCGGCCTGTAAATCCGCTTCCCGCCTTCGTCTCCGGGTCATAGGTGCAGTGTACCTCGGTGATACGGCCGTTCTCGTCCTTTACAAAGCTTTCGCATTTTACAAAGTAGGCGTGCATTAAGCGCACCTCGTTGCCCGGGAAGAGACGGAAATACTTCTTCGGCGGCTCCTCCATAAAGTCCTCGCGCTCAATATACAGTTCCCGGCAGAAGGGGATTTTACGGCTTCCGAGCTCTTCATTTTCCAGGTTGTTGGCTGCGTCCAGATATTCTGTCTGACCCTCGGGATAATTGTCTATGATAAGCTTAATGGGATCTAAAACCGCCATCAGTCTGGGACGCTTAAGCTTTAAATCCTCGCGGATACAATATTCCAGCATGGCATAGTCCACGGAGGACTGACTCTTGGAAATACCGCACAGATCCACAAACATGCGGATAGATTCCGGGGTGAAGCCTCTTCTTCTCAATGCCGCGATGGAAACCAGACGGGGATCGTCCCAGCCGTCTACAATGCCTTCTTCCACTAATTTTTTAATGTAGCGCTTTCCGGTTACCACATTGGTGAGGTAGAGCTTGGCGAACTCGATCTGACGGGGCGGAACGGGATACTCCAGTTCTTTTACGACCCATTCATACAACGGACGGTGATCTTCAAACTCCAGGGTGCAGATAGAGTGTGTGATGCCCTCAATCGCGTCCTCAATCGGATGTGCAAAATCGTACATAGGATAGATACACCATTTGTCTCCCGTATTGTGGTGGGGTATATGGGCTACCCGGTAGATAACGGGATCCCGCATGTTCATATTCGGGGAGGCCATATCGATCCTGGCCCGGAGAACCTTCTCTCCGTCGGCATATTTTCCGGCACGCATGTTCTCAAAGAGCTCCAGGTTTTCTTCTATGCTCCGGTTCCGGTAAGGGCTTTCTTTTCCCGGCTCGGTCAATGTTCCGCGGTAAGCGCGGATCTCTTCTGCCGTGAGATCGCAGACAAAGGCTTTTCCCTTTTTGATAAGCTTTACTGCAGCCTCATACATGGCCTCAAAGTAGTCGGAGGCAAAGAAGAGGCGGTCTTCCCAGTCGGCCCCAAGCCACTCGATATCGGCCTTGATGGACTCGACAAACTCTGTCTTTTCCTTCGTGGGGTTGGTATCGTCAAAGCGCATGTTGAACTTACCGTTGTATTTTTGAGCCAGACCGTAGTTTAAGAGTATGGACTTGGCATGTCCGATGTGGAGGTAGCCGTTCGGCTCCGGCGGAAACCGGGTGTGCACGGTATCGTATACGCCTTCGGCCAAGTCCTTGTCTATCATCTGCTCTATAAAATTTTTGCTGATTACTTCGTTTTCCATAACGCCCTCCTCGTGTGCGGCTGCTTTACCTGCATTTAATTCTGTAAGCAGCAGCTTTTGTTCATTGATTCTGACTGTGAAAATCATACCACAGATAAAGGGATGTTGGCAATATCCGGATTGCAATTTCCTTTGCCGTCAGACATTCATATGGAAATGCGCAGGATAAACTGCCCCTCTCCGGCCGAAAACGTATATATACCGCCATACTTTTCCACGATCGCACAAATGCTCCGCACACCGATTCCATGTCCGGGCCTGTTTGTAATCGGAATATCATTGTCAAAAGTAATTTCATCATCACAGGAATTGATTATCTGCAGGAAAAGATTCCCTTTCTTTTCGTACATGGTAATTTCAATCATCTCTGCCTGTTCACCGTCTCCCCGTTCCCGGCAGGCATGCAGGGCATTTTCCAGGGCATTGGACAGCAGCACACACAGATCTGTTTCAGACACAGGAATCACGCGGGGAATCTGCGCCTTAATCCGCATTTTAATACCGCTTTTCTCCGCTCTTCTTGCAAACGCAGAAAAAATCAAGTTTGCAGCTTCATTTTCACAGAAAACCGTTACCTTATCCGCCTCTATCCCGGAATAGATTTCCTGAATATAGCCCTGTGCCTGCTTAAGCTGTCCGTTTTCAATACAGGAAGAAAGATATTGCATATGATGGCGCATGTCATGACGGTAAGTGCTCGTTTTTTCCTGTGATTCCCTGAGCGCGGCAATTTCGCGGACCGCCTGCCTGACCTGCAGGTTCAGAATTGCCTGTGTCTGTTCGAGCCGGCTGAGAATCTGCCTCTCCTGTGTAGTGCGGACCACAAAAAATAAATATGCCGCACTGCATACAAACGGCATAAATTCCACAGCGACCAGAACTCCCTCTAAAAGCAGGTTTGTGTAGATGCGTGTCAGATAATCGAAACCATAATATATGGCCGGCACCACGCCGAACCGGCACTGCAGCGAAACCGGATAATGAGAAACGGAACGCACAGCCGGAGCAATAAACTTTATTAAAATCAGCAGAATCGGAAGCGTCATAGCCAGCTCGGCAATATACTGCATTACGGAACCGCCTGAAAACACAGCTGCAATCAGCAGCGCCAGCCACCGCCTGAGCTGGCAGCAGAGATAGGCGGTCAAAACGGAAATCGTCGGCCAGAGACACGCCCTGTTCAGAATGCACAGCGCTGCTGTCAGAGGAATATGCGTCACAAACGGATAAAGCTTCTCCGCACCGTCCATACCAATCCAAAAATAAATAACACCCTGAAGCAGTAATATCCCGGCAATACTGCCCAACATGGCGGCAGCTTTCTTCCGCGTCCAGAGAATATCACAGAATGATGCCGATAATACCATGCCGAATACACTTACCGAGACGAAATTGAGTAACTGGATATTGATCATAATATAAATACCTGTTTCCTGTTAAATGCATATTCAAGATACATATTTTTGATCCAGGAAGACTTCCCATGCGGGATGGGAAGCTCCGCCTGGCTTTTCATTGTGACTGTCTTATAGGAAATCTTCTGAATATATTCCATATTAACCAAAAACGAGCGGTGCGGACGCACGAAATTTTCATACTGCGACAGCTGTTCGCATAATTTATCCATACTGCCGGCACCTTCTAAAACTATGCCGTCCTCCATATGAAACAGCAGTGTGCGGCCTATCACTTCACAGTATTCCAGTCTGTCCAGCTCAATCCGCGTGATTCCGTTTTTGCAGCGCTGAATCAGACTGCGCTGCTGCTCTCTCCGGCATTCGGATATGGCGGAATCCAGCAGGCTGAAAAAACTCTCCTCACGGATCGGCTTCATCTGATAAAAATATGCGTCTACAACATAGGACTGTACTGCAAACTCCGAGGATGATGTCAGAAAAATAATTTTGACAACACTGTCATACTGCCGGATTTCTTTCGCAATACTGATCCCGTTTTCATTCGGCAGAATAATATCCAGAAATAAGATATCGTAACGCATGCCCCGCTCAATTTCAGCCAGAAGCTCCAGGGAATTGCAAAAAGCATTATACTCAATCTCCTGGCCGCGTTCTCTGCAATACCGGTCAAACAGCTCTTTAAGGCTGTCCAGAACAGTCACGTCATCATCACAAAATGCAGCCTTTATCATATAACAATCTCTCCCTCTTTCTTTCTGTCGTGGTATACTTGACATTATACCTTTTCCTCATTAAAATTATCAAATGAAAAGTAATTATATAATATAACAGACACCCGCTCGGAAAATCGTCGGCAGGGCGAAATGTAGCTGAAACTGCGCGAACGGTAAACCGGATATGTAAAAGTATTGTGAGGATGAGTGAATACATATGAAGACACAGCAAAGACTTGCGGCAATATCTGCAGCAGCATTTATTCTGTCCGGCAGCTTTCCCATACCTGCCGCAGGAGCCGGTCATGTACCAGAGGACACCTCCCTTTCAGAATATGCAGCAGAATCGGAGGATGTAACCGACTATCCGCTTCCTGATGAGGCGCCACCGTTCCATGCTCATATGGAATTTCGAATGGGTTATACTGTAATAGGCACTTTTACGGACTTTACGCCTGACATTACCCGGATCCAGACACTATACTCACTGGACGGTGAGAACTGGCAGACCTGCGGAGGAGACTGGAACCTGTTCAATCTGGGCAGTGATAATGAATACCTCTTAGCCGGCCTGCAGAACCAGCCCTGCCTCCTTAGCAACCAGGAGCCGCTGAAAAGTTACATTGCAGGGGAAATAGATCGTTTTTACCTGAAGCTGCGCATCACCAAAAAGAACGGGCTCTCCTATGAAACACAGTCCGACTCAATTGAACGCGGCAGCCTGCAGCCGATTCCGGAAGGAGCAGAGCGCAGAGCCTGTTTTTCTTCCGCTATCGCCGTACAGGAATCCGTCCCCGGCTCTCCATACCGTTACCATAAGTACGGCCAATACCAGATCACTGTATCTGCAGATACCACAGCCGGAGATGTATCCGCACTTCTGCCGGATACACTTCCCGTTGAAGTCCAGCTGGATCACGGAGCAGATTTTATGGCAATCGGTGTTGTCGACTGCCCCGTTACATGGAAACCCTTATCCCTCCCACGGCTTTCGGCCGGTGAGAGCATAACGATTCCGGACGCCGCCGAAGAGATTATTGTTCCCAAAGATACTCAGGTTTCCACCCCAATCGGTGTCTTTTTGCTTGATGAACCACTGAGCCTGGATACTCTTCCGTCCACAGATGAGGTCAGGCTGGTTCTGAATGTCAGTCCGGAAAGCCGGGAGCCCGCAGGAGTGTTAAAAGAAGACAGAGACGGGCTGAAAATAGCGCTTCACCAAAAACCCACAGGCGCCTTATCCATACAGGCATATGTATTGAAAGAAGGGGAAACCGAATGGACAGAACTGTCCGGCCTCTCACTATTGAAAGAGATGGACTCGCAGCCTTCCACTGAGAACAGCGGCTATGCGCTGGTGCTGCGCAGAGATCAGGAGCCGTATCAGTCTTATCTGGCAGCCCAGAAAGCAGGGACTGCTCCTGTGCCGTTCTTTATCGGCCTGAAAATCAAGGGCGGCATTTATGACGGCAGGCAGCTCATCCTTTCATGGCCGGATACCTACGAACAGCTTCCCGAACTGCCGGAGATTGACGGCGCCGAGGGAAATGAGGGAAACGCCGGAGCCGGCAATAAGGGT
The DNA here is from genome assembly GCA_021770065.1 of Lachnoclostridium sp. Classification (GTDB taxonomy): domain Bacteria; phylum Bacillota; class Clostridia; order Lachnospirales; family Lachnospiraceae; genus Laedolimicola. Next base: position 50,044 of record JAETRR010000002.1, on the reverse strand, counting down.
GACAGTACAGAGAGCGGACAGCGCCCGAATCTGCCTGTTCCGTCCGACACCAGTCGTCAGGAAGGGCAGCCGGAGCCTCCGGCTCATACACCGGATGACAGCGGGCAGGCACTGGATAACAGCGGCCAAAAGCAGCAGACAGCTCAGGAACATACGGCTGAAAATGCTTCTGTACCGTCCGAAGATCGAAACACAGCCTCCGCAGATGAGCCCGTTCCGGAGCATCTGGAAGAGCCGTTTCTTTCCGGCCGGCTTCCGGATCTGTCTCAAACGGCACCGGATACAGCCGGCGCATCCACAGTGAACCGGGCAGACAGCTCAAAGCCTTCTTCCCCTGCGGCTGTGACACAGGCCGGGACAGATACGGGTACAGCGGATGAAGACATCGTTTCGGTTTTATCCGATGAAAAAATACCCTCCGGGCATATCGCGGAAAACAAAAGCCTCTTACTCCTTCTGACGGCTGCAGCTATAGCTGCCGGAGGCGGTATCTGCTATGCGTTTTTCTGTAAGGCCGCAGGATGCAGCCTGTTTTGCCGGATTGCCGGAAAAATCCGGAATAAACTGCATAAATAGCCGCTCTGACGGGCAAAGGGGTTGTCGGAAATAAGGCAGAGAAGTTTGCCGCCTTATTTCCCGATAACTCCTTTAACTATTTTGCGGGATTTCCATAACAAACCTTGTTCCTTTTCCCACCGTGGAATCCACCTCTATAGTCCCTCCCAGCTCGGTTACAATGCCATGGACGATGTACAGCCCCAGTCCCGTTCCCGTCTCCTTGTTTTTTGCACCCACATAAAACCTCCGGAATACAAACGGAAGCTCTTCTGCCGGAATACCGCAGCCGGTGTCCTCCACAGCCACACAGATTTTACTGTCCTGCGTCCATGCCGATACAGTGATGCTCCCGTTGTGGGGTGTCGCTTTAAGTGCGTTGTAAATAAGATTCTCAAAAAGGATATTCAGCTTTTCCGGCTGTGCCAGCAGAAATGCATCCTGCTTTGGCGGCACTGCAATCAGATGCACGGATCGGACTTCTGCCTCCCCGCAGTGGGCGGCGTGTACCTCCGAAAGCATCTCCCGGACAGACACCCTGACCCATTCCTCCTCAATCCTGTCCAGCGCGTTGATTGTGGACAGGCCCTGAAGGCGCCTTGCCATTTCCCACTGCTTGGCTTCCGCCTGATCAAGGTAATTCTGCAGCTCCCTATCCACACCCACACCGCTCCTGCGAATGGCCTCGATAAAAGACTGGGTGGCAAATACAGGTGCCTTCAAGTCATGAGCCATATCGGAAAAAAACTCTTTGCGCTCTTTCAAAAGCTGCGTAACCTCTTCTGTGCGCACTTTCACCTGTTCTTCCAGGTGATTGGCCAGCACATCATTTTCCTTCAAAATACGGCGGCTGCGCGATACCATCATAGCGCCAAACAACAGAACCAGCAAAAGGCCGCACCACTCAAACTGCCAGAAAAAGCGGATAGGTTCAAAGCGATTGGAGAAAAAAAGATTGGCGATCAGTCCCACACCAAAAACAATACAGCCAACCAGCGTATAACGGCTTTCCCAGCTCTTGGCCGTCACACTCCGGATCGAGAAAAGGGCTGCGGCACAAAAGGTAACAATATAATAGAAATCTGTAATCCTGCCATGAACAAAAACCGCCCAGGGCAATACCGGCACAAGAAGGCTCAGCACCGCCAGAACGGCCGGGAACGTCAGCAGAAACATCCTTGTCCGGCGCCACGCTCTGCTTTGGGCTGCACCGGAGGCCAGAACCGTGAGCTGCACAACACAGAAACAGAGACAGTACATCGCCAGACTCTGTACCAGGAACCAGTACTGCACAATGGGAAGGAAAACAAAGTAAGATAACCAAAACACAAAATACCGCATCATATACAGGGCATAGCTGCAGCAAAGTACTCCGAACCATCGGGCGAGCCTTCCCCCTGTCTGCCACAGAAAAAGAGTAAATACCGCCAGCACCAGCGGAAGCAGAAATGCAGTCCCATAAGTAAGTCCCTGAATGCTGTTTGTCTGAAAAAGTGTCTCGGCCGTGCCAAGTGCAGGCGGAAAATACATTCCGCTGTAATATCCCAGTTTCGATGAGGTTTCCACAACCAGAACATGCTCACCCTCTGTCAGTAAAAACGTAATCCGCTCACTGCCCGTTCCCCGGGCAAGCTGTGTCCCATCCAGAGAAATCGTATACTCGGAATACAGCTGCGGAAAATCTGCCGACACAATCTGCTCTGCTCCTTCATAGCGAAGCGTCAGCTGATAACGCGCCCGTCCATGAGGCAGAACCGCCGGATCCATGCGCTGCAGATTGGAAAACTCCCCGATATAAGTCGGCCTGTCCGTCACACGGCCATCCGTCAACAGCCATCCGTCAATAAGAAAAACGGGATTTCTCCGTTCGAGATCTGCTTCACACAGACTGATTACTCCGGATTTTCCATAAGGAGGTGGTGTCTGATATTTGTTGTCCTTATAGAAAAGCAGCATGAAAAAAAGCGCCATCACTGCCATTACGTACAATGACTGCAGCCAGATCTTGTGCCGTTTCATTTCACACCCCTCCTGCCCGAATCAATTCCGCAATGCAAAATCATTGTTTTGGGGGCACAAAGCGATACCCCCGGCCCCATACTGCCTCAATAAAGCGATGCCCTTCCCAGGCCTTTTCCAGTTTCCTCCGAAGCCGTGACATATGCATCTGCACCAGCTGTCCGCCGTCCCAGGGCCGTCCGCCCCATATCATGTTATAGATTTCTTCCGGTGTAAAAATGCGCCCTGCATGCTCTGAGAGATACCGCAGGATATCAAACTCAATCGGTGTGAAGGACAGCTCCTTTTCCTCAACCTGCACCCTGCGCCTTGTCAAATCCAAAATAAGGGGGCCATAGTACAGCTGTGTGCGCTCTGCCTTTGCCAGCCGGATATGTGTCTCCACCTTCGCCCAGAAGAGCGCCGCAGGCGTGTCCTTCGTTATGTAATCTATTCCGCCGGCCGCAAATCCTTCCACCTGTTTATCCGTTTCCGTAAGGCAGCTTAAGAAAATAATCGGTATATTCATCACCTTGCGAAACCTTTCACATATAGAAAACCCGTCCTCACCGGGGAGCATCACATCCAGCAGGATACAGTCGCAGGGGCCGTCCGCCGCCAACCGCAGCGCATCTTCGCCGTTGTCTGCCGTCTTCACAATGCAGCCATGGCTCCGCATGATATCTGCCCAGACAGCGCGTTCAGACGGGTCATCATCTACCAGCAGAATCCGCCAGGGACCGTCAAAATGCCCCGGCTTGTCTGCGGCAGATACAAAGCCTTTCGCCTCTGCCCTGTGCAGAAAATGCATATAGATATCCTGAACCTGGCCGCGTCTCCGGCGTGATACCGGAACCTTGTGCCCGTTCTTCATCACAACACAATCATTTTCAACAGCCTGGATATAACTCAGGTTGACAAGATAGGACCGGTGTGTCTTTAAAAATTCCGGTCTTGACAAAAGCTTCCTCTCAAAATCCACCAAAGCGGCATTCACCTCTCGGACGGCGCCCTCTGACAGATGAAAGTACAGGGTTTTATCAATAACCTCCACATACGCAAGTCTCGCAAAAGCAATCCAGACAACCTCTTCCCTGCTCTTGAGTATAAATCCCTGTTCTATCTGTGTGGACAGTTCTCCCCTTATTTTGTCCAGCAGAGTAAAAAAGGAAGCTTTTTCTATTGGTTTCAGAAGATAATAATATGCCCCCACGCTGTAGCTTTCCACGGCATATTCCGGAGATGCAGACACAAAAACGAGACGGACATTCTTATCCAGCTCCCTCAGCTCCTGTGCGGCCTGCATCCCGCCGATTCCCGGCATCCGGACATTCAGCAGGACAATGTCATACTCCCCGCCCTTAAGTTCGCTCAAAAAATCTATACTGTTTGTATAATAATGGCAATCAATAGATTCTTTCCGGCTTATCTGATATTCCGCAATCAGTTTTCTGATGCGGGAAATATCCGCCCCGTCGTCATCGCAGACTGCTATCCGCATGCTTTTATCCTCCACACGCAAACTTTTCTCAATTAAGCCCTGTAACCTGACAGAATAATGATACCACAATCCGATATCACAATCAAATCAATTAAGCTCCCTCTCTCCAAACAGAATTATGAATCAAGGGCTGTCGCAATAAGACAGCCCCACGAATTATTCCATGTCCTGCATCATAAGTTTCAAGAGCTCTGTAAGCTTCAAAAGCTCTGTAACCTCTGTATACTCCTGGCAGGAATGCACCTGCTCCATGGCGCTGGCAAGTACCAGGCCGTTAATCCCATGGAGCGACAGATTGCTCTGATCGCTCCCTCCAAAGGTTTTCACCAGCTTCCCGGACAGCCCGAGCTGCCCGCAGGCCCGGCAGAACCGCCGGACGCAGGAGTGATCCTTTGGCGTGCAGTACGCATGAACCGGAACCTCAAAGGTCATACAGCTGCTTCCCCCTGCTTTTGCGGCCTCCTTTTGAAACAATTCCCCGATCCGCTCTGTCTGCTTAAGCGCCTGTTCGTGGGAATAACTCCGTACCTCGCCAATCAGTGAACAGTATTCCGGCACAATATTGGTTGTCGTTCCGCCTCCCTTGATTCCTCCGATATTGACCGTCATACCTTCGCCCACATGCCCCAGCTCCATAGACGCTGCCGCTCTTGCCGCAATGGCAACCGCATGAATTCCTTTCTCCGGCGCAAAGCCGGCATGGGCAGCCCTCCCGCGGACCTCAATCCGAAAATCCACCAGCGTAGGCGCCCGGTAAGCAGCCGTCCCCACAGGCCCGGTCAGATCCAGAATAAAGGACTCCTTTGCCTTTATTTTTGAGAAATCAAAGACCGCACTTCCCTTTAAATGCTTCTCCTCCCCTGTAAAAAATACAATCTCAAGATCACGGCAGGGGCTTCCCTCTTCCTTAAGCTCCAGGAGCGCCTCCAAAAGCGCCGCAGTTCCGGACATACAGTCCGCTCCCAGAACCGTTGTCCCGTCACTGGTAATCCGGCCGTCCCCGTGAACCACTGCCCGTTTTCCTTTTGCCGGCTCCACCGTATCCATATGGGCAGCAAAGAGAAGCGCTCCGCCCGGAAGGCTCCCCCTGCGAAAGCCGTACACATTTCCGGCATTTCCTCCATAAAAGCTTCCGGCTTCATCCTCCTCTGTCAGAAACCCGAGCTTCTCAAGCTCCCCTTTCAGCTCATCTGCCATCCTGCGCTCTCCGAAACTGGGAGAATCAATGGATACCAGCCGCAGAAAAGTCTCTGTCAGACGTTCCCTGTTGATCGATTTTCTCTTCTCATCCATTCCGAAACGAACCTCTTTCCTATTCCTCCCATAGTACTGCCGAACATGCACTTACATGCTGTCTGCTTTATTTTGCAGGTTTTCCGAGAAAATGTCAATAGAAGAAACAACTTGACATTCTTCCTGTTCTGTGTTAACTTTTAGTTAGATATTTAGACATTTATCTAATTATCTAATTATCTAATTATTAGGCGCCGGACTTTTTTCGGGAATCACAAGAAAAATACCGGGAACACAATTACCTGACAGAAAGGAGGGATCTCCTCTGAACGATGCTTTCAAAGCCCTGTCCGATCCCACAAGGCGCAGAATCCTTGAGCTTCTCTCTGACCGGGACATGACTGCCGGAGAAATCTCGGAATGGTTTGATATTTCCAAGCCCTCTGTCAGCCACCACTTAGGCACTCTGAAAGCCGCCGGCCTGGTATTGGATGAGCGAAAAGGGCAGAATATTATTTACAGCCTGAATATGACCGTATTTCAGGAGCTGATCAAATGGTTTTTTGACTTTCAGCAGTCAAATCCCCCACAGGAATAAATAATACGGCTGCTGCAAAACTATGAATGGAGGCTGCATATTTATGAAAAAACAAACTATCTTTTTATCTGCACTCTGTGCCCTGTCATTTATCGGCCACCTGTTTGTCCTTCCCTTACTTCCCGATGAGATCCCTATCCACTGGAACGTCTATGGGGAAGCAGACAACTGGGGAAGTAAGTTCTCCACCCTGTTTCTGGCCCTGCTGCCCGCTCTGATGCTGGTACTGTTCCTGGTGATTCCCAGAATAGATCCCAGGGGAAAAAGCTATGAAAAGCATCAGAAAGCTTATCAGGTGTTCATTACTGTTATGATTCTTTTTCTCTCCGCCCTCCTGTGGATCACCAATGCCGCCGCTTTAGGCTATGCCGTTCCCATAGGTCGTCTCGTTCCCATAGGCTGCGGTATTATTCTGATAACTGCGGGCAATTATATGCCCCAGCTCCGCAATAATTATACCATGGGAATCAAGAACCCCTGGACGCTGGAAAGTGAGTGGGTATGGAAAAAAACTCATGCCGTGGGCGGTATTGTCTTCTGCATTATGGGATTTATTATGGTGTTAAACGGCTTCTTTTCCACCGGCTGGATGGCAAAGATTTCCCTCGGCGCCATTCTTTTGGGAGTGTTCGGTCTTGAGGGATATTCCTATCTGCTGTATCAAAAATGGAAAAAGAACAGCTGAACCGCATGTTCCTTTTGGCTGCAGAAAAAGAGGACGGCGCTGCCTTATTACACGGCAGTCCCTCCTCTTTTTATGTAACGATCTTATGAACCCGGATGCCTTTGAAAGATTTTACTAAAACTCAATTTCATTGACACACCCATCCGCACCATAAGAAAAGTGTATAACCTGGCTTTCTCCGTATTCCTCCGCTATTTTCTGATACTCCTCTTCGTCTGACTCTATAAGCCGCCCATAGTTGACCGGAGCGCTCGAATACTGGCCGACTGCTATGTACCGGTACAATATATATGCGATACTTTCGGTAGTACTTTGAAGCGCCTCAATAAATAATGCGGCCAATGCTCCAATCATAAGGAAAAACAAACCGCTGATCAATAAAATTGTCTGTCTTGACACATTCATTTTTTTGGCAAGCTCCTCCTGTGTCATTCCTGCCATCTTTCTGATTTTTTTAATTTTCTCGCCTACATTCATCAAAAAACCTCCTTGTGTCCACCTTATAAAAGAACGCTGCTTATTTCAAGCAATTGCTTTTAACATTCCTGATAAAAAGCTTAACATTTAACCAGACAGGCACTTTTAAGCTTTTTTAGCAAAGAAATTTAGCAAAGAAATGGGGCTGTCGGGAAATAAAGCCTGCAGCTTTATTTCCCGACAGCCCAAAACACATTCCCATATCATAACAGCCGTTCGTTTGCCGAAAGGAGCTGCTCCAGAGTCTTTGGAAATTCAATTCCGAATTTTTCTGCTTTTCCCATATGAATCCTTATATTCCGCGGATTCCCTGCAAAGGCAGTCTCATTTTTTTTCAATTTCTCCGTGGAATATCCCAGGCCTTCCAGAAGCCTGCGGACAGTCTCATAGGTATTGTACTCATTTTCCGAGCCGAAATTATAGACACCTCCCGGAAGACAAAAAGCCTGCAGAAGCTTTTCCACCACCAGTCTCACATCCGTAATTCCCCGGTAATCATAGACGGGATAGGACATCTCACGCCCTTCCTTCAAAGCCTGCAAAAAAGCAGTAAGAAAGTTCCCATGCTCTTTCTCCAAAAGCCGCTCCCTGTCATACATCCAGCAAAGCCGAAGGCACACACTGTCCGGACAGAGTTCCATACACCGCTTCTCCGCCTCCAGCTTCTGCCGCCCATACTCCCCGGCCGGATTTACCTCCTCATCCTCCCTGTGGGGCTCCATCCCGGCGCTTCCGAAATAAATCTGATCCGAGCTGCAGAAAATAAGCTTCGCACCCTCTCGGGCACAGGCTCTTGCAAGATATCCGGTTCCCTCCACATTGATGCGCCAAGACTCCGCCGGATATTCCTGGCACTTTCCCGTATCCGAGACAGCTGCGCAGTGAATCACAATCTCCGGCTTTGCCGCTTCCATATATGCTTTTACCGACGCTTCGTCACAGAGATCCATTTCCGAATGCCCCGGCGCCGACACCTGGTATCTATCTCTGTATTCCCGTACAATCCGGCTTCCGAGAAATCCCGTTGATCCTGTTACCAGAATTCTTCTGTTTTCCGTATTTCCATCCCTGCCTGCCATTCTTTTCCCTTCCATATCCGTATTTTTCATTCGTCTCACACAGGTACCCTGCTTAGATCCCGATTCCGGTTCCCGGCAGTCTTCCGCTCTCTTCTCTTTCAAGATCCTTTTTCATCAGCCGGCTCCCAAGCAGAAACAATGCTATGCCCGCAATCAGATATCCTATATAAAAAACCGTGGGATTGGCGGCCTCCAGTGCTTCCTCAACCGGTGTCACAAAGGTAGAATAGGCATTGAAAACAGCATGGAAAAATATGGAGGCCAGAAGATTCCTGTACTTCAGTACAATATATCCGCACATAAGACCCACAAAAAAGGCGTATACGCCCTGGACCAGATTCAAATGCATGATTCCGAAAAACAGTGCCTGCACCACATTGATCACCCAGAAACCGGCGCCCGTACGCTTTAAATACTCCACCGTAAGCCCCCGGCATACAATTTCTTCCCCAACAGGCGCCATAATCACTGTAGCAACGGCAGCAAGTACCGTCAGTTCCCCGATACCGCTGTCCTCTATCATCTGATTATAGGCCTCAATCTGCCCGGGACTCACCATGCTCCAGATAAGAAGAAGCAGTCCCACCAGACATTGTGATCCGATGGCAAAGCAGAAAATACCTCCAAGCGACTTTCCGGAAAAGGAGCTTTTTTCTCCTTCCCCTTTTTCTTTCCTCTGCCGGTACACTCCAAAATAATACCACAATCCGGTAATAAAAAGTGTCATTATCTGAGTTATCACCATAACCGCCATCACATTATCGAGAACCATCTGCGCACCGTCTGTCACGCCATAGCGCACCATATACCACACAGTCAGAATCACGGTTCCGGCAAACTGAACAGCCAGCATCACAGCCACCGGAAGAATACTCATCAAGAACCATCCCAGCTTTTTCATCAGGCACCTCCAAATTCATCTTTGCCGCCCGGCAAAACACCTTCTGCCGGGCGGCGCAGACCTTAACACATTTTCTTTCTATCTTATCAGATTTTGATCAAAATCACCACCTTATTTTTTCTGTTCCTGTTTTTCCTTTAAATTCTGCTGAATGCACCGCTCCTCATCCTTCTGCTTCTTCGCCGAATAGACTACCAGTCCCACAATCGTTGCCAGATAAGGAATCGCCATCAGCAGTTCCGAAGGAATGGAATAGGACTGCAGGATATTGGCCAGCGAATCGGCAACTCCGAAAAACAGTGCAGCTGCAGCCGCCGCAATCGGTCTTCCACCTCCCATGGACTCCGCCGCAATTCCGATAAATCCTCTGCCGGCCACCATATCTCTGACAAATCTGGAAGAATGTCTGCTTCTTTTGCAGAATAACGGTGTCTTCTCGGCCAAATATACGGAGTTCGCCGAGTATCTGGCAGTCTCCTACCGCCAGCTTATGCATCTGATTACGGAGTTTTGTGAAGAAGGAATTCTGAAGCGGATTCCCAGCGGTTTACAATTCCTGGACTGGAAGGCCATCCAGGTGCCGGCAAAGGAAATCCATATAAAAGATCAAGCGTAAGAACGGAGCTCTTTAGGAATAATGCCGGGCTCTTTGCAGAGATAACGTGTAATGCAATTTTAATTTACTCGACATATCTTAATTTTATCTTGGATGGCAGGTTCTTAGGAGCCTGCTTTTCTATTTTTTAACATAAAAGCGGAGCCGTTGCTCCATAGATGATTATTCATCTATTTTGCAACGGCCCCAAAAACATAATGTGACATTATACTGTCAATATCCCAGCCTCCTTCACATTGGTATACGTCAACAGCACCCGGATTATGCGTATATCCGCTTATTTTTTCTTACAGGCATTCCCCATTGGTGGCAATCACCTGCTTATACCAGTCAAAGGAATCCTTTTTGCTTCTCTTTAAGGTTCCCGATCCGTCATTGTCCTTATCTACATAGACAAAGCCGTACCGCTTCTTCATCTCCCCTGTGCTGGCGCTGACCAGATCGATACAGCCCCACACCGTATAGCCAAGAAGCTCCACACCGTCCAGATTCACCGCATCCCTCATGGCCTTGATATGCTCACGCAGATACTCAATCCGGTAGGTATCGTGAATCTCACCGTTCTCATCCGGCGTATCCACTGCCCCGAGGCCGTTTTCCACTATAAACAGCGGCTTCTGATAGCGGTCATAGAGCGCATTCATGGTAATCCGAAGCCCCAGGGGATCAATCTGCCATCCCCACTCACTGACCTCCAGATAGGGATTGCGCAGAGAGGACATAACATTTCCCGTAGTTTTTTTCTTACTCACCTCCGGATCCGCACTGGTAAGTCTGGAGGAATAGTAGGAGAAAGAAATAAAATCCACCGTATTCTCCTTTAAGATCCTCTCATCCTCCTCTCCCATCTCAATGTGAATATTCTCCCGTTCCAGCATCTTTTTTGCGTAAACCGGATACTCGCCCCGAGACTGCACATCCACAAAGAAATAATTTCCCCGATCACGTTCCATGGCAGCCCATACATCTTTAGGATTGCAGGTATAGGGATAGAAGCTGCCTGCCGCCAGCATACAGCCGATCATAGCTTCCGGCATCATCTCATGGGCAAGCTTCGTTGCCAGCGCGCTTGCCAGCAGTTCATGGTGGGCCGCCTGATATTTTGTCTGCTTTACATTTTCATCCGGATCAAACACCAGCCCCGCCCCCATAAAGGACAGATGCATCAGCATATTAATCTCATTGAATGTGAGCCAGTATTTCACCCTTTTTCCATAGCGCTCAAAGAGAGCCTTGCAGTAATTGAGATAAAAATCCACCAGCTTCCGGCTGCGCCAGGAGCCGTACTCTGTCACAAGATGCATAGGCACATCAAAATGACAGATGGTAACAAGGGGTTCAATGCCGTATTTCAGGCATTCGTCAATCAGCTCATCATAAAACCGGAAGCCCTCCTCATTGGGTTCCTCCTCATCTCCTTTTGGAAACAGCCTGGACCATGCCACGGAAAACCGATAACATTTAAAGCCCATTTCCGCAAAGAGACGGATGTCCTCCTTTACATGGTGGAACATGTCAATGGCTTCGTGAGAAGGATAGTAATGGTTTTCATCGCAGGAAAGCATGGGAAGCTTTCCCTCCATCACAGCCCGTCTGTCCTCTCCTGCCGGAAGTACATCCACATTGGCAATACCACGGCCGCCCTCGTGAAAACCTCCTTCACACTGGTTGGCAGCTGTAGCTCCGCCCCATAAAAAATTTTCTGGCATTCTGCTCATATTTCCTCCATTCCAGTACCGCAGTCCTTGTTCAGTACACCTTAACCTAGAAGAAATTCCGGTCACTAAGACATGTGCCCGTAATTCCTTCTGTGCACTGTACAAGCACTGCTGTTTCCAGTTCCGCAGTCCTTGTTCAGTACACCTTAATCTGCCCTACATCACTACTATCAGTTCGTCTCCCGGCTTCACGCTTCCGGATGCGCTGGGAGCTACATCCGCAAACTGATCCGTATTGGAAATCAGTACAGGGCTTATTACAGAATAACCCTCGCTCTTAATCAGATCGATATCAAATTCAATCAAAAGATCTCCCGTCTTTACACGGTCTCCCTCTTTGACCTTCTTTGTAAAGCCTTTTCCCTCCAGCTTCACCGTATCCATGCCGATGTGAATCAATACCTCCACTCCATTGTCGCCCGTGATACCTACGGCATGTCCTGTGGGGAAAACCGCACTGACAGTTCCGTCACAGGGACAGAATACTTTTCCTTCCGTGGGGTTGACCGCAAGACCCTGGCCCATCATTCCGCCGGAAAATACCTCGTCCTTCACTTCGCTTAAAGGCAGCGCTTCTCCCCGGAAAGGAGATACGATTACCTTTGGTCCGTCACCGGATACCGCACCTTTCTTTTCCGCCTTTGCTTTCGGCTCCTCATCGCTGTAGGTTGCCATGGTCATAATAAATGCAAGCACCATAGCCACGGCAACGCCGATTACGGCCCAAAGCAGATTGGACAGAGGCTCACCCTCTTTCACAAAGGACATGAAGCCGAAAAATCCCAAAGCGCCGGACTGATACCGCAGAACCCCTGCGCTTCCGATAATAGCGCCGCCGATAGCCGCCGCTATACAGGAAATAACAAAGGGTTTTTTCTTAGGCAGAGTAATACCATAAATACAAGGCTCTGTTACTCCAAGAAGACCGGAGATCAATGCCGGAAGAGCCATTGCTTTCATATTTTTATCCTTTGTCTTTATGTAAATGGCTGCCACTACCATAGACTGGGCAAAGGATGCCGCAAAAAACGGAGACATCGCCATATCATAGCCAAAGGTTGCCATATTCGCAATTCCAATGGGAATAATTGCCCAATGAAGTCCGAAGATAACAAGCACCTGCCACAACGCTCCTATCAAGATTCCCGAAAGAATTCCTCCTATTACCGGAATCAGATATACGGAGCTGAACACTACATTCAGCAGGTTCGTAAGAATACCTGCCAGAGGGCCTATCACAATAAAGGTCAAAGGCACAATAATGGTAATTGTCAAAAAGGGTACAAAAAACAGTTTCAGGGTATCAGGCACCACTTTCTTAAAGAACCTCTCCAGCTGAGCACCTATTCCAGTGGCAATTAAAATCGGCACAACGGATGAAGTATAGCCGGACTGAGGATAAACGATGGGAATTCCGAGGAATGTCGTTTTATAATCCAGTGCCAGTATAGTTCCTTCAAACAAAGTACCCACTGTCTCCAGCCCTACCATAGCAGGATAGAGAAGTGCAGTTGCAATAGCGACTCCCAGATATTGACTGCACCTGAATTTTTTTGCACTGGCCACACCAATCACCATGGGAAGGAAATAATAAAATCCGTCTCCCACCGCATACATAATCTGATAAAATCCCGTTTCCTTTATGGATGCGCCCAGTACAAAGGTCAGTATGGCAAGAAGCCCTTTCATAATTCCCGCAGCAGCCAGATATCCGAGGATAGGCTGAAAGGTTCCGGAAAGCAGATCCAGAAGCCTTGCTCCCACACTCATCTTTCTCGCGTCTTCCTCATCACTCTTTTCACCTGACAGGTGGGCTTTATCACATACCGCATCATAGACTTCCCCTACCTGGTTTCCGATTACCACCTGGTACTGTCCGCCGGACTGGATCACCGTCACAACGCCGTCCGTAGCCTTTAACACATCCGTATTTGCCTTCCCCTCATCCCGAAGCTGAAACCGCAGCCTTGTAATGCAGTGGGTGAGGCTTATGATGTTGTCCTTTCCGCCTACATTCTGGATAATAATTCTCGCCAATCCGTCATACTTACTGGCCATATCATAACTTCCTCCTTTTCTAAGTTTCGTATCCCCATGCTGCACGCAGGTATCGGAGATGAATTTCCGACCACAAGTACATGTGTCCATAAATCCATCCGGCGCCCCATGGGGATACTGTTTTTGTTTCTTTAAACCTTGTATTTCCTGCTTTCTCTCCTTGCCCCTGCAAAACCGGCCGGCCGGAAATCTGACAGCCCGTACACCCATTTATGGAGAGTGTGGACCGCACATTTCCCTATTTTGCATAAGCATCAAAGAGAAAGGAAAATCTTTTTTCATAGATTCCGATGATTCTGCCCAAAAACAGCGCAGAGAAAACCGTGCCCGCGCCAATTCCAAAGACAGGCTGCTTAAGAAGCAGGCAGAACAGAACCGTCAGCAAAAGCATAGAAAAATCAAAGCAGTTCTTTACCAGCGAAAACCGAAATCCAAACCGGTCCGCAATGGTCTGAACCGTCCCTTCCACTGGGGTCATAACCAGACGGCAATTGGTATACAGATATACACCCACAGAAGTCACCCAAATGGCAAGCGACAGCAGCAGGATTCTGCCCCCTACGGACAGATCCATTTCCGGAATAACAAAATCATAAAAGTCTGTCAGTACTCCGAAAGCAAGAGAAAAAGGAATCTGGAGCAAAACCGGAATACTTCCCTTTCGAAGCAGAAAAAGCTGGAGCACAATCAATACAAAATAAACGAGAATGGAAGCGGTTCCAAGAGAAATACCCGTAATCTTTGACAGGGCATAAAAAAAACTGGTGAAAGCCGCTACCCCCAAATCACTTCTCGTATTCAGAATAATTCCGACAGCCAGCAGATTGATGCCTATAAAAAACAGTCCGAACCGCTCCATTGTCTTTCTCATTTTCATACCTTCTTATCCTAAAATCTCATCTGCCGTTCCATAGAATATCACTTTTTCCCATAGCTTTCCAATGAAAAAAAGTTGTGTTATAATTACTTTAAGTTATGGCACATTCGATTATCTGTTTTGGAAAAATAAGGAGGCGAAGCGGTGAAAATCCGACAGATTGAATACTTTCTTGAAGTGGAAAAGACCTTGAATGTCACCAAGGCGGCTCAGAATATGTATGTCTCCCAGACGGCTGTAACCAAGCAGCTTCAGCTTCTGGAGGAGGAGCTGGGATTTGCTCTCTTTACCCGGGAGAATAAGCGGATGCAGCTTACAGAGGGCGGCGTATTTTTTAAGGAAGAGGCACTTCGGCTTATGCATCAGTACCATCTGACCAGACAGAATGTATCCGCATATCGCTACGGAGAAGCCGGCTGCATTAAAATCGGCTTTGTAAAAAATCTGGATGCTGAGCTGCTTCTGACATATCTGTCACGGTTTCGGGCGCAGCATCCGGATGTGGAGGTCAATCTCTACGGATATTCCAATCAGACCCTCCATCAGCATATTCAAAACGGCTCCCTGGATATCGGCTTTGGCTTTTCTACGGACAACAGCCATTTTCATTACCAGTATCTGAAGTCCTATCCTCTTATTGCGCTCACTGCAAAAGAAAGTCCTCTGGCCCAAAAGAACTGCATTTCCCAGAAGGAATTAGACAATGTAATCTTTGACATAAGGAAGTTTGATGAAAACTATTCCATTGACTTCGAAGGGCTGCTGGCGAAAATCGCCTGCGGCTATGGCACTGCAATCGTGCATCAATTTGCAGAGGTGAACCGTTTCCATGAGTATGTGGCATCCGTTCCTTTCATTCCCCTCCAGAAAAAAGCCGTTTTTCTTATCTATGACGATCACTACAGCCGCACAAAGGAATTATTTCTTAAAGCTTGTCAGTTTTAACAGAAGAAATGTGACTTTGTCACAGAACAAAAAATTCTCCTTCCTGTATACTGATATAAAAATCAGCAGAAGGAGATTTTTTTATTTCAAAACGAAATAACAGGAAATGTGACTTTATCACAGAAATCAGAAAAATAATGGGGTATCCTAAGAATATCAAAAGAAAGGAAGGTAGCAATTATGTCAGTACTTACTGTTAATAAAAACAATTTTGATTCCGTGAAAACAAGCACAAAGCCCGTTCTTCTGGACTTTTACGCAGACTGGTGCGGCCCCTGCCGTATGGTGTCCCCCCTGGTGGATGAGATTGCCGAGGAAAATCCCCAGTACCTCGTCGGGAAAATCAATGTAGACAGCGAACCGGAGCTGGCCTCTGCTTTCGGCGTGGCAAGCATTCCCACCCTGGTTGTCATAAAGGACGGAAAAATCACCCACCAGTCGGCTGGTGTCCGGCCCAAGGATCAGATTCTGGCTTTGCTGGGTTAAAGGGACGGAACAGTTCAGACGGTCAGCTCTCGCAGCCGCTTCTTATCCAGAATGTGAATCCCCTTACGGGAAACTTCTACAATTCCCTCATTTGCAAAGTATTTCAGCATACGGGAAACTACCTCACGGGCAGAACCCATGTAACGGGCAATCTGCTCGTGAGTTAATGTTATGGTATCCTTGCCGGTCCGGGCCGATTCGTCCGTGAGAAATATGGCAAGCCGTTTGTCCATGCTCATAAACAGAATCTGCTGCATCACCCACATCACATCGGAAAAGCGGCTCACCGCTGCCTCCAGGGAGAATATCCGGATGGAGGGATTGCGCTCCGACACCGCCGCATAGGCCGGTCCGCTGATTACATAGCACCGGCTGTCCTCCTCCGCATTTATAAACACATCGAAGGTAATGGACTTAAGCACGCAGGAGGCAGACAGCATACACATATCGCCCCTGTGAAGCCGGTAAAGGGTGATGTCTTTCCCCTCATCGGATATCATGGAAAGCCGAAGGCTCCCGGAGCAGACAAAGATTACCCCGGAGCACTCATTGCCGTCGTGAACACCGGCTCCCTTGGGGTAAGTTACGGACATGGAATTTTGGCAGATGTAATCACGATCCGCATCCGTAATTTCCTCCCAGAAAGGGAAGATTTCCCTGTAAACAGGCTCAACTATCTCTCGTTCCATTGCAATAGCTCTCTATACTTTCTCATTTTCTCTGTCATCTTATACCAGGCCGCCGAGCAGCAGCCCCGAAATCACCGCACATCCATAGAGAAGGGCCAGAATCCACACATTTTCCCTCATAGGATGATTGGATCGGAACAGCACCGCCGCACCTACGCCGGCTCCGGCACACAGTCCGGCGATGGCTGCCCCAAAGCTTAAGCTCCCTGTCAGATAAAGCTCCGTAATCAGTACCGAGGAAGCACAGTTGGGAATCAGCCCCAGAAGTGCAGCCAAAAACGGCTGAAACAGCGTATCCTTTCCCAAAATTCTGGAGAGCTGCTCTATCCCTATAAGCTCCAGAACCAGGTTCAAGCAAAAGGTAAATACCAGAAGGTAAGCTCCCAGACGTACCGTATGAAGAAGGGCCGGTCGAAGCACTCCGCTGGTATCGCTGCACCCACAGTTTTTACACATTTCCTCAATACGCTTCTCCTCCTTTCTCTTCCGGAAGAGCAGATCCACAAGACAGCCTGCCACAATACCTATGACCACTTTCCAGATCAGAAGAGAGCCTATCACACGGCCGCTTCCCGGATGAGCCATCAGAATCAGAACCGCCTCATCGGAGGTGGAGAGAAACACCGCAAGGAGCGTCCCCAGGGTAATCAGACCTCCCGAGTAGAGATTGGCCGCCGCCACTGAAAATCCGCACTGCGGAATGCATCCAAGAACCGCCCCCAGAAAGGGACCGGCCTTTCCCACCCTCGCCAGTATCCGGTTGCTGTATTGATTGGAATAATGCTCCATGGCCTCTATGACCAGAAAAGCCGCTAATAAAAAGGGAAGGAGCCTTAAGGTATCAAGGACCGCATCCAGTAAAGCATCCAGAATCATAGTTCTACCTCATATTCTCAAAAGCCCTTTTTGCTTCTGTAATCTTATACGGGCGCTTTCAAATCATTCTTAAGGTATACCATCTTTCCGGAAAATTGGCAAGTTTTATTTCAATTTCCGCATCCCTTTGTTCTATCCCTTTATTTTATACCGGTTCCTCCAGCAGTTTTTCTGCTGTACGGTTCCTCTCCTTATCCATACTCCCCAGCTGCCTGTATGTCAGGACAATCACAACAAGGGAGACGGCGAACGTTAAAATATCCGATACCGGCATTGAGTACAGAACACCGTCCAATCCGAAAAAATTCGGCAGAAGCAGCGCAAACCCAACACCGAAAACAATCTCCCTGACCATAGAAAGCATTGTTGACGCCGCCGCTTTCCCCATCGCCTGCAGAAAGATGAACGCTGCCTTATTCACGCAGGCAAACACAATCATGCAAAGGTAAATCCTAAATGCCTTGACCGCAAAATCCGTATAATAGACGCTCTCATTCGCCGCACCGAAAATACCAATCAGCCATACCGGGAAAAACTCCACAATGACAAATGCCAGGATACCGACCAGCGCCTCTGCTGCCAGCAACTTTGTAAAAAGCTCCTTTACCCTTTCTGCCGCACCTGCACCCATGTTATACCCTACGATGGGAATGCATCCGGCGGCCATTCCAACCACTATGGAAATGACAATCTGGAAGAATTTCATTACAATCCCCACCACGGCCATAGGAATCTGTGCATACTGCTCCTGGCCGAACACAGCGTCCAGCGCCCCGTACCGGCGGATCATATTATTGATGGCAGCCATTGCAGCCACAAGGGATATCTGTGACAAAAAGCTGCATATGCCAAGGACCAGTGTCCGGCGTACCGTTTCCCCCTGCAGTCTGAAATCTTCTCTGCCCAGTTTTACCGTCTTCATATGTGAAACATACCACACTGCCAGAGCTGCCGTCAAAACCTGGCCAATCACAGTTACCACGGCTGCCCCCATCATCCCCCATCGGAACACAAAGATAAAAAGCGGGTCGAGGACAATGTTGGCAGCTGCCCCCGCAAGCGTGGAAGCCATGGCATATTTCGGGCTGCCATCCGCACGGATCACCGGATTCATAGCCTGGCCGAACATATAAAACGGAATGCCGAGCGTGATCCAGAAAAAGTATTCTTTTGAATGACGGAATGTCTCTTCATTCACGGTTCCTCCGAACATGCTGATGATCCGGCTGCTGAATATGAGATAAACGGCAGACAGAATCAGACTGAAAACGACTGTGAGCAGGATGGAATTTCCCATACTCCTGCCCGCATCCTGCAATTTGTTTTTGCCCAGACTAAGACTTACAAACGCACAGCAGCCGTCGCCCACCATAACAGCGATGGCAAGGGCAATTACGGTCAGAGGAAACACCACTGTATTTGCGGCGTTCCCATAAGAGCCGAGATAAGAGGCATTGGCAATGAATATCTGATCGACAATATTGTACAATGCGCCCACCAAAAGCGAGATGATACAGGGGACTGCATATTTCCCCATCAGCCGGGATACCGGCTCTTCCATGAGAAATGACTTACTTTTTGTTTCCATATTAATCTCCTTTCATGCAAAAACAGCGCATAGCCCCGGCTGCTGGATTTACGCCGAAGGCTACACGCTGTATACATATAATGGTATATTTATAAACAAAAAAACACATGGCAGGTAACCGGATTTACGCAGTTTATGCCACACGTTCTTGTTTATTGTATACCTTTTTCCTGCAGAATTCAAAGGCATTTTTCAACAAAAAAGCATTGCTGCGATTGAAAGAAGATGCACAAATTTCCTTATAAGTCTCCAATCGTCTTAGCATCCTGTACACTCTCCCAGTCTGAACGGAAATCATCAATGGCCTTCTGAACGGAAGCCATCTGGAAGGTGGAATGCAGAAGCTGGGGCGGAACAGTTACAGTGTGGGCGCCGGCCAGAAGAGCCTTATTTACCTGAGCAATGTTCTTAAAGCTGGCCGCCAGAATCTTGCAGTTCGCATGGTTCTCCTCAATTCCATTGCGGAACGCGGAAATAGCCTCTGCGAAGTTCACATCCAGGTTCTCCATCCTGTTCCGGTAAGGCGCTATGTAATCGGCGCCGGCCATAATTGCCATAAAACCCTGAATCTTAGAATAAATGGCAGTCGCCGTCACACCCACGCCCTGGCTTTTCAGCTTCATAATGGCCTGCAAGCCTGCCTCCGTGGTGGGAATCTTGATAAAAACACGAGAGTCTACATTTCTCAGAATGGCGTCCGCATCCCGTAAAATTCCATCCAGATCCTCCGCAATGGTCTGGATATGCAGCGTGCGCTCCATCCCGATGATAGAACGGATTTCCCGCATATGGGCAAAGAAATCAATCTTCCCCTCTGCCTTCAGAATGCTGGGATTGGATGTAACGCCTGTAAAGGGATATATCTGGCTGTACTTGCGGATGCTCTCCAGATTAGCTGTGTCAAATAAAATTTCCATAAGATAGTCCTCCTGTTTATAGGCTATCAAATTCTCCAACTATTGTCAATAAAATTTCGATTTTTTCATCAATATATCCAATAAACACATGCATCTACCGCCTGTTCCTATTTTCCATGCTTTAAACCGGCAGAACTTTGTTAAAAAATTATCTTTCCCTATTGCATTTCTTAAAATACCTGTTATAATGGGTTTCATAAATAATAGCGAAGTAGGATTTTATGCGTCAAGTGTTCGATGGATGGGGAGTCGCCTCGAAACGAAAAGTGAGCGTATGTGTGCGTTCGTCTTACGATATATTATCCGCACCCGTTGCTACAGATGAGTACATCTCAAATGTGGTCGGAGATATTATTTATGATTACAGTAAGCGGGGATAAGCCCCGCAGAGTCACCATTAACCCACCACATAACAGGAGGTGTATTTTTTATGCAATTATGTTCCAAAAACGCGTTCCACTTCAAGGAACAGCTCAAAAGCATCCACAGCGTACAGGGTATCTGCTTAGGCGGACTTTTCGTATCTCTTTACGTGGTGCTGTCCCTCTTTAACATCCGTTTTTCCGAAATTCTGGAATTCCGCCTTGCGTTCCTGGCCCTGGCAGCAGCGGCCTTTTACGGCGGTCCTCTTATGGGAATGACCGTCGGAATCGCCGGCGATGTGATAAGTTTCTTTGTCACTCCCCAGTCCGCCCCGTTTTTCCCGGGCTTTACACTGACTTATGCCGTTATGGGATTTCTGTTCGGCATGTTCCTCTACCGCACAAAAATCACGCCCGGACGTGCCCTTCTCGGCGGTCTCACGGAATTCGTCATTTCCTGTACTCTGTCCACTTTCTGGCTTCACCTGATGTACGGGATGGAATGGCAGTACCTTCTGACCATCCGTCTTGTGAAGAACACCATAGCCCTGGGTGTTTATACGGTTCTGATCTATGTGTTCTTAAATGCATTTTCCAGGATCTTAGGGGCAGACCGGGCTTCTGCAAAGCCGATCCGTTCCTAGCAGCAGGTACTGGTACAATTATTCCATAAAATAAACTCCCATAAAAGCAGCGCTGTTGAAACCGTATCCGACAGCGCTGCTTTTAAAATGTCTTTTGTTCTGCCTTCCTTTATGAAGCTGCCAGGCTCTTTAATGTAGTAATGGAAATATCCCCCACCACCGCCAGATCCTCTGCCTGATAGGCATAAGGGAAATTATCTTCAAACAGGATCTGCGAAGAGGGCGGAAATTCATCATCTCCTGCCCACAGTATAAAGCGCACATGCAGGCCGTTTATAAATTCAAACTCATAGGCCGCATCTCCCATAGAGATCCTCTCTGCCCCTAATTTTTCCATTGCCCTCGCAAATTCATCCAGCTTAAATCCAAAAGCAAACTTAAGCCTCGCAAGGCACCGCCCCTCAAACTGCCGGAAATACACTTCTCCCCAGGGTACCTCCCGGTAGGTAAGATATTTTCCTGTACTCTTCACTGACTGGCCGGAAATGAGAAAGCGGAGCACAATGATCCTGGCCGGAACCAATTCCGAATAACGCACCGCCCCCTCCCCGCCATTTTCCGGATGAAGGGCAAATTCCGGATAATCCGCCAGATAAGGATATCCCATCAGCCGGATATGAAACTGCTGCCTCTCCTCATCATAATCCACACCGCAGCGCAAAGCAGCCTCCTTAGGGTCTATCTTGCGGTATTCCTCCAGATAGTGCTCCAGAGGAATCCGCTCCTTGTTATCCTTTTCGTAAGGAAATTCCATCGTCATTCCTGCTCCTTTAACTCTTTTCTATCCTTACAGCCTATTGTTCCACCGACGGAAACAGAGAGCTGTCCGTATGGGGAAGGAAACAGCAGGCCACAAATTCATCCATATAACCGGGCTCTGTGGAAAGCTCCAGATAGGTCATATTCTGTGCAAGCTCATAGACCTTCCGCTCCGCTTTGGTGGACAAGAGCATCGCGTAGGCGCCGGACAGCGAGGAATTGCCGATATAGTGATAGCATTCTACCGGAATATCCGGGAACATACCGATATTGATGGCATTCTGCATATTGATGCCGCTTCCGATACCGCCTGCTACGTAGACCTGCTCAATCATGCTGATATCAAAATCAAGCGTTTTCAGCATAGTGCGGATGGCAGAGAAAATAGCGCCCTTGGCCCGGATAAAGTTGTCAATATCCACCTCGGTAATCTCCACATCCTTCACTGAGCCGGACTCTTCCTCAAAAGCCAGCACATAGCTTCCCATTCCGTAAGCGTCCCTCTTAATCCGCTTTCCGTCACGGATAAATTTCCCCTTGGGGCTGATAATCTTACAGCGGAACAGCTCCGCAATCACATCGATAATACCGGACCCGCACAGTCCGATGGGCTTCTCTTTCTCATCTCCGATAATGGTAAAATCAGGCTCCATGGTTTCCTCATCAATGGTGCATGCCTCGATAGCTCCGTCCGTGGCACGCATACCGCAGCTGATATCTCCGCCCTCAAAGGCCGGGCCCGCAGAGCAGGCGCAGCTCATCATAAAGTCGGAATTGCCGAACACCAGCTCTCCGTTGGTCCCAAGGTCGATAAACAGGGAAAACTCCGGCCGATTCCAGAGCATACTCACCAGAGTGCCTGCCGTAATATCGCCGCCCACATAGCTTCCGATATTGGGAGCCATAATAATGTGGGCATCCGGGTGAACCTTCAGATTGATATCCGATGCATAGAAAGAGTTTGTCTTAAAAAATGCAGGAATATACGGCTCCATCCGAAGCGGATCCGCATTGATTCCCATAAGCAGGTGATTCATGGTAGTGTTGCCGGCAATCGCCAGACGGTAGATATGACGCGTGCTGATATGGGCCGCCTTGCACATCTGCTGAATCATAGGGTTCAGGGTCTCCGCCACGATAGCATCCTGTAAGCGTGTGCGTCCTCCCTGCTTGGTGGATTCAATAATCCGGTTGATGACATCGGCGCCGTAACGGATCTGTCCGTTTCCGGCGGATGCCTTTGCCAGAATTCTTCCGTCTATCATATCCACTACTACTGCAGACACAGTGGTGGTTCCAATGTCGACAGCCAGACCGCCCACTATCAGATCCTCATTTGCACCATATACATCATAGACGAATACATGCCGCTGGGCCTGTCCGATGATACACTGGAGTTCAAAGCCGCTGCTCCGCAGGGTATTGGGAAGCTTCCGCAGGCAGGAATAGGGAATCCGGATATACTGAATCCCCGTAACCTCCTGCAGCGCCCGGATTACACGCTCGATATCGGGCATAGTGTCCTCAAGGCTTGGGGGATCCATCTTAATCCGCACAATGTGAATATTATTGTGAAGGGGAAGATCCGCCTCCTCGATCTTCCGCTTGGATTCGTCAAAGATGGCTACCTCCTCCGGAGAGCTTAAGTCAGCTACCTTCATACGGCTGCGGTAAGCAGAGGCAATATCCGGCACCATAACCTCCACATCTCCTGCCACATGGCTCACACAGGCCAGACGCCAGCCTTCCTCATACTCTGAATCACTGATGTGGCGGGTTTTCTTGGAATCGAGCTTTCCTTTGATAAATTTCACCTTACATTTTCCGCAGGAAGCATTGCCGGAGCAGGGTGCGTCAATCACTACGTTGGATTTCCGCGCCGTCTCCAGAAGATTCTCCCCCAGGGCCGTAGACACCGTAACCTGGTCGCCGTCCTCGAATCGAAATATTACGTTTGCCATTCAAAAATTCCTCCTATCTTAAGTTGCTGCAGGGTCTTTGACTCTCCTAAACGCAATCCCATTGTTAAAATTATACCATACCAGGAGAGGTGACTGCAATGAATTTTAATAACCAGTGACAGTTTGTTATCCTCTGTGTACTATTCACTGAGTAAACAGTAATCCTTGTCTGGTTTTGTCCATATTTCTTACTATTTGTTGTTTTTTCTGAATATTACTTTAATTCAAGCAAAATTATAATACAAAATAAATTTTATCTTCATAGTTTCGTAATATTTTTTGTGTATACTGGGAAAAACAGCAGAAAACAATATGCAGCGTATAAAACATAGCCGGGAAATGGGGGGTGTCTATGAAAAAGTTATTCTTATCATGCCTAATCGGCCTTACAGCAGTTATATGTTCTCTTATGCCGACAAAAAGAGAGGTAATGGCAGCCGGACAGGCAGGCAGCAGCACAGGAACAGCAGAATACGGCACTCTTACTGCATTCATACTTCCTGTCAAAGCTCCCTCTCCCATACAGCTTACCTATGTGAACCTGCAGGAGCGTGAGAAATGGATTCTGGATGAAGTACTCTCCGACTATGTATCCGAGCATGTGGTTAAGCTGAATGAGACCGGTGTGGATTATACCATCGGGAACTGGATTGAGCGCGAAACATACACCTGTCTCTTTCTGGAAAAGGAAGTTCCGGAAGGAAGCAGTTATATGGTCTGTGGTTACGCTAAGGGAGCCGACGGCTATGTGTACTTTGAACTCTCCTCCTCTGCTCCCTTAACGGAGCAGCAGGTGCGGCAGAAAGTAGAGCAGAGTTTTTCAAAGCCGCAGAATTTTCAATCGGGAATGTGCTGATATAAAATTTGTTCAACTATACCTTAAAAACAGCAGAGCATCCGCTTTTCACCCGGATACTCTGCTATTTTTAGAGTATTCAAAGTTTTTGAGGAGCTGCCTCAAAACTTTGATTATCCATTTTTAATGAAGTTCTGCTTTTTTCTCTTTTAACATTTTATTCACATTAATTGTTGGCAAAATGAGAGGAGTTACATTCGAATTCGCTGTATAAGTTGAAACAAGTGCTCTCACATAAGGATAAAGAATTGCAATAGCATTGGCTTGATATTGCAGTATATCTTCTCCTCTTCCAGAAAAATATCCTCTTACAAGAACATACATATCAAAAGGATATCCTTTCTCCACAGCATTTTCAAAAAGCTTAAGTTCTAACTCAACAATCATGGACTCTTTGTTATCATCCGTTTTTATATCTGCATCCATTTTTACATCAACGCTTACTTCCTCACTATCATAAGCATCATTTTTTTTGAAAGATACTTCAACAACCTCATATTTTTCAAAAAAAATTGCGCCTGATATTTCTTTACTCATTCTATGCCGCCTTCTCTGCTTCACAACTTATCTGAAATTCAAAATTATTGTCTATGTTAAAATTGGCAATCGTACTGGAATATCCATCAATTGCCAGAACATAACTACTTTTCCTGCTCTCGTTAATTCTTCCTAATCCTGCTTCAAAACTCATTTTCTCAAATTCTTCCAGTGACAAACCATCAAAAAATTCTTCTATTTTATTTAATTTATATTCTAATTCATCATTCTTATTCATAATTCCACTCCTTTAAGTTTTATAAATACCTTTTTTGATGTTGCATTTTGTTCTATATGAATTTACTACATGAAGCTTTTTCCGATATTCCTCAAAAGGAAATTCTGATGTGCCATCCTTTATACACCCTATTCTATCTGGATTTTTTACGCATAATTGATATTCACTCAATGAACCAAATCTGCTATCTGTCTCTTCCTCATTCTCTAGCAGGAAAGCTGCTTCTACCATATCATAGTCTTTGCTATACCCCATATTCTTAACATAATATTTAAAATAACACCATCTGTATAATTATATGCCCGAAGCCTTTCAGAAAAACCTGCTTTTCTTTTACATGCTTCTTTCGCTTTTAAAAACTCCATCCTATGTTCCGGATTTAAGAGTGAAAAAGTCCTCTCATAATCATAAAAAACTTCCACATCCAGAATCATATATTCTTCTAAGAGATCTTTTAAAACCGGATCGCCTGAATGCTTGTTTTTATACTGAATCGTAATCCAACGGTATGCATAAATTCTATCTTTATATAAGTAAATCCCATCACCCAGCCATTCGCCATCGCCTCGGCTATATTCCATCTTTTGGTTCTTTAATATTCTTCTTCCTCTCTGTGTCTTTGTTCCATGATACAAAACGCCACAACCTTTTATTCCTTAATTTATAATATCATTTTTTAATCCTTTAAAATTATTATCTTAATTGTAATAATTTTCAACATCATTTGTCAACCAAAAGCAAGAATAAAAGGCAGCCAAAAGTACGATAAAAGGAAATTATTATTTCATTTCCGAAAATGCAGACACTCTGCCGGACAGACCCGGATGCACCTGCCGCAGCGGATACACTCCGAAGAACGCGATATCTCCTTAAGGGAAAGTCCCGCCGGGCAGGCGTCTTCACAGGCATGGCAGGAAATACACTGCTCTTCTTCCCAATGGATCTGAACCAGGCTGAAACGATTGAACCAGCCGTATACGGCTCCCAAGGGGCACAGATACTGGCAGAAGGGCCGGTAGATCTTTACGGAGAGAGTAAGAAGCACCAGCAGAATTCCAAGCTTCCAAAAGAACAGCCCTCCTGCCTGGCTGCGCAGAAGCTTATTCCCCGTAAGCAGGGGAAGAGCTCCGAATAGCGTTCCCGAAGGACACAGATATTTGCAGAAGGCCGGAACCTTTGCAAAACCCCCAAAGAGAAACGCAGAGCCGATACATACCAGAAAGATAAGCACCATATATTTCCCGTATTTAAGCACTGAATGAAAAGGCAGACGCTTCCGCTTCTGAAACAGGGGAATCCCATGAAGCAGATCCTGTACCAGGCCAAAAGGACAGAGCCAGCCGCACACAAAGCGCCCCAGAATGCTTCCGAACACAAAGAGAAACCCCAGAACCCCGAAAGGAATCTGGACGCTCCTCTGATTCAGCACCGCCTGGAGCGCCCCGATGGGACAGGAGCCGACGGCACCCGGACAGGAATAGCAGTTCAATCCCGGTACACAGGCATATTTCAGGTTCCCTTGATAGATTTTCCCGTTCAAAAACCCGTAGACATACCCGTTGGTAAGAATAGTATAGAAAATCTGTACCTTAAGCCGCAAATTTTTTCTCATTGTTTCACCCAATCCCAATGCACTCCAGACAGATCATGACCGCCTTTTTCCAGACAATTTCCAGCTGTCCACGGGCTGCTCCCAGACCCAGAAATGCGAATCCAAGAGCCGTTCCCAGAAGCCATGCTTTTTGTCTATAGATTTTCAAGAAGCCCATCTATCTTCTCCTTCCAATGAGATTTGTCCATGGCGCCCACGACCACATCCAGAACCTCTCCTTTTTCATTGAGGAAGAATGTAGTGGGCACGGCAGATACCTCTGCAAGCAGGCCGCTGTACAAAGACTCATTTAAAAGCAGATGCGGATAGTCTGCCCCTGTCTCCTCCACCAGATCTGCCGCATATGCCAGGGCATCTTCATCCTGCCCCTCGACAACATCGCTTACAATTCCAATCAGCTGGAAATCCGACGTGTCGTATTCCTGTACCAGTTCTCCCAGCTCCGGCATCTCGTTTAAACAGGGGTTACAGTAGGTGGCCCACACGTTAATCATGGTAAGCTTTGATTGTGTACATATTTCCTGGGAAACGGTATTTCCCTCCAAATCCTGTCCTTCAAAAGCCACAGCCTCCGAAGCAGCATTTTCCTCTTTTTCCGAAGCGGCATTTTCTTCTTTCTGTGTTTCTGCTTCCGGATTCTGAACTGCATTTTTCCCGGCACAGCCCCAGAAAAGCATTGCCGGAAGCACGCCCAGCAGTATACAGTATTTTCTCCAGTTTCTCATAAGGATACTCCTTTACTCAAATTCTTATTTTCATTCTATCAAAGGATGCAAAAATGTCAACATCTTGCCCTCTTTCTTTTGCCGTAGTATAATCAAATTACTGACGGCAACACCATAAATCCGATTAACAGAAAGGCATCACCATGTCCGACTATCAAGAGCTTATTAAAAATTTTGAGCGCATCCGGGATTATATGCGGCAGTTTTTCCTCTACGGCTTTAAGGTCCGCAGCGAATTCGGGGAGAAAAGCGGACGCACCTACGACAATGAGCGGCGCCGGATTGAGAGTTATCTGTCCGGGTATATTCATGCCGATTACACAGCCCGGGGAAAGCAGGTTTCCGTCCATATGGACAGCAAGCAGCTTTCCACGAATCCTCTCTACGCCGCCTGGAAGTCCAAAAGTTTTACGGACAATGATCTTCTGCTCCATTTTTTCCTTCTTTATCTTCTGGAAAAGGAAGGCCCTCTCACGGCTTTTGCCCTCTGCGATCTCCTGGCGGAGCATATGGAGCATGTCCCCGATCTGCAGACAGTGCGGAACAAATGCCGGGAATATGAGCGCCTTGGAATTCTGGAGGTTCAAAAAAACGGAAAAGCCTATGTCTACCGTCTTTCTCCCCCTATGGCGCTGGAAGCCTCCCCTCTCTATGGGGACCTGATGCAGGCAGTGAAGTTCTGCTCCGAGGCCATGCCCTTCGGCATTGTGGGAAGCACGCTCCTGGATCGTGAATTTCTTCACAATGATCTCTTCTGCTGGAAGCACTATTTTCTGGTACATACCCTGGAGGATCAGGTGCTGCTGAAGATACTGGAGGCCATGAGGGAACACCGGATTATCACCTTCGAGAACCACAGCGTCCGCTCGGGAAAACGGGCACAGGTTACCGGACTTCCTCTGCAGATCTTTGTGAGCACCCAGACCGGACGGCGCTATCTCTGTCTTTATTTTTTTCCCAGGCGGAGATTTAACTGCCTGCGTCTTGACTGTATTTCCCGGGTGGAGCCTCTTACGGTATGCCCGGAGTATGAGCTTTACCGGGAGAAATTAAAGAAAAATCTTGCCTCCTGCTGGGGCGTTTCTTTCGGAGGACGCAGCCGTATGGAAACCCTGTGCATGAAACTGTACATTGACGAAAAACGGGAAGAACATATTATAAACCGGCTCCGGCGGGAGGGACGGGGCGGTGAGGTTCTCAGGATCCGGGAAAATGTATTTTTGTATACAGGTACATTTTTTGACGCAAATGAAATGCTTTCCTGGGTAAAGTCCTTTACCGGACGGATTCTGGATCTGCAGTGTTCCAACGAGGCAGCTCTAAAAAAGGTAACCCGGGATTTGGAACAGATGTATGAGATGTATGCGGGGACACAGCAGTAAAGAAGGAAATGAAAAATATGCGGAACGGGAATGAAGGAACAATGGAATTATTTGAAGAAATCTACGGCTCTTATTTTCAGGCTATACGGCGTATCCTGCTGGATGCAGAGGCCAAACCTCTAACCCGGAAGGAAATGGAAGAGGATATTTTAAGCGTCTCTTCTATGGACGGCGTGCTTACCATTCTTCCGAAGCTCCTTGAAGGGGCCTTTCGTCCTCTCCTTAACAGGGAGGAGGACGGGCGTTTTTCCTGCGCTCTTAAACGGGAGCAGAAGGGGAAAAATGACAGCTTTTTAAAACCTCCTCTGACAAAACTTCAAAAGTCCTGGCTTAAAGCCCTGCTGCCAGATCCCCGGTTCCGGCTCTTTTTTCCGGATGACGCCCTGAAGGAGCTTGAAGAAGCCTTTGAAAATGTTCCGGCCCTCTATGAGCCTTCGGATTTTCACTATTTTGACCGGTATTCGGACGGGGATCCTTATGGAGATCCGTCTTACCGGGAGATCTTTCAGACGATTCTGAAAGCTATGATCGGGAAATGCCCCTTATTTACCGCTTATGAAAGCCGCAGGGGGAATCCTCTGACTCTGGAGGTTCTGCCCTGCCGTTTTCAGTATTCTTTGAAGGACGATAAATTCCGGCTGCTCTGCGTGTCTCTCGCCCACGGACGTCCAAAGCAGTTCCATGTGATGAATGCTGCCCGGATACGCGGCTGCTTTCTTTCCAAAAACCCGGTCCCTCAAGGATTTGACTGGGATATCACCCGTTTTCAGCGGCAGGCAGAGGAACCGGTGCAGATCCGCATCCGCAATGAACGCAATGCCTTAGAGCGGTGTATGCTGCACTTTGCCAACTATGAAAAACAGACTGTGTATGAGCCGGAAAGCGACACCTGGCTGTGCTCCATCTGTTACGATCAGGCTGACGAGACGGAACTGCTGATCGATCTTCTTTCCTTCGGCCCGGTGATCCGGATTCTGGGACCGGAGACATTTCTTGCGGAAGTGCGCCGGAGGGTGCAGAGGCAGCATGAGCTGTTTTATTCCTGTGTGGAGTGAACGGGGATTGCGGCCTTATTTCCCGGTTTCCCCTTTTCCTTTCAAAAGAATCAAATCTGTAAAAAGGCAAAAGGCAAGGTACGCCAGCCAGCACAGGCTATAAGCTATATAAGAATTGCCCATAGAGGGAATCGGTGTGAGCATCCAGGAAAAGCGGCCGAGTGTTCCCTGGATACAGTTAAATGCACAGGAAACAGGAATCAGTGACAGAAACCACACGTTGACTGCTCCGAACCATTTCAAGGCGCTTTTTCCATGTGTCCCCACAAACTGCCCTATAACGGTGATCATGCATCCCATTGCCATAATAATCAGGCCGACTGCCACCGCCGTTGTCGTCTGTTCTTCTATCCATATGGTAATTGCCGCAACCAGGCCGATAAAATTAAAGGCTGTTCCTGCTGCCGCAAAAATCCGGGCATCGGTCCGTTTTTGCGGCACATCGGGTTTCGGTTCAATTCCCTTCAGCAGATAATCCGTGGTAACCTCGAAGTATTCGCTGAGTAAAATAATCTTTTCCAAATCAGGGAGGCTCTGTTCACTCTCCCACTTGGAAACGGTCTGCCTGGACACACCGATTTTATCTGCCAGTCCTTCCTGGGACATGCCCTTTGCTTTTCTTAAGGTCTGTATTCTGTCTGCTGCGTTCATTGTAGGCGCCTCCTCTTCGTCTCTGGTCCTGCAATTCTTCCTTAAGGCAGAAATTGCTGTTTTCGGATTCACAGTGCTATTTTACCAGAAATCCCGGTTGCATTGCTACCAGGATTTCTTGGAAAACTGTCAACTGCTTGTGACAATTTTGGAATTTTTTAAAGCTGTCCCTTATCCTTCCCTCATCTTAGGTGCCATTATCCCAACCAGCTGCTCCAGAAGATTCCCTCCGCCGCTCACCGAAATGGAGCCTACCTTATCACAAATCCGCTCCAGATACTCCAGCTCCTTTAATCGGTACAGAACCGGATTTTCCTCCATGAGCTTCGCCGTATTCAGAAGGCTCCTGGTGGATGCTACCTCCTCACGGCGCATTATCACATTGGCCTGGGCCTTCTTTTCCGCCACCAGAACCGTATTCATAATATCCCGAATCTCGCCCGGAAGAATGATGTCCTTGATTCCCACATCCAGCACCTCCACACAGTACTCCTCCTGTACTTCCAGAAGCCGCTGTCCCAGTACACGTCCAATCTCCTCCTTCTGAGCCAGAAGCTCATCCAGACGGAACTGTCCCACATACTCCCTGGCTGCAAGCTGCACCCGGGTGTACAAAAGCCTGGATGCGCCCTCCAGCTTCTTCACCAGTTCCAAAGGCTTTGTGATGCGATAGCTGCACAGAATATTGAGCCGGATTCCCACCTTATCCGCCGTCAGAATCTCCTGGCCGGATATGTCAAGCTGCTGCACCTTAAGATTGAATACCTTACAGGATATCTCATGGGCATAATTCCAGTAGAAATATGTTCCGCAGGAAAGCTCCCTGTCGAAATGTCCGTCTATGTACAACAGCCCTGTCTCTCCCTCGCCGACGGCTACCTTCTTGTACAGCCGGGCAGGTATGAGATGGCGGTACATGCCGGGCACCTGGTCCTCGGTCATCTCCGTACCTGTCACGTCCACCAGACGGATTTCATTTTCCTCAAATACATTCCAGTAGAGTACCTCCCCTTCCATCAAAACCTGCCTGTAAATGCCGTCTGTCATGTGAATGCCGATGCAGTGGTCCGGAATGCGCACCCGGATCACACGCTTTGCAAATTCCGGCTGGCGCATCAGAAGCTCTACCGGAAGCTTCTTTGTATCCACCTTTCCCATCATAGATACAATCCGAAGCTCATATCCCAGAAAGGAATGAATAGAATGCTTTCCGGCAAACAACAGACCCTGTAAAATTCCATTCTTTAATAAATATCCGCATTCCTGTTCCTTAATCAAATACTTCATTTATCTTACCTTCTTTCTTTCACTCTGTATCTATGGACAATTCGTATGCCTTAAGCACCTGTCTGTCCTTGAAATTCCTGTTTCATTTTCATGGAAGTGCGCCCGCTTTTCCCACCGCCGAAACGGGGACGGCTTTTTCAGAAAACGTTTTGCCGGAAGGACCTGCGCCTCACAGAAGCAGGCTGTTCCTTTTAAACCGCTTTCGGTATCCAAAGCCATACTGCCTTTCTGCGGCCGGAAGTGTTACTCTATCAAAGAAATGGAAAACTCCAAATCTCTCATATCGCACGCTCCCCGGGAAAAGCAAAACACATTTCTTCCGTCGTCTGGATTTGCAATTTACAGTTGCAAATTAAAGTTACGATTGCTATACCCACTTAGCTACCCATTCCTCATATGGGAGAGGATTCGAACCTCTGACACATCGTGTTTCCGGTGTCCGCTCCGGAATGCCATCGGCTTAGAAAACCGCCGCACCGCCCAGGCAGAAGCCTGCAGCCTTATAGCGCAGGATACAAATTCATGCATCGTCTGTGCCGGGATATGGACACTCTATATCAAACCGGCCTTTACCGGCAGATAATCTTACCCTTTCACCACTCCGATGGTGCGAAGGCGCTTTACAGGCGTTACCAGATCGCTCTGATTTGCCATAACCTCATCAATATCCTTGTAGGCAAACCGGCTTTCCTCCGCCACGTCCCGTTTGCTCTTCTTCCCGAGAATCACGCCCCGGTCTTTTAAGTCTACCATCACCTCTTCGCAGGTAAAGGCTGCCATGGCTCCCTTCCGGGAGTAGGCTCTTCCTGCTCCGTGGGAGGAAGAACAGAAGCTCTCCGGATTGCCAAGCCCCATTACCACATAGCTATAGGAGCCCATAGCGCCCGGAATCACTGTAAGCTCTCCGTTCCTGGCACGGACGGCGCCTTTTCGATGCACCCAGACATTTTCACCATAGTGATTTTCCAGAGCCGCGTAATTGTGATGGCAGTTGATCTCATCCTTATATTCCAGGGTCAGATCCGTATGCTTTCCAATCCATTTTTCCAGAACCGCTTTTACGGCCAGCATCATTTTTTCCCTGTTTTCTCTGGCAAATGCCATGGATAAGTTCATCCAGTCCAGATATGCGCGCCCTTCCTCCGTATCTACAGGCAGGAAAGCCAGACGGTATTCGTCAGGCACCCGGCTGTACCAGCGGCTGTTCAGCGCCCTGGCTTTCTGATGAAAATAGTCGCAGACGGATTTTCCAAAGTGGCGGCTTCCGGAGTGAATCATCACGGACAGAAAACCCTTATCGTCCTCCTGGAGCTCAATAAAATGATTCCCTCCCCCCAGAGTTCCTATCTGATAATAACCAGCCTCCAATTGTCCCAAAAGCTCTTTATCCTTCTCGTATTTCGACAGTTCCTCCATGGCCTGATCCATTGTATAGGAAGGCATGGGCGTTTTGTGATGGGCAAAGCCGACCGGGATGTTCCGCAGGATGTCGCCTATCATTCCCTGGATGAGATTCCCGTTTTCGGTCATGGTTTCCTTCAGCACCCCGACCGGAATGCCGGTTCCTGTATAGGCCATGCCGCAGCCGATATCTACACCTACCGCATTGGGGATGATCACATTTTTTGCGGCAATCACGCCGCCGATTGGCATTCCCATGCCTGCGTGGGTGTCCGGCATCAGGCAGACCCATTTATGTAGAAAAGGAAGCTGCATCAAATGACCGGCCTGTTCCATACAGGTGTTTTCCAGATCCTTTTCACTCTTAAGCCATACCTTTAAGGGATAATTTCCGGATTCATTTTGTAACACGAACATATATGTGCACCTCCTATCTAAAATTGCTGCGCGGCAGCACCTGACATTTCTTAACCGGACTATTCCTGTTCCGTAATTTCCTTATGCTTTCCTGTTACAACCATATAATACAGAAAAAGGAAGTCCGCATCATGTAAAAAAAGATGCGAACTTCCCAAAATACTCTTTTTTATCTCCAAATCACGCCTAAAACCATAAACGAACCCGGCATACCGGAAGTTTAAGCCTGTCCATAACAGACACATGCCCGGGATTTCACTCATCATACTCGCAGATATACCCCACAGCAAGTTTGATGTCCCACAGCCTGCTGCGAGGTATTTGACTCATACTATATCAAGATTCCTTCCTCAGCTTTTATAATTACTTGTCAAAAATTATCAGATTAACAAGCAACTGCCAGTGTATTGAAAAAAAATTCTCACATACTATTCTCGTAACAACCGTGACAGCTTCGCCTGCGCTTCTATAAGACAGGATGCATAAAACAGGCAGAACTTCACGGGGTAACAACAACAAACCGCAGATGTTATATTAAAAGTCTGCAGTAAGGAGGCGTTTATTATGGCAAACAAATCATCTAACACCGCAGCCGTTCCCGAGGCAAAGGGCGCTCTGGACAAGTTCAAGTATGAGGTAGCAAGCGAACTTGGCGTACCTCTTACTGACGGATACAACGGAAACCTGACTTCCAAGCAGAACGGATCCGTTGGCGGGTATATGGTCAAAAAAATGATCGAGGCACAGGAAAGACAGATGGCCGGCAAATAACAGACGGTAAAACTGATTTTCTGTAAAATCCGAATACGAATGGATTAGAAACGAGCAATGAGAATGCCGAACCGAAAATAAATCTGTTTTCGGTTCGGCATTTTTCATACAGGTTAAGCTCTGTAATCAATGTGTTTTTTCGGCGCAGCCTTCTTTTTCTTCTTCAGCCTGGGCAGAATTCCAAGACGCACAATCACGATCACTGCAATTATGGTAATCACTGCCATCACAATCAGGACTGCCGCAGATATCATATCTGTACTGAATTTACCGGAAGCTCCGTCCTTGTTCTCCACAGTCCCCTGTGCATCCAGCCTCCATCCTATGGAAATGGGCGACAGGCTCTTCACCTTTAACTGAATCCCCTCCGCTGTCTGGGTCACCGCAAGATACTCAATATCTCCGGCCTCATGGGAACCTGTTTTCTCCGTGAACATATGGGCCGCCGTAAATTCATAGGGGCCGCCTTTATCCGTATTGCTGGGATACGGAAGCGTAACTGTTATGCCCGATTCCGGAAAAATCTCCTGCCCGGCCTTCTTCCAGCTGTTATCTTCCTGCTGAACTAAGAGACGCACATCATAAACATTGGTATTGGTAATCAGCACTGCCGGATCCTTCTCTGTAATGGCCGTGCGCATTCTTGTCTCGATCCCCCTGGGGCTGTTAAGCTTCGGGAGCTCCATAAGGGGATCCGGCACATGGGAAATTCCAATCTCCATCTCCTGCCGGCAGTTCAGCCCGTTTCCGGCAAGCTCCTCTGCATCGGGCAGGGCCTTTACATCGTTAATGGCCGCCGTAATCACCGGCATTTCTTTTGGCAGGCAGTAATTATCTCCTAAAGAGGGCTCTCGTCCCGCCTTCCACGCAAGCGTAATCTCCTGTTCTCCGGCCTCCGTTCCCTCGTAAAATCCGTCCAGGCGGCTGGCCGGCCACTGACTTTCCGTGCTCTCCTGATCCTGGGACAGAATTCCCGTCACTGCCAGATTTCCATAAAGGGAAATACTTTTGTCATAACTCTCCCCGGCCTGCCCGGCCGCAGACAGTCCTGTGGTGTCCCAGGCCAGTTCCTTCGGCTCAATCTTCCACTCCGCCTGCAGAGGATTGGGGCCCGTAATGACATAATGCTCCTTATCAAAACTGCCGCTCAGCGAAAAATATACGCTTGCCTTATAGCTTCCGGCCTCCGTTCCGCTGGAGGTTTTCCGGCTGGCAATCACACCCTCAGGCAGAGTGCCTTCCAGGGTTATGGTCTTTTCCGTCCCGTCATAAACAAACCCGGCAATGTCCCAGTACATGCCCGATACATCAATCTCTTTTTCCACAATGGTAATTCCGTCCAAAACGCACCTGAGCTCCTGCAGCTCCTCATCCCTGGCACAGGTAATGTCCACGGAATGGACACCGGGCTCCAGAGTTTCCCATTTTACCTCAACGAGATCTGTCACATTGCGGATACTGCCGTCCTCATAAGTTCCCGCTACAATCAGATCCGTGTCGTCAAAGGGATCCCCATAGCTGTACGTCATTTTATAAGGCTTCTGAAATACCTTAATGGAAGACAAACCGGTGCGCTCTGCCTCTCCCGGGGAATACACCATAAAACGCTTGCTTAAAGACTTTTCCCCTGCCTTGGAATAGGTAACCGTATATTCGCCCGGCTCCAGGATGGGCCAGTCAATTTCCTTCGTATCCCAGCCGGTAAAGTCCGGAATCACGGAAAATTCCACGCCGAACAGCTCTTTGTGCCCCCGCCTTTTCCGGCTCAGCTCAATCTGCTCCAGAACACTTTCCGTGATATCCTCCGCCTCTTCGCTGTCATACACCAGATCTTCCGGTACGTAAATCATATCCGCCGTGATTCCGGGAACCGTAAACTTTCCTCTGCCGCTCAGCTTTCCTTCTTTGCCCTGCTTCATGCAGTCCTCGGAAGCGAGCCGCAGAGAGCCCTCATTTTCCAGTTTTCCGTTTAAGGTAAGGCAGGCTCCGTCTCGAATCTCCAGAATCGTATCCGCATCTGCCGTCAAAGTGTTTCCTTCCGGTATCACCCTGTCCTGCTCTAAGACGTAATTTTTATTTCCGTAAAACTGCCCCATGCGCCCCTCAAAAAGCACGCCGGAAAAACCGCTGATCCTGGCCTTCATCTGATCCGCTTCCACCCAGGAGGCAGCCTCCTCCGCGCCGGTCAGCACATCCCCCGAAGCACCCAGACTGCCGTTGACCTTTACCGTACCGCCGATGATATGTATGGTTCCGGCCGTCTCTTTGTCCTCCAAAAGAGGGCTGCTTCCCATACCGGTTCCTCCTGTGGAAGCAGAAGCCGTTACGGAACCTCCGGTAATCTCGATATTTCCGCCGGAGCCTTTCACGGCCCCTCCGATTCCGCTTCCTCCGCCGCTTCCGCCTGTTGCGGTAATGATTCCTCCGTGGAAGGTCACGCTTCCGCAGTTCTCCGGGGAAGTTCCCTCCAGAGCCCCAGCCCTGCCAGTTCCTCCGATTCCGGCTCCGGTTCCCGAACCGGTTACGGACAGAGAGCCGACGCTTTCCTCAAATACAAGAAACGCTCCCTCCGGCACATAAATTCCCGCGTGATCTCCCTCCGTGCTCTGAAGGATATTTGTACCGTCAAGCCGCAGCCTTACCATCGCATGATCCAGGCTGCTTCCAAGGGAAACGGGGCTTTCTTTTGAGGACACCTTCACATCCTTCAAAGTGACATCCGCCAGATCGCTCTGTATGGTAACGGTATGGGAAACGGGCTTCGTGCCCGAACTTGTGATAACATAACTTCCCTGGTGGGGCACCTCTTCCCCCTCACCCTGACTGTAGCCTGCGCTGGTAATCACAATATCGCCCTTTGCGAGATCAAGCTCTTTTTCATCCGGCTCTGCATAAGAAGGCATGCTCCACAGGGCAGCCAGTAAAGCTGCCATAAGCAGTATACCTGCAAAATTTTTTCTCTTTCTTCCTTTCCCTCTCATGCCGTTCTCCCGTTCTGACTGTCAAAAATTCCGGTCCTTCAGACTCTGTTTTTATGCCGTCCGCTGCTGTGTAATTCTGTATTAGTACAGCGTCTCGAAAATAACCGGTCCGGTTATTTATCGAACGCTATACCAGTTTATCATAAAACAGGCAAATGTCAATTTTGATCACAAATATTTCACAAGCTTACATTTTTGTCTCCTGCCATTCGGAAGGAAACAAGCTTTTTCCTAAGTTCCCGATGCTCTTCCATCATAAGAGAGGGATCGCGTTTTTGCAGCTTAGCGGCTTCCTCACTGGCCGCCTTCAGAATCCCGGCATCCGTAAACACATCTCCGATTTTGAATTCCAGAAGCCCACTCTGGCGGATGCCGAAGAGATCTCCGGGTCCCCGAAGCTTTAAGTCTTCACTGGCAATGTAAAATCCGTCGTTGGATTTATTCAGAATCTCCAGCCGCTTCTTCGTATCCGGGCTGTCATTTCCGCTGACAAAGATGCAGTAGGACTGGTGCTTTCCCCTGCCCACCCGGCCCCGGAGCTGATGAAGCTGCGCAAGGCCGAAGCGCTCCGCATTCTCCACCATCATTACCGAAGCATTCGGCACATTGACGCCAACCTCCACTACGGTGGTGGACACCAGTACCTGTATTTCTCCTGCGGCAAATCGTTCCATAATCTCATTTTTTTCCGCTGCTTTCATTTTACCGTGAAGGTATTCAATGGTTATGGAGGGATTCATGGCATCCTTTAGCTTTTTTGTATAGTCAACCACATTTTCCAGTTCCAGATCCGGATTGTCCTCCACCATGGCGCAGATCACATAAACCTGCCTTCCGGCGGCAATCTCCTTTTCCATAAAACGGTAGGCTGTGGCCCGGTAGCTCTCGTCCACCACACAGTTTTTGATAGGAATCCGGTTCGCCGGCAGCTCATCCAATACGGAAATGTCCAGATCGCCGTATAAGATAATTGCCAGGGTTCTCGGAATGGGCGT
This sequence comes from Lachnoclostridium sp., assembly GCA_021770065.1. Classification (GTDB taxonomy): domain Bacteria; phylum Bacillota; class Clostridia; order Lachnospirales; family Lachnospiraceae; genus Laedolimicola. The sequence continues at coordinate 11,613 of JAETRR010000002.1, read as the reverse complement.
GGCGCTCATCACAAGCACGTGAGGGAAGGCCCCTTTCTCTGCCAGTGTCTCCCTCTGACGGACACCGAAGCGGTGCTGCTCGTCCGTCACCACCAGGCCGAGATGCCGGAAATGAACCTGATTCTGAATTAATGCATGGGTGCCCACAACAATTCCCGCCGCTCCGCTTTCGATCTGCTCATATGCCAGACACTTTTCCTTTGCGGTCATGGAGCCTGTGAGAACTGCGACACGAACGGGAAGTCCGGCCGCTTCCAGCATCTCCCGGATGGACTGTCCATGCTGTCTGGCCAGGACTTCCGTGGGAGCCATCAGCGCCCCCTGGTAACCGTTGTACACGACACAGACCAATGCCAGCAGAGCAACCACAGTCTTCCCGGAGCCTACATCCCCCTGAATCAGACGGTTCATAACGCGTTCTCCCGACAAATCCTTAAGGATCTCCCGGAAGACCTTTTTCTGTGCCCCTGTAAGTTCATAGGGCAGAGACTTTAGGAGCTGCTCCGTCTCCTTTACCGGACGGCAGGGGCACTCATTGGATCTGACTTCTGCCGCCTCCTTCATCTGGCGCAGGGCCAGAATAAACAGGAAAAATTCATCAAACACCAGGCGCTTTCTGGCCAGAAGCAGATCCTCCCATTTTACCGGGAAATGAATGGTTCTCAGAGCAAAATTGTACTCTGCCAGCTCTTGATCCATACGGATCTCCTCCGGTAGATATTCCGGGTTCAGATTCCGGCTGTCCAGGGCCTGCTTCACTGCTTTTGCCACGGTTTTGTTAGAAAGGCCGGCAGTCAGCCCGTAAACGGGCTGCATGGTATTCAGCTTTTCCCCATAAGCCTCCGGTGTAAAGTATTCCGGCTGCTCCATCACCAGACGGCCCTTTTTCTTCTGAACCCTTCCCCGGAAAATATAGGTATTCCCGGGGATCAGCGTGTTTTTCAAAAAGGGCATGTTGAACCAGGTGAGATGAAGATACTCCCCGAATTCCTCCAGAACCACGGTGGTTACGGCATAGCGCTTTGTCTTTGTGACAGACGGTGTTTTCTTCAGAAAGCCTGTGACTGCCTGGATCTGTTCTGTCTTCAGATTCGCGAAGGTGACAGGTTTCTCGTACACATCATAAGTTCTGGGATAATATGACAACAGCTCTCCCACCGTGTGAACTCCCACACGGTGAAAGAGCGTGGCTGTTTTTTCTCCAATTCCTTTGATACTTGTAATTGGTGAATCCATATATTACTCCACGGATACTACATAATAGTAAATAGGCTGGCCGCCGAAATGCACCTCAATATCGCAGTCGGGATAAGCTTCCCCAAGCTTTGCCCCAAGGCTTTCTGCCTCATCCCCGCTGACACCCTCTCCATAGTAAATGCTGATAAGCTCAGAATCCTCATCAATAAGTTCCCGGAACATATCAAGGGTCACGTCCGCAATCTCACCTCCTACGGACAGGATGGAGTGATCCCCGATTCCCATAATGTCTCCTTCTTTGATCTCCTTATCATCCAGATGAGTATCCCGGACGGCGTAGGTTACCTGTCCGGTCTTTACATTCTGAATCTCCTCTGCCATCCGCTCCTCATTCTCCCTGGGCGACATATCGGGAATGTAGTTGATCATGGCTGTGATTCCCTGCGGCACCGTCTTGGTGGGCACTACAATAATATCCTTATCTTTGCACAGGGCCTGGGCCTGGTTGGCCGCCAGGATGATGTTCTTGTTATTGGGCAGGATGAAAATGTGATCCGCATTGACCTGGTCAATGGCATTTAACATATCTTCGGTACTGGGGTTCATGGTCTGGCCGCCCTCAATCAGATAGTCCACGCCAAGCCCCCGGAAGATCTCTCCGATTCCCTCTCCGATGGATACGGAAATAAAGCCCATCTCTTTTCTGGGCTGCGCCGCTTTCTTCGCAGCTTCCTCGGCCGCCTGCTCTGCCGCAATCCGGGAAGCATCCTTTATCAGTTTTTCCTCGTGTTCTTCACGCATATTATCAATCTTCAGCCGGGACAGGGAGCCGTAGGTCAGAGCCTTCTCAATGGCCTGCCCGGGATGATTGGTATGTACGTGGATTTTCACGATATCATCGTCAGCCACGCACACAATGGAATCTCCGATAGACTCCAGGAATCCCTTGAATTCTTGCTCCGTCTCGGATGAGAATTCTTCATTCAGCATAATGATAAATTCGGTACAGTAGCCGAACTTAATATCTGCCTCGGTCTGGGCGCTGATCTTCACGGGCGCCGCCTTGGGAGCTTCAAAGGTATAGTCAACCTCTTTGCCCAGGAAAGCATCATAGGCACCCTTTAAGACCTCTACAAGTCCCTGTCCGCCGGAATCCACGACGCCCGCTTCCTTTAATACGGGCAGAAGCTCCGGTGTCTTCAGGAGGACGGCCTCCGCTTCCTTGATGATCTCGCGGAAGAATATCTCCAAATCGTCCTCTAACTGTGCAAGCTCGGATGCTTTGTCTGCAGCTCCTCTGGCTACAGTAAGAATGGTGCCCTCCTTAGGCTTCATAACCGCTTTGTAAGCGGTCTCCACCGCCTTCTGAAAGGCGTTGGCAAAGATTACGGCATCCAGTGTCTCGTAACTGCGGATTCCCTTGGTAAAGCCGCGTAAAAGCTGGGAAAGGATGACGCCGGAGTTGCCTCTTGCCCCGCGCAGGGATCCGGAGGAGACGGCCTTTGCCACGGACTCCATGGTACGCACCGGCAGGTTATTTACCTCAGAGGCGGCTGACATAATGGTTAGCGTCATATTGGTTCCCGTATCTCCGTCGGGAACGGGAAATACGTTCAGCTCATTGATCCACTCTTTTTTTGCCTCCAGATTTTTGGCACCGGCCAGGAACATCTTTGTCAGTGTTTCTACATCTATGGTCTTCATAACTTCGCTAAGCTCCTCCTGCTATTAGTCTATTACCCGTACACCTTCTACAAAGATGTTGATTTTCTCGATGGACATGCCTGTGAATTCCTCCACCTTGTACTTTACGTTGCTGATCAGATTGTCAGATACTGCGGAAATGCTGACTCCGTAGGATACGATCACGTGGAAGGACAAAGTGATACGGTTGTCGTTTATCTGGACGTTGACGCCCCGGGTCAGATTGTCGCCCCGCAGCAGCTTCACAATGCCGTCACGGACATTGACCATGGCCATGCCTACAATGCCGAAGCATTCCACGGCTACGGAACCGGCGTATCTGGCTATGACTTCCGGGTCGATGATTACTGCACCTAGTTGTGTATTCATAAGTCCCTTCATTATGATTACCTCCATTTATGTTTTTTAACATGTCCGGCTTCACCTGCCGGTATGCGGAAAGCTGGCTGCGGACACAGACCATATATTATTCCATATGGACAGTATACCCTTTTTCCTTTAAAATTCAAAGTGGTTTTTCAAATTTTAACCAGTTTCTCAAAAAGTTGCAATATTTTCAAATTAATGCTTGCAAAATATAGTACTTTCTGCTAGAATAATACATGTTGCGAGCCTAGATATAGGGTTCACTAAAGATCAAGGAGGTGCTAAGATGGCTAAATGTGCAATTTGTGAAAAAGGCGCTCACTTCGGTAATGCTGTAAGTCATTCACATAGACGTTCCAATAAGATGTGGAAATCCAATGTTAAGTCTGTAAGAGTTAAGGTTGATGGCGGCTCCAAGAAGATGTATGTTTGTACTTCTTGTCTGAGATCCGGCAAAGTGGAAAGAGCGTAACGTGTGGATATTAAAAGAAGCTGCTGCGGTTGCGGCAGCTTCTTTTTTGTATACACAGACCTATGCAGAGAAAACTTTATACCAGTCTGCGTAAAACAGCCATCCCCTCAAGCAGATCAGAAATTTTCCGGTAATAAATCAACCCCTCCGGCTCTTGTTCCCTGCTGTCCATGGGAAAATAAATGGTACGAAGCTTATCCTCCCGTGCCGCAAGCACGCTTTCTGCGGAAGCGGCAAACACCAGAATTTCCTGCCTTCTGCACTTCTTTTCCTCCAAAACCCTGCGAAATCTGTCCGGAGTATCCTCTGACACCAGAACCAGTTCCAGACCCGATTCCGAAACAAGCCTCCGGAATTCCTGTGCCCAGGACTCGTCTGCCAGAATCGGTTTTTCTGCCAGAACCAGCCTTAAACGTTTTTTGGACGGAGCCTTTCTCTCTGCCTCCCGGTTCTTCTGATACTGTCCGTAGAGATCCGGACGGCGTATCCTGGTCCGCAGAATCGACTGCTCTCTCCGCCAGTCCTCGATGCGATCGTGATCTCCGCAAAGAAGCACTCGGGGCACAGGCTTTCCCCTCCATACCTCCGGACGGCTGTACTGGGGATATTCCAGCAGATTGTCATGGAATGTCTCGAATTCTGCAGATACCTCATTGCTTAGAACTCCGGGAACCAGACGGGAAACGGCATCTATCATCACCATAGCCGGAAGTTCCCCTCCGGTGAGCACATAATCTCCGATCGACACGTAATCCGTCACCACTTCCTCCAGAACGCGCTCATCAATTCCCTCGTAATGGCCGCAGAGCAGAATCAAATCTTCTTCCTTTGCCAGCTCTTCTGCCAGAGCCTGATCAAAAACTCTTCCCTGCGGAGTTGCATAAATTACTCTGGCTCTTTTTCCCTTTATCCGGCTCTGTACAGACTCACAGGCCCGGAATACCGGCTCCGCCTGCATCACCATGCCCGCGCCGCCGCCGTAAGGATAATCATCCGCCTTTCTGTGCCTGTCCTCTGTGTAATCCCGGATATCCACAGCCTCAAGGCCTATGATTCCTTTCTCCATGGCCCGGCCCAGAATACTTGTGTGAAGCCCCTGTTCAATCATTTCCGGAAACAGCGTTAATACGTGATAGTTCATTACTCTAACAATCCTTCCAATATATGCACCGTCATCCGGGCTTCTTCCACATTTACCTTAAGGATACAGGAGGGAATGGCCGGCAGGAGCACTTCTTTTCCCTCGTCCGTCTTTACTGCATAGACATCATTGGCTCCTGTCTGCAGGACGTCTGTCAGTATTCCCAGACGCTTATCCTCGTCCGTATAGACCTCCATGCCGATGAGATCCGTGATGAAATTCTCATTTTCCATGAGCGGGACTGCCTGTTCCCGTGTCACCAGCAGATCCTTTCCTTTGTACTGTTCCACTTCGTTAATATCCTGGAACTCCCGAAATTTTAAAATGACCTGGTTTTTGAAAAACTTCACGCCGGCCACCTCCAGGGGTCTGTATTCATGTCCGGTATCCAGAAGCACTTTTTTAAGCTCAAGGAAACGCTGCGGATCATCTGTGGTGGGAAATACCTTGACTTCGCCTTTCAGGCCATGGGTGGATGCAATAACGCCTACTCTTAAATACGGCTCCATGCTCTGCTCCTTTCATCCATCGTTCCGTAAAATTCTGCCTTGCGGAAGATTTTTACCGTGAATCGTGAAAAACAGCGGGTGTCTCCACCCGCTTGTCTGTTCTGTGGCAATTCTACTGAAGAATCTCCACTACAACCTTCTTTTCTTCCTTTGATGCTGCTGCTTTCACCACACAGCGGATCGCTTTTGCGATACGGCCTTGTTTGCCGATCACCTTTCCCATATCGGACGGTGCCACGCGAAGCTCAACAAGAATGGTTTTCTCATTCTCCGTCTCTGTAACAGCAACTTCTTCCGGATGCTCTACCAGTGATTTTGCAATCACCTCTACTAATTCTTTCATATTTTTCCTCCGAATGCGACGTTACTATTCTATTTGTGAACAGCAACTACGCTGTTGCCTTTTCCAAGCTTTGTGGTTTATTTCTCAACACCAGCGGCCTTCAGGATCTTGCCGACTACCTCTGTGGGCTGTGCGCCGTTGTTCAGCCACTTCTTTGCTGCCTCAACATCTACGTTGAATGTGCTGGGGTCTGTGCTCGGGTCGTAGGTGCCGATCTCCTCGATGAATCTGCCGTCTCTCGGGGATCTGGAATCTGCTACGATAATTCTATAGAAAGGAGCTTTCTTCTGACCCATTCTTCTTAACCTGATTTTTACTGCCATCTCTTTTCACCTCCAAAATAATAAGTTCTTCTTTTGCTTTCTTTTATGTTAAAAGGGCATTCGGAAACGTCCCTTTTTACCAAAACCTCTGCCCCCCATCATGCCGGGCATCTGCTTCATCATCTTGCGCATCTGGTCAAACTGCTTTACCAGGCGGTTTACCTCTGCAATATCCACTCCGGCTCCCTTCGCAATGCGGTGCTTTCGGGACGGATTTAAAATCTCCGGATTGGAGCGTTCCTTCGGGGTCATAGAGAGGATAATGGCCTCGATCTGCGCCATTTTCTTCTCGTCAATGGCATCCTCCAGCCCTTTGAGCTGGCTGCCCATTCCGGGCATCATGGAGAGAATGCTTGCCAGGCCTCCCATCTTGCGCATCTGGTTCATGCTTTCCAGATAGTCGTCAAAGCCGAACTGGGCTTTTTTCAGCTTCTGGGTCATGGCTTTGGCCTTTTCCTCATCCACGGATTCCTGAGCCTTTTCAATAAGGGTCAGCACATCGCCCATGCCCAGGATACGTGAGGCCATGCGGTCCGGATAGAACTGTTCCAGATCGCTCAGCTTCTCTCCCATGCCGACAAAAAGGATGGGCTTACCGGTCACTGCCTTGATGGACAGCGCGGCACCGCCTCTGGTATCCCCGTCCAGCTTGGTAAGGATTACCCCGTCTATTCCAATCTTTTCATCAAAGGTACTCGCCACATTGACCGCATCCTGGCCGGTCATGGCGTCAACGGTCAGAAGCGCCTGGTCTATCTCCAGACTGGACGCAATCTCCTGGAGCTCTGCCATCATGTCCTCATCTACATGAAGGCGGCCCGCAGTGTCCAGAATCAGCACGTTGAAACCATTCTTTTTTGCATGCTCATAGGCGCCCCTGGCGATATTCACCGGCTTCTGGTTCTCACCCATAGTGAATACTTCCACGCCCTGCTTTTCTCCGTTCACCTGGAGCTGCCGGATCGCTGCCGGACGGTATACGTCACAGGCCGCAAGCAAAGGCTTCTTCCCCTTGCTTTTAAGCTTCCCGGCTATCTTAGCCGCCGTGGTGGTTTTGCCGGCACCCTGGAGGCCCATCATCATAAGGACGGTTACTTCGTTTCCGCCTCTCAGCTTCAGTTCTGTAGTCTCGCTTCCCATGAGGTTAATCATTTCCTCATGGACGATCTTGATCACCATCTGGCCCGGTGTCAGACTGTTCATAACATCGGCGCCTACAGCCCGTTCTTCTACGGACTTGATGAACTGCTTTACCACCTTGAAGCTTACATCGGCCTCTAAGAGAGCCATCTTCACTTCCTTTAAGGCCGCTTTTACGTCAGCCTCTGTGAGACGGCCTTTGCCCCGCAGGCTTTTGAATACATTCTGTAATTTATCGGATAAACTTTCAAATGCCATCTACAAATTCTCCAATATGTCCTGTAGCTGCCGGGTAAGCTGTCCCTTATCCGGTTCTTCCGTGTCTCTTAAGGAGCTTTCCATCTCCTCTATCCGCCTCTTAATGGTAAGAAAACGCTCTACCAGATGGAGTTTGGATTCATACTCCTGCAGAATCCGGTTGCAGCGCTTAACCAGATCGTGAACTCCCTGACGGCTGATGCCCTGTTCCTGGGCCACCTCGCTGAAGCCGTAGTCATTGAGGACTACATCCTCATATATCTGCTTTTGATGCTCTGTCAGAAGCTCTCCGTAAAAATCATACAGCAGTGTCTGCTCCAGAATCTTTTCCATGCTTTTCACCTGCCTGGATTATCTTACACGAAAAAGGAGCAGGTGTCAAGTGTTTTCTCTTGACGATTTATTTTTTATCCCCTGCCTCAATGCCTGCCGGAATACGTTAATACTGCAGAAAAAGAGCACCCTTGTCCCCACGGATGCCCTTAATTCATTCTATTTTAAATTCTCCCCATTGGCCTTAATCACTTCCCGATACCAGTCAAAGGATTTCTTTCTCACGCGCTTTAACGTGCCGTTCCCTTTATCATCCTTATCCACGTATATAAAGCCGTACCTTTTAGACATCTCTCCCGTTGTGGCACTGATAAGATCTATGCATCCCCAGGGTGTATACCCTATCACCTCCACTCCATCCTCATCCACTGCATCCATCATAGCGCGGATATGGGCCTTCAGATAGTCGATCCGGTAATCATCCTCAATCCTTCCTTCCCTATCCGGCTCATCCCTGGCTCCAAGTCCGTTTTCTACTACAAACAGGGGCTTCTGATACCGGTCATAGAGAGCGTTTAAAGTAATGCGGAATCCCAGGGGATCAATGGGCCATCCCCACTGGCTGCATTCCAGATACGGATTTTTGGCGGAGGCAAAGACATTTCCTCCCGAAGCCTCCCCCCGGCCGTCAGCGCGGACGCAGCGGCTGTTATAGTAGGACAGGGAAATAAAATCCACCGTGTGCTCCTTCAAAATCCGGATGTCTTTCTGCTCTGTTTCCAGGCGGATCCCCTCCTGCTCCAGAAATTTTTTTGCATAGGCCGGATACTCTCCTCTTGCCTGGACATCAATAAAGAAATAGTTTTCCCGGTCTCTCCTCATACTCTCCCACACATCCTCCGGCCGGCAGCTGTAGGGATACACACTTCCGGCCGCCAGCATGCAGCCTGCCCGGAATTCCGGATTGATCTCGTGGGCCAGCTTTACGGCATACGCGGAAGCCACCAGCTCATTGTGAGCCGCCTGATACTTGACCTGAATCTCATTTTCTCCTTTGGAAAACCGGATTCCGGCTCCCATAAAGGGCAGATGCATGAGCATATTGATTTCATTAAAAGTGATCCAGTACCGCACCTTATCCTTAAAATACCGGAAAACCGCGTCGCAATAATTGAGATAAAAATCAATTACTTTCCGGTTCCGCCAGGAACCGTATTTTTCCACAAGGTTCAGCGGAATGTCAAAATGGCAGATAGTCACAACCGGCTCTATGCCGTACCGGAGCAGTTCATCAATCAGCGATTCATAAAATTTAAGCCCTTCTTCGCTGGGCTTTGTTTCCTCGCCTGTGGGGAATATGCGGGACCAGGAAAAAGAAAACCGGTAGCACTTAAAGCCCATTTCTGCAAACAGGGCAATATCTTCCTTATAATGTCCGTACAGATCAACGGCCTCTCTTCCCGGATAAACGGAATCCTCTGGCAGTTCCCGGTAATCCATATGCCCTTCCATCACGCTCATCCGGTTTTCCCCGTAAGGAATTACATCCACAAGCGCCGCACCCCGGCCGCCTTCCTGCCAGCCGCCTTCACACTGGTTAGCCGCCGTAGCGCCGCCCCACAAAAAATCTTTTTGCATCTTATGCCTCCTATTCTAAGTCGCTGCGCGACAGCTCTAAAGGATAAAGTCGCTTCGACACACTGGCATTGAGAGGAACTTTCATTCGAAAGGCACTCATGAAAGTTCCTCTCGTGTGCCTTTGCGACTTTACCAGTCGCTGCGCGACAGCTCTAAGCAGTTTCCGAATCATATCACGCTCAGCAGCAGATCGCCTGCCTGCACATGCTCTGCCTCCTGCGGCTCTACCTGCTCAAAATCATCAGAATTGGTTACCAGCACCGGCGTCACCAGAGAATAGCCGGCCTCGCCAATCACTTTCATGTCAAACTCCAGAAGTTTCTGTCCCTGCTTCACTTTGTCGCCCGCTTCCACGAAAGCCCTGAACCCCTTACCGTCAAGCTGCACCGTGTCCATACCCACATGCATCAAAAGTTCCAGTCCCGTATCTGTTGTGAGGCCGATGGCATGACCCGTCGGAAAGAGAGCGGAAACTGTCCCGTCCGCAGGTGCATAGAGCACGCCCTCATCCGGCTCAATGGCAATGCCCTTTCCCAGTGCTCCGGAGGAGAAAGCCTCATCCTTCACATTCTCCAATTTTACTGTTTTCCCCTTCAGAGGGCTGGCAATCAGAATTTTCCCGTCCACAGCCTTCGCTTCTGCTGCCCCCTTCTCCGTCTCAAAACTGGATCTTTGTGCCTTCCCTAAGACTTCCTGTGTCTTATCCTTATAGAAAATCAGTGTCAGCACAAATCCCACTGCCATAGAGATTGCAATACCTGCAAAGGCAACAATGATATTACCCATCGTTCCGTCCGGATTCATCATATTGGGCAGTTCAAAGATTCCCATACCGCCCAGGATAAATTTCCGGAAGTTAAATTGTCCATAAAATGCACCCCCGATACCGCCTGCAATACAGCTGATGATAAAGGGCTTCTTAAGAGGCAGCAATATACCGTAAATAGCCGGTTCCGTCACGCCGAAAATACCGGAGATAAAGTTGGGAATCGCCATTTCCCGAAGCTTTTTATCCTTTGTCTTAAAGAAGATTGCTAGCACAACCGCAGAGGTGGCAAAAGTACAGGCAAAGAACGGCATCATTACGTTATCGTATCCCAGAGTCATTACATTATTGATGTAAACCGGGATGAATCCCCAGTGCATACCGAAGATAACAAGTATCTGCCAGGTAAAGCCTACGATTCCTCCTGCCAGCAGAGGACTAAAGCCGCGAATCGCCAATGTAAACTCCGAAATCAGCGTGGAGCCAAAAGTAGCAACCGGTCCTAAGAAAATCACGGAAACCGGCAGTGTCACAAGCAGGGTCAGCATGGGCACGAAGAAAAATTTCACGAGATCCGGAATCAGCTTATTAAAAAACTTCTCACATTTGGACGCAAACCACACCGCCAGAATCACAGGTATCACCGTTCCCGTATAATCCACGGAAATTACGGGAATACCGAAAAAGTCAATATAAACCGGGGATGCAAACATAGTTCCGTCCAGCAGGCGGTACATCGGATCCAGTCCTGCCGACAAAGTTCCTGCCTGGATACCCGGATAGCACATAGCCGCTCCGACGGCAAGGCCGAGCATAGGCTTTAAGCCGAATTTCTTCGCCGCCGTATAGCCCAGAAACAGCGGCAGAAAGGTAAACAGTGCATCACCGGCCGCATTGATAATCAGATATCCTCCGCACTCGGCACTGTACAGGCCGAGAGCCGTAAACAGTGTATTTAAGCCTTTTAACATACCGCATGCAGCCATGATTCCGAGAATCGGCTGAAAGATACCGGATACTGCGTCAATGGCTCTGTCCAGCAGTTTCCCGGATTTCTGTTCCGGCTCACTGCTCCCTCCTTCTTTCAGATCAAGCAGCTCCATTACATCCTCAAATACCTCCGGCACATGATTGCCGATAACCACCTGGTACTGTCCGCCGCTTTTCATTACGGTGACAACGCCTTCCATGGCTTTTAGTACGTCATCCTTTGCAATCCCCTCATCCTTCAGGGTAAAACGAAGTCTTGTAATACAGTGCACCAGTCCTGAAACATTCTCTTTTCCGCCGACATTTTTAACGATTTCCTTTGCCAGCTCATGGTATTTTCCCATATGTATTCCCTCCTTCTAAGTCGCTGCGCGACAGCACTAAAGGGTAAAGCCGCTTCGACACACCGGCAATGAGAGAAACTTTTATTCGAAAGGGCACTCATAAAAGTTCCTCTCGTGCGCCTTTGCGGCTTTACCGTCCAGCAAAAATA
>JAETRR010000033.1 GCA_021770065.1 Lachnoclostridium sp. | reverse complement strand
AGAAGTATAAAAGAGGACTTTCCGATATGCTTTTTTCTTCTATTTCCATTACTCCAAATTGCAAAAGAATACTTTGGAAAAACGTATTCTTGTTACTGCAAAACAACACTTTTTCAAGAGATGATCTAATTCAATATGGTGGAACAGTGTGTGATATACATTATGGGGATATGTTGGTTAAATATGGTGCTACAGTCAATTTGTCATCTACAGATATTCCATATATTAAACCTGAGAAAGACATAAGTAAATTTTCAATAAATAGCTATCTTCAAAATGGAGACATCGTTATTGCTGATACTGCCGAAGATTATTCTGTTGGAAAAGCAACTGAAATTATCAGTTTAGATGGAATTATGGCGTTGTCAGGATTACATACCATACCTTGTCGTCCTTGTATCGAATTTGCACCTATGTATCTCGGATACTATCTAAATTCATCATATTTTAGAAGGCAACTATATCCCATGATACAAGGAACAAAGGTCTCATCTATAAGTAAAAGTGAAATTGCAAAAACAGAAATCCTCGTTCCGTCAAAATTAGAACAGCGAAGAATCGCATCTATTCTCTACGGACTTGACCAGAAAATTGAGTATGAAGAAAATCAAACCAAAGCACTTGTTCATATAAAATCAGCTTTTTTACAACAGCTCTTTATATAAAGAGCTGTTGTAAAAAACCGTTTTTCAAAAACATAAGCATATCCAATTCTTGTTGTGCTACATCGTATTTATATTGAATGAGTTCTAAATATCGTGCAATTACCATTTGTTCAACCGGATCTGATGGCAGCATATGAATAGTATTGAAAAATTCGTTTGTTGATACATTCAATAGTCCATGGTTTCTTGCTCCCTCTGCACATATTTCTTGTACTGCACGATGCCACTTTGATGATTCAAAATACCATTTTATAAGATCACTCGATATAATGGCATTGTTCACTGCAAAGCATAAGTATAATGTTGATACCGCACCCATTGGATACAATTCAAGCCTTTTTACCGATCCAAAAGGATAATCGCTTGAAGTGCTTCGATTATAAGCATATTCACCCTTATGGAGTAAGTAATAATTGCTCATATCTGCACTTGCAACTGTTTTTGAAAAAAAATCACGCTGGTCAATCAATCCATACTGAGCAGATATGGTTAATGGTATATCGCTCTGTACACCATTTTTTCTTGTAATCCGTGATGCAAAATCAGATAATTTATAAGGTTTCCACCTCTTTTATACTTCTTGAAAATATCGACAAGTTGGGCTTGCTTTGCGATTCTCTTTTCAAGGATCGCAATCATATCAGCTATTTTTTCTTGCTCTGAGAGAGATGGTATGAGAACCTTTATTGCCTTAATTTGAGGGTATTTCAAATTCCATGTATCGGATGTCAGTCCCTGAGAGTTTTTCCTAAACTCATTGATTATGTTTGGACTTTTGAAAAGAGCCGCAAAATAGCCGTTGCTGATAGGTTGTTTAGGCATAAGAACAGTATATGCAGGACTAACAATACCTTCATACAGAGAGACTCCGTTTGCTCCTTGCCACATCCGCATAGAGTTATAGACCATATCACCCTTATGGACAATTTTATAGTTGCTTTTATCTTCGCTAGAATTGTCTTTACCTTCAATTTCAGAACGAGGTATAATGCCATCATACGGTTCCTCAAACCCCGGAAACCGCAGCTTCGGATACTTTTCGAGACCGTTACTTGAGGATACATTTGCCATAATTATCTTCCCTCCACATCAAAGGGGAAATCAAGCCCCAGTTCATCAAAATAAGGTTTCAGCTGGGCATCAATATCTTTAATTTCACCCTGCAATTTTCGTATTTCAGCAGCCACTTCATTCAGGTCGATTTCTTCTTCCGGCTCAAAAGTATCCACATATCGGGGAATATTAAGATTGAATCCGTTTTCCTCAATTTCCTGCATAGTGGCAACATGAGCAAACTTATCTATATCAACGCGAGCCTCATATGCAGATGCAATCTTATCAATGTCACACTCACGAAGGATATTCTGGTTTTTGCCCGCTTCAAATTCTTTGGAAGCATCAATAAAGAAAATATTATCAGAATTTCCGTTCCTCTCTCTTTTCAGGACAAGGACACAAACGGGAATCCCTGTTCCGAAAAATAAATTTGCCGGAAGTCCGATAACAGCATCCAAAACATTCATTTTTTGAATAAGATACTTGCGAATCACTTCCTCCGCAGCGCCCCGGAACAAGACACCATGGGGCAATAAGACTACCGCACGGCCATCTTCGTCCATATGGTAAACCATGTGTTGTACAAAAGCGAAATCTGCTTTGCTTTTAGGAGCCAGCTTGCCATACTCATTGAATCGTTCATCCTCCAGAAATTTTGAATCCGCAGACCAGTTTGCCGAGTATGGAGGATTCGCCACCTGCACACGGAATTTCTTTTCCCCAAAATAATCATGTTCCAATGTATTTCCGTTATAAATATTGAAATTACGGTATGGGATACCGCGCAGAATCATGTTCATACGGGCCAGATTATATGTTGTTGAGGTCAGCTCCTGTCCATAATAGTTCCGCACATTTGCATAATTTTTCAATCGAAGGAGAAGCGAACCGGATCCGCAGGTTGGATCGGCGGCATCTTTTACATCCGTAAGTCCCAGGCAGGCTAACCGGCACAGCAACTCCGCAGGGCCGGAAGGAGTATAAAATTCCCCTGCCTTCTTTCCGGCAGTCGCCGCAAACTGACCGATCAGATACTCATACGCATTTCCAAGTATATCAATCTTTGTATCTTCTACATTAAAATTGATTTCATCCAGAGCTGCGATGATTTTAGCCATAACCGCGCTCCTGTCCTTTACCGTATGTCCCAATCTGGTAGAATCAAGCTGCATATCAGAAAACAGTCCCTCAAAATCTTCCTGTGATTCGTTCCCAATGGTAGATTCCATCAGCGCGTTAATCGCTTTTTGCAAAAATTCAATGTCAAAAGAACGGTTTTCAACCATTTTAACCATCTGGACGAAAAGATACTGCGGTTCAATTATATAGCCAAGGTCACGCAATGCTTCTTCTACAACGGCTTCCTGATATTCTTCATCTGCCCATGCGTCTGTATAGGTAATCCCATCATCCTTCAGAAGATTTTCCATGTACTTTTCTGTCCTGTTCGACAGGTAATAATAGAAGATCATACCAAGAATATAGTTCTTAAATTCATATGCTTCCATATTCCCTCTGAGAGCATTTGCCATGGCCCAAAGCTTTGTACAAAGCTCTTTCTGGTGGTTTTGAATTGAATTATCCATTTTTGTCTGTCTCCTTATTCATATTTTTCAGAATGTTTTCTAATAAAATCAGTAATGCGGTTTACAAGTGATCTTTTTTTCAGCAGCGGCATAGGCTTCTCTATGCGGTCGCGGATATTGCCGACATCCAGCGTACCAGAAAATTCATACTCGGAGATTATATCCGTAAGCATTTTGGAATCAATATCTTCCGTTTCAGCAAAGGCAGCAATTTCTTTCCTCTTTTCTTCATTCTCAAAATCATTATAAGCCGCATCAATTTCATCCGCACTGTTCAAAGCAACAACGACATCATCCAGGAAAGCCTGCAAAATTTCCACCTTGCGGAGAAGCTGGGGATTGTCTGTTCTCGAAAGTTCTTCCTTAATTTGCCTAATATCATAATCTTTCTGTTCGGCATCATCGAAATGAATGTTGCGGATCAGGTTCATAATATAGGCAACGTTAATCCGGTCACTTTCCATTAGCTCGATACAAAAATCGACGTCATTTAATACTGATACCACAGTACGGTCGTTCATAATCCTTGCATGGAGTGCCTTGTATTTACTTTTATAATCTTCATGCTCCTGTTCTGTCATAAGCAGCTGATCTTTGTCAAAACTAAATTCAACAAAGGTTTTCAGGGATTGCAGATACTTTGTCAGTTCCCGGAAGGTCAGGACAAAAGTACGTTGATCATTTTCATCCTGCATGGTATCGATGGCTTCCGGAGTGGGAGCAATCTCCCGAAGTTTAATCACCATCTCATTAAATTTTTCAACAAAATACTCATAAGAAGGAACCAGGGCAGCCTCTGGATGTCCCATTGAAAATAGTGTGAGAGCGTCATCTGTTTGTTTTTTCAAATTACGGTAACAGATAATAATACCAAATGGCTTTGTTTCCTTTTCCACTCTGTTAGTACGGGAATAGGCCTGAAGCAGATCATGATACTTCAAATCTTTATCTACATAAAGAACCTGGAGTGGCTTGCTGTCAAATCCTGTTAGGAACATATTTACAACAATCAAAATGTCCAGCGGTTTTGTTTTCTTCCCCTTTACCCTGTCTGATATATCTTTATGGTAAGCAGAAAAGGTATCTGTAGAGAAATTAGTATTGTACATGCCATTGTAATCATCAATGATACGTTCCAACGCATCCCTGCTGTGTTCGTCTTTGCCTTCGGATTCTTCGTTTTGTCCAAAAGAAAAAATACCCGCGATGTTCAGGTCATGTTTAATCTGTTTAAATATATCATAATATTTTATCAGAGCTTCTATGGAGGAAACCGCAAAAATAGCTGTGTATTGTCCGTTGCGTGTTTTTGATTTGTGGTTTTGGACAATATGGTTTGCAATCAATGACATCCGTTCTTCCGAAAGATATAATTCACCCACATCAATCGCATCCGCTGTAGTGGGATCGTCCCAGTCAAAGTCCCCTTTCAGCGTGTTGATATACTCCACATGAAATCCCAGGACATTATTATCAAAAATTGCATCTTTAATCAGATAATTATGCAGGCATTCTCCGAAAAGCATTTCCGTTGTCTGCGTAATCTTTCCTTCAACTTTCCCATTTTCCGGAAAACGCGGAGTTCCGGTAAAACCAAAAAACTGTGCTTTTTGAAAATGCCGGACAATATCTTTATGCATATCGCCAAACTGGCTGCGATGACACTCATCAACGATGAATACAACCTTTTCATCCTTATACGCATCCATAATCTTTGCGTATTGCGGACGCTTAACTGCATTGGCCATTTTCTGTATCGTTGTGACGATCAACTGTTTATTTTTATCCTGCATCTGCTTGACAAGTATGTTTGTCCTGTCAGTGGCATCAACGGCTCCGGATTCAAATTTATTAAATTCCTCTGTTGTCTGGGAATCCAGATCTTTACGGTCAACCAGGAATATAACCTTCTTAATATTTGGATTTGCAGCAAGTATCTGTGCTGTCTTAAAGGAAGTCAATGTTTTTCCCGCACCGGTAGTATGCCAGATATAAGCGTTTCGGTTTGTCAAAGTAGCCTGACGCACAAGAGCCTCAACTGCATATACTTGATATGGCCGCATGACCATCAAGTTCTTATCGGTATCATTCAATATCATATAGCGTGTAAACATCTTGATGATATGATCCCGCGCAAGAAAATTAAGAGAAAAATCTTTCAAATTCGTGATTCGGACATTATCAAAATCCGTCCAGAAAAAAGCAAGGCTATGCATCCATTCCTTATCAGAATTTGCAAAGTATTTTGTGTCAACTCCGTTGGAAACAACAAAAAGCTGTATGTAGTGGTACAGGCCAGTAAATGAATGTTTTTTGTATCTCCCCATGATCTGATTTACAGCTTCCCGAATATCAATTCCCCTGCGTTTTAATTCCACATGGATCAGCGGAAGTCCGTTTACCAAAATCGTAACATCATAGCGATTTACATATTTTCCAACCACTGTTGTCTGGTGCGTCACCTGAAAAATATTTTTGGTATGGTCGGCATCATAGAAGGACAAATAAACCTTTGTGCCGTTTTCCCGCTCCAAGACAAACTTATCCCTTAAAATTTTTGCACTCTGAAAAACGGATTTTCCAAGCATATGATTAAAAATCCGTTCCCATTCCTTTTCAGTCAACGAGGTATCAAGCTTTGCTTCATTGAATTTTTCAAATTGTGCTTTAAAATTTTCAACAAGGGCGTCATAGTCAGGTATCTGAACCGATTCATATCCTTGTTTATTCAGCTGCTCAATAAATTGCAGCTCTAATTCTGCTTCGCTTTGGTACGCCATATCTTCATCTCCATTACTTGAGGATTATTTGGGGCTGCATTACTGATTATAAATTCTCGGTCTGTATTTTAAAATTTATTATCGGCTGTCCTTTATGGCTTCACAAATATCACCAATGTCACAGTCTAAGTAGTCGCAGATACGCAATAGGACAGAAAGAGCCACTTCTTCCCCCTTCGTAAGCTTGCTTACCGTACTCGGAGACAGCCCGATCTTCAGCCGTAAAGCAGATTTCGGAATATCCCTCTCGATCAACAGCACCCATAATTTTTTATAGCTTATCTTCATCAAATTACACCCCGCTCATTCAATGATAGTGAGAGTGATTTTATTATACCCGATAAATTCCGCGAGTTCAAGATTTGTGTACGATTATCCGTAAAATAATCCGCATTCTCGAAACATTTTGTGCAGCGTAGGTTTCACTTGATTCAATTTCGGTATAACAGTGGCAAGCAATGGATTAGAATATCCTTTACGGATATTCCAATCCACCACTTGCCCGCCTGCGGCGTTCTCGTTTTGCTTGTTGGGGACACCCCAAGCCCCGGCAAAATGCGCTGCCGCTCTTTTGCGAACACACCTTGCGGTGTGGCTTTTCACACAGGCAGGGCCTGTGTGTACTCCCTCTGGTCGTCCCTGCCGCACTCCGCGCAGCAGATTCAGTCCTGATACCGCTCAGGACAATAAAAAATCAGCAGGTCTATGTCTCTCGAATCATCTTCATCCGTATCCCGGCTGTCACAGGAAATATAATAATCACTAAAAGTAAAAGCAGTAATCTTTTCTTCAAAGAGACGGATTTCCCCAGTGCTAAAGTCAATCACTCCCATACAGAAAGGCACATCCGACCAGCAGCGATCCATCATCCTGTTCAGGCAGTCTGAACACAGGTGGGAAGCTGTTTTTTTCATATCCAGGGCTTCATCCTTACTGAAAGACAACTGACCGTGAGCATATCCTCTGTTGGTATCCGCCGTCACGGAAAAGAAGAACCCATCTTCTCCGGTACTGGTGATGTGAGTAGACGAACCTTTTTCCGCTTCCTCAATCAGTTTTCCAAAGTCATTATACCGGTTGATCGTGACAGGAGCCAGATCAAAAGAGTTCAAATTGATAATACCAAGGTTTTCCTGTCCGCGGTACAGAGGCAGGAGGGTTCCTTTCCCTTCTCCGCAGACAAGGCAGTCTTCCAGTGATGTATCAGAAACATATTGCGGCGGAGTTTCTGTCTCTATGGCCGCCGTCTGGTTTATGCGTTCTGATTGGTTCTCAGTATAGCTGTCCGGCTGGCATCCGGCTGTAAGAAGCACAAAGAAAAATGCCGCTGCCGCCAAACAGCTGTGCAGGCTTTTTGCAAAAAATCCCCTTCTTTTCATCAGATTGTCCTCCTGTCGTGTTAAATCGTTCATATCTATTATTATATCCAGTATAATCAGATAACTCAATCAAAATATATAGTTTGTCCAGATATAAATACCATAAGTGTAGGGTACAATTATACAAAAGGGGCGGCGTGTTATGTTTGAGGACTTATTTTACGACAGACTGATAAAATTGAGAGCGAAGAAGGGTGTATCCGCAAGGGAAATGAGCCTTGCCATCGGGCAGAGTCCCGGATACATCAATGGGCTTGAAAACCGGAACGGCTTTCCGTCCATGCAGGTATTTTTCTATATCTGTGAATATCTGGATGTCACGCCCTCGGAATTTTTTGATGACGGCAACAGCTATCCGTCAGAATACCGTGAGATGCAAAAAGACATGGAGGCGCTGGACGAAAAAAGCCGCCAGAATGTTCTGGCGATCATCAAAGGGCTGAAGCGCTGAGAGACAGCAGCCTGAGAAAAAAGACACGGGTGCATTCATTCCCGTGTCCTCTTTATTACCTTTCACATATTTCCAGTAGATCCACAATATCGCAGTCAAAATAATCGCATAGCCTGATGATCAGGTTCGCATCCACACGTTGAAATTCATCCCTGCAATATCGGTTAAAATTTCCTCTCTGAAGGTCTAAGTCTTTGCAGATTTTTGTCTTGCTTATGTTCTTTTCCTGCAGCAATTCCATGATCCTGATGTGTAAATACTTCATATCCATACCTCTCCTGTCAAAATTATTATAGACATATATTTTAAAAATAAATACTTACGGTATAGACAGGAAAAGAATATATACTATATAATTATACAGTATATAAATATGCACATCAGACAAGGAGAAAACTCTATGCAGACCTATGAGATAACACACATAATCGAAAACGAAGAGTGGGAAAGCAGGCTGGCAGAACTGGCTCAAAGATGCAGGAAACTGAATGGCTGGACGGAAAAAGATCTGCTACAGTTTGCGGTAACTTCCATGCCGATGTACCGGGTATGGCTGATGTATCTGGAAGATATTGTGATTGATATGGAACAGGAAGAAAAAAACAAAAGCTTTTTAGAAAAGCTGCACAGAAAAGAACAAAAAGAAGGGAACACATCCGTATGAAAGGGATTTTTGATTTATTGAATACTTGTTTGGCCGTACTGATTTTTGCATATATCATTCTATGGGACATTGCCAGAGCTGTATATTTTTTCAAATGTGTCGGCGTAAAAAAATGTTCAAACAAAAAATGTTTTGCAAAAGATACCTGCCGTAAATATGCGTCTGTATGGACAGAAGAAGATATTGAGAAATTGCATAAGCTGATCGACAGCCTGGACGAATCATGCAAATAGCCTGCCGCTGGCAGCCTATCTGCATACGATGGCATAAAAGAGTACGGATGCCGGACGATTGGCCGGGCACCCGCACTAAAGAAACTGAATCTGTTACTTATCAGCAGATTCCTTCTCTACAGCTTTCCAGTAATCATCCAGCGTGATAACATCCGGATGGTTTTCATACCACCGCCTGATATGGCTGGCAGACTTGCATACTCTGTCAAACTGATCCGGCGTCAGCGTCTGGAGTTCGCGGAAGAGACGGTTCATCCGCAATGCGTCTTCTATATTATCTTCATATATTGTAATATCCGGAGAGATATTCAGAAGGAAAAAATATCCCGCTGTCTCTGTCATAGACGGATCTGCATTGCCGTTTTCAAGCTCTATAATTTCGTCAACGGGAATTCCCATTTTGTCGGCCAGTTCCTGCTGCGTCCAGTTCTTTTCTTCCCTTGCCTGCTGGACGATCAGACCAAGCATTTTACCTTTTTTTATTTTCGCGTTCCTCCTTCTGGCAGTTATAATATTTTTTAAAATTATCCGTAGACCGCTTCTGATATTGGCGGTATAATACATCAAAATCTCTGTCAATCATAGAGATCACATCATTCCCGTCAATGCTGTTTTCCATGTCCAGTTCCCCGCACAGCTGTAAAAATGTACTGCGGATCACATAATAGAGCATGATTGAGATTTCAAAATAATGCAGCACAGGATAGACAGCCGTCTGCACACTTCCATGGGTATAGGCATGGCAGGACTTATAAAAATGTTCCAGCTGTTCCAGTTCCGGAATCCTGTCATCGTCTTTGCATTTCAGGTAAGCCAGGATACCATATACAGAATACGGGATCTTTGTCACTATGGAATGGTATCCGTCAATGGAATCCACCCATCCGAAATGAAGATAGTCCGCTTTGCTTTTTGCGTTCTGGCAGCTGCGTTTTTTAAAAAGCTCAAGAAATCCTTCCGGATACTTCTGGCTGCAACAGGACTGTTCCACCTCATACATCCGGAATTTTTCATAATCAGCAGAAAGGGCCTCCGGCCTGTTTAACAACAGAAACTTTACATATATCTCAATCATGCCCCGGCATAAGGGATATGCGCCGCCTGGAAGATTATCTTCCATGAGTGTCAGGGCAGAAAGCCCGTTATGCAGTATGCCATAATAAAACTGCCAGTGCTTCAGCCCATAGTTATCTTTCAGCAGCAGACTCATTTTAACCGCGACAGCAAAAAGCTCATAAGGCAGAGGATAATATAAAAATTCCTCTCCCGAAAACAATGTTTTTCTTCTAAAATAGGAACTGGCATACAGACGGAGCCGGATTTTTTCTAATGTCTCGGATACAAGCCGTTTCCGGTATTTATCGCTTTTTTCATTTTCCCGTACTTCCTGTCTGGAAAGAAAAATGGAATATGCCCGGTGTATTCCGACAATCATCCTGCATATGTCATATTCCGGGGCTTCTCCGTTCCCCGTGATCATTTCCTCGTCTGACCAGCGCAAATCATAATACCGCATGAGATTTTCAAATCCCAATTCTTTTAAAACCTGCTCTTTTATTTGTATCAGAAAGTTTTTGCGTATTCTTTCGCCAAATATCCGTTTCAGCGCTGTATTGTTCTGTTCGGCAATATTTTTTACTGCATGAGGATCCATGAAGGGCAGTGGTATAAAGCCTTGATTTTCCAAAAAATCGCCTCTTTTCGTTCCCCGGCGTTTCGATTACAGGCCGAATTTCCGCCGGTATTTTTCCGGATTGTCCTTATATTCCTGATACTGCTTCCGCATACAGTTCCCACATGGGCGGTATCCGGCGGCAAGGGCCGTTTTCTCGTCGGCAAAGAATACGCGGTATTCTTCATAGCTGCCGGGGAACCTCCTGATTGTGGAGAGGGCAGAGCGGCAGTCAAGCCGGCCATAGATTTTCTGCTTGCTGTTCCCGCCGAAAGTACCTGGTGTTTCCGAAAGATACGGTTTCCCATCTGCTCCAAGTAATTTGTACATGATTGTTCCTCCGTAGATTTTAATGGCTTTCCACTATCTTGAACCGTTGGCCTAATGTTCATAATCATATGGGGTATGGTGTCTTTTCGGCTTTCCCTTATCTGTCTGTATGCTTGCCGTCGCTTCCTCCTGAGTGGGAAACAGCCTATGCTCCCGAACCTGAATGCCGCCTCCTTCAGCAAATCTGATAAGATACATTCCCCCGGAATGTCTTATTACAGTTACCTCACGGACAGCACGATTTGATTCCACTATAAAAGCCTTGTCTCCAGGCTTGAAATTTCCCATTCGTATCACCTCTGATTTTTCATGAAAATATTTCTGTTATCAGCTCTGCAAACCTGAATTTATTCCTTAATTTTAATAATTCCTCTATCAATGTAACTCTGCACTGCCAATTTGATAGTTTCTATATTTGTATACTTAGGCTGATATTCTAATAATTTCCGCTCTTTTTCAATACTATAGGAGCCGCTTCTTGCTATATGCAGATAGGTACTTTCACATTCTTCTTTATTACCTTCATATTCACACCAATCATTCCATGGCAGAAAACTAATTTTTGGCTCTTTTTCAAAGAAATCATACATTAACTTAGCATATCCATATAGTGTAATGGAATTACCGCTTGCTGCTTCAAATACTTCCCCAAGGGCATTTTCCCTATGGGTAATTGCCTTATAAAAACACTGGGCAACATCATAACCATGCACATGGTGAATTGTTTCCATGCCAAAGTTGGGGAGTTTGATTTCCTCACCATTTGCAATTTTTTGAAATGGAACAACTGACACATTTCCCCAAGGGCCGATAATTGCCCATCCTGCACCGGAAATTTGCCCCGGTCTGATACAAGTAGCAGGAAAACCGTTATTTTCATATTCTTCCTTTAAATATTTCTCTGAAGCAAGTTTATCCCTGCCGTATTCACATAGCGGAATGCTGCTCATATTATCCTCATTTACAGGAAGCACTTCAGCCCTGCTATGCGCCCAACAAGAAGAACAATATAAATAATGTGTACAAGAGGTTCCTTTTAGGGCCTTCACCATCTTCTTAGTTTCCGCAATATCAAAATTAATCAAATCTACAACAATATCTGCCTTCATATCCGCAATTTTATTTGCAAATTCAAGTTCTTTGTTCCTGTCAAGTTTTACTTTTGTAACTTTTTCCCATGCAGCATCATCCTCATATGGTGCAGAAATTCCTCTGGAAATAGCTGTAACTTTATATCCACCGTCAACCAGCATTGGAACAAGGTAAGTGCCAATATGTCCATATGCGCCTATTACGACTGCTTTTTTCATTTATTTTTTCCTCGCTTTCTCAAACTCCGATTTGCTTCTTAATCCATCAATCTATCATTCCTGTAAACTTGAATGGCTGCCGCTCATAAAGCGCCTTTTGGACAGCTTTTTACACACTCAAAACAGAGAATACATTCTGTCCCGTTTTCTCTTTTCCTTGAGTTATCGGTTATATCTACATTCATCGGACACACCCGCTTACATTTGCCGCAGGATATACATTTGTTTTCATCGCATTTTATCCTGAGCAGGGAAAAGCGGCTCATTGGTTTTAGAAATACCGTAATTGGACATATGTACTTGCAAAAGGCTCTGTTGTCTTTGAACGCAAACGCAAGTCCAATCCCAGCTGCATAATATAATAAATTTCCAATTATAAATGCCCAAAACATAATTTTCTCAATATTGCCGACATGGGCAAGAAACAGACAGGAAACAAATACAAGTGAGATTGTAAATGTAACATAGCGGATCCAGCCGATTTTCTTTCTTGGCTGGAGGGGTATTTTGTAAGGCAGGAAGTCAAGAACCATCGCTGTCCAACAGGCATATCCGCACCAGCCTCTGCCAAAAAGCAGCGGCCCCCCAATTTTTGCGACTGCATAGTGAATCGTCGCAGCCTCAAATACGCCTGTAAAAAGATAATACCAAAATCCTTCAATCTGCATATTTTCATTACAGATCAGCCCTAAGTAAACCAGCATATACAGCCCGACTAAAAGCTGTGTCACACGTCTTGCATGTTTATATTCTCTGGTGTATAAAAAGATACCCAATGCAATAGAAAGACCAATATAGCTAAAGTTAAACAGGTAAAACAAGTTGTCCAATGTCAGCCAGAGAACAATCGCTATTGTTTCAAAAATTGTCAGCATGGTAATTGGTAACAGGTATTTCTTCATTATGCGCCTCCGTCCTGATAGTAAGTCAAATCCGGATTGTTACAACAATGCCTTTTTCAAATCAGAAACATACAGCATTTGTTGCTTTTTTAGAAAACTTTTTACAAAAGGCCTCATAAATAATTTCTTGGCAGCAACATTTTCTGTAAAGTCAATTTCTGTCTGTCCATCTTTCTGCGTGAATATGCCAATCCAGTGACCTTTCATGTTGTCATTTTCCATGTCAAACTCCCACCGTTTACAAGTTTCAACAGCGGTAATTGTAAAAGTAGTCGCATATCCCTCTTTTGTGTACTCAACAAATTGATTCTCATTTAAAATCTCTATTTTGCTTAAATCACTGCGCCATGCATAGTTATTAAGGGAAGTAACTGTTTCCCACACTTTTTGGATATCTTGTTGAAAAACAGCCTTTATATTGGAAATTGCCATGTTCTGCACCTCTTATCATTTTGTCAAATTCGATTTCGCTTTTCTGTTATCCGAAATATTCCTTTAGCAGTTTTTCCCGGTAATCCATATCCAATATCATCCGGTGGAAATCCTTCATCCGCTTTTCCTCCATGAGCTTTTCCCCGGTCTTCACCAACGGCATCCGTTTCCACTTTGGCTCAATCCCCTTCTGGTTATAATACCTTGCGTAAGAAAAGCCGCGGTTCTCTGCTTCCGTCCCTTCAAATACAGTGATAACCGCATCCATCAGCTTCACAATCACAGAATCCGCAAAAACTTCCCTCAGACGCTCCGGGCCGTTCTCATCATACCGTTCATCAAAAGACAGGGCAAAATCATATTTCCCCCAGCTGTCGCCATCAAAAGTAAGCGTACCGGAAATATTGCCCTTGCCGGATGGGAGAGTGATCTGTTCCATAACCTCCAGCGCGTACCTTCTGCCATTGAACTCTGTTTCCATTTCAAACATCTGGGAAATAAAAGCGCCAATCTCTGCATCTTCATCCTCCCGCACAAAAGAAATCGGCTTATAATCCAGTTCTTTCCATCCCTGTTTCCCTGATAATGTCCGGCTTGTCAGGGAATCCAGCAGCAGATCCATCGTTTCCTTATCAATTTCCTCATACATATTCATTTCGTACCTCCATCATTTATCAAACCGGAATTTGCATTTTTATAATTTTTGTATTTCTTTCAATGCTTGCTGTATATCCTTATAAACTAATGACTGCATACTATCATCATAAATACATACATTAGCTTTATGAAGTGCTGAAAGAATATCATTTCTCAATTCTGGTTTGTCCTTTGCAATAATCGGCAACAGCTTAATACATTGTCTTGCTGTAATAGGCTTAACATCTGTTATGTGCTTTAAATAATTACCAATGATTTCATCAATTTTATAATCTTTATCCCATTTTGCATTATAGGCAATCAGTGTAAGCCCTCTTGTGCGAATATAAGAATTATCACTGTCAAGCATTTCGCTTAATCTATCCATATAAGGATAAACACAATCCGTTTCTTTACTTTCTTTTTGCAATTCCTGTAATGCCTTATATGCAATGGTATTGTTTTTGTCGAACAATAATTCAAATGTATCTGCTATATTAAGTATCAAAATATTCTCCTTCACGGCTTTTATTTTATCTAAATTTAATTGATAGCTTTGCGTCGAATGGCAAAGATAATATCAATCGTCGGTTTCTTTTCTGTGCTTTTTTCTGTGTGATACTCATATTCCAAATTCAACGCTTCAAAAGAACTTGCGGGCAACCATTTTGTATAGAAATATTGTTTTGCCTTTCCAATAGAAGCACCCCACAAAAAGCCCAATTTAGGTTTTACTGTGATTTTGGCGTACTCGCTGGCTAAGAGGACATAGCTTTCTAAACCGCCTTTGTCAATCACACTACCAATAAACAATTCAAAATCGTGGCTTTTCTCATTGTAATTTCTTGACAAGACAAAATAAGGTAACACCTTTCCCTCCGACATGGAAACAATGGCATGATACTGTTTAGACAGAGCATTTATATCTTTGGAAATGGTTTTATCATTTGACTTCTGCCACAATCCGTATATTGTTTGCTGCTCAATATATTCTATGTTTACTTCCAATTTTGACATGATTATTTACCCCTCCAAATACCGATTTTTCAACATCTCCATTATACTATAACACATCTCATCAGTGAATATATTTTTACGCAAAAAAAGAAAGGGTACAGCCGCCATACCGGCAAACTGTATCCTTTCTTCCGTTCCTGATTCGTCCAATGGCCAGCTCACCGTTCTGTTTCCTGCCTTTTCTGCTGTCCGTTTTCCGCCGGTTCCAGCCCCAGGATCCGGTCTACATTCTGTTTTGCGGTCTGATAGTCGATCATGTCCTTCCGGGCTGCTTTGTATTCCTCATACCGTTCTTTTTTCTCCGCCAGCAGTGCTGCATATTCTTCAGAAAGCTGTGCTACTTTGGGGATCGGCTTTCCACCCAGGGCATCAAACGCCGTCTTTGCCGCTTCGTGCTTTCTGATCTCGTCCGCATGTTCTGCCCGGTATTCTTTCTTATGACGGGATTTTTTGTATTCTTTGTAAATGTCCCGCGTTTTGGAATAGTTTATGATGTGCGTTTTCAGCTGCGCCACCTCCGCCATGCGTCCTTCCAGCTGTTTGATGCGGAGGGAGAGTGTATCAAAAGTTTCTCCGGCAGTTTCTGCCCGCGTCTCCAGTTCACTGTAATCAGTGATACCGTTCTCCACAAGAAAATTCAGGGTCTTTGTCGCCTCCTTCAGATTGAACACTTTTGCCCAGCGTTCATAGCCTTTCCCTTTGCCGGCCTGCATCTTTGCCTGGATATCAACAAGGAGATTGACGTCCCTGCCTAATGTCTGGCGTTTTGGTTTTACCGGTGCAGGTCTTGTGCGTGTCCCGGCGAGCCGTTCCTGCAGAGCCACTTTTGTATAACCGTCTCCCAGACGCTGGGAGCGGGTAAACCGCTGCTGTCCGGGAGCTAAAAATTCCAGGGACTTTCCGCGATGTTTGATCTCGTACCCTTCCTTCCTCATGCGTGCTAAAAAGTCCTCAAAGTCCCCGCTGTCCGGCAATACCCGGTCAATGGCCTGCCGCAGCTGTTCCTTATAGCTGCGCCCGCGCTTTGCAGCCGCTTTTTCTTGATACCGCTGCCCTCTGGCTTTCGGCTTTTCAATCACCGAATATCCGTGTTCCCAGCAGATCTGGTCATTCAGGCGGCGGAGGACAAGGGCGGAATTATAAAAATTATTGAATTTGCCGTCACATTCTAGGTTGGTGCTGTTAAACTCCACATGGTTATGGATATGGGCTTTGTCTACATGAGTGGCGACAAGAAACTGGTGTTTCCCCTTTGTGAATTTCATGGCCAGTTCATAGCCCAGTTTGTTGGCTTCCTCCGGCGTGATCTCACCCGGCTTGAAAGACTGAATGATGCGGTAGGCGATGATGTCCCGTTCCTTCGGCTGGCTCCGTCCGGTGGAGGCTTCATAGAGCAGTTTGCTCATTTCAAATTCTTCAGCGGCGGTTTCCGGGCTGCACATATAGGAAGATACCAGTTCTCCGTCTTTGGTCTTTTCTTCTTTCTGGTCATAATCCAGACGGTCGTGGAGCGTCTGTCTGCGGGATTTACTCCCCATACTTTTACGCGGGAGCAGATCGGAAACCGCCATGTGAATTCCCCCTTTCTTTACTTCTCATTTTACAATTCAGAATCCTATGCACGTTCTTCACATCTGGTAACAGAGCGTAGCGCGGCCCTCCGGCAGAGCAGTTCATTATAATCTTTTCCACCGGCGGCGGGTGGAGGATTATCCGCAATCACCTTGATGCGCCGGGAAAGGGTGGTATCTTCCCGGATCGCTTCCCGGATCTTCTCCATTCCCAGCAGTCCGGCCCGGTCATTATCCAGGCAGAGGCTTATGCGGGTGACGGCCTCATGGTCACGGAGGAACCGGAGCAGGGCGCGGGGTGCGGTGCCGCCCAGGGAGAGATAGTGGTTCTTTTCAAATTCTTCCCCCTGGAGCTTTAGAAGAGTAGCGACGGAGAGCGCGTCAATGGGGCTTTCGGCCACAGCAAGAAAAGAGCTTTCTTTATCCGATGCAGGCAGAAAGAATCCATACCGCTTATCACTCCCGTCTACATCCATCTTAAAATCTCCATGTGTTCCCCGCAGGCAGGCATAACGCGCAATCCCTGCCGGGTCACGTCCTACAAAGACACAGTTCTGGTAACGGCGGCTTTCATACAGAATCCTTTTCCCAATGCACTGGCTGATGATGTCCGCATCTATGCCGCGGTTCTGTAAATAGGACACCATTGCCTTTCCGCACCGGTTTTCTTCCGGCAGGGAAAAAGGCTTCTGCTGTCTTTCCTCCGGCTCCGGCTTTGGTCTTTCCCATGCCGCCGCCCCGCGTTCTCCGCAGAGCAGTTCTACAGCCGGAATGAATCCCATCCCCCGTACTTTGATCAGGTAATCTAATGCCGTCCGGCCGCCGATCCCCCGGCTGTGCCAGTGCCATTTCCCGTTGGATATCTTTAAGCTGTCATGGGTCACGGTGCGGTATTCATTGCCGCCGCACCTCTTTAGTTCCCGCGGCTCATAAGTCTGTAAATAAGAGAGCAGATCCCATTCCTTTGCCCGTCTGATCTGTTCTTTTGTCACTCCGGGCATATTTGTTCACCTCCTTGTCGTTGAAATCCGGCAAACCGCGTCATTGGCGTGTTTTGCCGGATACTGCGTAATAAAAAAGACGGGCGCAGGAAGATACATTCCTCCCGCGCCCGTCCGTTCACAGGCTGGCAAACTTCCTGAGCAGTCCCAGAAGCCCGGCCTGCGCCGCCGCATATCCTTTTTTCAGATCCTCCACATCCTCCGCATAGAGGTTCCGTGTCTCGTTGCAGCGGCGGGCGATCTGGTTTGTGTTTGCGGATATGGAGCGCAGGAGCTTACACAATTCCTTTACGCTTTCCATATCCAGGTGTACGATATAGCCGTCTACCGCCATTTTCCTGAGATAAGCGCGTTTATTCTGTGTTCCTGCCTGCGCC
Organism: Lachnoclostridium sp.; assembly: GCA_021770065.1. Taxonomy (GTDB): domain Bacteria; phylum Bacillota; class Clostridia; order Lachnospirales; family Lachnospiraceae; genus Laedolimicola. The sequence goes on along the minus strand of JAETRR010000033.1, from coordinate 28,840 downwards.
ATCTTCTTTTCAATCAGTTCCATTTCCTCCGGGGAGACTTTAAAGAAAAGCCCGATGGTGCGCCCTTCGTTTTTCCGCACTAGATCACCTCCCGTTCCTGGCTTTTCTCCCTGCCGGAAATGACCGGCGCGGGGCGTTCGTATTCCTTTAAGGATTTCAGTATGGACGGTTTACCGGCGGCTCTCTCCGGCGTTTCGCTTTCTTCCCGCCCCGGTTCTTCCTCCGGTGTTTCCTGCCCGGCTCCCCGCCCTTTTTCCTCATTGTCAAGGACAGTGTTCAGTTCCGCAAGACGGGCGGATTTCTCCGCCAGTTCTTCCTCCTGGGGGAAGGGCCTTTCCGCTTCTTCCTTTGCGCTCTCCAGTTCCGTATGCAGCCGTTCCAGGTTCTCCTGGTGGTTTTTCAGGCTCTGGGGGATCTTCTCCAATGCGTTGTTGATACGGGTGATGTTCCCCACCACATCGCTGGATAATTCCGCCGTATGGGTCAGGTACTGTTTCATGGTGACTTTAAATTTCGTGCCATCAAAAGACAGCTTCATCGGGAATCCCCGGTAACTGCCCAGCTCAACATCCTTGTCCGGATCTTCCATCAGGCGGCAGGCGGCAACGATGGCCTGGCCCGCTTCCTTCCGGTCAGTGTAGACAGTCCCCATAACCTCCATGGTGAAAGCGTCCTCTTTGACAGGATGCGCCTCCAAAAGAGGCAGGTCGGCCTTCAGGCAGTCAATAAGCAGCTCCGTTTCCTTGATTTTATTGGGATAATAGCCCCTCACTTTATCCTGCATTTCATACTGCTGTGCCGTGTGGTTGGATTTAAGCATTTTCAGTTTTGTCACCTGGATATCCAGATCCATCTTCTCTTTAATTCTTTGATCGCCGGTGGCCAGCATTTTCACTTCCGCATAGGAAAGGGCAGTGGCGTCCACGTCCTCAATGGAGCGGGCCGGGGACTTGCTGGTCATGATCTGGCCGATGAATTTCTGTTTCGATTCCACCAGCCCCCAGGTGTATGCGTCGAAGGTTCCTTTTGTCACATAGCGGAAAATCTTTACATGGCTGTTTTCATTTCCCCTGCGGACGATACGGCCGGCGCGCTGCTCCAGATCCGCAGGACGCCAGGGGCAGTCCAGGTCATGGGAAGCGATGAGCTTCGTCTGCACGTTGGTTCCTGCGCCCATTTTCTGGGTGCTGCCCAAAAGGACGCGCACCTGGCCGCTGCGGACTTTGGCGAACAGTTCCGCTTTCTGATTCTCCGTGTTGGCGTCATGGATAAAAGCAATCTCTTCCGCAGGGATTCCCTTTGCGATCAGTTTTTTGCGTATATCTTCGTAAACGCTGGCCTCCATAACGGTTTCTTCACCGGTTTCCGGCTCTTTCCCATCATCCGGCCCTTCTGCCTCTTTTTCCGTCTCCTTTTTCTGATCTGCCCGCCCTTTTGGGGTAGAGAGGTCGGAAAAGATAAGCTGTGTGCCTTTTGACGGGGTGCTTTCCCGCCAGATTTGGAACACGTTCTCCACACAGGCGTTGACTTTGCTGCCAGGGTCATCCGGAAGCAGGGGATTCATGATACGCTGGTCTAAGGCCAGTTTCCGCCCGTCCGATGTGATCTTCAACATGTTGTCGATACTGGGGTCTATTTTTTCCTTTCGTATCTTTTCCGCCCGTTCCGCCAGCCCCTGCACCATTTTTTTCTGTGCTTCGCTGGGTTCCGTCTGGATCGTGATATACTCCGCCTCCGGAACCGGGAGCTTTAACATGTCAGCAGTCTGGATATCTGCGGCTTCTTTCCAGAGGTTCATCAGTTCCGGCAGATTGTAGAACCTTGCAAACCGTGTCTTTAACCGGAATCCGGTTCCCTCCGGCTTTAATTCCACCGCCGTCACCTGTTCCCCGAATGTCGCTGCCCAGTTGTCAAAGTGTTTCAGGCTGCGTGTCTTCCCGGTGCTGTCCTGGTAGCCCTGCTCCAGCATGTTATACTGAAGGTAGCGCATCATGGTGTACAGCTCCACCATGGAATTGCTCACAGGGGTGCCGGTAGCGAATACAACACCGCGCCCGCCGGTGATTTCATCCATGTAACGGCACTTGGCGAACATGTCGCTGGATTTCTGCGCCCTCGTCTGGCTGATGCCGGCCACATTCCTCATTTTTGTATGCATGTAAAGGTTCTTAAAACTATGTGCTTCGTCCACAAACAGGCGGTCAACGCCCAGTTCCTCAAAATATACAGTGTCGTCTTTTTTCTTGTCATGGAGTTTTTTCAGATCTGCGGTCAGGTTCTTTTTCGTGCGCTCCATCTGCTTGATCGTAAATTTTTCATCCTTATTTGCCTTCGCTTCCGCGATTGCGTCCACGATTTCGTTAATCTGTTCTTCAATGATCGCTTTCTGCCGCTCCGGGGAGATCGGGATTTTTTCAAACTGCGAATGGCCGATGATCACCGCGTCAAAATCGCCGGTGGCGATACGGGCGCAGAATTTTTTCCGGTTCTTCGGCTCAAAATCCTTTTTTGTGGCTACCAGCACATTTGCGCCGGGATAGAGCGCCAGGAAATCGCCGCCCCATTGTTCCGTTAAGTGGTTCGGCACAACGATCATGGACTTTTTGCAGAGGCCCAGCCGCTTGCTTTCCATGGCAGTTGCTACCATTTCATAGGTTTTTCCTGCGCCTACCACATGGGCCAGCAGGCTGTTCCCTCCGTAAAGGGAGCGGGCAACGGCATTCCTCTGGTGGCGTTCCATATGGATCTCCGGATTCATGCCGATAAAATTGATATGCTGCCCGTCATATTCGCGGGGGCGCATGGAATTAAACATCCGGTTATAGGTGGCGCACAGGTCAGCCCGCCGGTCGGGGTCTTTGAAGATCCAGTCCTGGAACGCTTCCTTCATGGATTCCTGCTTCTGCTGGGCGATTGCCGTTTCTTTCTCGTTCAGCACACGGGTCTCTTTGCCGTCCACGTCATAATGGGTGTCGAATATCTGGACGCTCCGCTGGTTTAAGCTGGCCTCCAGGATTGCATATGCATTGATACGTTTCGTCCCGTAAGTATTCCAGACGCGCGTGTTTGTCCGGCTGTCCTCACTTTTCCCGCGGACGCTCCATTCGCCGGAAACATCCGAATAGACGATATTGATTTTCTTTTCCTGTAAATGATACGGGGTCTGGAACAGCTCAAACATAAACTGTTTGTAATACTTTGTATCTATCCATGGGGAGCCGATGCGGACGTTTATCTCCGGCGCGGTCAGGTCTTTGGGCTGGACTTTTTCCAGTTCCTCCACATTTACGGCAAATTCCGGGTATGTTTCGGCAGCAGCGCGGGCGGTTTCCAGTTTCCGGCGCACGTTTCCGGAAAGATACTCGTCAGCCGCCTGCCATCCTTTGTACCAGCCGTCGCTTTCCATATCAAAGGGGCCGCTTTCCGGGTCTTTGAAAATAACGCCCTTTAGATCAGAGACAATCTGCGGTATCTTTTCCGTCCCTCCCATGAGGGAAGCCATAAATCCCAGATCTACGCAGGCCCGTTCCCCAATGGATACTCCCAGGGCTTCCACAGCCGTGTCCACGCTGGTCACCGGTTTCCGGTGTTGTATGGTGCGTTTGTTAAACATATCGGCCTTGCGTTTTAAATTTCCTTCCTCATCCAGCACTTCTAAGGAGCAGAGCAGGGGATAGGAGGAATCCTGACGGAAAGCCAGCCGGTTCCCGGCGCTGTTTAAGATTCCGTATTTTTCCTGGAACCGGTCATAAAGGCGGTTAAGGTTCGTCTGTTCTGCCTGGATTGTTTCATCATCGGCTCCGCTCATCTGAAGGTCAATCAGTTTCCTTGCACTGTCGCGGATCCCGATCATACCCCGGATCCGGGCGGCCTGTGTCTTTCCCGGTTCTGTCAGTTTCATGCGGGAGTTTTCCCGGAAATAAAGTTTCCCTCCTTTCTCCGTAAAGCTGAAATTCCGCACATCGGGGTCTGCCGGTACAGTTTCCACTTTTTCTCCGGCCTCCGGCTCCGGCGCATCCATATGCAGGAGTTCCCGGTCAGGGGGTGCGATATGGTCAATGGCCTGGGCCAGCTGCTCTTTTAAGTCCGCCCCTTCGATGGGCAGGCAGGCGGTCTCCGTGGCGTTGCCGTACATATTCTCATAAAATGCCATCTTTCCCAGCACCATCTCCGGGTGCTGGAGGAAATAATTGTTTAAGGGTACGCCGTCCTCTGTCTGCCCGATGTTCACCCATTCCGGCAGCTTCTCCGGCGCGCTTCCCCGTTTCTGGAAAAAGAGGATATCCGCTGTCACGGAAGTTCCTGCGTTAGCTTTAAAAGCGGTGTTTGGCAGGCGGATTGCGCCTAAGAGGTCTGCTTTCTGCGCTAGCTCCTCCCGTGCCTTGCTCCCCAGCTTATCCATGGTTCCCTTGGTGGTGATGAAAGCCGCGATGCCGCCGGGACGCAGTTTATCTAGGGATTTTGTAAGGAAATAGTCGTGGATCAGCAGGTTCTGGCGGTCATAGCGCCGGTCATGCACCTTATATTCCCCAAAGGGTACGTTTCCTACTGCAAGATCAAAGAAGTCGTCCGGGTGGCTGCTGTCCTCAAATCCGCTGATCGCAATATCGGCTTTCTGGTAGAGCTGCCTTGCGATGCGCCCGGTCAGGTGATCCAGTTCTACGCCGTACAGGTTTGCTTTCCCATACCCTTCCGGCACCAGGCCGAAGAAGTTCCCGATGCCGCAGGAAGGCTCCAGGATATTCCCCGGCGTGAAGTCCATGCGGCTGACCGCTTCATACATCGCCTTGATGACAGTGGGGCTGGTATAGTGGGCGTTCAGCACCGTGCTTTGTGCGGAAGCGTATTCTTCCGGCGTTAAAAGTTCCTTTAATTCCGCGTGTTCCCGGCTCCATTTTTCATTATCCGGGTCAAACGCCTGTGCGATGCCGCCCCAGCCTACATAATTGGATAAAACTTCCTGTTCCTGGGGTGTGGCAAGGCGGTTCTCCGCCTCAATCTGCTTTAAGGTTCGGATCGCTGCCACATTGTTCTGGTATTTTGTTTTCTGCCCGCCGGTTCCCAGTTCATCATCGGTGATATGGAAATTTACCCGTTCAGGGCCTGTGCGGAGTTTCTCGATCACAATGTCATAGGGCAGGCGAGGGCTGGAAAAGTGCAGGGGATCGTCTCCGCCTATTGTGCCGCCCTCGATCTCTACCATTTCCAGCGGTTCTTCCTGCCTGTCAGGCATTCCCGGTTCCATCACCCTGTCCCGTCTGCCGGGCGTTTCCAGGCTCCTGTCCTTTTCCTGACCAGCGGGCGTATCCTGTCCCTCTGCGGTTTCCTGCTCCGCAGGCGTATCCCATCCGGCAAAAGCATCCGGCTCCGTCGGCTCCAAGCCTTCCCTTGCGCCTGCCGTCTGTTCCCACATAATTCGTTCGTTTAAGTCAGCTTCCAGCTGATCCTCAATGTGCGGCTCCAGGTAAAGGAGCTGGTCATAGTCAAGGAAAGCCAGTTCCATGTCGATCAGTTCCCGTAGGCTGTCATACTGCCGTGTCTCCACAACTTTCCCGTCTACGGTCTGGCTGATGGAGAAGTCCAGCAGGTTCACGTCCACCTGGACTTCAAAACCGTTCTTGTCTGTTACTCCGTAGGCAATCCCTACCTGGCGCGGATCGCGGATATCCACGCTGTCCTCGTTGTATTCCTCTAGGATAAAATCTTCAATCAGCCCTATGGCTTCCCGCATTTCCGGATCGGACATCAGCCGGGACAGTTCTTCTTCCGTCAGTTCCCCGTCAGCCGTTTCCTGCCCCGAAAGCTGTGTCTGCGGTTTTTCCTCCGCAGTTTCCAGAACATCCGTCACAAATCCGGCGCGTTCCCATTCCTGCTCTACACAGTCGCGGACAAAAGGAACCGCTTCCTGCCGGAAAATGGGGAACCATCCCTGCATTTCCAGGTCTTTTAAACTCACATGCCCGTTTTCGTAATCAACGCTGTCAATCTCCATACGCCGCCCATCTATGGTAAGCTGCATACCGAGAGGAATGTAGTCGGCAATATCGCGTTCTTTTATAATCTGGTAAGGGGCAGTTTCTCCATGTTCCGGATCCGGTCCGGCGATCACGGTGCTGTGTCCATGTTCCAGCAGGTTTTTAAGAATGGTCTGCCATGTCCTGCCGCCGGTGACGGAGGTTTCCCCAAGTCCTGGAATTTCCCTTGTCTCCAGCTTTGTGCCGAGGGCGGCAGCGGCAGTTTTGGCATCCTCCCCGTAAAACAGGTAATAGCCGCCTGCCTGCACACCTACAAGTTTATCCGAGTGCTGTGATTTCAGGTTCAGATATTCTTCTACATTGGGGATTAAATCAGGCTCTGCCGGTTCCGCAGGGGTGTTTCCCGGCTCTTTGGCGGTATCCGGCGCAGGTTCTTCTGTATGCCCGGCCTTCAGCTCCTGGACAGGCTGTTCCTCTGCGGCGGTTTCCATCACAGACTGTTCCTGCCCCGGCGTCTCCGCTGCCCATTCCGGGAAATCCGGTTCCCCTGCGTGGCGCAGGAGTGCGTCACGGCTGTCGATCAGTACATCATCATAAGTGAGCTGAAGAATATCCTCCACCATCCATTCACGAAACTTCGGAAGAGAGTGGAAGGCTTCATATAATTCCGGCTGGCTGTCGGCAATATCTTCTACAAAATAAGCGAGTTCGCTGTCCAGTTCCGCTGCCGCACTGTCATAATCGGTTTCCCGGTCACGCAGATAATCATAAAAGCTGCTCTGGCGGATCACATCGGTCAGGGTGGCAAGCGTCTCCCGATAGAGGGCCGCTGTTTGGTTCGTCTGCACCATTTCCTGGGGTTTTTCTGTCAAAGTCTCCTTGTTTTCCTCTGCTGTGGCTTTTCCTTCCGTCCGTTCTGCATCTTTTTTGGGCGGTTCCGTAAATACGGGAACATCCTGGGTGGCGGAGATGTTCGGCTCTGCGGTATCTGCAATCTGCCGGATCTGTTCTTTAATAATCTCCGGAAGGTCGGCGTCCCGGAAATCCACACTGCGGTCAGCGTTTATATGGGCGACTGTCTTATAATCGCCATATACTTCTTCCAGACGGTTCCACACAGTCAGGCCGTTGCCCAGATAGCCGTATCCAAGGTCATATTGGGAGAGGATCGCTTCCTCTTCATCCCGGTGCAGGGCTTCCTTAGTCCGGCGGGCAAGGGCTTCCCCGTTTACCGGTTCCTGTCCGGCCTCATTCAGAACGGTGTCCAGCATTTCATCAGAAACCGCAAGTCCCTGTTCTTCCAGTATTTTGGAGGCATCCGCTTTTATGTTTTTCCGTTCTGCCGGTTCCTGCCCATCCGGTTCCGCTTCTGTTTCTTCCGGAACATTGGCAGAAAAATCAAAGGAGAGCTGCCCGTTAGAATCTTCTTTTGCCTTCTGGCGCTGTTTTTTCGCCAGTGCGCGGGCCGCCGCTTCCAGTTCATCCAGCGGTTTTGCTTCTTTTTTGGCGGAAGGTTTTTCCGCTTCTTTCTTTTTCTGCCGCTGTTCCTGCAAAGTTTCCGCTGAAAGAGGAGTGAACAGGGAATATTCGCCCCTCTGGTATGCGCCCATATTGTCCATAGCCCTCTGCATAAGGTGGTAATTGCGCTCGTCCGGCTGCACCAGGGCGAACCGCTTTGCCATGTCCTCATACATCGCCGCGCTTTTCTCCGGGTCACCCAATGCGGTGAGGATCTTTTTCTGTGCCTCATCATAGCTCCGGTCATAAGGAGAAATATCCGTTTCCCGGTTAGGGTCGCAGGAATAGAATGTGACGATGTTCCGGGCAAGCTGTATCTTTTCATACTGGGCGGTATATGCCATTTCCTTCGGGGTCAGGTATCTGCCGCTTTCAATAAGCTGCCCAATCCGTTTCTGCACCTTGTCCCAGTTCAGCCGTACCGTGTCATAGCCTTCAAAACCGGAAATCTCGTCGCCACGGGTAAGTTTGATCCCTTTAGAATCGTGCCATTCATTATACCCGGTATGGCCGTGTCCTCCGGTTCCGTATTCATCCCGCAGGAATGCGGTGCGTTCTTTGGCGTCATGCCCCTGCACAAAATAGGAATAGATCCGCATCTTTGCTTCGGATATGCCGCTGCCCCTGGTGAGCATACGGTCGATCTCATCCTCCGTGATAAAGCTGGCCCTTGCAGGCTCAAAGCCTTCCAGTGCGGTAAATTTCTTTGGTTCAGGGGACAGAAGCGAGATGCGGGCGGCAAGCCCGAACGGTTCATGGAAATGGAAACGGAGAAGATTGTGGTTTCCGTCATATTCTCTGGCAAACCCGTCAACCTCGTACATCAGACGCTTCCGTGTCTCCGGATCTGCCAGGCATTCCGCCAGTTTCTCCGTACAGTCAGGGAATCCGTGGTAAGTATCATAAAGTTCCGAAAGGAAAGGCAGCGCATCCATTTCCTTTCCCTCGTCGCTCAGATCCTGCCTTAAATACCACAGCTTTTCCGCCAGTTCCCGGTACTCGTTCTGCCTTGCGGAATCTAAAGTTTCCTGGGCGGCATAGCGCCCTTCTTCCAAAAGACCGGACACCATTTCCGCCGCCTTTTCCCAGGAAACAAGCGTGGAGCCGGGAGTATTGGCAGTGTGCCCCTGTGCAATACGGATACCGTCCTGGTCAAACCACATGGCATAATCCCTGCCGCCAATGGAAAGCCCCTTGCCGCCGGTTTTATATTCCTCTGCGAGAAACGCAGCGGCCTGTCCCACATCGGGATCTTTTTGATAAAATGCTGCGATCCGCAAAATACTGTTTTTTTCATTCCCGCCGACGGTAAGTGCGCGGCCGATCACCGCGTCCGTCACCTGCGGAGCCGTCCTGTCTGTTGTATGTGCGGCTTTTTTCGCCTGTCTGTCTTTTTCCTGCGCCTCTGCGATACGTCCTGCCTGTTCCTCTACGGTAGGGAAAAGAGAAAACTGGAAATATTGCGGTTCCTTTATCTCCTTTTCCCCGGACGCAGAAACGGCAGGTTCCTCACCTGCCGTTTCCTGTCTGTCTGTATCCAGCTGTCCGTTTGTCTTTTTCTGTCCGTCCTCTTCCGGACTTACCGGTAGACGATCTCCTTCAGCACCACTTCCTCTGCCTGTGCCGTGAAGCTGTTGACCGCCTGCACCCAGGCCATCTGGTCGCGCTCCTTCATATCCTCGTCCACCCCGTTCTGCTTCATCATTGCGGCTACCATCTGGTCTGTCTGCTCCTGTGCCTGTTCGTCGATCTGTTTCAGGTGCGGCATAAGCCTCCCCGTCAGCAGCATGGAGGTGTACGTCCCGTGGTGGTGTTCCTTCAGGAAGGTCTGCCTCAGAAGCCCGTATTTCCCTAACAGGATTTCCTCCGCTTCTTCCTCCCCGTCCATGACCAGATCCGGTATCAGATAATCCCCATTCTTCCTGTATGTCAGCTCTGCCATTTTGTATGCTCCTTTCTTTGATTTCACGCTTTAAAGTGTTAAAGTTCCTTGTGTCTTTAGTATAACCGATGTCAGCGGCATTTTCAAGCGGTTTTTCTTTCTTTTTCTGCTGTTCGTTTATCTGTTCTCGGTCAAAGTTCCGGATTGTACGCCCGATCTCTTGGAGGATTCCCATGGAGATGGTACTTGCAGCGTCGCCCAGATGGTGCAGGGCGGCAGGGGTGGAAAATTCCGTGATCCCACGGAGGTCGTCGTCATCCAGATAGTCAGAAGCGTCCAGGCCGCAGCGGGTAAGGAGCGTGTACTGGACGCTGGCTGTCAGGGTGTCCCGGAAGCATACTTCCCGGTTGAGGTCGTCCATCTCTTCCAGGAAGCTGCCCTCCGCGTCATAGGCCAGATCCCGCAGGTATTCCGGATAGGCTTCCTCCACGATACCGGAAGCCGTTTCCATCAGGCGGCTGCCCAGATCCTGCAGGCTGCCCACTCCGTACTGTTTCTCCAGCGCGGCAACAACAGCCGGATGGTGTTCTTCCCTCATTTCCCACAGATAAGGCATCCTTGCGCCGCGCACGGGCCGGGTATCGGACACGTCAAAGACATATTCCAGTCGGGGTCTGCCGTTTTCGTTTTCATGGATCAGGGCGATGCCCTTGGAACCTGCCTTTACCCACCGGCGCATTTTTTCATTCCACAGTTCCATCGACGCGCAGGCCGTGGCATCCGGCCTCTGTGCATAGATCAGGAGCTGATCTTCAAACTTGTACTTATAGAGCCGTGACGCGCTGTCCAGATAATCTTTCCAGTTGTCCACGCCCTGCGTGACATCATGGGCGGTCTGGTCTGCCAGCTGCGACACAAGCTGTAACTTTCTTGCCATGCGTAAACCTCCTTTTTGTATGGTTTCTGACATAAGGAAAGCCCATGTCCGGTTCCACACCGTTTTCATGGGCTTTCCTGCTTTTTATTCTTTTTTACGGCTGTTTGTTTTGTGCATGGGACAGTTTCAGCCTGCCTGTCTCCGGATCTCTGCCGCAGCATACCGGATCAGTTCTTCCGGCGTAGGGATTTCCCCTTTGCACGGCACCTTCCTCTGGTACGCCACTGTCACGCCGCCGTCCGCCGGAGGGTTCTTCCATGCTTCGGTTATGGCTTTCTGCATTTCTTCCCTCACTTCCTCTACCGTAATGCCGTTTTCTTTTGCGATCTGTTTCAGTATTTTCTTCATCTTCATAACTGTTCTCCTTATGATTTATTGGACGTTTTATATGCTCTATTAGTTCATAAACATATCATAAACCATAAAAAGCGCAGAATCTGTCGAAGTCTGTTGTTTATAAAAATTTTATGATTTAATGGTTCATAAAATTAGATTTTTCACGTCTATTGAATCATTCCAAGAAATCCGTGCGCTATCTATACTTTATATGTGCCAGTAGTTCATGGAACACGAACATAATATAAGGAGAGATCAGTCATGGAACAACCATTCAATATACTGCTCATGGGAGAGCGGCTCCGTTCCTGCCGGGTCGCCAGAAAGCTGACTATGAAAGAATTTGCGGAGCAGTGCGGCATTTCCGAACGGTATCTTGCGGATATCGAGAGGGGCATCAAAGCGCCGAAGCTGGAAACCTTTGTCGGAATCGTCAACGCGGCAGGCGTTTCCCCGGAATATCTGCTCCAGGACAGCTTAAAAGCGGTAGACACGGGCAATCTTGTGAGGGATGCTTTAAACACGCTGCCCGATGAACAGCAGGAATTGTTTAAGGATTTTATCCTGCGCCTGGTAAAAAGCATGGGATAACGGTCTATTCTCTGCCCCAGCGGCTCCGGTTCATTTTTTCCAGCACTTCTTTTTGTGCCGCAGACAGGACGCGGGGCGGGACTATCTTCAGCCATTTCTTTGGCAGTTCAAAAGTCAGTCCTCCGCATCCGTTATCTCCGGTACGTTTTACCTGCTCCGGGTGGGAGCCGCACAGCGTTGTCAGCTGCCGGATCAGGGCGGCATTATGAGTATAGACGCTTGCCGTCCGGTCTGCTTCATTAAAGAGAAAGACGCTCTCTTTTTCATAGTTTGTCAGCTTCATTTCCCCTACCTTTCCAGCCCCCGTTTTACATGATCCATGGCAGGCAGTTCCTGAATGGAACGGGCGGCTTCTTTCTGATCCTGCCGCAGCATGTCAAGGAGCGACGGGCGGCTTTCCCGTAAATAATCCCGCTGTTCATCCGCCCTTGCGTGGAAGTCTTTGGCCGCCGCTTCCGGGTCGCGGAAATAATGCCCCCAGAAGAAATTTTCATCCCCCCGCTCTTCGTCGTTCTTCATGTTCCGTGCCCAGGTGGCATAAGGCTGGGGAGCATCCCGGTTTTCAGCAAGGACATACTCCATATGGCCGACGATTTCACTTTCCAGTATGGTATAGCCCTGGTTGATACGGGGCGGTTCATTGTTGGGGATCCCGTCGATCATGTTCATATTCTGCTCCGTGGAAAGTTCCGCCGTCCACAGGTGGTTTTCATTTTCTGATGAAGGCACAAGGGCGTATTCCTGTTCCTGCTCTTTTGCCAGCGGCCTGGGGTATTCCACATACCCGAAAGCTTTGACCGTGCCGCTCTCTACAAGGACAGGCGTGATCTCTTTGATTTCCACCAGTTTCATATCCTCCATGTGGGGGCAGGTGCCTTTCTGCAGGGCCTCATTGGTGATGTAATAGCGGTATCTGTCCGGCTGCTGTTCGGCAAATTCTTCCAGTTTCTGTTTTGGTTCCAAATAGGTCGCCTCCTTCTTTTATTTTTTATCAAACTCCAGCTTAAAATTTACATATTTACCTCCAGTGTCCTCCATGACAATCGTTGCGTCATAGAAGATCCCTTTCTTCTCCGAGTACAATCCGGTCATTTTTACTTTTCCCTTTTTCAGCAGGGCGGCAGCGGTCTTTTTTGTCAGTTCCTTCCGCTTGCTTTTAAAATATGGGTTGTCTTTCCACAGGGTAAAGCCGCAGGAAGGAGACGCTTTATAGCCGGAACAGTAAAAGCTCTTTTTCCCTTCATAGACCGGCCTGCCGCAGCGGGGGCAGACGCCGACAGCCTCTTTGTCAGAGCCGGAAAGGGCGCTGCCGGTATCAACTGCCACATTTTTATAGGATTCCACCAGTCCGCAGACCATATGGGCAATCCCGTTCATAAAATCCTCCGGCTTCCGCTCCCCGTGTTCCACCTCTTTTAAGGCGGCTTCCCATTCGGCGGTCAGCTTTGCGCTCTTTACGGCATCCGGCAGGACGCTGATCAGCTCCATGCCCTTTTTTGTGGGAATCAGTAGCTTCTTTTTCCGCTCTGCGAATCCGCCTTTTACCAGTTTTTCGATCACGCCCGCGCGGGTGGCAGGTGTACCCAGTCCTTTTCGTTCCACATCTTCGATCTGTGCAAATTCCTCCGCCCCGGCGTTCTCCATGGCGGAAAGGAGGGAATCTTCGGTGTACCGTTTGGGAGGGCTTGTCGCTCCCTCATGGAGTGCGGCAGCTTCTGCGGTAAGGAGCTGCCCTTCGGATAACTCCGGCAGGGGAGGGCTTTCTGTTTTATCCTCTGTTTTTTTCCCTGACGCTTCCAAAAACGGCCGCTCCACCGCCCGCCAGCCCCCGGACAGTTCCGTGCGCCCTTTTGCAGTAAAGGTTTCTCCTTCACACAAAAGCGCCACTTCCGTATCCGCATAGGAATATTTTTCCGGGCAGACCGCACATAAAAGGCGTATGGAAATGAGGGAGAGGATATTTTTCTCTCCGGTAGGCAAAGCAGCAAGGTCAGCCCTGGTAACTTCCCTGGTAGGGAGGATGGCATGGTGGTCGCTGACTTTGGAATTATCGGTCACAAGGGCCGCATCCACACCGCCCTGGAATCCCGAAGCAGACGGGAACGCACCGGCGATCTCCCGGCACAGCCCCGGCAGCATACCGGCCATGTCCTCCGTCAGATACCGGGAATCCGTGCGCGGGTAGGTCGCCAGTTTCTTCTCATATAAAAGCTGGATATAGTCCAGTGTCTGCTGTGCGGTATAGCCGTACAGCCGGTTGGCTTCCCTTTGCAGGGTGGTGAGATCATAGAGTTTCGGCGGTTTCTCCGTCTTTTCCTGGCGGTTCACGGACTGTACTGCGGCCTGTTTTCCCAGACAGGCCCTCCGCAGCTTTTCTGCGTCTGTCCGGCTTAAAAAGCGTCGGCTTGAAACAGATATGGAGCCGCAGTCCAGCTCTACGGTATAAAATTTTTCTTTCTTAAATCTGGTAATTGCCTGTTCCCGTTCCGTCAGAAGTGCAAGAGTTGGCGTCATCACACGGCCTACATTCAGGGTCTTTCCCCGGTAAAGGGTGGTAAAGAGCCTTGTGCCGTTGATCCCCACCAGCCAGTCCGCCTTGGCGCGGCACAGAGCAGCTTCGTAAAGCAGGTCGTAATCTTCTCCGGGGCGCAGATGTTCCATGCCCTCCCGGATCGCGCTGTCCTCCATGGACGAGATCCAGAGCCGCCGGAATGGTTTTTTACATCCCGTCTGGCAGTAGACCAGCCGGAAGATCAGTTCCCCTTCCCGGCCTGCGTCCGTGGCCTCCACCAGTTCTGTGACGTCCGGGCGTTCCATCAGGCCCTTTAAGATCTCAAACTGCTTTTTTGTCGCCGGGGATACTGAAAAGCGCCAGGGTTCCGGCAGGATCGGGAGATCTTCACGCGCCCATCTGGAATAGCGCGGGTCATAGTTGTCGGCGGCGGAAAGCTCCACCAGATGCCCGACGCACCAGCTTATCAGATAGCCGTTTCCCTCCAGATAGCCGTCCCTGCGTCCGGTCACGCCGATGCTCTTGGCTACTGCCTGTGCGACGCTTGGTTTTTCCGTTATGATAAGGGTATAAGTTGGCAAGATACATTCCTCCTGTCTGATAAGGCCGGCGCAGGAGATACACTGCGCCGGCAGTCTGTTACTGGCGTTTCCGTTTCATGCGGTAAAGGGAGAAGCAGCACGCCGCAGCACCTGAGAAACAGAGCGCGGACAGCCCCATCGGGAGAAGAGGTAGTGTTTCCCCGGTCTTTGGTATGATATCTTGGGGGTTAGTATGCTCCATATCCCACTCGCTGGTAATTTCTACCTCCGTCGTCATGCCTGCCGTGACAGAAAAGCGGATCCGGGCAGTCTCTCCGAAAAAACCTGCCGGGGATTTTCTTTCCCTGAGATAATAATCACCTTCCGGCAGGGTGAGCGTCCCTTTTCCGTTCTTTACTGTCACTTCCCCGGCCTTTTTCCCATCGCTTTTATAGACAGTCAGCACCTGTCCGGAAAGCTTTTCCCCTGTCCCGGCGGCAGAATTGACGACTTGCAGGGTTCCGGTCTTTTTATCTGTCGTATCCCGGCTTTCCCCGCTGCCTGTCCGGGTCGAGGAGGATCCGGCGGCAGACGATGTGTCTGAGAATGGAACGGACGAAAGGGCAGAAAACAGGCTGTCGAACGGGGACGTCTGTGCGCCTGGTTCTTTATCGCTGTTTTCTTTCTGTTCTTCTTTTTCTTCCTCCTTTACGTTTTTCACGGTTTTTTCCGTCGTTTTCCCGGAACGGACATGGAATCCGATCTTTTCTTCATCCAGCCGGTAGCCTTCCGGGGCTTCCAGCTCCAGGAGATAATAACTGCCCGGTTCCAGTTCGATCTCCGCCACACCTTTCCGGTCGGTGGTAACTTCCCCCATGCAGTTGTCCGTGTCTGTTTCATAGATACCGAAAATAGCGTCTTTTAATCGTTCTCCGCTTTCAGAATCCCGTTTGGTGATCCGCAGTGCGCCGGGTTCTTTGCTGTCCCCTGTTTCTTCTTCCCTGCGGTTTGTGACTGTCAGTTCCTTCACCTCCCCTTCCTGCAGGGAGACATGGATGGCATTGGAAGAAAGGAGATACCCTTCCGGAGCCGTGGTTTCTTTCATGGTATAGCTGCCGGCGGGAAGCTCCATGCCTGCTGTTCCGTCTTTCCCGGTCATTAGTTCCCCGGCTTTTCTGCCGCTTTCTTCCTCATAAACGGAGAACACGGCTCCGGACAGCAGACGGTTATTCTGGTCAGCATCCGTTTTAGTGATTTTCAGCACTGCCGTTTCCGGTTCCGGCGCTGTCAGGGGCTTATTGGCGACCGTAAGATCTTTCGTTTCTCCGCCCGCCACAGTGAACGCATATTTTTCTGCGGACAGTTCATATCCTTCCGGCGCACACTGTTCCAGCAGGTAATAATCCCCCGGTGCGATGGCTGCCTGCCCCGTTCCTCCGCTTCCTGTCAGCAGTTCCCCGGCTTCCGTGCCGTCTGCCGCATGGTACACTTTAAAAGAAGCGCCGGACAGGGGAGCGCCTGTGTCTGTGTCTGTTTTCAGCACCCGGATCCAGCCGGTTTCCGGTGCGTTTTCCCCCGGTGTGCCCGGATCGATCTCTGATTCCCCCGGCTTCCCCAGGTCATTGCCGGATACGGTTTCTGCCGCCTCTGCGGCTGGTATTTCCTCTGCTGCAAGCGCCGCCATGGGCGTGGCCATGAGGATAAAAAGGCACAGGGAAATAAAAAATGCTGTGATTCGTTTTGACATAGTGGTGTGTTTCCTCCTTTCATTCTTCCAGCCGCATCGCCCGGACGATCAGCCGGTGCGTAGCTATCCTGACTGGGGTGCAGGTATATAGGGTTAATTGCGCCCCGCCGTCAGTCGGCAGGGCAAATACGGCAGGATCGTCCGGATCCGCCGTCAGAATCTCGCTTACTAAAAATGGGATGGATTCGCCGTCTGCCGTGGTAAACAGAATCTCATCCCCGGCTTCCAGTTCCTCCAGGCGGTTGAAATGCAGTCCGAAGGTATAGCTGCGGTGTCCCGCAATCACGGCGTTCCCTTCGTCTCCGATCATATCTGTCTGCCGCACCCATCCTTCCGAAATCTTCAGCTGTTCTTCGGTGACGCCTGACGTGACCGGAAGTTCCGCGTCTATTTTGGGAATTGAGAGGATCCCGATCTCCGCGCCTTCTTCCGGTTTTCTCTCCCTTTCTGCCGGGGAATTTTCTGTTTCCGCTTCCGGCAGGTTTTCCCCGTTTTTCTCCCCCAAAGTTTCTCCCGGAGCCTCCGTTTCCGCAGGCGGTTCCGCTTCAGGTTCGGTGCGTGGGGAAGCCTCTGTTTCCTGAACTTCCCCGGCAAGCCGCACGATCATTGCCTCCTGTTCCTGCTTTTCCCGACGGCGTTCCCACGAAGGGGACAGCGCCAGCATAGTCCCGGCAAGGACGGCAGACAGGAGCGCAGCGGCTAAAAGAGCTTTTTTATGTGTCTGTTTCATGGTTCCTCCTTTTTTTTCTGGTATCAGACAGCAGATCTTTGATACAGAAGCCGATGCAGGGGCGGGCGCGTCCATAAGGGCATCCCCTGCATTTGTCAGACAGGGCAGGGGCAGGGCTGCTTCCCCGCTCCTGGCTGACAGACGGCTTCCCTGCCATCATGTATTCATACGGGGAATCCGTAAACTGTGCCATGCTGTTATTCCTCCTGTTCCGGCCCGCTATCCATGTCATCATCCGGGTAATCATCATAAAAAGCCGCGTCCATATCCGGCTCTGCCACTTCCATGCCGGCCTGGGCCTGCATTTCGGCATCCTCATTGATTTCCGGTTCGTCCTCATCCAGCAGGTCGTCCAGATCCTCCGCATCGTCCAGGTCGTGCTTCGGCTTATAGATTTTTAAGTAGTACCCGGCTCCGCCAAATGCCAGGACGGCAAGCAGGATAAAGATCATGATTCCTGCGCTGCCGCCTTTTTCCGGTTTTTCCGGTTCTTTCTCCTTTTCGTCTTTCGTTTCTTCCGGTTCGCCGGTGCAGGCTTTTAGGTCATTCTTGCAGACCGAGCAGGCGGTATCTACCTTTCCGGCCTCACACTGTTTCACACAGGAGCAGACCTCCACCACAGGCATGGCGCTCTCCCCGCCGTTTCCTTCTTTGCTCTTTTCTGCCAGGTCTGCCAGGTCGTTCTCCGTAACTGCGTTTAAGAAATATACATTGTCGGAATCCCGCTGGCGGTCGATCACAAGATAGAAGATATTTTCCTCCGGCGTGACAAAGGTAAAAAATTCCTTTCCTTCTTCATCGGTGGCATTGTCAAGGACGGAAGCCTGGCCGTCCGGGGTGATCGGTTTCTGTTCCGGTTCCGGCTCCGGAGCCTGGTAATGGGGGTTTGTTACCGTAACGGCCTCCGACTGGTTTCCGGCAAAGTCAATCGCGTAGACTTCCACGGTTTCCTGACCGTCCGGGGCAAAATCTTCAAAATCCAGGTCAAGTGCGCCGTCTACTCGGTAGTTGACCCGTTTCCCGGCAATATAAATGGCCTCCACACCGGAATCATCATCGGTCGCTTCAATATGCAGCATACCGTCCGCAGATTCTGCGCTGATTCTTGGCGGGGTGGTGTCGGTGCCTCCTGCCGCAGATGCCGTCACAGGAGTAAAAAATGCGCCCATGCACAGCACAAGCGCGGATAATGTGTATCGGATATTAGTTTTCATTTGGCTTTGTTTCCTCCTCTTTTACAGTGCTGTCCTGGGGGACTTCCTTCATGGACTGGATCAGTCCCAGGATTGTTTTCAGTTCTTCTGGCGAGGCAGTGACGCCGCGCACGGCCTGGATGATTTCCATGTTCTCATGCTCCGTGATCTGCCGCTCGATGTCCTTTGCCCGCGCCTGCCATTCGGCGGCTTTCTGCCTTGCCTTTTCAAGCTCCGTTCTCAGACGTTCGATCTTCATTTCCTTCTCCTTTCTGCTTCCTGCGCCAGTTGGGGACGAAATCGTTAAAATCCGGCACGGCGCGGAAGAACCATTTATTGTTCACCCACTGCTGGAGACGGCGCGTTACGGGAGGGGCGGTGGATTTCTCATACACCATCACATAAGGGTCGTATCCCATGTCACGGAGGGTATAGATGCGGTACAGATCCTGCTCATGGGTGCTGCCGTAATTGGTAAGGACGTAGGCCCGCCGCTTCCGGCAGTCCTTTACGGAAGTCCATTCCAAGAACTGCTTAAAATACGGCGTTAAGTCATCCTCCGGGTTATCCCATGCAAAATGAAGCATTTTTGTCCTTACCCGGTTTAAAGCTGCCGCCTTTTCCGGGGTCATGAGCCGTATGTCAAGCCCCTGGGTGAAATCAACCATCGCCCCGCTGGCCGCAAGCTGCCCTAAGAGCCGTTCCCAGTCCGGACAGGCCAGCAGGTTCGCGTCCAGGAGCTTGATCTCTTTTTCTCCCGCCCAGAACTCGGAGAGGTCTGCCACCGCCACTGTTTTTCTTCCCTCTTTTTCTCCTACAATGCAGAAGCCGCAGCCCCGTGGACAGCCCCGCGACAAAAAGCCGTAGGCAGTCCCGGCAAACTGCGGGTATATCCCGTAATCCGGGCGGGTATGTTCTACATCGTCAGGCAGGCGGTTAGAAAGCCCATATCCTGTGCCGCCCCGGATAATCTGGTCAGCACGGATCCTGCCGGTAAAGTCTTTGGAATAGCTGTCCGTAAAGACGCGGCTCATGTAAACAAGGTCATACCGCCTGCGCCCGTCATGCCATTCCACGGTGTCGCCCCGTGCCTTGTGATAAGCGGAAAGCTTCATCAGGCACAGGTTTGGCCATCGGTGGCCGTCTACGTCAATCAATCCTATTTTCAGTGTGATCCCTCCTTTTCATGTCCGCTGGCTGTCTAAGTAGGCAAATTCCAGCTGGTTCTTACATATCCCGCTGCACAGATAGCCGCTTTGAAACGGCGCACGTTTCGATTTTTCCATTCCTTTTCCTGTGTACTCCACCCTTGGACTGAGCCAGAGCATCTCCACCCGGTTTTCATAAAACATTTGAAACCGTTCTTTGCTGTCAAAAATGCCCTGAAAATTCAGCAGCATGGCAAATGGCCTGCCGATCTCATACAGCCGCCGGATTACCTGCCCCTTTAAACTGTAGGGCGGGTTGCTGACGATATAATCGCAGTCCGGCACCTGGGCTGTGAAAAAGTCCTGCCCGGTGTGGATATGTCCATAAATAACATGGAATCCGTTGCCGGACAGGACTTTGACGAATGCGCTTTCCGCCGTATCGAACGGGCACCAGACCACAGAACCGGCCTTGAGCCTCTCCATGATCGGATATACCGCGCAGGCAGGCGTGAAATATTCATCATTTTTATGGAACTGATGTTGTATCTGGATTGTAATTTCCTCCTTTCAGGGCAGCCGGCCCCCACTGTAGAATTTTGATAACCAGTAGCTTGTGTCAAGGCTGGCGTAAGAAATTGGCGAACCGCAGTGGATCATGCGCCCGCCGCCTACATAGATCCCCACATGGGTGACTGGGGTAGCCGCCGAATAGGTTCCGGTAAAAAAGACCAGATCCCCCGGCTGTAGGTCTGCCCTGGAAACCGGAGTGCAGAGATTATAAAGCCCCTGTGCTGTCTGCCTGCCCACATTTCCTACGCCGGAATGGTTGATAACCCACGACACATAGCCGGAGCAGTCAAAGGAAGTGGCAGGGGAAGATCCGCCCCAGACATAAGGGAATCCCAGGTATTTTTCCGCTTCTGCAAGCATAGCTTCAAAACTGCCGTCACCCATGGCCGCTCCTGGGTTTGCCGCAAAATCGGGCATACCAGCCGCGCCCCCGCCCGGAAGATAGCTGTATCCGCCGTTATCCACATAATAATAAGGGTTTAAATACTGACCGTTATGGGTGACTTCCAGATGTAAGTGCGCCTCGGTGCTGTTTCCTACGGCGGCAATAACATCGCCCTTCTTTACTTCCTGTCCCGCCCTGACCGAGAGGGTGGAGCAGTGGGCGTACCGGGACTGGTAGCCGTCTTTTCCTTCGATCACCACACACAATCCATAGTCCCCGGCATTTCCCGCCGATACCACACGCCCGTCCTGCACGGCTTTGATCGGGGTTCCGACTGCGACGCCGATATCAATGCCCCGGTGGAGGTCTTTTGCCCCGGTCGTGGGGTGTACCCGGTAGCCGTATGGGCTGGTGACATAAGGGATCCATGCAAAATCAAAAGGGTTTCCATAGCACTGGCGGTTGCCGCAGGTCTGCATATATACACCATAACGGTCTGTCTGATCGCCTGGCGCAAGGCTCGACGCGATAATATCCGAAAGAGGGCGCACAGTGAGCGTTGTCTGGAGAACATACCAGTCATATTCCTGTTCTTCATCATTTTCATCTATATAGGTTCGGGTTTCTATGATCTCTGTCCGGGTGAGCTGGTACTGTTCCCCGAATAACCGATTTAGTTCCGCCAGAACCTGTGTATAAGTGAAGTCTCCATAGGCCGCTGAAAGGTATCCCATCAGTTCATAAGGGTTATGGCCAATCTCCCCGATGTTGTAGCGGTATTCATCGTAATTTGGATAATTTGCTTCCGTACTGTTAATATCCCTTTGCAGGTCAGTTTCCAGTTCGGTGTAGTATAGTTCGCTTTTTTCAATTTCCGAATCTTCTGCCACATAACAGGTGGATATCACTGCCGACTGTACGCCGGTGAGCATGGCGGAGCAGGAAGAAAACAGGGAGCCGCACATGGCAAAAATGAGGACGCCCACGGCGATGATTCCAAGGACTGCTTTGTGGGCGATGACTTTCTGCGCGATGGCGCGGATCACCTGTCCGGCTGCGGTCAGGACATTGGTAGTGTGCTTTGCACCTTTCGCCGTCTCCCTTGCCGCGGCGGCATATTTTCGTTTCAGTTTCTGCTTCTGGATCCATTTGGATAACGCTTTTTTCTTCTGTAATTCCGGGTTATCCAGAAGGAGTTTTTGATAGGCCGCGTTCACGTTGGCTTTTGCCAGACGTTTTTCCGCGCGGCGCACTTCCCGGTAAGGCTTATCGTGCAGCCTGCGCTTGTTCCAGCGGAGAAACCGTCCTCCGGCTCGTTCCGCCGTAAACTCTGCCTTATGAGCCGCCTCCACGCCCACGTTGTCCCGTTCCGTTTCCCGGATCTTCTGGTGCAGCTTTAAGGAAGCAGTGGTCACAGCCGTCCGCCGCAGAGCTGTCACCGCCCGTTTCGGCAGCGGCGGCTTTTCATATTCCGGTATGGCCTCTGTTTCAAACTGTAGCCGGCGCTTTACCTTTCCGGATTCATTGTCATACTGCTTCTGCAAACGGGCACGGCGGCGGGTCGGCAGTTTGGACTGCGCCTTTTCCAGTTTTTTCCCGGCTGATTCGGCTTTGTTCTGTGCCGATTCATATTTCTTCTGCTGCCTGGATAATCCCGGTGTTTTTTCCGTCTCCGGCACACTGTTTTTTCCTGCGGCGGCATTCTTACGTTCCTGCGGCGGCAGTTCGCTCCGGTCATATTGCAGACGGGGCGGGCTTTCCGCCCCCTTTTCTTCAGCCGAAAACTTTGCCGCCAGCCTCTGCTTTTCTTTTGTCCGTTTTCCAGAAGGTTCCCCTGTCCTGTTATCCTCATGTTCAAATCGGAGCCGTCCAGATTCCTGGGGCACAGGAGCTGTCCCCAGTCCCTTTTCTATGCCTTTTTGCTCCGGCTTTGCCGCATCGGAAGCAAACCGCCGTGCCTGCTTCTTTTTTAACGCTGTGCGGTCTTTGGGATCTGCCTGCTCTTTTTTTGTTTCTGCCCGGCTCTGGGGATTTACCTCCTTCCCTTCCCTATGGCCGAACCGGAGCCGTCCGGATTCGTTTGTTTCCGTGTCAGATTCCGGCAGGTTTCCATCTGTTGGTCTTTCAGCATTGGCAGAAAACTTTACTGCCATTTTCTTTTTTACTGTCGTCCGTCCTTTTTCCGCTTCTCCATTCTTTTCCCCCGGCCCGAATTGCAACCGCCCGGTTTCATGGAGCGGCGGGGAATGCGAGGGAATTCCGTTCCCCGGCACGGCATCCGGTTCGGTATCTTTGCCCGGAACGGGTGCAGCCGCTTCAACATGCCGTCTTACCGCCGCCCGCGCTTTTTTTCCTGTCTGCGGTTCTGCCGTTGGTTCGGAATCCCAACCGCTTTTCGGCAACGTGTCGGCCATATCCCTGGCATCTTCCTGTCCGGAAGGGGGATGCCGGTATCTTTTTGACGGCTTTGAAGACGCATGGCTGTCTCCGGATGCACGGTTATCCCCGATGGCTTTTCCCTCCGCAGGAAGGGGCTTCTCCTGGAAAATCGGAATATCTGCGGCTTCCCGCATGGAAGCAGGGGCGTTTGCCGGCCCCCATATTTCCGGTGCAGCGGCCTCTGAAAAACGGTCATTTACATCCTGCTGAACCGGTAGAAGTTCCGGCGGCTGATACGACTGTTTAGGCTCCTGTTTCTTTTCTGGTGTCTGTATGCGTCCCTGGGATCGGTGCCCGGCTGCGGTGTCCGCCTGCCGTTCCTGCATGAAAGAAACTTCCTCCAGGCGGCTGCTGATCCGCTGCTGTGTTCCCTGGGTCAGATTCTTCTCCGTCAGCCCGTTGCGGGTCATTTTCTGTACTTTTTTATCCCGTACCTTAAATTCCTGCCCTCTCATAATGCCGCCTCCTGTGCTTTCCGTCCTTTATCCGGTGCAGGGGCTGTATGGGCGGCAGCGAGAGTTTTCTTCTCTTTTAAGTCTTTCAGCACGGAAGGTTTTTCTTCTGTTTCCTTCATTTCATCCGGCTGCGGTTCCGGTTCGTCTATAGCGGCGGTTTCTTTCTGTCCTTCCCTGATGTCCGTATCGACAGCAGCTGCGTCCACTTCCGGCAGTTCTTTTCCTGCCGCCTGTTCCAGCCGTTCTACGCTGCCAATAGCGGCAAGGGTCAGATTATTCAGTTTGTTCAGGATATTCCGCTCCGTGCGGAGCGGGGTAAGGACAGCCGCCTGGAAACGTCCCTCAGTGCCACCGTCCACCGCCGTCATCTCTTTTCCGACAGCGGCGCGGCCTGCGTTCTTTAAATGTCCGCCCACGCTCCGCAGTTCCTTTCCTACAGCCTCCACTTTCTCAATAGACTGCTTAACTTCGGTAATGGAACAGGACAGATTTTTCTGCATGGCCTCCAGTGCTTTTTTTACCCCGATTGCGGAAACTGCTTTATCCAGGGCTTTTACGCCTGCCTGTTTTGCACCGGCGACCGCATCCCTGGCTCCTGCTATGAGTCGTTCCTTTAATCCCATGATCCCTTCCTGCATGGCATGGATCCGGCTATCTGCCGCGTCTATGGTGCGGGAGACAAAACCTTTTTCCGGGCTTTCCTGCATTTTGGCAAGCTGTTCCCTGGCCTGGGCCAGTTCGCGGGCTGCCGCCTGAAGCTGTTCCGCCATATGCTCCATCTGCCAGAGCATAATGGAATAATCCTGTCCAGCTTCTGGGCGGTTCTCCATCAGCAGTTTATAAAACTGCCGGACAGCATCATTTTCCATAAGCTGTGCGCCCTGTGCGCTGCTCTCATTCATTATTGCGCCCTCCTTTCCGCTGCTGTTTTATCAAGCCTTTGCCAGATCTTCGGGCCTTGTTGTTAGTAATTGATACAAATGGGTCTGTTTCGGGAAATGGTCGATAAAGGGTATGATCACATTCCCGTAAAACAAAAGCCCCTCACCGGCGTTGGAATTGGTCACATAGGAAAGCTGGTGCGGGGAGATGTTCAGCTGTTTCGCCAGAATCTGCCGGTCGCCGGCGGCCTGGTTGAGCATATAAATGAAATCGCTGTTTTCAAAGATATTCTCGATCTCCCTGGAAGAAAGAAGATCCTTTACATTTTGTGTAATACCGGTCGGAATCCCGCCCCACTTCCGGAAACGCTTCCAGATCTCCACCGAATAAGCGGCAGTCTGTTCCTCTTTCAGTAAAAGGTGGAATTCATCAACATAGAGCCGGGTGGACTTATGGACTTCCCGGTTCACTGTGACGCGCCCCCAGACCTGATCCTGCACTACCAGCATCCCCAGCTTTTTCAGCTGTTTTCCCAGTTCCTTGATGTCATAACAGACAATGCGGGACTGGATATCCACATTTGTCCGGTGGTTAAACACATTTAAGGAGCCGGTTACATAGATGGCCATGCAGTCCACCACATGCCGCGCCCGCTCACCGCCGTATTTTTCGATCTCATTATATAAATCCTGCAAGATCGGCATTTTCTCCGGCACGGGGTCGTCAAAAAAGCGGTGATAAACCCGGCGCAGGCATTGGTCAATGATACTCTTTTCGTCCGGCTCCACCTTCCCCATCATCAGTTCCATAAGGGAGAGGATAAAATCACTCTTTAAGATCAGAGGGTCGTCATCCTCACTGTAATTCAGGTTAATATCCATGGGGTTGATATACTGGCTGGAAGTGGGGGAGACCTTAATGACCTGTCCGCCCAGCGCTGTCACCAGCGGCGAATATTCCGCTTCCGGATCAATAATGGCGATATCATCCGTTGTGATCAGAAAAGCATTGGTAATCTCCCTTTTTGCAGAGAAGGATTTTCCTGCACCGGGAGTTCCCAGTATCAGGCCGTTGGGGTTCTTTAACTTTTTCCGGTCGCACATGATTAGGTTGTTGGAAAGGGCATTGACGCCGTAATACAGCGATTCCCCGGACTGGAAAAGCTCCTGGGTAGTGAACGGCACGAAGATTGCCGTGCTGCTGGTGGTAAGCCCTCTCTGTATCTCCACACGGTTCACACCCAGCGGGAGAGAGGACATAAAGCCCTGTTCCTGCTGGTAGCTTAGCCGGCGCAGGGCGCAGTTGTATTTCTGGGCAATCCCGGCCGCCTGGAACACATTGTTTTCCAGTTTCTGCCGTTTTGCCGCCGTGTTCATTAAAAGGATCGTAACAAGGAACATACGCTCATTACGGCTCTGCAAATCCTCAAGCAGTGACTTGGCTTCATTTCCGTAAGTGGCAAGGTCGGTCGGGATGATGTCCATGTCATATCCTGCCCGTACTGCCTTTTTCTGCTCCTCGATCCGCATTTTATCCAGGTCGGTCAGCTTGCGCTTCACGGTCTTTATCGCCGCGCTCTGGTCAATGGACTGGATATGCAGCGTGACCACCATGCTGTTCTCCAGATCGAGGAAATCCGCCAGCATACGGTCAGTCAGTTCCGGCGCTAATATCTGCAAAAATGAAACCGCGCTATAGGTCTGCCCGATCTTGAAATACTGCCCGTTCTGGAAGGTGAAACTGTCCGGCGCGATAAAATCCTTGCTGGAAAGCCCTGTTTTCCAGATCGCGTCCCAGGAGAAGTGGAATTTTCTTTCCCCGGCAGGGTGGAACATCTGGTGCAGGATGGAGAGCCGTTCATATCCGTCCAGTGACCTTGCTTTCACCCCCAGCACCTTGAAATTTGCAAGGATGTCAGCTTCAATCCGTTCCAGCCGGGTCTTTGCCGCCTTGATGTCGTCCGCCTCAATGCCAAATGTAATGTATTTTGTCTTTGTCAGCCCATTGTTGCCCCTTGAGAGCTGCCCGCGCAGCATACCGGCATATTCGCGCCGGATCTCATTGAACATGTCGTCCTGTTCCGGGATCTCAATGGATTTTTTAAACTTCTCCATATCTGCCTTCTGGTTCAGGAAAGAAAGCTGGAAGCGGATGGATGCGTCAAAATAATTGAGGAAATCGCACCAGTTCTCGAAGATGATGTTCTTGTCCTCATTCTGTGCCAGCTGGTAATTGATGTCTAAAAACTCGATTTGTTTCGTGTAGTAGTTCCCGCCTGCGGCGCAGATCCCGTCCTGCCGCATTTCCTGGTAAGGGATCGTCTCCTGTGCGGATTTTGGGATCCGTCCGTCACGTTTTGCTTTTTTAATAGAAGCGGCAAGGCGTTTTTTCTCCCTGCCCGTCAGCTTCCCCTCCGGGGAAAGCCGGAGGGCTTTTAAGTCTGCTTTATCTTTTTTGTACTGGTTTTTTGCGGCCTGCAGGGCCTTTTCCTGTTTTGCCTGCTGTTTTGTTTTCAATCTTTTCTGCCTCCTTATCAAATTCCGCCTGCCGCATGAGCGCGGCATAGCCATTGTTGGTACGGTAAGGCCGGGCCGGCGGCCGCAGGAATGATACATTGATAAAATTCCTCAGCACTTTTTCCAGTGGCTGCCCGTCTTTTTCATAAATGCCGAACGCAAAAAATGGCAGCATGAGGCCGATCATTAAAAGTGCCGCTGATTCATTTCCGATGCTGCCGCGGCTGAAAAGGTAAGCCGGGATCCCGATAAGCCCGCCCAGGCTAAAGCATACCAGCTGCCGTTTTGTCAGGTTCAGAGCCACCTTGGTCTTTACTTTCGTCAGATCCTTTGGCACGGGTACAAATGCCATGCTACCTCACCTCCCGGTCTCTGTTTTTTGCCTGGGGCTTTTCCACGGCTGCGGGTGGTGCGGATAACTGCGCCCGGATCGAAGGTTTTGGCTTTTCCACCTCCGGCAGCGCCTTTTCCCTGTCACGCTCCCGGCGTACAAGACCGATAAAACCGTCCAGCACAGCCGGGTGGCTCTCCACAACATAATCCAGACGCGGCTCAAAGACAGAATTATCACTCCCTGGGATCGGGAATGTCCCAGCCCATACCTTGTTATCTCTGGAAAAACGCCCGTCAGACATCTTCGTCTGGACAGTGTTTGCCAGAACCCAGTCCACCCGGTCAATGCCGTATTCCGCGATCACCGGTTCGATACAGCAGCCTTTCAGGTGGAAGCCGTCAAAATTTTCCCGGATTGCTGTCTCTACCGCATGTTTACACGCAATGTTCAGTTTTTGGGAAGCCCTGAACAGGTCAGTTTCCCCTCTGGCCCGCGCTTCCGCTGCGGAAAGTTTATAGATTTCCGGATATTCCATGTTCATCTCCTCCTTTTTCCGCCCGGTATCCGGACGGATTCCTTAACGTGCCCCTTTGTCCGCCGATCTCTGTACATCCGGTGCCGGACGCGCGGCAGCTTCTTTTGCCGCATTTTGAAGCGCCCCGCGCAGGGAAGGTTTTTCTACCGCTTTCTGGTATTCCCCCAGGACAGCCGTATTGATCGCCTGGCGCATTTCCGCAGTGGTGGGGCAGCATATGTCATGGTATTTGCCGTCCTTCCCTTTGCTGCTTGGCATGGCAACAAATTTTCCTTTTTCGCTGTCCATGACGCGGATCCCGTTCACGGCAAAACAGCCTCCGACCGTCGCGCTGGCAAACGCGAGCAGGTTCCCTCCCTTCTCCTGAAGGGGATAGACCTTGACGCTGACTTCCAGCGTATTCTTCTGGTTTTCCATGGTGTTCTCCTTTCTTTTTGTTTCCAGGGGCAGGAGGTTCCCGTTTTCATAACGGTAGCCTGCCTCCCGGACTGCGTTTTGTGTTTCCGCTGACACGCACCCGTTTACCAGAATGTCCGTATCTATGGCAAACAGGAGCATGTCTTTTTCAGTAAATTCCTCCGGCAGCTTTCCGTTCCATGTCCGGCGCATCTGTCCGGTTTCATCCATGCGGTAACGCGCCGGCATCCTTCTTTCTCCCATAAGCGCCCCCTTTAATGTGCATTGAATATGGAGCGGGAGATGGAGCTGGTCTTAAACAGCGAGAAGCATAAGAGCAGGGTGTACCCGGCACAGCTCCAGATTGCCTTGTGGATATTGGGCGCGGTTCCGATACCTGCGATCAGTGCGGAATAAATGGCAATACAAACCATGATAAAAAAGCCCTGCAATCCCAGAGCCACCAGCCCCCGCAGGTAGTTGTTCCCCATCTGCCCCCATTCCCGGTTGGTCATGGTAGCGAAGGGGATCGCGCCGACAGAACAGTAAATATAAATCTCCACCATGCGCCCCACCAGCACCAGCATGACACAGACTGACAGGATAGGGGTAGTAATCCGGATCAGGGCAGTCTCCACCAGAAGCCCGAACAGTTCCCCAATCCCCATCGTATCAAGCTGGGTAGCCAGGCTTCCCAGGACAGCAGAAAACTGGATGCTTGTGTTCCCGGTGATCACGGCGGCGCTCCGCCGCACGACTGTCTGTGACAGCTCAAAGATCGCCATGGTGATGTCAAACGTATGGGTGACAAGGTAAGTCGCAACATATACCTTGAAGATCCATTTGAAAATGTTGAACGTGTCAAAATCGTGCATGTTGTTCTTTTCCACGATCATGCTGATCAGTTCATAGCATAAAACAAACGTGAGTATGATTCCGGCTATGGGGACGATCACGTTATCTGACAGGGAGCGGATCATGGAAAACACCCCAGAGTTCCATGTCTGGGGTGTCTTTGCCACATCCACTGCCACGTCCCCGACCGCATCGTTTACCTGGTCGAACAGCCCGGAAAGGTTCCCCGTGATGCACTCAATCAGGAAATCCTTAATCCATTGTTCGATCTGGTCGAGGATATTCAGCATAAGCAGTACCCGCCTTAGCTAAACAGGTTGGCCAGCAGGGGGATCAGCTGCATACCGATCAGGGCAACACCGCCGCCCGCCATAAGCTGT
>JAETRR010000080.1 GCA_021770065.1 Lachnoclostridium sp. | reverse complement strand
TGAAATCCTGCTCTTCCTTTTTGCTCAGGCTCATGGAGCTTGCCTGTATATATTCCTTTATCCTTTTTTCTGCTTCCTGCTTTTCTGCTGCTCCGTTCATGCCAACCTTCCCTTTCAACGTAGTTTCTCGGCCAGATTTTCCAGATCCGCTTTTGTCATAGGCGGAATCAGAATGTGATCCGCATCAAACTGTCGGACATCATATCTGTTCAGTTCCTCAATAAACTGTTCATAAGGAAACATTCCTTCCAGCACACGCTGCTCACTGTAAAGTACAAACTGTACAAATCCCTCTGTCACTTTCCGTTCACTCAGATTCAGAAACCCGTCAGCCCGGACAGGAAAGATACTTTCGCATTCTTCTGTTAAGGCATAAAAGGCTCCGATCTCTCTTGTATCGTTTTTCTGCAGAAGCCTTGGCTTTGCATAATAGACATCTCGTGCCTGAAGACCATGCAGGGTACTCTCAAAATCAGAAAGATCTGTACATGCCTCCCATGCGGCTACCTTGTCCTCCGTCAGTGTATAAGGCCACCGTGCCAGCGTAAGGATATAGCTTTTATATTCCTTATTTCCGCAGAACTGGTTCAGTGACTTCCGGCTGAATGCAGCAAAATCCTCAATTCTCTGTTCCAATTCCCTGCCGGTAAATGCTCTCTCTTCTTCCACACAGTACATCTCCACCCTGCCCAGGCGTCTTTCTATCTCTCCTGCAAGCCTGGCAAAATCTGTGATCTCCGCTCTGGTTGTAGGAATATTATAACTTATCTCATAATACCCTTCTCTGGCTCTGCTGCCGTCAAAAAAGATTCCCCGACCGATATGCTCCGGATGATAAAAAACAACCGTTCCGTTTGCCTGCTCATTCTCCTGCAGGATATAAAAATCATTTTTGGAACCATAGCAAAAACCACAGGCCTGAGCCAGCGATGGGATATCAAGTACTGTCTTTCCAAATAGTTTCTTCTGTCTGATCTGCAAAGTAAATGCCATAACAAAATCTCCCTGTCTAATCACCAACCCCCACTTCAAGTGGGGGTTTGAAAAACGCCCCCAAGGGCTCTGTTACTGCTCGCCTGAAAGGCGGGTATCGCAAGCTTATATTACTTGCTGCCGCTAAAAAGCGGCTCCCTCACTTTCTTCTTTCCGAGACTCTTCTGACTGATCCCGAATATATTTTTTTATAGCATCCTCTGTTACATTTCCTACCGTTGCTACATAATACCCCCTTGCCCAAAATGCCTTATTCCATTTGCTTTGTTGCTCCGGATGCCTGTCATATATCATTAGCGTACTTTTCCCCTTTAAGTATCCCATAAAGTTTGAAACACTTAGCTTTGGCGGAATACTTACGCATATGTGTACATGGTCGGCACACACTGCTCCTTCTATTATTTCTACTCCTTTGTATCTGCATAATGTACTTATTATTTCCCGTACATCGAGCTACATCTGACCGAATAGTTTCTTTTTTCGGTATTTAGGTATAAATACAATATGGTACTGGCATTTCCATCTTGTATGTGATAAACTTTTACTGTCCATTTGGACCGCCTCCTATTCTTGAGATTGGCTTGCGACACCTTTCTCATATTAGCATAGGAGGCTTTTTTAAGGTATCCTCTTTGCTACGGCTTACTCTATTCTCCCCAGCATAGCTGGGGGATTAGTGTTTTCATTTATACAAATAAATGTGTTTTCAGCTTTTCATATCTCATTTTTCGGAAAAGCGCAAACTGGAATTTCAGATTTGGATATTTATGCTAAGATACTTACAACAATAACAAACACACAAATCAAAAATACTCCTTGTGGTTTTCTTTATATTTAAGCCCGTTTCTGCCTGCTTCATCAATCATTCCTATTTACATCACACCATGAGATAAAACTTCAAACTCAATCTCATCATCCAGTGAAGCAATTTCCGCAACCAGGTCAAGGCTCATATAATCTTCTTCCTGCCCGCTTTCAATTCCAGTCAACCCAACCTGGATAAATATTTTATAATACTTTATGATTTCATTACTATCCAAAGGGAGATAGTTTTCCTGTCGCTCATTTCCTTTATGGCTTACATTTCTATATTGTCCGTTTTTGATATGGTAAGGACGATGATTATGATCCCGGTAAGTGAAACCGTAACTCTCGTACACAACATAATAATTCCCTGTAAAATAACGGATATCGGGGAAACTGCCAACCTCCGAAGAAAGGTCTTCACTGGTTTCATCAAGATAATTCCTGAAAATAATCTCTTCAATCTGCTCCAGCATTTCCTTTCGCCTCCCTGCAAGGAGCTGATATGCCTCTTGTGGGAAACCATCATCAATAGAAATTCGGGGCTTTATCTTCAATTCATAATTCGCATAGTCATTATCAGTATTTTCTTTATCAAAGACAATCAAGTTTGGCCTTTTTACTTCCTTTTTCTTTTTGAACTTATCAAAAATTCCCATGATTCAATCTCCTTTATTTTTAGTATAATGATTACCTGAGCAAATAACCAGAGCCGCCGCAGATCTTACAAACCCTTCCCACATCCCTCTTGAATTCTTCCTGTGTCTTTACGCCGATCCGGTGCAGTACTCCCGTCAGCGGAATGAAGAAAACCGCAAAGATCAAAAATGTAATGATTTTTGAAAACAGTCCTATTGTACATTTTTTCATCATTTCCTCTGTTTCGTCTATGAAATGGAGCGTATCCGGATCATAGGCAACTGTGTCAAATCCTGTCCATAAAACAGCAAGACCTCTTCCAGGCAAAGTATGAGAAAACAGCAAAACCCACAAATGCAGCTGCAATTACAATCCCACCCAAAAAGCCCCTCTCTAAGAACTGTCCTATTTTATCCATGTGGTTCAGCCTCCGTCTCTGTTATTTCTGCTTCTACTTCCGAATACCAAAAGCGATGATAGCAGCAAACAGTAGAATAAACACATAAAGCTACTTGACATAGATCAATTTGGATTTTTTCTCGTCCACAGCTAATCTTCCTCCGTTGACTCATCGTGATAATCCAAATCATTCCACTTATACAGAATATCCAACACATTTCCTTCGTCCTTCTCTTCCCATTCTTCGCGGTACACCTCTACCATCTGCCCATCTATCAAATCTTTCACAACAATCATTTTGGTAAAGTCAATATTTATCTCCCGCACAAGGACCAGTTCTCCATCCATCCACTGGATTCAAAAGAATTTTGACTCTTTTTACAAATTGAAATCCTATCCCCAACGATTCAATGCGAGAACGAACATTATTTAATAATTCCGACATAGCATATCTCCTTTATTTTATAGCTCACACTCCGCATGAATTTTCTTCAAAACCTCTTTATGCATCAAGCGGCAGGAGCGCAGGTCAACATATTTTAACTTAGGCAGTTTCAGCAGTAACCGGCAATCCGCAAAAATAGTAAGGTTCCGGGGGAAAATGTTCCTCCGGCGCACGAAGATAAGCATAGCGCCTTTCACCATCCCAACTCTGGACTGTTTTTTCGGACAGGACAAGCTGCAGCTTTTTCATCTGCTTTAACTTCCGCCCCCAGTCCCAGGCCGTGGACGGCAGCCGTCCGCCCGATTCCTGCCGGATTGCCAAAGCAATCAGCGGATGCAACAAGATCCCGCCTGCCGGAATCGTCCGGTACATGCCAAGGTCAGCCAGCGCATTTCCAGGCATCTCCAGACGGTACGGGCGGGGAAAACGGGCATTCTCCGGGTTAATGCTTTCATAAAACAAATCCTTTAACACCGTGCCGGCCCCTTTGCAGACTTTGCATTCCGCATTCCGGCGGAAAGAACGCTTTAATGCTTCTTTGTCCTTATAATCGTCAACATGGATCTACTCCAGCGCAAACGGAAATGCTTCCTGTACCTTAAACAATGCTTCCCGTAACCGAGGGTCGTTTACGCGGGGAACCGACAGCAGGGCATAATGGAGCAGCTCCAAATCCTCCCGTTCCCGCAAAAAGTCCAGCCATATCTCCAGGTGTTCCTTTGCGTCCGGGAAACGTCCCAGATCATAGAGCAGTTCCCTTTTTTCCCTGCCTTCGGCTTTGTCCAGAAGAAACGCCACCTGTTCCAGTTTCACTTCACCGCCCATCCTTAAAAGGGGGATGGCGATACAATAGGTTTCCGGGGAAAGCTCCGACAGCTTATCCAGAATACGCTCCCTCCAGCTCTTCGCCAGATCTTTCCTTTCCGCAGGCGTGTGGTACAACTCATAAACTACCTGGTCAAACAGCCCCACCGCCAGTCGTGATCCCTGTTTCCTGCTCGAATTCTTCTATCGGAAATGTGTTTGACATTGCCTTATACTCCCTTTTCTCTTACATCCGCTAAAGAAGCTCTTTTTTCTTTAACCGGATTGTTTGACCCTCCGGGAACAGCATAACACCCCATACTTTATTTAATGCAATCCGTTCAATCTCTTGCATTTTATCAATAATATTTGCTTTTGTATCGCCTCTTTGTATAATGGAAAGCACTTCCTGTACCGTATCATAGTTTTCCTGATCATCCACAGATACCTCTTGCCCAGATTGTTTATTCAGCTCAATACCCTTTTTTAAACCGCATAATGCCCCCGTTACACCTTTCCTCATCATAGAAAAAGCGGATACTTGCCTTTAAGAGTTGCTCAACAGTCGATTTGTCTAAATTCAATAACTGAGAGACACATTTTTCCGCATATTCGATTGAGACATCAGCACCTTCACCCCATCAAACTTTCACTTCACATCCAAAACAAAGCTGTCCACCATAGTCTGCGCAATCTTGCCAGTTTTTTTGGCTCACTCGTCACGGGTGGGGAATCTGCATTTTAAAGCCTTTTTGATACCCCACACAATCACGGCTGCGGCCACGCATACAGCAAGCCTGAGCAGAATATCCAGCATCCAGCTTTCTTTCCCATGCTGGTACATATCCAGCACATAAACTGGATTCACGTCATAGTCCTCCGCCAGATAATAGCGGTTATAGTACCCGCCCACAAAGCCCTGAACAAACCTCTGTAAAGGCGGGAGCGGGTAGTCGGCGTAAATGTATTCAGAAACACTCACCGATCTTTTCACGCCACTGTTATTATGAGTATGTGCGCCCACTTGTCCAGTATCCCGCAGACAAGCCAGTTCTTTTAATTCTTCTACAGCCAGCAATATAGGGCTTTAAGATCTTCAATAAATTTCTCCTCTACAAACATTCCATTTTCAATTACAAATTCCTTCAAAAATTTTTTTCATTCTTGCCGATATTCGGATTGTGTAGTGTAATTGATGGCACTAAAAAATTTAAAATCTGTAAAAAATGGATCTTCTTCATCCATAGTCTCTGCAATTCTTCGCATTAGTTGCATTACATCTAATAAATCAATAAATTTCAAGTTATTCAGCTCCCTTGCTGAAAAAGTTTTCTCAATGCAGCAAAAGCCGAAAACAGTCACTCGTAAGCATGCTTAATATATATCGTATCTTCCAGTGAAAAATCTTCTATTTCCATAAAGTTGTGTTTTAAAGCTTCCCTAATATATTCTGGCAGACACTCATATTTCAATGGCTTTTGCGGATATGATTGCTTTGTATAGTACCTGTGAAGTGTGCATATCCCTAACCTTGTGCCATCATCTGCATCAAAATAATATAAACCTTTGTCAGAAAAATTCCTGGCAACTTGTTCCGCACGTTCTATCCGGTGAAAAAGCAATACACTGCTTGTAATTTTTTCAATATCATTAAAATATTCTATTAGTTCGTCAGCTCTTTCTATATTTTCGCAAACAAATTCCGGTAAATAACCTTCTCCTGCACTGCAAAATACCGCTATATTACCTTGTCTGTCAACACCATACCATTCCATATCCATATTGAAACATTCACTGGAACTTATTCTTGACATATTTTCTCCTGTAA
>JAETRR010000079.1 GCA_021770065.1 Lachnoclostridium sp. | reverse complement strand
ATATCCTGTAGTACGCTCATGAGAACATTATGCAGGAAAACGATAAAAAAAGGAACCCCTAATTCCCCCATGAATGGGGGCTAGGGGGTTGAGGTGTCGAAGACACTTTTTTATCCGAAGGTTCCAAAAGGCGCAGGCTTCGGGCTTTCGAGGAAATATCCCCGGTCATTTCTGCTGCCGTCCGGCAGCAGCTGACATTTATAAATATACTATTTTAAGGAGGAAGAATCGTTATGAAAAAAAATGTGAAATTTGCAGCCCTGGCTTTGTCGGCAGTGATGATGTTCGGCCTGACGGCCTGCGGCGGAGGAGCTGCCGCGGATGACGGCCAGACCCAGGAGGCGCCTGCGGCAGATGAGAACAGCCCGGCAGAGAATGCGGGTGAGGAGAATGCAGCTGAGGCTGCTTCCGACGCAGTTGTACTGAAACTGGGAACGACTGTGAATGAGCAGGACAGCTTCCAGGTGGCCGCAGAAAAATTTGCGGAGCTGGTAGAAGAGAGAACAAACGGCGCATACAAGATTGAGATTTACCCCAACGGAACCCTGGGAGGAGAGCGCGACATGCTGGAGAGCATGCAGATCGGCACCCTGGATATGGGGATTATCACCAGCGGACCCTTCATCAACTTCTCATCCGCAATGGGCGTTCTGGACATGCCTTACCTCTTTGCAAACAACGAAGAGGCTTATGCGGTGCTTGACGGCGAGATTGGACGCGAACTTCTTGACACTCTGGAGGATTCCGGCCTGAAAGGCCTGGCTTACGCAGAGCGCGGCTTCCGGAACCTGACCAACAGCAAGAAACCCATCCAGACGGCAGCCGACCTGAACGGCCTGAAGATCCGTATTATGGAAAATGACGTTTACACGGCAAGCTTTGAGGCAATGGGTGTGAATGCCAATCCCATGGCATGGGCAGACGCGCTGACTGCTCTGCAGCAGGGTACCGTAGACGGGCAGGAGAATCCCATCAATGTTATTTATTCCTACAGCCTGTGGGAGTCCCAGAAGTATGTAACCCTGGATCGCCATTCTTATTCTACGGCAATCATTACCATGAGCGCGGATCTGTTTAACAAACTGGACGCAGAGACACAGCAGATTTTCCTGGATGCGGCCCAGGAGGCAGCCGAGTATGAGCGTGCATGGGTGGCAGAGCAGGAGAGCGATCAGCTCCAGGCCATGAAGGACAACGGCATGGAAGTAATCGAGGATCCGGATCTTGCTTCCTTCAAAGAAGCCGTACAGCCGGTATATGACAAGTACACAGAGTATGCGGATTACGTGGCAAGAATTCAGGAAGTGATTGCAGGCATGTAAAAACTGTAAACGGCATGAAAATGGACCGCCCGGTGATGGAGCATCCATGAACCGGGCGGTGTTTCATGGGATTATGCCTGACCCGATGTAAATGATCTGGAAAAGGGGGAGTCTGATTTTGGCTATTGTTCGGGGAATTCATAAGTTGAGTGATATTCTGGATAAGATCGCAGAGGTTATAATCGTGGTGATGCTCGGTGCCATGGTGCTGATCACCGGTGCGCAGATCATCTGCCGCCTCTTCTTTACGGCATTGTCCTGGAGCGAGGAGGCTACGCGCTATCTTCTGATCTGGAGCACCATGTTCGGTGCGGGCTGTGTGTACAAACACAGCGGCCATATTTCTATTTCCGTGCTGCAGGATATGCTGCCAGAAAAGGCAAAGGATATTTTACAGATTGCAGTACATATACTCTGTATGATTTTATTCGGCCTGATTGTATTTTACGGGATTCAGTATTTCGGCAGGCAGGGGAGCCAGCTCTCTGCGGCCATGCGTCTGCCTATGCGGTATGTGTACACCTGTATTCCCGTCGGCTGCGGCCTGATGTTTTTTCATGCACTGGATGCAGTCCTTAACTGTGTAACGGATTTGCTGGGAAAGGAGGAATCATAAAATGGCGGCCCTGTTGTTTCTCGCATTTATCATTCTGCTTATTTTAGGAGTTCCGGTGGCATTTTCCATTGCACTTTCTTCTGTGACTGTGATGGCTAAGGGAGACGTACCGCTCTTAATGATTGTACAGCGTATGTTTACGGCAACGGATTCTTTTTCTCTGATTGCAGTGCCGTTCTTCATTTTCGCGGGTGATTTGATGGCAAAGGGAAAAGTGTCCAAGGTTCTGGTAGAGTTTGCGGAGGCTCTTCTGGGCATGATCAAGGGAGGCCTGTCCATCGTGTCCGTGCTTGCCGGCATGTTCTTTGCGGCGATCTCGGGTTCCGGCGCGGCGACGACTGCCGCTGTAGGGGCTACCCTGATTCCGGAGCTGAAAAAGAGGGGATATGATGAAGCCAGATCCGCCGCTCTCATTGCGGCCGCAGGCACGATCGGCGTGGTGATTCCTCCCTCCGTGCCTATGGTTCTTTATGCAGTGATTGCGGAGCAGAGTGTGAATACTCTGTTTAAGAACGGATTTATCCCCGGCGTATTGATGGGAGTGATTCTGATCGGTATCTCTCTCTTTGAGGCGGCGAAGTACAATTATCCCAAGGGAGCCGGATTTTCCCTCAAAAATGCAGGGAAAACTTTCATTAAGGCGATCTGGGGCATTCTGATGCCTCTGATTATCCTGGGCGGTATTTTCTCCGGATATTTTACGCCCTCAGAGGCTGCGGATGTGGCGGTTATCTACGCGATCCTGGTGTCTGTATTTGTTTACAGGGACATGGGGCCGAAGGAATTGTTTCAGATTATGAAGGGCAGTGCCAAGACCTCTGCCGTGATTATGATTATCATTGCATGCAGCGGCCCCTTTGGATGGGTGCTGGCCAACTGGAAGATTCCGGAAGCAATTGCCGGTTCCGTGCTGAATGTATCCTCCAATCCTTTTATTATCATGTTTCTGATTGCCGTCATTATTCTGATTGCCGGTGTGTTTATGGAGACCTCGTCTGCTATCATTATTCTGACTCCGGTATTCCTGCCGCTGGTTAAGGCTATGAACATCAGCCTGGTGCACTTTGGCATTGTGTTTGTGGTAGGCATTGCCATCGGCATGATTACGCCGCCGGTGGCCATCAATCTGTTTGTGGCTTCCGGTATAACGGGACTGCCTATCGAGAAGATATCCAGGTCTGTGGTTCCGTATCTTCTGGGCCTGATTGCAGTATTTTTCCTAATCCTGTATGTGCCGCTGCTGTTTCCGGGGCTGATGTAAGCCGTCTTTGTCTGATGCATCCGATATTATGGGCAGGCCGGGAAAGGAGTGAGACTTCGAAGGAAAACTTTTATATGGAACGGGCGGCTGCATTTATCCGCAACCGCTGTTCCTCGGATATCAGGGTTGCGGACATTGCGGATTACCTCTGTGTGGACCGCAAAGATCTCAGGAGGCGGATGAAAATTTTGGTTGACGCTTGCCTGGAAAATGCCCTATAATATATCTGCTATGTGTACTTTTACTCCCGTATGCGGCGGACCGGGCGGATTCGCCGGACGGGTTTAAGGTGATTTTAATAAAACGTACTCGCATTGAGAGAGGAGCATTTTAACATGAGGCAGTTTTATGGAAAAAGTCAGTACGGTGATTTGAAAGAAGCGGTCCGGGGACTTGGCAATCCGCAGTTTATTATGCTGTTTTCGAATAAGGATCAGTTTGATTCCCATGTGCATGAGCTTGAGAAGCTTTATCCCGGGGTTCCCAGCATAGGCTGTGTGGGGATGTGTTATGACACGCATGTTGTGGAAAAGGGCGTCGGCGTTATTGCGTTTATGGACGGAGTCCAGGCGGCGGTGAATGTTCTGGAGGAAGTATCCGTGATGCCTGTGAAGTATATTGACCGTCTGATGAAAGACGTAAGAGCAGTCAACGGCTCACAGGAGAACACAATCTGTATTGATTTTTGTGCCGGCAATGATGCCTGTGCGCTGACTACGATTTATTCGGTTCTGAAGAACAGAGGGATTTCTCTGGTGGGCGGAACGGGCGATGCAAATAAGGTGTCTGCGAACGGAAGGGTTTATGAGGATGCGGTGGCCTATGGCCTGGTGAAGAATCTCGGCGGCAGGGTGAAGGCTTATAAGGAGAATATTTACCATCAGATGAAGGATTACCGTTTTATTGCATCTCAGACGGATAAGGCCAGATATCTGATCGGCGCTCTGAACGGGCAGCCTGCGAAACGAGTGTATCGGGATATTTTACATATTTCGGACGAGGAGGTTCAGAACCAGACCTTTAAGAACCCCTTTGGCAAGCTGAACGGAAATGATATCTGTATTGTGTCGATCAAAGAGGTGGTGGGGGATGCTCTGACCTGCTACCGCCAGGTGAATGACTCTGACGTGCTGGTATTGCTTCAGTTAGGTGATTATAAGGCGATTGTGAAGAATACGGTCAGTATGATACAGCATGATTTTCCGAGGGTTTCTGCTGTGTTTTCTATCAACTGCCTGTTCCGGTATCTGCTGTTCAGCCAGAATCATTATATGGAAGAATATCTGGCGGAAATGGGCAGGCTGGGCGGTCATGCCGGTCTGGTCGGCCTGGGAGAGCATTATAATAACCGGTTTATCAATCAGTCTATGTCCTGTGTTGTATTCGGGTAGAGGGGGAGAGCCATGTTGTTTGGAAAGAAGAACAGGAAAGAAAAGGGAATGCCGGTAAAGGAGAAGTCTCTGGAACCTGTGCTGCATGTGATAGATACCTTGAAGGATTACCGCACGGATCTTGTGCAGAAGGAGGTCAGTTCCCTGGAGGAGCTTGGGAAGATCAAGGGCTCTTTTGGAAATGTACTCCGGGAGGCGGAGAGTTTTGAGGAGAAGCTCCAGGATTTCGGACAGAATTTTACCAGTATTGAGATGGTGTCCGGGCAGTTTGTGGAAGTGAGGGAGACGATTTCCAAGTCTGTTTCCCAGGCCCAGAATGAGGTGGAGGAGCTGAAAAGCAGCTCGATGCAGGTGGAGACGTATTTTGGAGAGATGGAGAGTACGTTTAACGCTCTTCAGGAGGCTGTGGT
Source organism: Lachnoclostridium sp. (assembly GCA_021770065.1). Taxonomy (GTDB): domain Bacteria; phylum Bacillota; class Clostridia; order Lachnospirales; family Lachnospiraceae; genus Laedolimicola. The sequence continues at coordinate 953 of JAETRR010000079.1, read as the reverse complement.
TAAGATTAAGCAGTGTACGAATAAGATTGTGTCCATTGCAGAGGAGACGAATCTTCTTGCGATTAATGCTTCGATTGAGGCGGCCAGGGCCGGGCAGCAGGGGAAGGGCTTTGCAGTGGTGGCTGTGGAGGTTAAGAAGCTTGCGGATGAGATTAAGGAGCTGACCGGTGAGGTTGATTCCGGGGTGCATGATGTGGAGAAGGGGACGGAACAGCTGAGTAATAGTATTGCTACTTCGCAGCAGGCGCTTGGAGCAAGCATTTTTAAGGTGAATGAGACGTATGAGATGTTTGATGACATTACAAGGTCGGCGGAGAGCGCGACGACGGTGCATAATGAGATTTCCGGGGTGATTGAACAGTCGAAGGCGGCGCTGCAGAGGCTTTGTGACTTTTTTGTACAGGTTAAGGGGCAGTATCAGGTGGTTGTGAAGCATATTAATCAGGCCAGTGCTTTGGGGACGACGAAGAGTACGATGTTTGAGGATATTGATAATATGATGGCGCAGATGCCGCCTATTATTAAGGAGTATGTTGAAGAGCAGAGGTGATTGAGGGCGGACGGGAGTACCGCAGAATGCGCCGGCCTGTTTTTCCATATCTGTGTTCGGACGGTTCACGCACAGTCTGTCTGCCCTGGACGGACATTGACTTTTTGGTTTTGGGGAATTTGAAGCTTTTGGGTCAATGTTCGTCCCGGGCAGACAGACTGTGCGTGAACAGCCGGACACATGATATCGGAAAAACAGGCCGGCGCATTCTGCGGTACTCCCTGGTTATAGAACTATGCGGAAATGTGATGTTTTTGAAATCACTTGAATTGCTTTGGAATTTGATCTATAATCTCGTTTTTAACACTTTGATGATTAAGTAAGTGCCACAAACCCCGATAAATACTGGGGGTGTGGCACTTTATGCTGTATGTGTGAAATATAGTAATATTTTATCTTCGTT
>JAETRR010000032.1 GCA_021770065.1 Lachnoclostridium sp. | reverse complement strand
ATAAGGCGGAGGAAGAGATTGAGTTTGAATAGTAGAAGGAATGTAACCCGTTAATATATTATGCCCCTTCGTGACAGTCTTTTTCTATTGCGGGCGAGGACAAATAGAAGTATAATAGTAACAATAAAAGAAGCAGATATTACCTTTAAAGGAACAGAACCACAACCATCCGGACAGATTAAGACAGGAGAACAGGCAATGAGCGTCACAGGAGCACAGACCGGCATTTACAACGGATTAACCTTCGGCCCATACCTCGAAAAAGGCATGACCGAAAGCCGGTTAAACACAACGAAAAAAAGCTTTCAAACCCTGCTCGGGCAAAGCAGCCGGAATAATCAGGAGTCCGTAAGCGAAGTAGCAGAATCCGCAGCCCGGGCCGAAACAGAAGAAGCAAAAAAACTATTAAAAAACTACCAGACCGTCCTGGTAAAAGAGATCCTCTACGGCACCTCCAACGCCCGGTACCAGGAAGAAAAAAAGCGGAACAAAAAATACCAGCTCTTCAAAGCAGACAACGGCGTCTTCGGCGACAAAACCCTGGAAGAAGCAGCAATTCCCGCCGACAACCCAAAAGCGTCCTGGAACAGCACCGAATCAAAAAAGCTGACAAAAGACCAGCTCCGCTATTTAAAAGAAAACTATAATCTGACAGACACATCAAACGAAGACTTCTGCGGCATCCTCACGGAGCTTGTCGATATGCAGATTCTCACCCGTGAAGAAGCCGATAAATACCTTCTGCGTGACGCTCCGGCCGAAGCTGCCCAAACAGGTAACAGAGTCATAAGCCGGGAAGCCGCCGAAAAAGAAGCCAAACTCGAAAGAAAGCAAAACAGCCAGCTCCTGCAGGAACTGTTAGCCCAACTCTTAGAAAGCAGCACACAAAATTAATAAGCCATTCCCCCAACAACGTAGACGGGTCCGGATCAAAATCAGCCCGCAGGCTTTTCCGATATCAAGTGTCCGGCTGTTCGCGAATGCTCTGTCTGCCCTGAGCGGACATTACCAAAACTTTTCAACCTCCAGAAAATAAAAAGGTAATGTCCGTTCAGGGCAGACAGAGTGTACGTGAACCGTCCGAACACGGATATGGAAAAGCCTGCGGGCTGATTTTGCTCCGGACCCTGCACAACCTAAAGAATCCCCAAAACCTCATTCAAATCCCGAATCTCAAAATCCACCCGTGCCTCCGTATCATTTACACTTCCGCCCGGATTATACCAGCAAGTCCGAATCCCGGCGCAGGCACCTCCTGCGATATCACTCGTAAGAGAATCCCCCACAATCAAAACCCTATCCTTATCCAAAGGCCCAATCTCTTCAAAAACACAATCAAAAAACCCCTTCGCCGGTTTCTCATATCCGACTTCCTCAGACAGAAAAACCCCGTCCATCAGTTTATCAAATCCGGAATTCTTAAGCTTTTTCGTCTGCGCAGCCACAGTCCCGTTGGACACCACATACTGTCTGACTTTCCCGGCCAGAGAAGCCGCAAGCTCCTTACTGTTATCACAGAACACAATCGTATCTCCAAGCCGCAGCTGATAAGCCTCATTAAACCGCTTGCAAAGAGAAGGCTCTATCCCTTCCGCAGCAAAAAATTCCGCAAACCGCCCAACCAGAATCTCCGGCTTCGTCATCTCCCCGCGCTCCAGCCGGTTCCAATACTTCCGGTTAATATCCGAATACCGGCTCAGCATCTCATCCGTACACTCTCCCAGCCCGAACTCCGAAAAAAGAGAACGGATAGCCGCCTTTTCCGCCTCCGAAAAGTTAAGAAGCGTTCCGTCCACATCCCACAAAACTACATCAAAGTTCTTCATTCCAAGCCCCTCCAAATAAAAATAGTATATCTTAGAGAGCCGGGGCCGCCTTATTCTGCGGCAGGCTCTGAAAGAAAAACCGGAAACATCCAAAACCTGGAGTTTCCGGTTTAAATAGTGGACCTGAGGGGAATCGAACCCCTGTCCGAAAGCCTGTTCCCTGTTCTTCTACTATCATAGTCAGTTCTTTGACATTCCCTCCGCCGACCGGGAACTAACACCCTGACGGTTTTAGTAGCTTCATAGTACGCCCATGCGCGCAAAGCTTAACGCAAGTCGTTTCCTGCATAGTCGATGCCGGATTCTTAAAGTGCAGGTGCTCTAAGGCCGACAGCTGCCATTAGGCAGCGTATGCTAAATTGTCTTCAGCGTTTATATTTAGATTTGCGATTTGACGCATCGCCTGCGGATAGCTTCACCAGCTGCGAGACCCCCGTCGAAACCAGTACAAGCCCTTACAGGGTAAGTCTGTAAACTGTAGTATAACCCGAAATACGGTATTTTGCAACTGTTTTCTGAAAAATTAGTATTGAAATTTCTACAGGTGTGTGGTAAAAAATAACGGAATAGAAAAACAGCGGCACGCCGGGCCGTGCTGCAAAAGTCAGGAGGAATATTTTTATGGCAGTAAAGCTGGTTGTGGATTCGGCATCGGATATTGACCTTAAGGAGGCAGAGGCGCTGGGGATACATATGATTCCCATGTCCATTCAATTTGGGGATAAGACCTATCAGGATGGAGTGGATCTCTCCAGAGAAGAGTTTTTTGAGAAACTGATTGAGAGCAGCGAGCTGCCCACTACAAGCCAGATTAATATGTTTCAGTTTGAGGAATGTTTTTCAAAACTCACGGCGGACGGAAGTGAGGTAGTGGTTATCACATTATCCTCGAAGCTCTCCGGAACTTATGCAGGCGCCGTGTCTGCGGCCCGTTCTTTTCCGGGAAAAGTCTTTGTAGTGGACAGTATGAATGTATGTATTGGAGAGCGGATTCTGATTCAGCACGGGATACGGCTGCTGAAGGAAGGAATTCCGGCAGGAGAGCTGGCAGAGCGTCTTGAGAACGAACGCGGCCGGATTAAGCTTATGGCGCTTCTGGGCACGCTGGAATATCTTCAGAAAGGCGGAAGAATCTCTGCAGCCATTGCCATGTCCGGGGCCGTACTGCATATTAAGCCGGTTATTTCCATTGAGGACGGAGAGGTTAAGATGATAGGGAAAGCCATGGGATCCAAAAAGGGGAATAATCTTCTGATGCAGCTTATCCGTAAATCCGGCGGTATTGATTTTGAGATGCCCTATGCTGCGGCATATTCCGGGCTGGAAGACAGCCTCCTCCAGAAATATTTAAAAGACAGCGCTTTCCTCTGGGAGGATAAGCTGGATCATGTTCCGTCCTACTGCATCGGCAGCACCATCGGAACCCATGTGGGGCCGGGAGCCATTGCGGTGGCGTTTTTTGCAAAATAAGTGCAGTGCCCTGAAAGCAGGAGGTATGTACAAATTATACAAAGTTTGCTATAATAGGCCTATCTTATTTTATCTTATGCAGGAGGTACAAAAGGATTATGAAAAAGAGTAGTTTGACAAAGCCGGCGGCAATACTGCTTGTCTTTGTGTTTGTCTTGTCAGGCTGTGGCAAAAAGGAGGAAAAAGAAACTGACAAGACAAAACCGGAGGCGCCTAAAGTGGAAACAACGGCAGAACCGGAGGAGGAGGCGGCTTCTGAGGAGGAAGAGATTCCCCCGGAGCAGATGGACCTGATTAAGTATAATTACTATGTGGAACTGAATAACGATATCGTGGAAATCATAGATTCCATTAATTATTACTATGAGGTTGTGGACTATACGGAGGAGTTTTCTCTTCTTCCGGATACGGGCCTTACCTATGGTTACCGCATCTATGGAAAGAATACGGATATCCTGGACGACTGCCTGCAGCTGGCCGATATGGATCCGGATTATGGCGAGCTGGATACTCTGGTTAAGGAAATGGCGGAACCTCTGCGTGCTCTGATGGAGACCTTCTCCGATATCAGCGATAGCCACGATTATGCGGATAACCAATATCAGAAAGCAAAGGAATACCACGCAGTTGTATATGCAAATGCGGATGCATTTATAGAACCGGGCTATGCGTTCATGGATGCCATTGATGAGATGGGAGATGCCAGGATTGCAGAGGAAGAGGAGCAGATGAAGGCAGAAGGAAATCTCATTATTTACAATGCCAGCAGAGCTATTTCCATTGGCAGAGAAGTTCTGGATGCAGCCTATGATCAGGGAGTGAATGATGAGAACCTTACGGATCTGGATTTGACGGAAATCAGAGCTTTATATGATGAACTGGTGGCGGTAGTAGCGGATTTTGACGCGGCTACGGCAGATAATGATCAGCTGATTAAGGAATCTCTGTCTAATTCCCGTCCTTTTGACGGACTTTATGACGGGCTGATTCAGGCATTGGAGTGGATGATTGAGCAGGTGGAAAGCGGCACGCTTCCGGATCTGAGCGGTTCCGGAGCGCCTCTGGGTTCTCTCGGACATTTTTCAGAAGTGCTTGGACAGTGTATTGACCGGTACAACTCGGTGTTTGTGGATTAGTGCAGTTATGAAAAATGCGGTTTCCGGTTGACAAACAGATTTCGGATGCTATAATAAGCCTATGGAAAAACATACAGACAGCACGTAGAAGAGACGAGTAAGCTGTGGAAGATGCCAGAGAGGGATGCACATGCTGGAAGCATTCTCATCGGGAAGCAGACTGAAAACTACCTCTGAGTGGCCCCAATCCGGTCCGGTGATTCCGTTATCGTCAAATGAGTGGTTTTAGAGTATTTAAAACAAGCAGGGTGGAACCGCGATAAGAATTGTCGTCCCTTTCTGTCAGATATGGCAGAGAGGGATTTTTTTGACTTTTGTCAGAGAACAGCCGGATCCGGAAAAGGAATATGAGAGAATTTTGAAAGGGGAATAACCGCATGAACACAGAAAAGAAAGAGAAATTATTACTGGCGCTGGCCTGCTTTTTTGCAGGTATGGTTGTGGGATTTTACAGTGCACCGATTAAGAAAGGCATTTCCGTAACCTGCGGAAATAACAATACCATTGAAAAAGAGAAGAAGAGGAGAGAAGCGTAATGAAGGTAACGTTAAAGGATGGTTCCGTAAAGGAGTACGCAGAAAGCAGATCCGTATATGAGATAGCCCTTGACATCAGCGAGGGTCTGGCAAGGGCCGCCTGTGCCGGAGAAGTAGACGGCCGGGTTGTGGATTTAAGAACTGTTGTGGAACAGGACTGTGGGCTGAATATTCTCACGGCCAGAGATGAGAAGGGACTTTCCACCCTCCGCCATTCCGCAAGCCACGTGCTTGCCCAGGCAGTAAAGCGTTTATATCCTTCGGCGAAGCTGGCGATCGGTCCGTCCGTAGCAGACGGGTTTTATTATGACATTGATTTTGAGGAGCCCGTTACCGCAGAGGATCTGGAGCGCATTGAGGGGGAGATGAAAAAGATTGTAAAAGAAGCGCTTCCCATTGAGCGTTTCACCCTTCCGAGAAATGAGGCCCTTGCCTGGGCAAAGGAGAAGGAGGAGCCCTACAAGGAAGAGCTTATCCTGGATCTGCCGGAGGACGCGGAAATCAGTTTCTACAAACAGGGAGAATTTACGGATCTGTGCGCAGGACCCCATCTCAGGAACACGAAGGATGTGGGAAAGGCTTACAAGCTGACCAGCATCGCAGGAGCTTACTGGAGAGGGGATGAGCACAACAAAATGCTGACCCGTATCTATGCTGCGGCATTTGCAAAGAAGGATGAGCTTGAGGCTTATCTGACTATGCTGGAGGAGGCAAAGAAGCGCGACCACCGTAAGCTGGGCCGTGAGCTCGGCCTCTTTATGATGCACGAAGCAGGACCGGGATTTCCGTTCTTCCTGCCAAAGGGCATGACCCTTAAGAACACTCTTCTGGATTATTGGAGAGAGATTCACAAAAAGGCCGGTTATGTGGAGATCGCAACTCCTGTTATTCTGAACCGGAGTCTCTGGGAGACCTCAGGCCACTGGGATCATTATAAGAATAATATGTACACAACCGTTATTGATGAGCAGGACTTTGCGGTAAAGCCCATGAACTGTCCTGGCGGAATCCTGGTTTATGCATCCGAGCCCCGTTCTTACCGTGACCTTCCCATGCGTGTGGGGGAGCTGGGACTGGTACACCGCCACGAAAAATCCGGCCAGCTTCACGGTCTGATGCGTGTGCGCTGCTTTACCCAGGACGATGCCCATATCTTTATGACACCGGAACAGATTAAGGATGAGATTATGGGCGTTGCAAAACTGATCAATGAGGTTTACACGCTCTTTGGCTTTGAGTACCATGTGGAACTCTCCACAAGGCCCGAGGACAGTATGGGAAGCGATGAGGACTGGGAGATGGCTACCGAAGGACTCCGGTCCGCTCTGGACGAACTGGGGCTTGACTATGTGGTAAATGAGGGGGACGGCGCATTTTACGGGCCGAAGATTGACTTCCATCTGGTAGACGCTATCGGAAGAACCTGGCAGTGCGGGACGATCCAGCTTGATTTCCAGCTTCCCCAGCGGTTTGAACTGGAGTATATCGGAGCGGACGGAGAGAAGCACCGGCCGATTATGATTCACAGGGTAGCCTTTGGCTCTATTGAGCGGTTTATCGGAATTCTTATTGAGCATTTTGCAGGCGCGTTTCCCACCTGGCTGGCGCCTGTCCAGGTAAAGGTACTGCCTATTTCCGAGAAACATATTGAGTACGGCAGAAAGGTTATGGAGGCCCTTACCGAAGCGGGAATCCGGGCAGAGCTGGACGGACAGGATGAGAAGATTGGCTATAAGATCCGGATGGCCCAGATGCAGAAGATTCCCTATATGTTAGTCGTAGGCCAGAAGGAGTCGGAAGAGGGTCTGGTATCTGTCCGCAGCCGTTTTGCAGGGGATGAAGGCCAGAAACCGCTTGATGACTTTATCCGCGGAATTTGTGAGGAGATTTCTGCAAGAGAGGTACGCAGAAAGCAGACTGAGGATAAAGATTCAAAATAAAATCTGTATATGCCGAAAAGAGACGGGGCTGTCGCAGAATAAGGCGGCAGTCCCGGGCTTTTTCAGAAGTTCTTTACCGTGCCGGAGGAATAAAAATGGCGGATCTTGTGGAACGTTTTGTCAGGAATCACAGGCTGGCAGACGGGGAAGAATACAGAATGCTGCTGGAATGTCTTAAGGAACCGGCGGCAGCGGAATATGTGAGAGCAGAGGCAGTGCGTATCCGGAAGAAATATTATGGGAAGAATGTCTATGTCCGCGGATTGATTGAATTTACGAATTACTGTAAAAATAACTGCTTCTACTGCGGAATCCGCCGGGAGAATCACCGGGCAGTCCGTTACCGCCTTTCCGTGGAGGAAATTCTGGAATGCTGTGAAAACGGCCGGAAGCTGGGTTTCCGTACTTTTGTGCTCCAGGGGGGCGAGGACCCATGGTTTACGGACGAACGGCTTGCAGAGCTTGTCCGCTCAGTGAAGGGGGCTTTCCCGGACTGCGCTTTGACCCTGTCTGTGGGAGAGCGCTCCTTCGACAGCTATCGCACGCTTCGAAAGGCCGGGGCGGATCGGTATCTGCTTCGCCATGAGACGGCGGATGAGGCTCATTACGGCATTCTTCATCCGGCGGATATGAGCCTTTCTGCAAGAAAGCAGTGTTTATATAATCTGAAGAAGCTCGGATTTCAGACGGGAGCGGGATTTATGGTGGGAAGTCCCGGGCAGACATACCAAAACCTTGCTTCGGATTTGATGTTTCTGAAAGAACTGCAGCCGGAAATGGCCGGGATAGGCCCGTTTATTCCCCATCACGATACGGGATTTGCAAAGGAACCGCCGGGCAGTGTGGAGCTGACAATTAAGCTGCTGTCCGTGATACGGATTCTGCTCCCGGCAGTGCTGCTTCCCGCAACTACGGCTCTCGGAACTCTGGCCCATGACGGAAGGGAAAGAGGCCTGGCTGCAGGAGCCAATGTAGTGATGCCGAATCTGTCGCCGAAAAAGAACCGGAAACAGTACAGCCTTTATGATCATAAGCTCTGTGAGGGCGAAGAGGCGGCAGAAGGAATCCGCTCCCTGCGGCGAAGGATAGAGGCGGCCGGATATCAATTAAGCATGGAGCGCGGGGACGCTGCGGGATTTTAAATTTCAGAATATGAGGAATGTAACGTTATGAAAAAAGAGCTGGATTATATTCGCGTGGACGGGGCGCTCGGAGGCAGCCAGGACTGGCTTTTGGATCCCTTTATGAAGGGAGGCGGCTGTGCGGCTGTTACGGCCTGTGATCTCTGTATTTATTTTGCAAAGCAAAAGGGACTGGAAGAGCTGTATCCCTATGATGCGGAGCATCCCGGTAAGAGAGATTTTATTCGGTTTACGAGACAGATGAAGCCGTATCTGCATCCCAGATGGCAGGGAATTGATACTACGGATATTTATCTTGAGGGGATTCGTTCTTACTGGAGGGATGTAAAGTGCGAGGCCCTTACTGCAGAAGGTTTTCAGGGGACGGAGGCTTACTGTAAGGCAGAGGAGGCGGTTAAGAAGCAGATTGACGGCGGCTTTCCCATTCCCTTTCTGACACTGCATCACAAAAATCCAAGGATGAAGGAATATGTCTGGCACTGGTATAATCTGGCAGGATATGAGGCATATGAAGAGGAATTTTATGTGAAGGCCGTAACCTATGGGGAGATGGAATGGCTGAATTTTAAGGAACTGTGGGATACAGGTTTTGAGCGCAGGGGCGGGATGATTCTTTTGTCGGATGCAGCAGCCATATAGCCGGGATTTTGTAAAGAGGATGATTCTTTGAAAAGTGTAAACAAGTGTAAATAAATCATCTAAAAAAGGAAAGCCTCAAAAACACTGTAAATACAGTACTTTCAAGGCTTTCGGCCAGTAGCGAGGAAGGGACTTGAACCCCCGACACTGCGGGTATGAACCGCATGCTCTAGCCAGCTGAGCTACCTCGCCGTAATGGGACCTATAGGGCTCGAACCTATGACCCTCTGCTTGTAAGGCAGATGCTCTCCCAGCTGAGCTAAGATCCCATTTGTACAGGTCATTACCGCTGACCTGCCTTGCTATTATACTATTATATGAGAATGAAAGTCAAGTCTTTTTTTGAACTTTTTTGCAGTTTTTTCAGAGGAGTAAATCTGAACGGTTGTTTCCGCTTCAACATTGTTTTTTATACATGTTCGTTAGGCAAAACGGATTGAACATTTCCCGGTTTTATGGTAGTATAAGGAAGCTATCCAAAGACGGATACGACAGTGCCCTGTTCCCGGGGCGCAGGCACCGGAAACTATAGCAGCGTGGGAATACCAGGAGGTTTTGAGGAAAATGGAGAGCTACAAGCAGGAATTTATTGAATTTATGATAGACTGCCAAGTGTTAAAATTTGGCAGCTTTGTGACAAAGAGCGGACGGAAAACGCCCTTTTTTGTAAATACGGGCTTTTACCGTACAGGTTCTCAGCTGCGCAGACTGGGGCAGTACTATGCAAAGGCCATTGAGAACACCTTTGGCCTAGATTTTGATGTACTGTTTGGACCCGCATACAAGGGAATCCCCCTTACTGTGGCGGCTTCCATGGCAGTCAGCGAGCTGTACGGAACAGATATCCGTTACTGCTCCAACCGCAAAGAGATCAAAGATCACGGTGATAAGGGCATTCTTCTGGGAAGTCCCATTCAGGACGGAGACCGGATTGTAATTATTGAGGATGTTACCACGGCCGGCACCTCCATTGAAGAGACACTGCCTGTCATCCGTGCGCAGGGAGATGTAACCCCTGTGGGACTGGTGGTATCTGTAGACCGCATGGAGCGCGGCCAGGGAGAGAAGAGCGCTCTTTTGGAGATTCAGGAAAAGTACGGACTGAAGACAACGGCAATTGTCACTATGGGAGAGGTAGTAGAGCATCTTTATAATCGTCCTTATAAAGGAAAGGTTATCATTGATGATACATTAAAAGAGGCAATTGATGCATACTACTTAAAGTACGGAGTAAATAAATAGTAAAGGGCTGTATTACGGAACTGGAACGGTAAAGCCGCAAAGGCGCACGAGAGGAACTTTCATGAGTGCCTTTCGAATGAAAGTTTCTCTCAATACTGGTGTGTCGAAGCGGCTTTACCCTTTAGTGCTGTCGCGCAGCGACTTAAAATAGGAGGAATCTGATGAACGAGAAAGCATATAAAACTATGACAGGCGTAGGAGCCGGGAATCTGGTGATAGGAATTATTCTTCTGGTTGTGGGAATTACAACGGGAATTCTGGCAATTGTGAACGGCAGCAGGCTTCTGAAAGCAAAATCAGATCTGATATTTTAGAGCAGGACAGAATGAATGAAAAAAGAATCAATCAGGAAGTTTCGTATAGGCGGGCGGATATTGCTTGGCATTTATATCGCGTGTCTGATTTACTTTATGTTTTTTTCAGAGAGCTATGGGCGGACGGCGGTCAATCGGGATTATCATTATAATCTGGTGCTGTTTCGGGAGATCCGGCGCTTCATTCAGTATCGTCATATTGTGGGAACGACAGCGGTCCTCATTAATGTGGCAGGGAATGTGGCGGTATTTATTCCCCTGGGGCTTGCCCTGCCCGTCTTGTTTGAGCGTATCCACAGCTTCGGCCAGGTGCTGATTTTATCGTTTGCCACCAGTCTCCTGGCGGAAACCATGCAGCTTATTTTCCGGGTAGGCTGTTTTGATGTGGATGATCTGCTTTTGAATACCGTCGGAGGCTGTATAGGATATGTACTTTACAGGATCCTGCGAGGCTGCTTCCGGAAGAGAGGAAAGTATGGCAAAGAGAAGCTACAAATTTACGGATAAAAAGCATACAAAGCAGGGAACTATTTCCAGTATTCTGGGACTGGCGGCTCTGATTCTTCTGGCAGCCGGGATTATTACCGCTTACGGCCTGGAAGGCGGGGCAGGTCCGTCGGCAGCGCTTATGGGATTTTTATCTATGGCATTTTCCATCATAGGTTTTGTGCTGGGTGCCAGAGGGTTCCATGAGGAGGATGCCTATTATCTGTTTTCAAAAATCGGCATAGGGCTGAATGGAGTTCTGTTTATCCTGTGGGTGCTGATTTTTGTTGCAGGCATGTAACGTTTGTTCCCGGCTGGAAAGCGATGGTCAGAATGGCATGTAGATGGAGGGCAAAATGGAACAGGAAATATGCAGGCAGGAAAACAAAGAGATTCGGGAACGATATGAGCTGAGTATGGAGCGGATACGGGCGATGGATACGGAAACGTCTGTTGCTGCTCCCTTTTACGATTATTTTCAGAAAATGGCGGCATTTATCAGGCAGACGGGCGAGCTTGCACAGGCGGCGGGAAAAGCGGAGTCTGCAGAAGTTCCTTTGGAAGAGCTTCAAAGAAAGAACCGGGAGTTCTATGCAGATGTGGCGGGAGAAGCCTACCGGGAGAGTTATGCCTGTCCGGAAACGGCAGTAAAAAGGCTGGGGGAAGGCTATGGACAGATTTTGAGCTTTCTTTATACCGAGATCCGTGGAATGATTGTATGGGCTTACGAACAGCGGTTTACGGATTTGACCATAGTGATGGAGCTCTTTATAGAAATATATAATGCATTTGAGGAGGAAACGCCGGATATTCAGAGTCTGAAACAGATTCTTTACTGGTATATCAGCGATTACTGTGATGTGTGGATTCCGTATCGTATCCGGGAACAGCTTGATCCGGATCTGTCCTTTGCAAAGGATATTATCTGCGAAGCAGATTTGAATGATGTGCGGTATCTGTATCGCTTTGGAGAATATATTACGGATAATGAACTGGAAACAAGCCGGTTTCTGGCAAAGCTGTCCCAGGAAGAGATTGATGCCATGGCTTCTACCTTTACGGAAGGATACCGGATAGGATTTGAGAATGCAGGCATTGATTTGAGCCGGAAAAAAACGGTAAATATCCGTTACTGTCTGGGGTTTGAACGGATTGTCCGGGCGGCCATAGGACAGTTTGAAAAAATGGGCCTTAAGAGCATTATTTACAGAGAGGCCAGACACAGCATCAACCGCAGGCCCCAGGGAAATCCGGGATATCAGAGTACGGCATTTTCCAAGCAGTATTTATTTGACCACAGGGAAGACGGGGCCCTTTATCTGGACAGTAAGCTGGTGGAGCGCAGGCTGTCAGTACTGAGGGCGGCTTATGAGGAGTACCGGGAGCTGGCGGCTGTTCATGCCGGACCGGCGGTGATGGAGGTTTTCGGAGAACGGCCGTTTCTGCCCGGGAATTGTCCGGCTGCTTTGCGGTTCAGTGAAAAGCAGAGGGAACTGAATGTCCGTTACAACAGCGGATCCGGGCAGATTGTCAATCAGTATATCCCGGGGGATGAACGCAGCTTTACGATTATTGCATACCCTGTTCCGGAGATTGGGGCACAGTTTCCGGAGATATTTGCGGAGACGGTGAAGATTAATACCCTGGATTATCATCTGTACCAGGAGATTCAGCAGAAACTGATTGACGCATTGGATCAGGGGGAGTCCGTATATATCCGGGGAGCAGACGGCAACCGGACGGATCTGACGGTGCGCCTCTTTGAGCTCACAGAACCAAAGAAGGAGACCTTGTTTGAAAACTGTGTGGCAGACGTGAACATTCCTGTGGGAGAGGTGTTTACTTCGCCGCGGCTTGACGGCACTAACGGAACCCTTCATGTGAGTGAGGTTTACTTAAATGAGCTCAAATATCTCGATCTGGAAGTGAAATTTGAAAACGGAAAGGTAACGGATTATAACTGTAAAAATTTCTCTTCCGAGGAGGAAAATCGGAATTATATCCGCACGAATGTGCTGTTTAATCACGAAAGCCTGCCTCTGGGAGAATTTGCAATCGGAACGAATACGACAGCCTATATGATGGCTAAGAAATATAATATCGGGGCCAGACTGCCTATTTTAATAGCGGAGAAAATGGGGCCTCACTTTGCTCTGGGAGATACCTGTTTTTCCTGGTCCGAGGATACGCCCACTTATAATCCGGACGGAAAACGGATGGCAGCGAAGGAAAATGAATGCTCGGCGCTTCGCAGAGAAGATCTGTCAAAGGCTTATTTTAACTGCCACACGGACATTACGATTCCTTATGATGAGCTGGACTGCATCCGGGTGAACTGCCGTGACGGGAGAGTTATTCCGATTATTGAAAAAGGACGTTTTGTCCTGCCGGGAACAGAAGAACTAAACTGCCCTTTTGCTGAGCTGCCGGTTTTTGGATGATTTTGGTTGACAAGGGATCTGATACAGGTTAAACTTTTTATAAGTAGTTCTTGATGAAAATGGATATTTATAAGTAGTACTAATAAATATTTATAATATTTTTACATCAGAAAGATAAAACATGGATTTCAGAAAAAAGGGGAGGATTATACTATGGCAAAAGTAGGTATTGTAATGGGCAGCGATTCGGACATGCCTGTTATGAGCAAAGCGGCAGATATTCTGGAACAGCTGGGAGTGGATTATGAGATGACGATTATCTCTGCCCACCGGGAACCGGACGTGTTCTTTGAGTACGCCAGGACAGCAGAGAGCAGAGGATTTAAAGTGATTATCGCAGGCGCCGGAATGGCGGCCCATCTTCCGGGTATGTGCGCGGCCATTTTTCCCATGCCGGTAATTGGTATTCCCATGCACACAACTTCTCTGGGCGGCAGGGATTCCCTCTATTCAATCGTACAGATGCCGTCCGGCATTCCGGTGGCAACAGTGGCTATTAACGGAGGAGCCAATGCAGGCCTTTTGGCTGCAAAGATTCTGGCTGTCTCAGACGAAGAACTGCTCGGCCGGCTGAAGGCATATTCCGAGGAGCTGAAAAACCAGGTGATGAAAAAGGACGAAAGATTGAAAGAGGTAGGCTATAAAAACTATTAAACAGCGGCATCCGGGGAGGAAGACGGTCTTGCAGGCAGGATCTTAAAACCGGCCGGATGAAACGGCGGAGTGTATCGGGAGGAGAAAAATGGATTATAAGAATGCAGGAGTAGACATTGAGGCCGGCTATAAGTCGGTGGAGCTGATGAAGAAGCATGTGGCGGCGACCATGCGCCCGGAAGTGCTGACGGGAATCGGAGGATTTTCGGGAGCATTTTCCATGGAGGCGTTTAAGACCATGGAGAAGCCGACACTGGTTTCCGGAACGGACGGCGTGGGGACGAAGCTGAAGCTGGCGTTTCTCATGGATAAGCATGACACAGTGGGAATTGACTGTGTGGCCATGTGTGTGAATGACATTGCCTGTGCCGGTGGAGAGCCGCTTTTCTTTCTGGATTATATTGCCTGCGGCAAGAATGTGCCGGAGCGGATTGCGACGATTGTAAGCGGCGTTGCGGAGGGCTGCCGTCAGGCCGGCGCGGCTCTGATTGGCGGTGAGACGGCGGAGATGCCTGGCTTTTATCCTGTGGACGAGTATGACCTGGCAGGCTTTGCCGTGGGAATTGTGGATGAGAAGAAGCTGATTACAGGATCCGGGATAAAGCCGAAAGATGTGCTTGTGGGTATGGCTTCCTCCGGCGTGCACAGCAATGGATTTTCTCTGGTGCGCAGGGTATTTACCATGAAAGAGGAATATATGCACACTTATTTTGAGAGCCTTGGAAAAACTCTTGGCGAGGCGCTCATTGAACCGACTAAGATTTATGTGAAAGCCCTGCGGACGGTGAAGGAGGCGGGCGTGACTGTCAAGGGATGCAGCCATATCACAGGCGGCGGTTTTTATGAGAATATTCCGCGGATGCTGCCGGAGGGCACGGCGGCTGTGGTGAAAAAGGACAGCTATCCCATTCCCGTGATCTTTAAGATGCTTGCGGAGGACGGAAGGATTGAAGAGCAGATGATGTACAATACCTTTAATATGGGGATCGGTATGGTGATGGCGGTAGATCCTTCTGAGGCAGATAAGTGCATGGAGGCTGTTAGGGCAGCAGGCGAGACGCCGTATCTCTTAGGTGAAGTCTGCCCCGGTGAAAAGGGAGTGACCTTATGCTGAAGGTAACAGTACTGGTATCCGGAGGAGGAACGAATCTTCAGGCGATTCTGGATGCCATAGATCGGAAGGAAATCCAAAATGCAGAGATTTCCGCGGTTATCAGTAATAATCCCGGCGCCTACGCTCTGGAGAGGGCCAGGCTTAAGGGAATTCCGGCTCTGTGCATCTCGCCTAAGGAATATGAGACGAGAGAGGCGTTTCACGAGGCACTTCTTAAGGCTTTGCGGGACAGCGGGGCGGATCTGGTAGTTCTGGCCGGGTGCCTGGTGGTGATTCCGGAGAGTATTATACGGGAATATAAGGGGCGGATGATTAATATTCATCCGTCACTGATCCCGTCTTTTTGCGGAACCGGCTATTACGGGCTGAAAGTTCACGAGGAGGCCTTGAAACGGGGTGTGAAGGTGACGGGAGCTACGGTGCATTTTGTGGATGAAGGTACGGATACGGGGCCGATTCTGCTTCAGAAAGCGGTGGAGGTCCATGAAGGAGATACACCGGAGGTTCTTCAGCGCCGTGTGATGGAGGAAGCAGAGTGGGTTCTGCTTCCCAGGGCGATTGATATGATAGCCAGGAGGAATGACAAATGAAGATTTTGATTGTAGGTTCGGGCGGCAGGGAGCATGCCATTGCATGGAAGACTGCACAGAGCCCGAAGGCGGAGAAGATTTACTGTGCGCCGGGAAATGCCGGGATTGAGGAATATGCGGAGTGTGTTCCCATCGGTGCCATGGAATTTGAAAAGCTGGCAGATTTTGCGCAGGAGAAGGAGATTGATCTGACCGTGGTCGGCATGGACGATCCTCTGGTCGGCGGCATTGTGGATGTGTTTGAAAAAAAGGGCTTAAGGATCTTCGGACCCAGGAAGAATGCGGCCGTTCTGGAAGGATCAAAGGCATTTTCAAAGGATCTGATGAAAAAGTACGGGATACCCACGGCAGCTTATGAGAATTTCGATAATCCGGAGGATGCGCTTACGTATCTCGGGCATGCGGATTTTCCTATTGTGCTGAAAGCTGACGGCCTGGCCCTTGGAAAAGGCGTCTTGATCTGCAATACCCTTGAAGAGGCCAGAAAAGGTGTGAAAACCATTATGCAGGATAAGCAGTTCGGCGCTGCAGGAAACCGCATGGTGATTGAGGAGTTTATGACAGGACGGGAGGTTTCTGTCTTAAGTTTTGTGGATGGGAAGACGATTAAATGCATGACTTCGGCTCAGGATCATAAGCGTGCCCTGGACGGGGATCAGGGTCTGAATACAGGAGGCATGGGAACTTTTTCGCCCAGTCCTTTCTATACGGAGGAAGTGGATGCATTTTGTAAGGAGCATATTTACCAGGCCACGGTGGATGCTATGGCAGCGGAGGGACGGGAATTTAAGGGCGTTATTTTCTTCGGGCTGATGCTGACGGAGAAGGGGCCGAAGGTGCTGGAGTATAATGCGCGGTTTGGGGATCCGGAGGCCCAGGTGGTGCTTCCGAGGATGAAGAATGATATTGTGGAGGTTTTTGAAGCCTGTGTGGACGGGACGCTTGATCAGATTGACCTTGAGTTTGAGGATAATGCGGCGGTCTGTGTGGTTCTGGCTTCCGGGGGGTATCCGACAGCTTATGAGAAGGGATTTCCGATTCACGGGCTGGAGAATTTTAAGGATAAGGACGGATACTATGTGTTCCATGCGGGGACGAAGAAGGCGGATGGGAAGTTTGTGACGAATGGGGGACGGGTGCTTGGAGTGACGGCTCTGGGTGCGGATCTTAAGACGGCCAGGGCGAATGCTTATGAGGCGGTGAAGCTGGTGGGGTTTGAGAAGGCTTATTGCAGGGGGGATATTGGGAAGGCTATTGATGAGGTTTGAGGACGGACGGGTTCGGAGCTGACTGGGCTCTGCGTCTTTTCCATATCAGTGTTCGGACGGTTCACGTACATTCTGTCTGCTCTGGGCGGACATTGCTTTGAGGTTTTGTTGGGGTGCTGACGGATCTTGCGGCAATGTTCGCCCATTTCAGACAGAATGTACGTGAACAGCCGGACACTTGATATTGGAAAAGACGCAGAGCCCAGTCAGATCCGAACCCTGGGGTTGGGGGCGTTAGGGTGGGGGCTTTTGGTTTTTTGGCTGGATCCTTTGAATGTATACTCCTCTAGGGGCGGATTTTGTACGTTGGGGGATATCCTTTGGGTATCCTGTTAACACATATCCTCTTGGGATGGGCGGATTTCATCCGTTAAGGTATACCCTTCGCATGTTCCTTCGGAGTTGGGGAACGTTGTCCGTTAGGGAATGTTAAAATAGGAGGGCGGCGGTTTGGGTAAGGAGGAAGCATAGGGTTAGGCCGAGGGCGGTGGGGAGGAGGAAGGCGAGGAGGGTCCATTTCAGGCTTTTCGTTTCTTTGCGGATGGTGATTAGGGTGGTGGCGCAGGGCCAGTGGAGCAGGGTGAAGATGATGGTGCAGGCGGCGGTTACAGGGGTCCAGCCCTGGGCGGTTAGGAGTGTTTTCAGGGTCAAAAGATTTTCGGGGGCGGTGAGGGCCTGTTGGTTCAGGTAGGACATGAGGATGATGGGGAGGACGATTTCGTTGGCTGGCATTCCGAGGAGGAAGGCCATGAGGATGACGCCGTCCAGGCCGAAGAGGGAGGCAAAGGGGTTAAGGGCAGAGGCACAGCAGGTCAGGAGGGATCTTCCCTGCCAGGTGAGGTTGGCCATGAGCCAGATGATAAGGCCGGCCGGGGCGGCTGCGGTGACGGCGCGGCCCAGTACGAAGAGTGTCCGGTCAAGGAGGGAGCGGATTAGGACGGATCCGAATTTGGGGCGGCGGTATGGAGGGAGTTCCAGGGTGAAGGAGGAGGGAACTCCTTTTAAGACGGTTCGGGACAGAAGCCAGGAGGCCAGGAAGGTCATGGCTATGCCTGTAAGGATTACGCCGGTGAGCACAAGGGCGGAGAGGGCGCTGGAGGTAAATGAACCTGCGGTGCCGGCAAAGAACAGGGTAATGAGGGTGATGATCACGGGGAAGCGTCCGTTACAGGGGACGAAGCTGTTGGTGAGGATGGCGATGAGGCGTTCTCTCGGCGAGTCAATGATGCGGCAGCCTGTCACACCGGCGGCGTTGCAGCCGAAGCCCATACAGAGGGTAAGTCCCTGTTTTCCGCAGGAATGACAGCGCTGGAAGGCATGGTCCAGGTTGAAGGCAATGCGGGGCAGGAGGCCGGCGTCTTCCAGGAGGGTGAACAGGGGAAAGAAGATGGCCATAGGCGGGAGCATTACGGATATGACCCAGGCAGGGACACGGTATATGCCGGATACGATCAGATCCTGCAGCCGGGAGGGGACATTAAGGTGCATGAGGAATGCGGCCAGGGGTGTTTCCAGGGAGGTGAACAGGCCGGAAAGAAGCTGGGAGGGGTAGTTGGCTCCTGCTATGGTCAGCCAGAATACAAAGGCGAGTAAAAGCAGCATAAGGGGATAGCCAGTCCTCTTGCTTGTCAGAAGGGCATCCAGCCGCTGCTCTTTTCGGTGATTGTCCGCTCCTTCTTTTCGGATAACGGTCCGGCAGATGGATTCGGCATGGCAGAACAGGGCTGTTGTGATCAGATCGGAGAGCTGATCTTTCTGAATTCCGGCTGCTTTCAGAATGTGCTCTGCTTCTGTGAGGGCCTGCCGGACGGACGGATCTGTGTCCAGAAGGGATGGGAGCCGGTCAGGGAGTGAGGCTTCCGGATTCATCTGATGCTCCAGGAGCCGGAGTGCGGTCCAGCGTGCAGGAAGTGTGAATCCGGACTGGTTTCGGACCACAGGCTCCAGAATGGTCAGAGCGGATTCCAACAGCGGCGGATAGGTGACGGGGCAGTTCCCGGGGGCGGAAGGGCTTTCTGTTAGGGAATCCAGAGCATCAAGAAGGGCGTCTAGACCCTGCCTGTCTCTGGCTGTAGTGCCTATAACGGGGACGCCGAGGGCTTTTGACAGGGCAGGAAGGTCTATCCGGATATGATGTCTGGCTGCTTCATCCATGAGGTTGACGCAGACGAGTACTCTGGGAATCAGCTCTATGGTCTGGAGTACCAGGTTCAGGTTCCGCTCCAGGCAGGAGGCGTCGCAGACTACAATGGCGGCATCGGCTTTTCCGGAACAGAGAAAGTTTCTGGCCTCTTTTTCTTCGGGGGAATGGGGCATAAGGGAATAAGTTCCCGGAAGATCGGCGAGTATGTAGGTGTGACGTCTGCTATGACAGATCCCTAAGGCATTTTCTACGGTTTTGCCCGGCCAGTTTCCGGTATGCTGTTTCATTCCGGTGAGGCTGTTGAAGAGGGTGCTTTTGCCTACGTTTGGATTGCCGGCAAGGGCAATGAGCTTCCGGCCGGAGGAGGGTTCTTCGATGAGGATTTCTTTTCCGTCACAGGAGCGGATGGCAATGACGGCACCGCGGATAAGGTAGGCGCAGGGGTCTCCGGAAGGGCTTTTTCCTACACACTGGACGAAAGCATTTTCTACCAGACCCAGATCTAAAAGGCGGCGGCGTGTGCTCCCGGCAGCGGTGAGGGAGTGAATCCGGGCAGTCTGTCCCGGTTTCATATCGTTCAGACAGTGGTGTTCAGACATGGCGTGATATCTCCTTTGGTAAATTCTTGATGTTATATATTGTATGGCGAGAGAGGAAAAGAGTGACAGAGGGGCGGCATCGGAGCATTTCGACAGGCTTGAACTTGCGTGAAAGGCAGAAAAGAGAAAAAGAGAGGACAGCTGTTTGTATTTTATCTGCTCTTTTTTATATAAAAAATCGTAGAGCATCTTACTCTACATAAATAAAAACAATCAAAGAAAATAAAAGAAAATACCGACAATTTCTTTGAACTTCCTTCAATATCTGTTAGAATTGGAGACAAACCAGAAGTTTTAGGATTTCCCAAAGGAGTTATAAATTATGAAGCCGGCGAAAAATTACGGAGGTTTGGAAAATCTCTGAGTATGAATATGTTGAAATTGACAATCCACAGACTTCCCGATCCGGCAGCAGCATATGCTATTTGACAAGGCACCTTTTTGCGATTATAATAAGCAATAGAATGCATAAAAAATCAAGCACTGTTAATTTTAAGAGTAATATAATAAACGCGAGCATAACCAAAAGATACCAATATGGAGGAAAATGAACATGAAAAAACTGCCTCACAAGCGAATAAGCCGCAGATTCAGTCATTTTGCGGCTGCATGTGCAGTTGGCGTAATGCTGATGATGTATGGAATAACCGGACGGGCAGCCCAGGTGGGCACCGTTCTCAGTGATAATGTGAATGTACGGACAGAAGCCAGCGCGAACTCGGACAGAGTGTGCAAACTGACCAAGGACACCCAGGTTGCCATTGTCGATCAGACAACAGGCAGTGACGGGCAGATCTGGTACAGTATTACGTTCACGCACGAAGGGACGGAGAAATCCGGATGGATTCGTTCTGATATGGTAGATGTTACTGAGACGGAAGACCCGGCAGAGGGCGGCGCAGAAGGAGGAAGCGGCGGTGCGGTATCGGCAGGTGCCTACTCCATTCAGGAACCCGTAGAGACCTATCCGGCTGCCGATGCCTTATCCCAGACTGTAATACCCGTAGGAGAGCAGAGCTTTACTGCGTGGGTTGTGGACGCCGGCCTTACAGGCGGACGGGAGCTGTATCTTGTCTGGGCCGTGGACGCGGGCGGCAATCCGGGGTGGTTTTACTATGATCCCCAGGACGGAACCTTCCAGAGAGAGATGGGACAGTTTTCCGGTGGCGGCTCCCGGGAACCGGAAGGAATGATAGAGTCTCTTCAAAATGAGCTGGCAAAGTCAAAGGAAGAGAATGAAAAAAGCTTAAGCCAGCGTCTCTATATTATCATCGGACTGGCTGCTCTGAGTGTGATTCTGCTGATATTGGTCATTGTCCTTTCCGTGAAGCTTCGGAATGCGGAATATGAATACTATGACGATGACGAAGAAGAGGACGAAGGGGAAGACGAAGATGAGGATTATGAGGATGAGCCGAAGAAAAAGAGAGGCGGCCTTTTCCGGCGTCGTTCCAGGGATGAGGATTATGAGGATGATACAGAGATAGAGGGCAGCGACTTTGATGATCTTCTGGTAGCAGTCAAGAAGAAATGGGCCGAGGAAGAAGAACGGGAAGCCCGCAAAATGGCTTATGAAGACGACGAAGAAGATTACGGCGATGAAGAAGAATATGAAGAAGAGGATATCTACGAAGAGGACGAAGAAGAGGAGCTGTTCTCTACCAAAGAGCTTCCCAAGATTGATATGAGTGCTGTTATGGAGATTGAAGAGGAGGCTGCAAAAGAAAAGCAGAAGAAAAATTCGAAGAAAAAAGCCCCCCAGCCTGCCATAGAGCCGGACGACGATGATGATCTGGACATTGAGATTCTGGATTTTGAGGATCTGGGCATTTAAAAGGGGTGAAGGCGAAATGGATACGGGCGAGGTGCTTACCTCGCCCGTTTAAACAGCGGAGCTGTGGAACTGGAAACAGCAGCGCTTCATACAGTGCCAGAAGGATTTCCAGGCACAGGGTTTTGTGACTGGAAATGCTTCTAGATGCAGGGTACTGGATGAAGAGCTGCGGAACTGGAAACAGCAGCGCTTCATACAGTGCCAGAAGGATTTCCAGGCACAGGGTTTTGTGACTGGAAATGCTTCTAGATGCGGGGTACTGGATGAAGAGCTGCGGAACTGGAATGGAGGTTATCATGTTTGAGAGATATACGGAAAAAGCAAAAAGTGTCTTAAAAGAAGCAGAAAAGATTTCCAAAGAACTGAATCAGAATTATGTAGGCACTGAGCACATTCTTCTGGGCCTGTTAAGGGAAAAGAGCTGTGCTGCCTCCCAGCTTCTCAAAGAGCGGGGGGCAGAGGAAGAGAAGATTCTTAAGCTCATACAGGAATTGATTTCTCCGGAACATACGATCCGTCAGAAGGAACGCCCGGGATTTACCCCCAGAGCCAGAAAGGTTCTGGAGGAAGCAGACCGTGAGGCGGCTCAGTTTAAAGAGCAGAATACCGGTACCGAACACATACTGATAGCTATGTTAAAAGATGCAGAGTGCACGGGAAGCAGGCTGCTCAATACCATGGATATCAATGTAAAAGGACTCTACGCTGCTCTGCTGGATTCCATGGGAAGAACCGGCCGGGAATACCGGGAGGAGCTGGCCCGCAACGGAAAAAGCCAGACAAAGGGAACCCAGGCTCTGGATCAGTACAGCCGTGATCTGACAGAGCTGGCCCGTGAGAAGCGCCTGGAGCCCTGTATCGGCAGGGAGGAGGAGATCCGCCGTCTGATTCAGACGTTAAGCCGGAGAACAAAGAATAATCCCTGTCTCATCGGAGAGCCGGGCGTGGGAAAGACGGCTATTGTGGAAGGGCTGGCCCGGCGGATTGTGGAGGGGGCCGTTCCCGATTCCATGAAGGGACGGCGCCTCCTGACCCTGGACTTGTCCGGCATGGTGGCCGGTTCCAAATACCGGGGAGAATTCGAAGAACGAATTAAAAAGGTAATGGAAGAGGTCCGGCAGGCAGGAAATATCCTGCTGTTTGTGGACGAACTTCACACCATGATCGGAGCCGGGGGCGCGGAGGGTGCCATGGATGCCTCCAATATCCTGAAACCGGCTCTTTCCAGAGGGGAGCTTCAGATGATTGGCGCCACAACTCTGGAGGAATACCGCAAATATATTGAGAAGGATGCGGCTCTGGAGAGGCGGTTCCAGCCTATCACGGTGGAAGAGCCCGGTGAGGAGGAGACGGTTGCTATTTTAAAGGGGATCCGCAGAAGCTACGAGCGTCATCACCGGGTGGTGATTACCGATGAGGCTCTGGAGGCGGCAGCCAGGCTTTCCAGGCGCTATATCAATGATCGCTTTCTTCCGGATAAAGCCATTGATCTGATGGACGAGGCAGCGGCCAAGGTGAGGCTTGGCAGCTATAAAAGAATGGATGCTCTGGCAGAGCTGGAGCAGCAGGGCACGGAACTTCTGGAAGAAGTGGAGTCTGCGCTGAAAGCAGGAGAATTTGAGACTGCCTCCAGGCTTCAGAAGGAGCGGACGGAAGTGCTTGCGCGTCTGGAAAAAGAGCGGGCAAAGGCAGACAGATCCGCAGGAAAGAAAACTTTGACCGTGGGAGAGAATGAAGTGGCCCAGATTGTCTCCGACTGGACAAAGATTCCCGTAAGCAAGCTTGCGGAATCAGAGACCCAGCGGCTTCAGAAGCTGGAATCCATTCTCCACAAGCGCGTCATTGCCCAGGAGGAAGCTGTAACGGCAGTTGCAAAGGCAGTGCGCAGAGGCCGTGTCGGCCTTCAGGATCCGGGGCGCCCCATCGGTTCTTTCCTGTTTCTTGGTCCTACCGGCGTGGGGAAGACCGAGCTGTCCAAAGCGCTGGCAGAGGTGCTGTTTGGCCGGGAGCAGGCAATGATCCGGGTAGATATGTCGGAGTATATGGAAAAACACAGCGTGTCAAAACTGATAGGAGCGCCTCCCGGATACGTGGGCCACGACGACGGAGGGCAGCTCTCGGAAAAAGTGCGCCGCAATCCTTATGCGGTTATTCTGTTTGATGAGATTGAAAAGGCGCATCCGGATGTATTTAACATTCTTCTTCAGGTGCTTGACGACGGGCGGATCACGGATTCCCAGGGCCGGACCGTGGATTTTAAAAATACGGTGATTATTATGACCTCAAATGCCGGAGCAGCCTCCATTGTTTCTCCGAAACGTCTTGGCTTTGCGGCCGTGGAAGATGAAAAGGAAAATTACAAGGCCATGAAGGGAAGCGTTATGGAGGAAGTAAAGCGGATGTTCAAGCCGGAGTTTTTAAACCGGATTGATGAAATCATTGTATTCCATGCTCTCAATAAAGAGCAGATGAAGAAGATTGTATCCATTCTCTTTAAGGAGCTTTCCGGGCGCTGTGAGCGGCAGCTTGGAATCCGTCTGAAGGTACGGGACAGCGTCAAAGTTTATATTGTGGAAAAAGCCTATGATGTGAAATACGGCGCCCGGCCGCTGAAGCGCGCTATTCAGACAAAGATCGAGGATGCATTGGCAGATGAGATTCTTTCCGGACGGATAAAACGGGACAGCGAGGTGACGGTCACCATGCAGAAAGGAAAGATAAAGTTTTTATAAAAAAACTGGAAATGGAACAGGGAATCGTTTATAATCAAAGTAACGATAACCAGTTAATAACGAATTCCGATTGGGAGGACAAAAGAAATGGCAGCAGTAAAAGAACTGATACGTGTGGAAGCAGACGGAAGCATCAGCTTTGGAGATTATGAGCTGGCATCCAAGACGAAGCTTGGCGACTTTAATCACCAGGGCGACCTGTATAAAGTAAAGACCTTTAAGGAGATCACCAAGCTGGAGCGCAACGATCTGTTTGTCTATGAGTCAGTACCGGGCACAGCAGTTCAGAACTTCCGGGTTTCAGCCGACGGCGTGGAATTTGAGGTAAGCGGACCGGAGGATGCCCAGATTACCCTGGGAATGGAAGAAGATACAGAGTACTTAACAGAGGTGGACGGCCATGAGTCCGGCAGGATCAAGACAGGCAGGGGCGGAAAGCTGGTGCTGAGCGTGGAGCTTGGCGGAAAAGAGAACGTGAGCGTGAAGGCTGTAAAAGCATAGGGCGGCAAAAGAATGGCAAAAGGAAAAACCACAGTATTTTTCTGTCAGAACTGCGGCCATGAATCGGCCAAATGGATGGGCCAGTGTCCGGGGTGCAGACAGTGGAATACCTTTGTGGAGGAAACAATTGAAAAAACAAGTGTCCGGAGGATACAAAAGGAAAGGGCAGCCGCAGGTCCGGTCTGCCTTTCTTCTATTGATACGGCAGAAGAGGAACGGATGAGCACTCATATGGAAGAACTGAACCGTGTTCTGGGAGGCGGCATAGTGCCCGGCTCTCTTGTTCTGGTGGGCGGAGATCCCGGTATCGGCAAGTCTACGCTGCTGCTCCAGGTCTGCCAGAAGCTTTCCGGGGACGGCAGACAGGTGCTCTATATTTCCGGGGAGGAATCTTTAAAGCAGATTAAGCTTCGGGCGGCCCGGATCGGCAGCTTTTCCGACTGTCTGCGGCTGCTCTGCGAGACCAATCTGGAGCTGATCCGGGAAACCATCCGGGAGCAGAAGCCGGAAGTGGTGATTATTGATTCCATTCAGACTATGTACCATGAGGAAATAAGCTCGGCTCCCGGCAGTGTGTCCCAGGTTCGGGAGGCTACCACTGTGCTGATGCAGCTTGCAAAAGGCCTTGGAGTTACGGTGTTTATTGTGGGACACGTGACGAAAGAGGGCACCGTGGCCGGACCAAGGGTTTTAGAACATATGGTGGATACGGTGCTTTATTTTGAGGGAGACCGTCATGCCTCCTATCGGATTCTCAGAGCGGTAAAGAACCGTTTCGGATCTACCAACGAGATCGGCGTGTTTGAGATGCGCGAGTCCGGACTTACGGAGGTGGAAAATCCCTCGGAATACATGCTGAACGGCCGGCCAAAGGAAGCTTCCGGTTCTGTGGTGGCCTGTTCCATGGAGGGAACCCGGCCCATCCTTCTGGAGATCCAGGCGCTGGTCTGCCGCAGCACCCTTGCGGTGCCGAGACGGACAGCGGCAGGCATGGACTATAACCGTGTGAATCTTCTGCTGGCAGTGCTGGAAAAGCGGCTGAATCTGCGCCTTTCCAACAGCGATGTGTATGTGAATATTGCCGGAGGAATCCGGATCAGTGAGCCGGCTGTCGATCTCGGGGTGGTACTTGCGGTGATTTCCAGCTATAAGGACAGAGCCATTGACGAGAAGGTGCTTGCTTTCGGGGAGGTGGGCTTAAGCGGTGAGGTCCGGGCGGTCAGCCAGGCCGGACAGCGTGTGCAGGAGGCGAAGAAGCTGGGCTTTACGACGATTATTCTGCCGCAGGTGTGCCGGGAGCAGATTAAAGAGGTGGAAGGCGTGCGGCTCTGCGGTGTGCGGACGGTGGCGGATGCAGTGCGCATGGAGATACTGTTCACTCCGTGAACAGTAACCGCCTGGTTCAGTGAGCGGTATGGGGCAGAAATTCAGCAGTGGATTTTTACACTTAAATGTGTTAAAGTGTTAAATAAATAAAATGAAAGTGAAGACAGTGCTTATGTTAAGAAAAACATTTCAAGGCGGCGTGCACCCGGCGGACGGAAAAGAATTTGCCAGGAATGAGCCTTACCGCACCTATCTCCCAAAAGGAGATCTGGTCTTTCCTCTGAACCAGCATATCGGAAAGCCGGCCAGGCCCGTGGTGCAGAAAGGAGATACGGTTCTTGCGGGACAGCTTCTTGCGGAGGCGGACGGCTTCGTATCTGCCAACATCGTCAGCTCCTGCTCGGGCAGGGTAAAAGCGGTGGAAAACCGCAAGACCGTGGCGGGCCCGTCCGTACCCTGCATCGTAGTGGAAAATGACGGGAATTACACTCTGGCCGAGGGCGTCGGAAGGGAAACGGATGCGTCGGTTCTCACAGGCAGCGAGATTCTTGATAAGATTAAAGCGGCGGGCATCATCGGCCTGGGCGGAGCGGGCTTCCCTACACATGTGAAGCTGGCACCGAAAAATCCGCAGGAGATTGAATATGTCATAGCCAACGGAGCGGAGTGTGAGCCGTATATCACCTGTGACGATCAGCTCATGCGGACCAGAGCCGGTGAAATTGTGGAAGGGCTTAAGATTATGCTCCGGCTGTTTCCCAATGCAAAAGGTGTGATTCTCATTGAGGAAAATAAGCCGGAAGCCATAAAAGCCATGGAGCAGGCCTGTGCCGGACAGGAAAAAGTCTGTGTCCGGGCAGTACATACAAAATACCCCCAGGGCGGTGAGCGGTCTGTCATCAGCGTAGTGGCAGGAAAGCACCTGAAGCTTGGCATGCTTCCGGCAGATGCCGGCTGTGTGGTGGACAATGTGGCCACGGTCCATGCCGTTTACCGGGCCGTGTGCAGATCGGAGCCGGTAATGGAGCGCGGCTTTACGGTGTCGGGGGATGCAGTTAAAAGCCCATGCAATCTGATGGTGCGGATTGGAACCAGCTTTGAGGAGGTTCTTAATGAGGCCGGAGGCATCCGGGAGGGCGTAAAAGCCCGGAAGATGCTCTGCGGAGGCCCCATGATGGGCATAGCGCTTGCCTCTCTGGATGTTCCTGTCTGCAAAAATAACAATGCGCTGACGGTTCTTTGTACGGATCCGGTGGCAGAGGCGGAAAAAGTTCAGACTGCCTGCCTGCGCTGCGGCCGCTGCAATCAGGTCTGTCCTCTGGGGCTGACGCCGCAGATGATGGCCGCTGCCGCAGAAAAGAAAAACTATGAGCGCTATGAGAAGAAGCTGTACGGTTTAGAGTGTATTGCCTGCGGCTCCTGCACCTATATCTGTCCGGCAAAGCGGCCTCTGATGCAGCTCTTTAAGCAGGCGAAGGCCGAGATTATGGCAGCGAAGAGAAAATAGGGGGGCTTTTATAATGAATGAATTATATAATGTTTCTTCCAGTCCGCATGTAAGAAACAGGCTGACCACAGGCAAAGTTATGTATCAGGTGATTCTGTCCCTGATGCCGGCTGCCGTGTTTGGCATTTACCGATATGGAACAGGGGCCTTTCTGGTGATTCTGACTTCTGTCTTGTCTGCAGTTCTTACAGAATATGTATTTGACCGCATCACCGGAAAGCCTGCCACAGTGAAAGACGGAAGCGCAGTTGTCACAGGGCTTTTACTGGCGCTCTGCCTTCCGGCCTATGAACCTCTTTACGTGCCTTTTCTGGGAAGCCTCTTTGCCATATTATTTGTAAAATGCTTCTTCGGCGGTATCGGGCATAATTTTATGAATCCGGCCCTGGCAGGAAGGTGTTTTCTGCTGATTTCTTTCAGCGGCGTGGTGGCCGATTTTTCTCTGGACGGGATGAGCTCGGCGACCCCTCTGGAAGCGCTGGCTTCCGGGCAGACAGTGAATGTGCTGGATGTCTTCTTAGGCTTTGGAAACGGTGTAATCGGAAGCTCCATTCTGGCTTTGTGCATCGGAGGAATCTATCTTCTGGCAGTCCGGGCGATTACCTATGAGATTCCCCTGGCAGTACTGGTGTCCTTTTCGGCGTTCCTGGCACTGTTCGGCGGCCGCGGACTGGATCCGGAGTTTATTGTGCTGCATCTGGTGTCCGGCGGTATTATGATGGGTGCGCTTTTTATGGCAACAGACCCGGTGACCAGTCCGGTGACGCCCAAAGGACAGCTTATTTTCGGCGGACTGATTGGTATTTTGAGCGGAATTTTCCGGGTGTACGGCAGTGCGCCGGATTCGGCAAGCTATGCTATTATCATTGCCAATATGACGGTTCCCCTTATTGACGAGATTTCCGTTCCCGTGCCCTACGGACTTCGCAGGCCCAGGGAGGGAAAGAAGGGAATTCCAAAATCTGCGGTGATACTCTGTGTAATTACGCTGATCGCGGGGGCAGCTTTAAGCAGTGTGTATGTGATGACAGAGGATCAGATCGCAGTGCAGAAGGCAGAGGCAAAGGCAGTTTCCTACCGGGAGGTATGTCCCGGTGCGGCAGAGTTTTCGTATGACGAGAAGGTAAACGAAGCTATCGAAGCCCTGGAGGGCCAGATTTATGGTACGGACTTTGGCAAAGTCTATATCAATGAGGCGGTTACGGGCGTGGATGGAAGCGGCGCTGTCACAGGCTATGTGATCAGCGTCACAAGCGGTGACGGCTTTGATGGAAATATAACGTTGTCAGTGGGAATTCTGGCAGACGGAACGGTAAACGGCATTGCTTTTACGGAAATTAACGAGACGGCAGGCATGGGAATGCTCTGTGATGAGGATGCATTTAAGGGACAGTTTGCGGGGGTAAGCGTGGAGCGGTTTACCTTGAACAAGGCAGGAGACTCGGCGGCGGACGATGAGATTGATACAGTGTCCGGAGCCTCCACTTCCTCGGGAGCAGTGGTCAATGCAGTCAATGCGGCCCTGGATTTCTATAGAACATATATCAAATAGGGGGGAAAGAAATGAAACCATGTATGGAGCGTATATATAATGGTATTTTGAAGGAAAATCCGGCCCTGGTGCTGATGCTCGGCATGTGTCCCACCCTGGCGGTAACGACCTCTGCTGTCAATGGATTCGGCATGGGGGTATCCACCCTGGCAGTACTGGTGGTGTCCAATCTGGTGATTTCCCTTCTGCGGAAGGTGATTCCCGATGAGGTCCGCCTTCCGGCCTATATTGTGATTGTGGCTTCCCTTGTTACGGTGGTGGAGCTTTTGACAGAGGCTTATGTTCCGGCGCTCTACAGCGCTCTTGGAATCTATATTCCTCTGATTGTGGTGAACTGTATCATTCTGGGAAGGGCAGAGGCGTTTGCCTCTAAGAATCCTCCCATGCTTTCTGCCATGGACGGTGTGGGAATGGGACTGGGATTTACGATTGCCCTGACGGTGATCGGCCTTGTCCGGGAGCTTCTGGGGGCAGGAACGGCATTCGGCATTGAAGTGATGCCGGAGTCTTATGCTCCGATTGCTATTTTTATCAAAGCGCCGGGAGCATTTCTGGTGCTGATGATTATTATTATGATTATGAATGCGGCACATATCAGTACCAGGGCAAACAAGGTGACGGAGGGTTGTGACGGCTGCTGTGCCGCATGCGCAAAGTCCTGTGACACAGAGGAAGGAGAGAACTAGAAGATGACTTCGCTGATTATGATTGTTATTTCAACGGCGCTCATTAATAATGTGGTGCTGAACCAATTCCTGGGTATCTGCTCTTTTCTGGGAGTGTCCAGGCAGATTAAGACTTCAGCGAGCCTTGGAGGAGCGGTAATATTTGTAATTACTATTTCCTCCGCGGTGGCCAGTCTTTTGTATGATTTTGTCCTGGCGCCCCTGAATCTTACTTATCTTAAGACCATTGTATTTATTCTGGTGATTGCGGCGCTTGTGCAGCTGGTGGAGATGTTTTTGAAGAAGACCTCACGGGCTGTTTACCAGGCTCTTGGCATTTATCTGCCGCTGATTACAACCAACTGTGCGGTTCTGGGCGTGGCACTGACCAATGTGCAGAACGGCTACAACCTGCTGGAGAGCGTTCTGGCGGGCTTTGGAACGGCGGTGGGATATACGGTAGCCATAGTTCTGCTGGCCGGTATCCGGGAGCGGATTGACGAAGACGCAATTCCGGCTCCCCTGCGCGGAGCGCCGATTGTACTGCTGTGTGCTGTGCTGATGGCCATTGCTTTTATGGGGTTTGGAGGATTGTCATAAAAGATAGGGGGAAAGAAATGCAGGGAATTGTAATAGCTACTCTCATTGTGGGAGTGATTGGACTTTTGATTGGCGCTGCTCTTGTGGCTGCCGGAAAAAAGTTTTACGTGGAGATTGATGAGAGGGAAGCCCTTGTCCGGGAATGCCTGCCGGGAAATAACTGCGGCGGCTGCGGCCGGGCCGGCTGTGATGCCGCCGCAGCCGCCATTGTAAAGGGTGAGGCCGGAGTGAATGTCTGTCCTGTCTGTGACGAAAAGGCGATTGAGAAGATCAGCGCGATTATGGGAGTGGACGGTGCCGAGACCGTTAAGAGACGGGCTTTTGTACGCTGCGCAGGAACGTGTGACAAAACTTCCGTTAAGTGCAATTATGTAGGAATCCATGACTGCCGCTCTGCAGTCCTGTCCGGGCTTTCTGTCTGGCAGTGTGATTATGGCTGCCTTGGTTTTGGATCCTGCGTGGAGGCCTGTGCCTTTGACGCCATCCACATGAAGGACGGCGCGGCTGTGGTGGATCCGGAGAAATGTACGGGCTGCGGCCGCTGTGCGGCAGTGTGTCCCAAGAATCTAATCGAGCTGATCCGCAGTGACGCCGGGACTGCTGTTGCCTGTTCCAGTCATGCAAGGGGGCCGGAGGTAAAGAAAGTCTGTGCAGCAGGGTGTATTGGCTGTAAGCTTTGTACAAAGCAGTGTGAGGCAGAAGCTGTTTCGGTAGAGGGCAATCTGGCCCATATTGATTATGAGAAATGTACGGGCTGCGGGAAATGCGCAGAGAAGTGTCCGGCAAAGGCGATTGTGCGGTTGTAAGCTGAGGGAAAGAATATAATTAGGAAAGAGCTGCTGCTTAATGGTTAAAAAGACTGTTGAGCAGTATCTTTTTGTTTTTCTAAAATTTATATTTTGCATAGAAATAATGGTGGTATTATAGTACAATATAGTTGATTATGGCTTATAGGCTTGAAGGAGGAAAGCTTAATGAATCCAATGATTAAATACAGAGGTGGAAAATCGAAAGAGCTGGTACACTTTACAAATCATATGCCAAAAGAATATTCGAAATATATAGAGCCTTTTTTTGGCGGAGGTGCATTGTACTTTTATCTTCAACCGGAAAAAGCAATAATAAATGATATAAATTGTAAATTATATGGTTTTTATAAAGAAATGCAGAAGAAATATCCAGAGGCAAGAATGCAATTAGATAAATTGCAGAAAGAATATGAGAAAAATCAGAAAGAATATGAAGAATTAAAAGCAAAAAAACCAGAAGAGCGTGTAGAAAATAAAAATGAAGCCCTATATTATTTTATGAGAGATGCTTTTAATCACAGAGTTGAAACAGAGTATTTGGATTCAGTTGTATACTTTTTTATTAATAAAACAGCATATTCAGGGATGATAAGATATAATGCAAATGGAGAATACAATGTTCCTTTTGGCAGGTATAAGAATTTTAATACGAAACTTATAACAGATGAACATTTTAAGCTTTTGCAGAGAACAGAGATTTATAATTATGATTATTCAAGAATATTTGATATGGCAGATGCAGATGACTTTATTTTTTTAGATCCGCCATATGATTGTGTGTTTAGTGATTATGGAAATGAAAGCTATAAAGAAGGATTTGGAGAAGAGGAACACAGAAGATTAGCGAATGATTTTAGAAATCTTTCTTGCAAAGCATTATTGGTTATCGGCAAAACACCGTTAACAGAAGAATTGTATGGCAGATATATTGTTGAAGAATATGATAAATCTTATGCTGTTAACATAAGGAATCGATTTAAAGCAGATGCAAAACATATTATAGTGACAAATTATTAGATTGGAGCGCAATATGGCTTATTTAAAAAGTAAAACTTTATTTTTTACAACATCACCCAGGACGCCATTAAAGATGATTCCGGAGATAGAAATTCTTGAAAAGTATTGCGCGGGCAGGGTATGGAATGCAGATACCCAGGTAGAATTCATAAAAAGATTAGCAGAAGGGAAGGATTTTCAAGGAGAAGGTTCTGCAAAAGAAATGGCATTTAGTGCGCGAGATCGCATTAATCGTGCGCCAAAAGCTTTAGGATTTGTTGATTTAAAACCCGTAATAAGTCTGGCACAGCCGGGCAGACAGCTTATTAGTGGGAAAAGGACAGAAGAAATATTGTTGAGACAGCTTTTGAAATTTCAGTTACCGTCTCCCTACCATAAAGAACCCAGACAATTTGAAGGAATATTTGGAGTAAAACCTTATTTGGAAATATTTAGATTGATTTATGAATTGGGAACTGTAAGCTTTGACGAACTGATGATATTTGGTATGCAATTGACACATTATTCAAAATTTGAGGAAATTGCCGCTGGAATTAGGCAGTTTAGAAGGATGAAGGTATATACAAAAGCAAGTTATAAGGTATTTAGAGGGGAGTACTTACGTGGGGAAGTAGAAAAGATATATCGGAATGATATAGAAGAAGGTAATATAAAAACAAGAGAATCAAAAGAGAAGTCTTTGGATAAATTTGTAAAAACAAAATCGAGAAACTTGAGAGATTATACAGATGCTTGTTTTCGGTATTTGCGTGCGACTGGTATGGTTGAAATATCCCAGAGGGGACATTCGCTTTCCATAATGCCTGAAAAGAAAAAAGAGGTTGAATTTTTTTTAAATAATGTGGATAGAAAACCCATATATGTAGATAATGAAGAAAAATATAAAGAGTATTTATTTGATGCATCATTGCCGGTATTGTATTCAGACGATAGAATGTGCCTGCTTAGACAGGCTTCTGAGCTTTTTGGTTCGTTAGAAGACTTGACCGAAAATACAACAGAGCAGTTAAAAGATAAGATAGATGAGGCTATCCAAAGTAAAAAGATCGAAATTCTTGAACAACAGGTGAGAGATTTAAAGGAATACAGAGAATATAATGATGTAATGGAAATATTTAGGGATATCAAGTCGGATTCATTATATGATGCACCCTTAATGTTAGAATGGAATACATGGCGTGCTATGACGATGCTTGATGGCGGTAATATTAAAGCAAATTTAAAATTGGATGATAAAGGACAGCCTATGTCAACTGCTCAAGGTAATACGGCAGATATTATTTGTGATTATGGTGATTTTGAATTAGCAGTGGAAGTTACCATGCAGTCCGGACAAAGGCAGTATGAGATGGAAGGCGAGCCTATTTCAAGGCATCTTGCCAAATTGAAGAAGGAAACGGGAAAGGATGCGTACTGCCTGTTCATTGCTCCAAAAATTAATGAGTCCTGTATTGCATATTTCTATGCGTTACACACTGTGAATATAGCATTTTATGGCGGCCAATCCATTATAGTGCCCATGGAATTAGATGTATTTATTAGTATGGTTGAACAATCATATAGGGCTGGCTATGTGCCCGATTCGGATCGGGTAAAAGGCATTTTTGAATATTCGTTGGAACAAGCAAAAGCGGCGAAGGATGAGAACGAATGGTATGCAAAAATTAAAGATAAAGCATTGAATTGGTTGTAAAGTAGGAAATAAATACTTGCATTTTCCATAGAAATGCGATAGGATACATAGAAAAAAGGCGGCAGTGCAAGGAAGCTTTGGCGGGAGTATTCATCGGAATGGCTGCAGATCACAAAGCCGCCCATCAGAGAAATAAGAGGAGAATATGAAAAATGAGTGACAGATTAAAAGTCGGTATCCTTGGCGGTACCGGAATGGTGGGACAGAGATTTATTTCCCTGCTGGAGAATCATCCATGGTTTGAGGTAACAGTCATTGCGGCAAGTGAAAGAAGCGCAGGAAAGACTTATGAGGAGGCTGTGGGCGGCCGCTGGAAGATGGACACCCCTATGCCGGAGGCCGTGAAGAAGCTTATCGTTATGAATGTAAACGAGGTGGAAAAGGTTGCGGCAGAGGTGGACTTTGTATTCAGTGCCGTGGATATGACCAAGGACGAGATCAAGGCCATTGAGGAAGCCTATGCAAAGACCGAGACGCCGGTTGTATCCAACAACAGCGCCCACCGCTGGACTCCGGATGTGCCCATGATTATTCCGGAGATTAACCCGGAGCATGTGAAGATTATCGAGGAGCAGAAGAAGCGTCTGGGAACAAAGAGAGGCTTTATTGCCGTGAAGCCCAACTGCTCCATTCAGTCTTATACGCCGGCACTGAAGGCATGGGAGGAGTTCGAGCCTTATGAGGTGGTGGCGACTACTTATCAAGCCATTTCTGGAGCGGGAAAGACTTTCAAGGACTGGCCGGAGATGGTGGAGAATGTGATTCCCTACATCGGCGGCGAGGAAGAGAAGAGCGAGAAGGAACCGCTGCGGGTTCTTGGAACCTGCGAAGACGGCGAGATTAAGCTTGCCAAGGAGCCGGTAATCACCTGCCAGTGCATCCGTGTGCCTGTGTTGAACGGCCATACGGCGGCCGTATTCGTGAAGTTCCGCAAAAAGGCAACAAAGAAACAGCTCATAGAGAAGCTGCAGAATTACCGGGGACTGCCCCAGGAATTAGAGCTTCCCAGCGCACCGAAGCAGTTTATCCAATATATGGAGGAGGATAACCGTCCTCAAGTAAAGCTGGATGTGGACTTTGAGAAAGGCATGGGTATCTCTATCGGCAGAATCCGGGAGGATCACGTCTATGACTGGAAGTTTGTGGGTCTTTCCCACAACACTGTCCGCGGAGCAGCAGGCGGATCAGTTCTCTGTGCGGAATTTTTGAAGGCACAGGGATATATCAAGGCAAAGGCATAAGAGAGAAATGGGAGAGTGCTTTGTGAAACAGAGTAAGCGGAATAATTCTGTCAAAATGGTCATTTCTATTGCAGGAATGGCCATTTGCCTGTTAAGCGGATGTGTGCAGGACAATTACACGGAGGACAGGAATCCGGAACAGGAACAGGCAGACAATCGGAAAGATGCCGGATTGGAGGAGCTGGAGGCCTGGAGAGAGGCAGAACAGCAGGATTTAAAAGAAGGGCCGGCGACAGAAGCTCCGAAAGGTGACAGTCAGACGGATATGGCCGGACCGGAGGAAGAGATGCCGGACTACCGCACCTGTATGTCCGGAACGGTTGTGGAACAGGAGCTTACGGAGGAAGAGATCTCGGACCTCTTTTTTGCACAGGAGATCCCGGAGGAGATCTTCGCACGGATGGACGGCGTTTCCTATGTGGAAAATGATAACATTTCTTTAGAAGATCTGCGCTATCTGCGGCTTCTATATGTAGGCTTTGATGAGCAGACCCATGTGGGCGAGCTTATCGTCCATGCATCCATTGCAGATACAATACTTGAGATTTTTCAGACCCTTTACGAAAACGGCTATCAGATTGAAAAGATGCGGTTGATTGATGATTACGGCGGCGATGATCATGCCTCCCTTCTGGACAACAACACATCCGCCTTTAATTACCGGGTCGTGGAGGGGAGTGAAAAGCTTTCACGTCATGCATACGGGCTTGCCATTGATATCAATCCTTTTTACAACCCGTATGTGACCTATCCCGGTGGCGTGGAGCACATTTCTCCGGAGGACAGCGAACCTTATGCAGATCGGGAGGCGGATTTTCCGCATAAGATTGGAAAGGATGGGGATCTGTGCTGGCGGCTCTTTTCCGAGCATGGCTTCACCTGGGGAGGAGATTGGAAGAGCCTCAAGGATTATCAGCATTTTCAGATTTCGGAGTAAGATTGCGGTGGGTTTAAAACCGTCGGAATATTGTAAGCAATATTCTATAAATAAGCTGTGAGAAAACAGTCAGCACGAATCGGCGGCTGTTCTCACAGCTTTTTTTATGCAGAGGGCAAAAGCGCAGGAGAGGATGAACACAATGAATATTTATGGATATATCCGGGTCAGCAGCCGGGATCAGAGTGAAGACAGGCAGACGGCAGCCTTTCGCGAACTGGCAATTCCGTCCGGCAACATTTTTCTGGATAAACAGTCAGGAAGGGACTTTGACCGTCCCTCTTATCAACGCATGGTTCGGCGGATGAAAAGAGATGATTTGCTTTATATCAAGAGCATAGACCGGCTGGGGCGTAATTATGAAGAAATTTTGGAACAGTGGAGGGTTCTTACCAAGGAGAGGGGGATCGACATCGTGGTTCTGGATATGCCGCTTTTGGATACCAGGAGAGGCAGAGATCTGATGGGCACATTCTTAAGCGATATCGTCCTGCAGGTATTGTCCTTTGTCGCAGAGAATGAGAGGATGAACATCCGGCAGCGGCAGGAAGAAGGGATCGCAGCGGCGAAAGCCAGAGGGGTCAGATTCGGCCGGCCTGAGCTTCCGTATCCTGAAAACTTCCGGGAAATACACCGTGATTGGAGGAAGAAAAAAATAACACTCCGCCAGGCAGCTGATGCCTGCGGAATGCCGGTGGGTACTTTTTATGGAAAAGCAAGAAAACTGGAAAATTCTGCAGAATAAATTCTGTATATAATTTGCAAAAGTGTACTTTTACAAATTATATCCATCTTTTACACTTGTACCGATTTTATCACAAAAATTTCAATTTGGCAATAAAATTTATACATTTCAGATTAAGGCTCAGATTAAGAAACAGGAGATTTGTAAAAGTACACTTTTTGAAAAAATAAGCAGATATGAAGGAGAGTAATTGTTATGGCTGGTTTTTGCAGTAAGTGTGGAGCGGAGATACCTACCGGCGAAGGATTTTGCCCAAAATGTGGGGGAATGGTAAGTATGGGGACGGGAAGCACAGCTCCGCAAGTGATGAATGTACAGAGTAATATCGGCAGTGCTGTAAGTAATGGGGAAAAGAAACAGTCTGTGGTAGGAATTGTGGCAGGGGTATTTGGAATTGTCGGAATCGCAATGTCAATTTTTTTGATTGGCGGCATATTTGGAATTGTCGGCATCATTCTCGGCATAATCGGATTATCGAAGAGACAGCAATATAAGATAGGCATGGCAGTGACAGGGATAGCCACAGGAGCGGCAGCTGTGTTAATAGTATTATTTATGCTCATAGGGGCGTTAGCTTATTCCGGCGGTGTAAATGATGGTTTTGATAGTGGCTGGGATTCAGGTTATGACAGCGGTTATGACGGTGGTTATAATGAAGGTTATGATGTTCCCTGGTATGAAAAATGGTAGAACAAAATCATTGATATATTACATATAATTTCGAGGAGAAACTTAAAATGGCAAATTTTATGGATAAATTGAAGGCCCCTTTAAACATAGGGCATCAGGAACCTACAGAAATAGAGCGTGTTCAGCAGAATATGATTCAGATAGAGGCAGAGATTCAGCAGAAATTTACCCAGCTGGGTTCTATGTTTTACAGAGATAATATGAATAATGATAACCTGGAGGAAAGCTATAAAGAAGTAATTGAACTGGTGAAAAAACTGGACGAAAACCGCAAAAGCTTCTATGCACATAAGCTCCGTCTGGAGGGAAATATGATGTGCATGAATTGTGGAGAAATCATTCCCTACGGCAGTGTGTATTGTTCCAAATGCGGGAAACGTGCAAATGAAAAGGAGACACCATAGGGGGATGAAAGGATATGAGGTAAAGACAGCTGAGGATAATCTGCTTATGCCCGTTAAGGAAGAGAAGAAAAAAAGGAAAAACAGATTATTTCCGGCTGTCTTGTTGTTACTGTGTGCTGTTACAGGTTTTCTGTCATACAAATTTTATTTTATGCCAAAGCATACGGAGAACGAAGTGCATGCTGTTGTAGAGGCCTGTCTTGATGCATTGAAAAACAAAGATGTAGATACGGCGCTTACCTATACAGATTATGACAAAAATATGGACTTTTCAGATTATGTGATTTCGAGCGAAAATATTACAAGCAGTAATATTCTTAATAACGTGCTGATTTCACTGATGAGAACAGATGCTGCGTGGAAAGATGTATTAAGCTATGGACTGTCAAATTCTGTAAGAGATTATGAACTGAGCGAGATTCATGTAGAAGGCAGTGATGCTGTTGTCCGGCTGAAAGTGAAAACTCCGGATTTTAATGCGGCGGTACAGCTTTCAAGAGAAAAAGTATTTGACATCATAACAAATTCTTATGAAATAGAGAATCTAACTGCTATATTTACAAGTATTACGCTTGCCGCTGCTGCCCGCGATCCGATATCCATCGCGAATGCAGTGAAGGAGATTTTAGGACCGGTATATGACCAATGGCCAGAACAAATGAAAGCGGATTTTGATATGGCAGAGATCCGCAGCATTGATATTGAGCTTAAGCTGGAAAGAAATGATAATGGGTGGTTTATAAAATCAGAGGAACCCATTTATTTTATTGAGAATTATGTTTCAGATGTATGCAATGCAATATTGCCGGAATAAAAGGGATAGATTTTTCGTGAAAGGCTGCTTTTCGTGTACAAGGGGACAAGATATAGAAGAAAAGTGCAGATGAGAAGACGAAGGAAAAAGCGTATAACTGCATTTCTTATTATTTTTCTGCTGGCTGCGGCAGGCGGAGCCATGGTATTATGCCGGCCTATGCTTTTTGGAGGTTTCCAAAAGCAATCCGGCGAGCATATCAAAAACACCGCTCTTTTCAAAGTAAATATAGAAAAACTTGGTTATGTCCCGGAAAAAAATGAGGAGCCGGTAAGAGCGGAGGAAACTCTTAAATTCGAGTCGGAAGAGACGGAAGTATACGAAAATGATATGCCTAAAGTAATGGAACGGGATACGGTAAAAAGTATTGCTGCAAAGAGAGTATCTTCTACGGAAATATGCATTATGTGGAACGGGATTCCGGATGACGGTGATGTGGAAGGCGGACAGTATGTCATTATGCGCAGGGGAAGCTCGGCAAATGTCAGATCAGAAAAATGGGAGGAAATCGGGACAGTAGAAGCATTCCGTAAAAATGCAGATTCCGGGGAAGAGTCCGCATATGAATACACTTTTACAGACTCTCTGGACTCACCGGATCCTGCGCAATATCGATATCGGATAGATGTCAGGACGAATGATAATGTATGGTATACGGGGACGGAGGAAAGTATGGCAAGTAATGTCCTAATCTGTATAGATCCGGGGCATTACAAGGGAGCATCGGAAGCATCCGGAGAAAATATGTACGGTTATGAAGAAGGAATATTTACGGTTCGTGTGGGGCTTGCACTGAAGGGAAAGCTGGCAGAGCATGGGATTGATTCCTATCTGACCCGTGAAACGGACAATATCACCATAGCCGGCTATACAAATGCGGCCCTGGACAGAGGGCATATCAGTCTGAGGGGAGAGTATGCTGTTGGAAGCAATTTGTTCCTCTCCATCCACACGAATGCGAACAATGACAATGCAAACGGCTGCGATACATGGCAGCAGCCCCTGGCAATCAACAAGACGCTGGTGATTGTGAACCAGACAGCAGGTCAAAGCGAGCAGATGCTTACCGTTGCCAATGAGATAGGGAAAGCCGTCACGGCAGCAAACTTCCGGCTTGGCCTGTCCCCTGCGGATCAGT
Source organism: Lachnoclostridium sp. (assembly GCA_021770065.1). Taxonomy (GTDB): domain Bacteria; phylum Bacillota; class Clostridia; order Lachnospirales; family Lachnospiraceae; genus Laedolimicola. Next base: position 27,774 of record JAETRR010000032.1, on the reverse strand, counting down.
TTGAAAGGGCATGCAGGGATTCTGTCAGGCCCTGGACCGATGAATATAATGACAGTCTGAATGTGAAGGGAACGGTCTGCTGCAGGCTGGGGACGGACGGAGATTATTACGGAGTACTCCGGGGTGCGGCAGATGCCGGAGTGCCGGGGATGATTGTAGAGCATGGGTATCATACGGTTGAGGAAGTGAGAAGACAGGCTATGACAGAAAATCTGGCCATGGAGTGGGCGAGAGCGGATGCGGAAGGGATCACAAAGGGATTGGGATTCGAATAGGAGGTTTATAGAGTGTTTTGCAGACAATGCGGAAAAGAAATTGAAACAGGGGACTTGTGTGCTGATTGTAAAGCGGAGATAGAAGCTTTGCCGGTTTCAGGCAGCGGAAATACAACTGCATTCTGGAAAAAGGCTTTTTTGGGAAAAAATAAGAAGAGAGCAATTCCGGCTGTTATATTGGCCGCAGCTGCAGTCGCGGCTATGGGCGCATTCCTTTTTTTAAAGAATGCAGACCATAAACTGCAGAGACAGTACGATGAGATGGCCGGCCAGATTCAGGAGAATCATATACCGGACTGCCAGAAAGAATTGAAAGAGGTGGAAAATGCATGGCAGAAACTAGGATTGACGGATTCTGATGAAAAGAAGGAACTGCTGGGGGAACTGGAGCAGATTGCTTTAAAGAGCCGGAGCTTTGCGGAGGAACTTGCACAGTGCAGCGAGAAGCTGGATTCGATGAAAGACGATTTGGAAAAATATAATCTGTCCGGAAGCGAATATGCGGCATATGCGGCAGCAGTAGACAGCCTGGATGCGACGGTTCGGGAACGGGACATTGACAACCTGGATACCGGCATAAATGCGGCAGATGAAGCATTTGACGAGCTGATAAAGGCAAATGACGCCTATGTAAACGGGAAGCTGTCCGAATACGGCAAGGTGAATCTCTCAATTGCGGAGGCCGATGATATCCTTACATACAACAGCCGGATCGAGGAGGTGCAGGGGCTTCTGCCGGCCAGAGAATATGGGAAAATATCAGATATATTTGCGGAGCTGGATGAGATATATTACAAATATGCAGAACCGGAAAACCCTCTGAATATTTCTGTTCAACAGATTGATGTAACGGAATATCCGAATGTCCGGCTTTACCTGAGTGTTACAGATCAGCGTACCGGGGATGCAGTTCAGGGACTGGACGGCGGCATGTTCTTTGTCCGCAAAAAAGATGCAGACGGGAATTATATAAAACAGCTTGTCAAAGGAGTGAATCAGCTTGATGAGACGGAGGCGCTGAACATTGACATAGTGGCCGATGTCAGCGGCAGCATGTCAGGAAGTTCCCTGGATACGGCAAAGAGCGTTATGACCAGCTTTGTCAACAGTGTGCAGTTTGCGGCGGGAGATATGGTTGAACTGATTTCTTTCAGTAACGGTGTGTACATTGAAGAGCCGTTTACCAACGATGCAAATCTTCTGATATCCAGGATTAACGGATTGTATACGCAGGATATGACGGCTTTCTATGATGCGCTCTACACAGCAGTCAATAAGACAGCAGCACGTTCCGGGGCAAAATGTGTCATCGCTTTTACGGACGGACTGGATAATTACAGCTCCTGCACGAGCAGTGACGTGATCCAGCTGGCACAGAGATACCACATACCGATCTTTATTATAGGAATCGGACGTGATGATTTTTCAACTGCCCGGCAGATTGCCCTGCAGACAGGGGGAAGCTATTATTACGTGAATAATATCTATGATATCCAGGGAATTTATCAGCAGATATACAGGCAGGAAAAGCAGCTGTATCTTGTGGAATTTGAAGATACCTCATCCGTGGATCTGTTTTCAGAGAGCAGTATCGCGGCAGGTTACCATACACTGGAATATGGCGGCGATGTCAATTATACATACACGCCGCACACTCTGGTAAGCGTGGACAGTGCGGGGATATTCTTAAGCGGTCCGGAAGCCGTGGCTGCCGCATATATGAGGGCCTTTGCCGACGCCATGACTCAGCAGTCATTTTCCTGTATTGAACCATATCTGGAGAAGGGAAGCCCGATAGCGGCGGCACAGGAGAAATATGTACAGAGGGGGATTTCGGAGGCGCTGAACTCTTATGAGATTGAAAATGTGGAGTATTTGGATTCCGACAATTGCGTTGTGACAACCAGAGAAACCTATTTTGTGCAAAAACCAGGGGAACCATTAACGCTGCTGGTGCAGCGCTGCAAATACGTAATGAAAAGATATGAGAGTGATTGGAAGATTTCCGATTTTGCGGAGAGCGTTGAGGTTTTATCAAGAATAAAATATTAATCTTACGGTTCCCTTGTCCGTTCCCGAGGGCTATGGGAAAGGACGGGATTTAAAATAAGGCTGGCAGAAAAGCACGCTTTTTTGCTAGTCTTTTTTTGTGCCCGTCTTCATATACTTTCCTAAGAGGTGAGAAAATGAAGGACAAGGATGAGATTATACATCTCTTTTCCCGGCATATCCGGGAGATTTTGGAACAGACAGAGCTGGATTTTGAAAAGCTTCAGGAGATCCGCCTCCGGGCCGGTAAACCTTTTCTGATCCGTCTGGACAAAGAGGAATATTTTCTGTCTGAACAGGGGGAAATCTTAAAGGAGCCCCGGAGAGCCTTTCTGGTGACGGAAAGGGAGATCCGGGAGACGATGGATTTGGTGGGAAAATATTCTCTATATGCCTATGAAGATGAGCTGAAACAAGGCTATCTCACCCTCCGGGGCGGACATCGCCTGGGTGTGTCCGGAAAAGCTGTCCTGGATGGGGACAAGGTAAAAAGCATCCGCTATATTTCCTGTCTGAATCTTCGGCTGTCACATCAGATTATCGGCTGCGGGGACAAGGTACTGCCCTATCTCTATGATGAGACAGGGTTGAAACATACCCTGCTGATCTCACCTCCCCGGGGCGGAAAAACTACGCTGCTCCGGGATCTGGTCCGGCTGATTTCCAACGGGACAAAAGGGTTTAAGGGCCGCACGGTGGGAGTGGTGGACGAGCGCTCCGAGATATGCGGCTGTTTTCAGGGAATTCCGGCCAATGACATAGGAATCCGCACGGATGTGATGGATGCCTGCCCCAAGGCGGAGGGAATGATGATGCTTATCCGTTCTATGGCGCCGGAGGTTCTGGCGGTGGATGAGATAGGGCGCGAGGAGGATATCCGTGCCATGGAGACGGCGCTGTTCTGCGGCTGCCGCCTTCTTGCCACGGTTCACGGAAACTCTCTTGATGATATTCGATCCAAACCTCTTCTTCGCAGGCTTGTGGAGGAACAGATCTTTGAACGCTATGTGATTATGGGCTCTGACAGTCCGCAGGCTTTGGCTCCCGGGGGAGAGGAACCGGCAGAGAGCTGCGGGGAGGACTGTGGAGTCCGGACAGGTATGGTCCGGCGGATTCTGGATGAAAGGGGGAGAGTTCTGTGATAAAAGGAATCGGTGCCCTGCTGATTCTGGCTTCGGCCGCAGGAATCGGCGCCAGTTACAGCAATGACTTAAAGGGACGCTGTATGGAGCTTCGCATGTTAAAACAGATGATCTATATGCTGAGAGGGGAGATTAAATATACGAAAACTCCTCTGCCGGAGGCATTTGCCAGTATGGCAGTCCGCATGAAGGAGCCTTTCGGAAGCTTCCTGGAGGAGCTGGCAGAGCAGATGGCAAATCCCGGGAACAGGAGCTTTGGCGAACTCTGGCAGGCACAGATTAAGTCCAGTCTGTCCGACACCCGTCTGAAAAAGGAGGACAAGGAGCAGTTAGGGGGATTGGGCGAAGTTCTGGGATATCTTGATCTGGAAATGCAGCTGTCCTCCATTGATCTCTACCTGGAACAGCTGGAGCTTCGTATCCGGGAGGCACAGGAGGCAGCCCGGACAAAACAGAAATTGTACCAAAGCCTGGGAGTGGCCGGAGGCATTTTCCTGGTCATCCTGCTGGTGTAAACGGGAGGAAGCTATGAGCGTCAATCTCATATTTAAAATTGCAGCGGTGGGAATCCTTGTGTCTGTGCTGAGTCAGATTCTAAAGCACAGCGGACGGGAGGAGCAGGCATTCCTCACCAGCCTGGCCGGCCTGGTGCTGGTGCTGTTCTGGATTCTGCCTTATATTTTTGACTTGTTTGATACCATGCAAAGGCTCTTTGCGTTGTAAAGAGTATTACGGAACTGGAAACAGTAATATCCCGCACGATGCACAAATCAATTTACAGACGCATGGACCTGCGGCTGGAAATTGATTTCATGCAGGTGCATGGGGAGGGATATTACGGAACTGGAATCAGTAATATCCCGCACGATGCACAAATCAATTTACAGACGCATGGACCTGCGGCTGGAAATTGATTTCATACAGGTGCATGGGAGGGATATTACGGAACTGGAATCAGAACTGGAATAAGAGGTGATATATTATATGCTGCAGGCAGCCATGATTGGAATTGCCGGTGTTCTTCTGGCACTTCAGATAAAAGCAGTCAAGCCGGAATTTTCCGTCTATCTCAGCATTGCCACCAGTGTATTTCTGCTGTTTTTAGCGGCCGGGAAGCTGGAAGTGGTAGTGGAGAGCGTGAAGCTGATTCAAAGCTCCATTTCTATCCAGAGCTCTTACATCCAGGCCCTGCTCAAAATCATAGGCATCACCTACATAGCGGAATTTGCCTCGGATATCTGCCGTGATGCGGGGTATGGTGCGATTGCCGGACAGATCGGAGTATTCAGCAAGCTCTCCATTCTGGCTGTCAGCATGCCTATTATCACGGCCCTTTTGGAGACCATCCGGGAATTTCTGGGGACATGAGAATGAAGCATACGGGAAAATGCTTAGGGCCTTTCATCCTCCGTTTTTTATTTGGTATTCTGTTTTGCGGATTCTGTCTGTCCTTTCCGGTGCAGGCGGCAGATCTGTCCATGGTGGAGGAGCTGGATTTTGATGAGATTGAACAGTCTGTGGAGGAGATCCTGGGAGGAGAATTCCGGTTTGAAGATACAGTGATGGAGCTTTTAAGAGGGGAGCAGCCGTTTACTCTGGAGAGTTTTGTGTCGGCGGTTGTGGAGCAGATGGGTAATAACTGGAGTACCGAGAAACATCTGTTACTCTCCATTCTGCTTCTTGGCATAGCGGCGGCTCTGATGTCCAATTTTTCGAATATTTTCCAGAATCAGCAGATTGCGGAAGTGAGCTTTGAGATAACATACCTCTTGCTGTTTTTGATTCTGCTGCAGATATTTTCCGGAGCCGTAGAGATTACCAGGGAGGTGCTTGACGGAATCCAGAGTTTTATGAATGTACTGGTTCCGGCTTTCTGCCTGGCCGTGACCATGGCCTCCGGCAGCACTACGGCTCTGGTGTTCTACGAATTTTTTCTGGGATTGATTTATTTTATTCAAAGACTGATTCAAAACGGTTTGATGACACTGATTCAGATGCATGTGATTCTCGTCTTTGTGAACCACCTGACCAGGGAGGAGTATCTGTCCCAGATGAAAGAGATGGCATCCAGGGTTACCGTATGGCTGCTGAAATCCATGCTCGCAGTGGTGATTGGTTTTAATACCATCCAGGGGATTTTAAACCCGGCGGTGGATTCCCTGAAAACCACCCTGTTCAGCCGGGCGGCGGAAATGATCCCCGGCATCGGAAATATCGCCGGTTCCGTGACGGATGTGGTTCTCGGCTCATCCGTGCTTATAAAAAACGGCATCGGTGCGGCGGCGCTGGTGGTTATTGTGCTGATCTGCCTGATGCCCCTTGTAAAGCTCGGAGTGCTGATGCTGATTCTGGAGCTGGCTGCAGCGCTTCTTCAGCCGGTGTCAGATAAGCGGATGACCGGCTGTGTGTCCGGGGTGGGGGAGGGAATCCGCCTGCTGTTCCGTGTGGTATTCACAACAGCGGTACTCTTTATGCTGACCATCGCCGTAGTCACCGTATCAGTGAGAGGGTGAGAGGGCGTGATTGTAAATTGTTCCGGATAAGTGGGACTGGAGGAGGCATTACGGAACTGGAATGAAAGAATTATTATTTGGATGGATACAGGATATTGCGTTTTATACGCTTCTGATGGTGGTAGTGCTTCATGTGCTTCCGGAGAAGAACCAGCGGAAATATCTGCAGTTTTTTATGGGAATTGTTCTGATGATTCTCGTCATGTCTCCGTTTCTCTCCGTCTTTGGGCTGGAGAGGCAGCTGGATGATAATTACGCCAGACAAACTTATGACCGGGAGCTCCAGGATTTCCTTGAGAAGCAGGAGGCCATAGAGGAGGAATATCAAAGACATCTGGAGGAAAAGCTTTACGAGGCCCGGGATGAGGCGGAGAGCTTAAAGGAGGAACAGGTACAGGAAAAGGAGGAAGGAGAAAGCAGTGGAATTCCTGAAATCCATATTGAAATCGGAAAACCGGAAGAAGATTAAAAAGCCGAAGAAGGATCAGCTTGTGATTCTCCTGCTCTTTGGCGTCCTTTTGCTGGTGATAGCCATTCCGACAGAGCCGAAAAGGGAAAAAACGTCCCGGATGGAAGAAACTGATGCAGGTGGGGATGACTTAAAAGGAACAGATCAGACATCATCGGAGAATTCCTATGAACGGCAGCAGGAAAAGCGTCTGAAGGAGGTCTTAGAGAAGGTGGAAGGTGTGGGCAGGGTAGAGGTGATGATTACGCTGCGTTCCTCCTCGGAAAAAGTGGTGGAGAAAGACGCGCCTTCCAGAAGCCAGAGGGTGGAAGAGACAGATTCTCAGGGAGGAAGCCGGACTACCCAGGAAAACGAACGGGAGGGAGGCACATAAAATAAAAATAATGAAGATGGAGGGTTCAAAGTGAAGAACATATTCAAAAAAAACCAGATGATCATTACCGCGCTGGCTATTATGATCGCGGTAGCAGGGTACTTAAACTATTCCGGAACAAAGCTTGACTCTGCCAGCATTACGGCAGGCTCGGATGCGGTTGCAAAAGAGGATGAGGACAATATGGCAGCCGATATTTCTGCAGAAGATTTGTACGCCCAGACAGGACTTGAGGAGCTGCAGTTCGCAGACGGCGACATTGCAAGCCTTGATCAGGATGCATCGGATCTGGATACGGCAGAGCTTGGAGAGGATGAGAATCCGGGTGAGGCCGTAATGGCAAACACAACATCCGGTGTGGGATTTTCCGCCGAGGCGAAGGTGACCAGAGAGCAGCTTCGATCCAGGAATAAGGAAATCCTTCTGGAGGTCATCAACAACACGAATATTTCCGATGCCCAGAAGCAGGAAGCCATTGACAGCATGATTGCCCTGACCGATATTGCGGAGCGCGAATCCGCCGCAGAGATTCTTTTGCAGGCCAAAGGCTTTGAAGATGTAGTGGTAAGTATTACTGACGGGCAGGCGGATGTGGTTGTGAATATGACAGAGATCGACGACGCAGGCCGGGCCCAGATTGAAGACATCGTGAAGCGCAAGACAGGAATCTCCGGGGAGAATATTGTGATTACGCCTGTGGCGGAAGCGGAGTAAGAAATAAAGGATGTGTTCACTTCCGGGTCGTACACAGATACTAAGGAATAGAAATGGGAGCCTGGCAGGATTGCCGGGCTCTTGTGTTTGATGCTTTATTATGATAAACTATACCCTACGGGTACCCCATTAATGCATGCCCCTTTGGGGCTGGTGGACTTCGTCCAATAAGGTATGCTTATTGTTTTAAAGGCAGATACATAAGAATTCAGAAAGAGCAGGAAGAGATTATGGCAGGTTCCATATTTGGAAAACATTTTTGTATTTCAACCTGGGGAGAATCCCATGGAAAAGCAATCGGTGTGGTGGTGGACGGATGCCCTGCAGGCCTTGCCGTCACAGAAGAGGATATCCAGCAATATTTAAACCGCAGAAAGCCGGGGCAGTCCCGGTACACGACCAGCCGGGCGGAGGCGGATCAGGTGGAGATTCTTTCGGGAATATTTGAGGGAATGACCACAGGAACCCCCATTTCCCTGATGGTGAGGAATACTTCCCAGCGTTCCGGTGACTACAGTGAGATAGCTTCTTACTATCGCCCGGGGCATGCGGATTATACTTTTGATCAGAAGTACGGCTTTCGTGACTACCGGGGCGGCGGCCGCTCTTCAGGCCGGGAGACCATTGGAAGGGTGGCGGCGGGAGCGATTGCGGCAAAGCTTCTTAAAGAGCTGGGAATCCATCTATGTGCCTATGCCAGTGCCATTGGTCCTGTAGAAATTGACCGGGAGCGTTTTTCGGAGGAAGCCATCTGGGAGAACGCATTCTTTATGCCGGATGCCCGGGCAGCGGAAGAAGCGGCGGCTTATCTTCAGGAGTGTATGAAAGAACAGGATTCCTCGGGAGGTATCATTGAATGTGTAGTGAGGGGGCTTCCGGCAGGCTTAGGCGAGCCCTGCTTTGACAAACTGGATGCCGATCTTGCAAAGGCTGTACTTTCCATTGGTGCAGTGAAAGGCTTTGAGATAGGAGACGGTTTCGGAGCAGCCAGGGCAAAAGGAAGCGGAAATAATGATGCCTTTGTATGCCGGGGGCAGACAGTCTTAAAGGAAACAAATCATGCAGGCGGCATCTTAGGGGGGATCAGCGACGGAAGCGATCTTATATTCCGGGCGGCCGTTAAGCCTACGCCTTCCATCTGCACACCTCAGCATACGGTGAACAAAAATGGGGAAAATATCGAAGTCAGCATCCGGGGGCGCCATGATCCGGTGATTGTACCGAGGGCAGTGGTGGTAGTAGAAGCTATGGCGGCTCTTGTTCTGGCAGACGCGCTGCTGGAAGGAATGGGCGCCAGAATGGAATATTTACAGAGGATTTGGAGGAACTGAAAGCGGGAGGACAAAAATTAATGTATCGTATACTGAAAAAAGACGGGAATGCAAAGAGAGCGGAGCTTACAACCGTACACGGCACAGTGCAGACGCCGGTTTTTATGAATGTGGGAACGGCGGCGGCCGTCAAGGGCGCAGTTGCCGCATCGGATTTGGAGGAGATCGGAACCCAGGTTGAGCTGAGCAATACCTACCATCTTCATGTGCGCCCCGGCGATCGGGTTGTAAAAAAACTCGGAGGTTTACATAAATTTATGTCCTGGGATAAGCCCATCCTTACGGATTCCGGCGGATTCCAGGTGTTTTCCCTGGCGTCTCTGCGCAAAATCAAGGAGGAGGGCGTATATTTCCATTCCCATGTGGACGGCCGGAAAATTTTTATGGGGCCGGAGGAGAGTATGCAGATTCAGTCCAATCTGGCCTCCACCATTGCCATGGCTTTTGACGAGTGTGCCCCTGCTCTGGCAGAACGGGATTACGTGGAGCGCTCCGTGGCGCGTACTACCCGGTGGCTTGAAAGGTGCAGGGCGGAAATGAAGCGGCTCAATGAGCTTCCGGATACCATTAACCGCAGGCAGCTTCTTTTCGGCATCAATCAGGGAGCTGTCTTTGCAGACATTCGGATTGCGCATGCCAGGCAGATAGCGGAGATGGATCTGGACGGCTATGCCATCGGCGGCCTGGCTGTGGGCGAGACCCATGAGGAGATGTATCACATTATTGAAGAGACAGTGCCTTACCTTCCGGAGGACAAACCTACCTATCTGATGGGAGTAGGGACCCCGGCCAATATTCTGGAGGCAGTGGATCGCGGCGTGGACTTCTTTGACTGCGTGTATCCGAGCCGGAACGGCCGTCATGGGCATCTGTATACCAACTGCGGAAAGATCAATCTTTTTAATGCAAAATATGAGCTGGACGACAGGCCGATTGAGGAGGGCTGCCGGTGCCCGGCCTGCCGGCGGTACAGCAGGGCATATATCCGTCATCTTCTGAAGGCAAAAGAGATGCTGGGAATGCGGCTCTGCGTGCTTCATAACCTGTATTTCTACAATACCATGATGACAGAGATCCGTGCAGCCATTGAGGAAGGACGCTATGGGGCTTATAAGAAGGAGAAGCTGGAGCGTGTAAATATAAAACCACACGGATGATATAGATTTAAATAAGCCCTTGTATTTTTCTTAAAATCGGGTTATAATATTTCCGACATATAACGGAAAAAAAGAAACGGAGAGATTTCATGCCGAGACCAAGCCGCTGTAGAAGAATCTGCAGAGAGCCTGCTTATGAAAGCTTTATTCCCCAGGGGATACCCAGCAAAGAGGAGATTGTCCTGACCCTGGATGAGTATGAGGCTGTCCGCCTTGTGGATCTGGAAAAGCTGACCCATGAGCAGTGCGCAAGACAAATGGACATATCCAGAACCACAGTGACCGAGATCTATGAGTCTGCCAGGGAAAAACTGGCTGACAGTCTGGTGCACGGGAAGACACTCCGGATCACCGGCGGAAATTACCGGTTTTGCGACGGTTCCGCCCTTCGTTATTGTCAAAAAGCCTGCAAAAAAGCAGGAGGAACAGCCATGTGCAGATCAAGGAAACACCCGGAGGGTATACCTTTATGCACAGAGACCATGTGCAGATCAAGGAAAGGAGCAAACAATATGAGAATCGCAGTTACCTATGAAAACGGAGAAGTTTTTCAGCATTTCGGACATACGGAGCAGTTTAAACTCTACGATATTGAGGACGGAAAGGTCACGGCAGAAGAAATTGCAGACACCAACGGGCAGGGCCATGGAGCCCTGGCAGGATTTCTTACAGAGGCAGGCGCAGATATTTTAATCTGCGGCGGAATCGGCGGCGGAGCGCAGGCGGCTCTGGCAGAAGCCGGAATTAAGCTGTACGGAGGCGTATCCGGAATGGCAGATGATGCCGTCAAAGCATACCTGGCCGGCAATCTGGACTTCAATCCCAATGTACACTGTGACCATCACGGCCATGAGCACGGCCATTCCTGCGGTGAGCATCACTGCGGCGAGAACAAACACGGCTGTGCCGGGCATGGGGAGTAAACGGCAGAGGAGACGAAAAAAAGGCCGAGCAGATCGTGGGGGAATTCCCTCACCCTGCTCCTTTTTTTCGGCATCCGGCTGACCGTATTTTTCTCTCTGTTCCGCAAAGCCGTCTTAGGCGTGCCTCTGATCCTGATACTCCCTCATCTGCGGGGCCTTGGAATCTACGGCGTCCCGGCAGCCGGGCCCGTCACCAGCATCGCAGGCGGTCTGGCCTGCTGCCCGATCATGATGGCTGTCGTATGGAAGAAGCTGTAGGATTCCCGGATTACCGGAACAGCAGGATACGGATGCCCAAATAGTTGTGGACATGGAGGAAGATTTGATCTATCATATTAACCGGAAAGCAGAAAGCAGACAGCATCTGCTTTGTGTTTTTCGGCCGTTAAGCAGGCTTAAGGAGAGGGGCAGCATGGCAGAAGCAGGAAAGAAGGCAATTCTTGTGGTCAGTTTTGGCACAAGCTTTTCAAGGACCAGGGCAAAAACCATTGATCAGATTGAGAAGGACATAGAGGAGGCATTTTTGGATTACCGGATATACCGGGCATGGACCAGCAAAAGGATCATTGAAAAGCTTCTTCGAAGGGATAATGTCAGAATTCCTACAGTAAAAGAAGCAGCAGAGCAGATGATCGCAGACGGGATTACCCGGGTCATTGTTCAGCCGACCCATCTGGTCAATGGAATTGAAAATGAAGAGATGAAGAGGGATGTGCTTGCCTTTGAAGCAGATTTTGAAGCCGTATCCTTCGGAGATCCGCTTTTGACAACGACAGAGGATAACGAACAGGCGCTCCTTGCCGTGATGAAAGAATTTTCGGATATGGATCCAAAGGATGCTCTGGTATTTATGGGACACGGAACGACACATTATGCCAATTCCGTCTATGCGGCCCTGGATTATATGCTGAAGGATCTGGGCTATTCCCATGCATTTCTTGGAACGGTGGAGGCATATCCGTCTCTGGATACCCTGCTTAAGAGGGTGGGAGAGCTTCGGCCCGGGAAAGTTTTGCTGGCGCCTTTTATGATTGTGGCAGGAGATCACGCCATCCACGATATGTCAGGAGAAGACGAAGATTCCTGGCGCAGCCGCTTTGAAGCGGAAGGCTTCCGGGTAGAATGCCTGATGAAGGGCCTGGGAGAGTACGAGGGAATCCGCAGGCGGTTCATAGAGCATGTCAAAGCAGCAGAATCTGCGATATAGTTTTAAACAGCTGCCGGCCGCAGAGGATACAGAAAATTTAAAGGAATATTCGCCCGGAACAATAGAAAAGAGTACTTGCCAGAACCTTAAAAGTTGTGTACAATTTGAAAGGATCCAGAATCAGGCCGGAAGATAAACCCGGTCAGCCGCGAAAATAAAAAAAGAATCAGAGGATAAACAGAATGAAAAAGCAGATAACAGATTCCGTATATTATGTAGGCGTAGATGACAAAACCATAGACCTGTTCGAGAGCCAGTACAAAGTACCAAACGGCGTCTCCTACAACTCTTACGTTATTCGGGACGAGAAAACCGCCGTTATGGACACCGTAGATCCCAGAGCCGGGGAGCAGTGGCTTTTAAACCTGGAGGAAGTCCTGGAAGGGCAGGCTCCGGACTATCTGATAGTATCCCATCTGGAGCCGGATCACGCCGGAAATATCGGAAGACTGGCGGAAAAATACCCTCAGATGAAGCTGGTAGGCAATCCGAAAACTTTTGCCATGCTTCCTCAGTTCTTCGGGACGGATCTCACCGGCCGGTGCGTAACCGTAAAAGAGGGCGATACCTTAAGCCTGGGAGCCCATACCCTGACCTTTGTCATGGCCCCTATGGTACACTGGCCGGAGGTGATGACAGCTTACGAGTCTAAAGAAAAGATTCTTTTCTCTGCCGACGGCTTCGGTAAATTCGGAGCTCTGGATACAGAAGAAGACTGGACCGACGAAGCCAGACGCTACTATATCAATATCGTAGGAAAGTATGGCGCGCAGGTACAGGCTCTTCTGAAAAAAGCCGCCGGTCTGGACATTGCCATGATCTGCCCTCTTCATGGCCCTGTTTTAAAGGAGAACCTGGGCTTTTACCTGGAAAAGTACCGGATCTGGAGCAGCTATGAACCGGAAGAGTCCGGCGTTGTCATTGCCTATGCGTCCATCCACGGCAATACGGCAAAGGCCGCAAAAGAGCTGGCCCGTATGCTGGAAGAGAGAACGGAAGCGCCTGTTAAGGTATACGATCTGGCAAGGGCCGATATGCCCGCAGTGGTAGCAGAGGCCTTCCGCTATGACCGCCTGGTACTGGCTGCGGCAAGCTATGACGGCGGTGTATTTCCCTGTATGGAGGATTTCCTTCACCACTTAAAGGCAAAAACCTATCGGAACCGAAGGGTAGCCCTTCTGGAAAACGGAACATGGGCACCGTCCGCAGCCCGCACCATGCGCAGCATACTGGATGAGATGAAGGATCTTACCGTCTGTGAGCCGGTAGTCACCATTCGTTCCGCCATGAAGGATGCAGACAGGGAAGCCATGGAAGCATTGGCGGAAGCGGTACTGTCTTAGCACAGTCTTGGATAGATCATTGGTCAGGTTGTTTTCGAGACGCTATACCGGCAGCCCGTACTGGCAGCCGCTGCAGGGGAAAACTGGGAAGACGGTTCCAAGGAGAGAGTAAAATCAGAAAATACAGAAGGTTGTGTCTTTCATACACGGACAAATGCCTTTTGCAAAGAGAGAAAGAGGGAAGCGTCACAACGGGCTTCCCCCTCTTTATAATAGGAAGATAACAGGAAAAAGAATAGGAGAATTATGGAACAAATAGAAGATAAAAAACAATTCGCTGTGCTGATAGATTCGGATAACATCAGCGCCAAATATGCGGGCAGCATTTTCAATGAGATTGAAAACTACGGCTACGCTTCGTTCCGCCGGATCTATGGGAACTGGTCCACCAAAGGAAACGGCTGGAAGGAGGAGATCCTGCTGGAGAATTCTATCACTCCGGTGCAGCAGTTTGCCTACACCTCCGGGAAAAATGCCACCGACATGGCTATGGTCATTGATGCCATGGACATTCTCTATTCCGGCAAGGTAGACGGTTTCTGTCTGGTAACAAGCGACAGTGACTTTACCCGTCTGGCTATGCGTCTCCGGGAAGAAAACATGTATGTCATCGGCATGGGAGAATCCAAGACCCCCATGGCTCTCACAAAAGCCTGCAACAAATTCATCCATCTGAATCTCATCAACAAGCAGGTCAATGACGTGGAAAATACCTCATCCCCGGCTGCGGGCCGAAAAGGCGTGAAGGCGGCGGAGGAAGAGCATGGAAGCGGCATCACCCCCCTGCACCAGATTGAAGAAGCCGTCATTTCCTTTATCAACGACAATGAAAACAAAGGAAAAATCACCTATCTGGGAGAAATCGGGAGCCGCTTAAATGCGAAATTTACAGACTTTGACGTGCGCAATTACGGTTACACCAAGCTGGTTGTGTTTTTACAGGACACCTGCCCCAGGCTCTATCTGTACAAGATCGAATCTGCCTATGCGGTGGGCCTGGGCGGCCATCTGGACAGGCAGAAGCTGGAAAAAGAAATCCTGTTGTTTGTCCGGGATAACGGAGGCCAGATCGAAAATCTGTCCATGGTCTACGAGGAGATCCATAAAAAGTATCCGTCCTTCGACTTGAAAGATTACGGCTACAGCCGCCTGTCAAGTTTCCTTCGGAGCATCCGGCAGCTTTCCGTAAACGGCAATATGGTCAGCATCAAGGGCCGGAAATAGCCCAAAACAGCAATTTACCCTTTTAAAGCGGTAAAAATGTAAATTTCTGGGAAAAACGGCAAAAAAATTAAGATTTTCCGAAGAAAAGGAATTGACAAATTTATTTTATTGGGAGTAATATAGAGAACGATATAAATACGAGCCGCATTCAGAGCAATGCGCAGGTACATATATCGGATGAGAGAAATAAAACAAGGAGGAAAACATTATGAAAAAGAAGGCATTAAGTTTACTGTTAGCATGTGCCATGACCTTCTCCCTTGCAGCATGCGGCAATAGCGGCGGAGATACCCAGGCACCGGCAGAGAGCACTGAGGCAGATAGTGATGCAGAGGCAGGCGGCGACGCAGAGACACCGGCAGCGGGCGACGGTTCCGTATTCAAGATCGGAGGTATCGGACCTACCACCGGAGGCGCATCCGCTTACGGAATTGCCGTACAGAGAGGTATGGAGATTGCGGTTGAGGAGATTAACGCGGCAGGCGGCATCGGCGGCGTTCAGATTGAGTTGAATTTCCAGGATGATGAGCATGACCCGGAGAAGTCTGTAAACGCATATAATACTCTGAAAGACTGGGGTATGCAGGTATTAGTCGGAAGCGTAACTTCCAATCCCTGTATCGCAGTTGCGGAGCAGAGCTACAATGACAATATGTTCCAGCTCACTCCCTCCGGAACCGCAGTTAAGTGTGTACAGTACGACAATGCATTCCGTATGTGTTTCTCTGATCCCAACCAGGGTCTTGAGTCCGCAAAGTACATTGGCGAGAACGGCCTGGCAACCAAGGTTGCGGTTATCTATGACAGCTCTGATCCTTACTCCGTAGGTATCTATGAGGCATTCCGGGCAGAGGCAGCCAACCAGAATATTGAGATCGTATCCGACGCGGCATTTACCGCTGACAACAAGACCGATTTCTCCACGGCCGTTCAGGGCGCGAAGAATGCCGGTGCAGAGCTTCTTTACATGCCCTTCTATTATACCGAGGCTTCTCTGGTACTGGCAGAGTGCAGCAAGCAGAGCTACGCTCCCCTGTTCTTCGGTGTAGACGGAATGGACGGAATTCTCTCCGTAGAGAACTTTGACGCATCGCTGGCAGAGGATCTGATGTACATGGCTCCCTTCGTTGCAAATTCTGACGACGAGATGGTAAAGAGCTTTGTAGGCAAGTATCAGGAGAAATACGGCGAGATTCCCAACCAGTTTGCAGCAGATGCTTATGACTGCGTATATGTAGTAAAGGCAGCGATGGAAGAGGCAGGCGTGACCGCTGACATGGATGCATCTGCAATCTGTGATGCTATGAAGACCGCTATGACAGCCATTACCTTTGACGGTATCACCGGCAAGGGAATCAGCTGGGAAGCAAGCGGCGAGCCCAACAAGGCTCCGCTCATCGTTCAGATCAAGGGCGGCGAGGGCGTTGCGCTGTAAGAACCAGGACAGCAATAGAAAACAGAGCGCCGGTTTTCCCACAGGAACCGGCAGCAGGAAAGAATTCGGACAGAGGAGCCCGCAGGGTTCCTCTGTTTTTCCGCTTTTCCCACTTGTGCACGCTTTGCATCTATGCTATAATACATTGCAAATTGTGTAGAACTTTAAAGAATAAAGAGGTGTTATGTATGATGGGATTTATATCCTACCTGGTAAATGGAATCAGTCTGGGCAGTGTGTATGCCATAATTGCCCTGGGCTATACCATGGTATACGGAATTGCGAAGATGCTGAACTTCGCCCACGGTGACGTGATTATGATTGGCGGCTTTGTGGTGTTTACTGCAGTAAGCGGCATGGGGCTTCCCCCTGTAATCGGCGTGCTGATTTCCGTGGTGGTCTGTACGATATTGGGGATGGTGATTGAGCGGATCGCTTATAAGCCCCTGCGCGGAGCATCCAAGCTGGCAGTCCTGATTACAGCTATCGGGGTCAGCTATTTTCTGCAGAATGTGGCGCTCCTTATCTATGGATCCAACACGAAGTCCTTTACCTCCGTGGTGTCTATAGAGCCTCTTTCACTGGCGGACGGCGCGATTATTATTTCCGGCGAGACAATTGTTACAATTCTTGCATGTATTGTCATTATGATAGCGCTGACCTCCTTTATTAAATATTCCAAGTCCGGCAGGGCTATGCTGGCCGTGTCCGAGGACAGTGGGGCAGCCCAGCTTATGGGCGTGAATGTGAACGCAACCATCGCCCTGACCTTTGCCATCGGCTCTGCCCTGGCAGCCATTGCGGGCGTGCTTCTGTGTTCCTCTTATCCGGCGCTGACGCCTTATACAGGCGCCATGCCCGGCATCAAGGCATTTGTTGCTGCCGTATTTGGAGGAATCGGTTCCATACCGGGAGCATTTATCGGCGGTATCCTCCTGGGCGTCATTGAGATCCTGGGGAAAGCCTATATTTCTTCCCAGCTTGCGGATGCCATTGTGTTTGCCGTATTGATTATCGTGCTTCTGGTGAAGCCCACGGGACTTTTGGGTAAGCAGATTCAGGAGAAAGTGTAGGTGGGACGGATGAAGGTGAAAGCATTGAATAAAAATACAAAGAATAATCTGATTACATACGGCATGGTGATTCTTGCCTATGTGGTGATGGAGATTCTGATGAAGGCCGGAATGGTATCCAGCCTTCTGCAGGGCCTTCTTGTACCGCTGTGTACCTATGTGATTCTGGCAGTATCCCTGAACCTGGTTGTGGGAATCTCCGGGGAGCTGAGCCTGGGCCATGCAGGTTTTATGTGTGTGGGAGCCTTTGCCAGTGCATTTTTTTCCAATTACACCAAGGAAGCCCTCACGGTCAGCGGACTAAGGTTCTTCCTGGCAATTCTTATCGGCGCGGCTGCAGCGGCTCTGTTTGGATTCCTGATTGGAATTCCGGTTCTCCGCCTGAGGGGAGATTATCTTGCAATCGTAACCCTGGCATTCGGGGAGATTATTAAAAATGTCATCAATGTCATCTTCCTGGGCCATGACAGCAAGGGCTTTCATATCTCCTTTAAGGATGCATTTTCCATGAATATGGAGCCGGACGGTGAGGTGCTTATAAACGGCCCCCAGGGAATTACGGGGACGCCTCACGATTCCTCTTTCCTTATCGGCATTATTTTGATTCTGATTACGCTCTTTATTGTGATTAATATGGTGAATTCCCGTACAGGGCGGGCGATTATGGCGATCCGTGACAACCGGATTGCAGCGGAGTCCGTGGGAATCCACATCACGAAATATAAGCTTCTGGCCTTTACCGTATCGGCCTCTCTGGCGGGCGTGGCAGGAGTGCTTTACGCACATAATCTGTCCACACTGGCCGCACAGCCGAAAAACTTCGGTTACAATATGTCCATTATGATTCTTGTGTTTGTGGTTCTGGGCGGAATCGGGAATATCCGAGGCTCCATTATTGCGGCCGTAGTGCTGACGCTTCTGCCGGAGCTCCTTCGTGGTCTTAATGATTACCGCATGCTGATGTATGCCATTGTTCTGATCGCTACCATGATCTTTACCTCCAGCCCGGGCGGGCAGGCATTCCGGGAGCGTTACTCCCTAAAGGCGCTTCTCGGTCAGAAGAAGCAGAAAAAGGAGGCGGAGTAATATGGCATTACTGGAAGTAAAAGAACTGGGAATTTCTTTCGGCGGCCTCCGGGCGGTAGATGATTTTCATATGACCATTGAACCGGGAGAGCTTTACGGCTTGATCGGGCCTAACGGAGCCGGCAAAACCACCGTATTCAACCTCCTCACCGGTGTATATAAGCCTACGGACGGCTATATTCTGCTGGACGGGGAGAATATTACCGGAAAAAGAACCATAGAGATTAACCAGCATGGAATCGCAAGGACTTTTCAGAACATCCGCCTCTTTAGCGAGCTGAGCGTTCTGGACAATGTAAAGGCGGGTCTCCACAATCATTATACCTATTCCACCCTGACAGGCATTCTGCGTCTGCCCAAGTATTATAAGGTGGAAAAAGAGATGAATGAGCGGGCTATGGAGCTTTTAAAAGTCTTTGACCTGGAGGAAGAGGCGTCTTACAAGGCCTCCAACCTGCCTTACGGCAAGCAGCGGAAGCTTGAGATTGCGAGGGCTTTAGCTACAAATCCAAAGCTTCTTCTCTTAGATGAGCCGGCAGCGGGCATGAATCCTAACGAGACCCAGGAGCTTATGAATACGATCCGTTTTGTGCGTGATGAGTTCCATATGACCATTCTTCTCATCGAACATGATATGAGACTGGTGTCCGGAATCTGCGAGAGGCTGACGGTTTTGAATTTCGGGCAGATTCTCACAGAGGGCGAGACCAGCGAGGTGCTGAATGACCCGAAGGTAATTACGGCATATCTGGGAGAATAGGGAGGTGTGAAGAATGGCAATGCTGGAAATTAAAGATATAGAAGTATTTTATGGAATGATACAGGCCATCAAAGGCGTTTCCTTTGAGGTAAACGAAGGGGAGGTCATAGCTCTGATCGGTGCCAATGGAGCCGGCAAAACAACGATTCTCCACAGTATCACCGGTTTGATTGCACCGAAGAAGGGGCACATTCTCTTTGAGGGACAGGAGATTACAACTACTCCGGCCCACAAGATTGTGTCTATGGGCATGGCTCATGTGCCGGAGGGACGCCGGGTCTTTGCCCAGCTTACGGTTCTGGAAAATCTGAAAATGGGTGCCTTTACCCGTAAGGATAAGGATGAGGTGGAGGAGAGCCTCATCCGCGTCTACAAGCGTTTTCCGCGTCTGGAGGAGCGGAAAAACCAGATGGCCGGAACGCTCTCCGGCGGCGAACAGCAGATGCTTGCCATGGGCCGGGCACTGATGTCCCGCCCCAGAATTATTCTGATGGATGAGCCTTCCATGGGACTGTCCCCCATCTTTGTCAATGAGATTTTCGATATTATCCGGGAAGTAAGCGAGGGCGGAACCACGGTGCTCCTGGTGGAACAGAATGCAAAGAAGGCGCTCTCCATCGCGGATCGTGCCTATGTGCTGGAGACCGGAAAGATTGTACTGGACGGAAAGGCTCAGGATCTTTTGAATGATGATTCTGTGAAAAAAGCTTATCTGGGTGAGTAGGACTTCATAAACGACATCTGTATGAGAAAGGATATTTCTTAAGCCATTGTGCCAGGGAGATATCCTTTATTTTGATTTTGAATTCCCAGAGATAGTTGACTTTATGCCGTTCCTACTTTAAAATAATATAGACGGGGATTTTAATAATCTCTAAGTATGAACTGCAATATCTTGGGGATAATGCGAAACGGAAAGAGCAATATCTTTGAGGTGATGCAGAAGCGGAATAGAATCAGGAGGCAGCATTATGGAAGTAAAGCGTATTTTGGTAGTGGACGATGACACAATGAACTTAAAAAGGACGAAGATGATTCTGGGAAAAACTTATGATGTAGAACTTGTGGAATCAGGAAATGAAGCCCTTGAAAAGCTGAGAAGCGAAGAGTTTGATCTTGTTCTTCTGGATATTGCGATGCCGGAGATGGACGGCATTGAGACCTTTGAGCGTATGAAGGCTTCCGCCTATGAGATTCCCGTAATTTTCCTTACTGCGTCGGGATACGAGGACGACGTAAAGAAAGCAATTAATCTGGGTGCAGTGAATTATCTCAAAAAACCATTTTTCCCCCAGGAACTGTTAAAGAGGGTTGCAAAGGAGTTTGATAAGGAATGAAAACAGAGGATCAGACCAGCATTCATCTTCTTCTGGCTGTCATTGTTACAGTGTTCGGTGTGTTTTTGATCTTGATTACTCTTGCATTATCATGGGAATACTGGATGATTCCCATTATTTTAGTCGGGAACACCCTTGTGTGGTGTCTTCATATCGGAAGATTCGGTTCGGAATCCTTTTACAAAAATTTGTGTGCAGGTCTGCTTATGATCGGCTTTTTCTTCTTTGGCGTCCATGAGAGCAGCCTGTATGATATTCCGGCTGTGGCCTGTATGGTGATCCTTATTTTTTCAATGTTTGATAAAAAGCGGCTGTTGTATATGACGGCCGCCTTGTATGTGCTGGAACTGCTGTATCATTTCCTCATTCTGCACACCATTACCCGCGAGATGTCTTCCAGGGACATGATACGCCTGGGGATTGACGCTGCAGTGATGTTCGGGGCGGTATCTATTGCAAGGTACCGGATCAAACGGAGACTGAAGGCGAGAAAGGAGTACAATTCTGCGTTTGAGGAACTGGAAAAGGCAGGACGGCAGAATGCGGTCTTCCTGTCAAACGTCTCCCATGAACTGCGGACCCCTATTAATATGGTTCTCGGAATCAGCGAGGTCGTTCTGGAGAAGGATCTCCCTTATGAGTATCTGGAAGATATGCAGTCGATTCAGCTTGCCGGCAAGCGCCTTTCCAATCAGATCAACAATATGCTGGACTATACGGAGATCGTGGAGGGAACGCTCACTTCTTTGAAGCAGGAGTATATGCTGACTTCAGTGCTTAACGATGTCATTACCATGACTGCTATGCAGGGAAACAGGAATCATCTGGAAATGGTATTTGATATGGATCCCAGAATACCGGCTGTATTGATCGGAGACGCGGAAAAAATTTCCCACGTACTGAAGATTCTGCTGGAAAATTCTATTAAATTTACGGAAAAGGGCGGTATTCACGTCTGCATCGAATCCAGGAAAGAGAGTTACGGAGTCAATCTGGCCATTGATATTTATGACACAGGTATTGGAATGACGGATGACCAGCTGAATCAGATGTTTGATGACTTTTATCAGGCGGATTCCGGAAGCAGCCGCTTTGCGGGCGGGCTGGGGCTTGGAATTCCCATTGCCCGGGGGCTTCTGGATTCTATGGGTGGATTTATTCATTTTGCCAGCAAGGAGAATGAGGGACTTGAGGCCCATATTACTATTCCCCAGGGTGTGGCGGATGATTCTCCGTCCATCGCAGTTTCCAACGCAGATAAGCTTTGCATTGCCTGTTATTTCCGGCCTGAAAAATACAGCTGCGATGAAGTGAAGGGCTACTATGACAGGATGATTCTGCATCTGGTGGAGGGATTCGGCATAGAGGGCCATCAGGCCCACAACTTTGACGGGCTGCTCAAGATATTGAACCACCATTCGGTGACACATGTATTTATTGCTCAGGCGGAATATGAGGAGAACAGCAGTTACTATGAGGAACTGTCAGAAAAAATCCGGGTAGTGGTGATTGCGGAGCGGGATTTTGCCTTAAGAATGGACAGCGGGCTCTTGGTGATTCATAAGCCGTTTTCCGCTCTTTCTGTGGCTAATCTCCTGAACGGGGATATGGAGGAAAACGGCTTTGTGGGAAGCACAGGCCGCAGGCCTTTCTCATGTTCAGGTGTCAGGGCTCTGGCTGTTGATGACGAAGAGATGAATCTCGTGGTAGCTAAAGGCGTTCTGGGAAGTTATGGGATAGAGGTAGATACCTGTTCCAGCGGAAAAGAGGCTGTGGCTCGTCTGGGCAGGGAGGTCTATGATATGATTTTCCTGGATCACATGATGCCGGGCTTCGACGGCGTAGAGACACTGCGGCGTATACGGGAAATCAATAACGGAATGTATCAGGAACTGCCTGTGGTAGCGCTGACGGCCAACACCATCAGCGGTGCAAGGGAAATGTTCCGGCATGAAGGATTTACGGAATTTATTCCCAAGCCGATTGAACGCTCCGTCCTCGAACGTGTGCTGCGCAAAGTGCTTCCGGAGGAGTCTATTCAGTATGGAGCGGAAGCTCAGACAGAAAAGGGACATACCCCTGCAATTACTCAGAAAAAAGAAGAACCCGTGCAGAAAAAAACAGAGCAAAAACAACCCATAAAGGGAAATCAGATACATAAAGGCTCCGAACAGGAGAAACCGAAGCCGGAGAAGTCCGAACAGGAGAAACCGAAGCCGGAGAAGTCCGAACAGGAGAAACCGAAGCCGGAGAAGTCCGAACAGGAGAAACCGAAGCCGGTGAAGCCTGAACGGAAAAAACAGGAGCCGGAGAAATCCGAACAGAAAAAACAGGAACTGAAGAAGACTGCAAAGGAAATTCCGGTTTCAAAAGAACCTATGCGGCAAAAGACTTCACAGGGAGAGCCGGTGGAGGATAAGCCTGCAGAGCGGGAAGCGGCAAAGAAAGAGACTGCGCCCGCAGGCATCTCTTTCATGCAGCTTACGCCTCTGGTGGAGGCCGGCATGAATGTGAGGCTGGGACTGGAGTACTGCTGCGGAGAAAAGGAATTTTATCTGGAAATGCTTCAGACCTTTGCAGAACAGAGCGCAGCAAAAAAGTCTGAGCTTCAAAGACTGTATGAGACTGCCAACTGGGGCGATTATGCCGTCAAGGTTCATGCTCTGAAGAGTACTTCCCTGACAATCGGCGCGGAGCAGCTTTCAGAGAAAGCAAGAGCTCTGGAGCAGGCGGGACGAAATAACGATACGGAATATATCAAGCAGAATCATTCCGAACTTATGCAGGCTTACGATAAGGTCTGCGAGAGCATTACGGAACTGGAATAGGAGGGCATTTAGGCGTTGGAAAAATGGTTTGAATTCATCTTTGACCATAGAATCAGTCTGAGGGAGCGCATGTTTCGTGTGGTCACAGGCATCTGTATGCTTGCATTGGTTTTTGTTTTTTCCCTGGGCAGGAATTTGACGAATATGCTGCTGCTGGCAGTGAGCCTTGTGATTATGGCATTGGTTGTGAAGGCCAGTATTAAAAAGGAATGTATCAATACGGGAGCTACCTTTATTACCATAATGCTTCTGGTACTTTTCCCTGTCAGCTTTTTTTCAGCAGGAGGGTTTTACAGCGGAATGCCGGAGTGGTTCGTGCTCTGCTTTGTCTATATCGGCATTACTCTGGAGGGAAAACGTAAGGCCGGATTTTTTCTGGTCTTTATCCTGGAGATTCTGACCTGCTATTATCTGGCTTTTTATTATCCGCAGATGGTTGCCGAGAACTCACAGAGGAGTTCCTTCTTTGATTCTGCAGCTTCCGTTATTTTGATCGGTGTGCTGACAAGTGTGATGCTGATGTTTTTAAACAGGCTGTATGAGGAGGAAAATAAGCTGTCCCAGCAGCAGAAAAAAGAGATTGAGGAGCTGAATAAAGCAGAAAATCACTTCTTTGCCAGTATGAGCCACGAGATCCGCACCCCAATCAATACGATCATAGGTTTAAATGAAATCATTCTCAGAGGGGATATTCCCCAGGATGTTGCAGAGAATGCAAGAAATATCCAGGGTGCAAGTAAGATACTGCTTACGCTTATCAATGATATTCTTGATCTGTCCAAGATTAAATCCGGGAAAATGGAGATTGTGAATGTTTCCTATGAGACAGGGGCACTCTTTTCAGAGATTGTCAATATGATTTGGGTCAAGGCCAAAGAAAAAGGGCTTGAATTCCGGCTTCATGTGGATTCATCTATTCCAAGTATGCTCTGCGGCGATGAGGTGCGTATTAAGCAGGTTCTGATCAATCTCTTAAATAATGCTTTGAAGTACACCAGTGAGGGTTCCATTACGCTTTCTGTCCGCTGTGAACGCCTGGGGCTTAACCGGGTACGGGTGTGGTATACGGTGAAGGATACGGGGCAGGGAGTAAAAAAGGAAAATATTCCCTATATTTTTAATGCTTTTAAGCGGGTGGACCAGGAGAAAAACCGTCATATAGAGGGTACGGGCCTTGGCTTAAGTATAGTTCAGCAGCTGGTGGAACTGATGGGCGGCGAGATCAATGTCAACAGTGTCTATACCAAGGGGTCTACCTTTATTGTCATGCTGGAGCAGGATATTGTGGATGACAAGGAACTGGGGACCTTTACGCTGGCATCCCGTACCGGGATTCGCGAGGGTAAGAAGTACCGGCAGAGCTTTGAAGCTCCTGAAGCCCATATTCTTGTGGTGGATGACAATGATATGAACTTGATGGTAGTGCGTAAGCTGCTTTCGGAGACGAGGATTCAGCTTGATACGGCCTTAAGCGGTATAGAATGTCTCAGAATGACACAGGAGCAGCATTATGATGTGATTTTAATGGATCATCTGATGCCGGAGATGGACGGAATCCAGTGTCTTCACAGGCTGCGTACACAGCCGGGAGGCCTGTGCCAGGATACGCCTGTCATTGCTCTTACAGCCAATGCGGGAAGCGATAATCAGTTACTCTATCGGAAGGAGGGCTTCAGCGGTTATCTGGCAAAGCCGGTCAGCGGTGCTCTTCTTGAGGCGGCTGTACTAAGTGTTCTTCCAAAGGAATTGGTAAATTTGACGGATGAGACGGGGATTTCGGAGATTGGAAAGGATATTCTGATTTTTGAACAGACACAGCGGCTGTCTGTTATGGTTACAACGGACAGCGTCTGTGACCTTCCGGAATCTTTGAAAAAGGAATTCGGCATTTCCGTGTGCCCTTATTATGTCTGCACGGACAAGGGAAGATTTCTGGATGAAATCGAACTGAAAGCGGATGAGATTCTGCTGCACATGTCAGGGGGACAGAGCGCTCGTTCGGAGGCGCCGGATGTGGAAGACTATGAACGCTTTTTTGCAGAAAAGCTTACCGAAGCCCAGAATGTAATACACATTACCATGGCAAAACATGCCAGTCAGGGTTACTATAATGCCATTGAGGCGGCGAAATCCTTTGAGAATGTTACAGTACTTGATTCGGGTCATCTCTCCAGCAGCCTTGGGCTGATTGCGCTGTATGCTGCTTCGATGGCGGAGCAGCACGCCACAAAGGCGGAGATTGTAAAGGCTGTAAACGATCTGAAGCGTTATATTTCTTCGGCTTTTATCATTAAGAGTACCCATTCTATGTGCCAGGCAGGGCAGATTCCGAAGCAGATTCAGGTTGTCTGTGACGCGCTGCTTCTGCACCCGGTTATTGAGCTCAGAAAGAGCAGAATGGTGGTGAGAGGCGTTGAGATGGGAGATTTTGTCCATATGCTTAAGCGTTATGTCCGGCGGGTGCTTTTAGATGCAAGAAATATTGATCGTAGAATCCTGTTTATTACCTATGCAGGGCTGGAGGATCGAAGTATTGCCTATATTCAGAAGCTGGTGAAGCAGTATTGTCCTTTTGAACATGTTTATCTGCAGAAAGCTTCTTCGGCCATTGCCTGTAATTGCGGCTCGGGCTCCTTTGGATTGCTGTTTATGAGGAAGAATGAGGTTTCGGCTGATTTTTTGCAGGCTTCCAGGAGCGAAAAATAGGAGTGAGGGCGGAAGGGGCTGCCGCAGTATCTAGTGGCAGCCCCTGTCGGCCGGTATGAGGGTGTGATTGCTGCGGAAATGTGTGTTGCGCTTTTGGGGGAAGTGTGATATGATACTCTCTGTCAGACAAAAACTGACAAACTCTGGAGAGTCTCAGTGAATGAGCGCCGAAGGTGTAACGCAGCATTTTCCTGCAGAAATAAGGGAAAGGCTGTCTATCTCTCAGGCAAAAGGACAGGGCTTAAATGCAGATGTTCTACTCTTTGGAGGGCTGATGATAAATCGGCTCTTATTTTTGTGTTTTCACAATTATTTTAGAAAAGAGAGGGAAGAATCATGTTGGAATTTGTGAAGAGTGCGAATGGGATTATGTGGAGTTATGTGCTCCTGTTTATCCTCTGTGGAACGGGAATTTATTTTACGGTGCGTCTTAAGTTTATTCAGGTGCGCAAGTTTGGCGAGGGGTGCCGTCTGGTGTTTGGGCATTTCAAGCTGAACGGAGAAAAGCGTGAGCATGGAGAGATGACTCCGCTGCAGTCTCTTGCTACTGCGATTGCGGCGCAGGTGGGCACAGGTAATCTGACAGGAGCGGCTACGGCTCTGATTTCCGGCGGCCCGGGGGCTATTTTCTGGATGTGGGTCAGTGCTTTTTTCGGAATGGCTACAATTTACGGAGAAGCAGCTCTGGCTCAGGAGTATAAGACTACAGAGAATGGAGAGGTTACGGGCGGCCCGGTTTACTATATCCGCAAGGCTTTTAAAGGGACTTTTGGAAAAGTTCTGGCGGCGCTGTTTGCGGTGTTTATTATTCTGGCTCTGGGTTTTATGGGAAATATGGTGCAGTCCAATTCCATTGGTACGGCTTTTGCGGGTGTGTTCAAGGCCCGGAATATTAATTTATCTCCGGTTGTGATTGGCGTGATTCTGGCGGTTCTGGCTTTTTTGGTTTTTGTCGGCGGTACGAAGCGTCTGGCAGCAGTTGTAGAGAAGATGGTTCCGTTTATGGCTGCTGTTTATATTGCGGGAAGTCTGATTTTGATTTGTTTACATATTACGGCGCTGCCTGCGGCTGTCAGTATGATTTTTGTCGGAGCCTTTAAGCCGCAGGCTGTGGCCGGCGCGGCGGCCGGCATCACAGTACGGGAAGCCATTCGCTACGGTGTGGCAAGAGGTCTCTTTTCCAATGAGGCAGGAATGGGCTCTACGCCTCATGCCCATGCCAGAGCCGCGGCTAAGAATCCCCATGAGCAGGGACTGACTGCTATGATCAGTGTATTTATTGATACGTTTATTGTATTGAATCTGACGGTATTTTCCGTTCTGACTACCGGTGCCATGGAGACGGGTGAGGGCGGAATTGCCCTGACACAGGCCGCATTTTCTACCAGCTTTAAAGGGTTTGGTGATATTTTTGTGGCAATCTGTCTTTTGTTTTTTGCTTTTTCCACGATTTTGAGCTGGCACTTTTTTGGAGAAGTCAATGTGAAATATCTCTTCGGACCGAGGGCCGTAAAGATTTATTCCCTGATTGTAGTGGTGTTTATCGTGGTGGGTTCTACCCTGAAAGTAGAGCTGGTATGGGAACTGGCGGATTTCTTTAACGGTCTGATGGTGATTCCCAATGCACTGGCGCTTCTGGCCCTTAGCGGCGTGGTGGTGAATATCTGTAAGAAGTTCGGAAAATAAGGGATGAATTGGAAGACCATAAAATTGGCTTAATTGCAAAAGTAAATTCCAGTGCAGGAGTAAATTCTACCACCTTTTAAAATTTGCTGTTTTTTTCAATTTTTCTGGACCATAACATCGGAAATTGTATTATAATAAATCCA
>JAETRR010000031.1 GCA_021770065.1 Lachnoclostridium sp. | reverse complement strand
ATATCCTGTAGTACGCTCATGAGAACATTATGCAGGAAAACGATAAAAAAAGGAACCCCTAATTCCCCCATGAATGGGGGCTAGGGGGTTGAGGTGTCGAAGACACTTTTTTATCCATGGATCAATGTCATTAATAAGCCAGTCAAGAGGAACTTAATGATATTGCTTTGTGGACACCAGCCAGAAGAAAGAAGTGTGACAATATATGAATCAGGAAAGAATACAACGAGTAATTGCCCATATGAAGCAGGAGGGTCTGACCCAGATTATCGTGTCCTCCACAGCCTCGGTTTACTATCTGACCGGCCTTTGGATTGAGCCTCACGAGCGGATGATCTCCCTGTATCTGGATGACACGGGAAGGGCGGAGCTGTTTGGAAATGAGATCTTCGGCATCCGGTCCCGGGAGGACTTACCCGTCTTCACCCACAAAGACGGTGAAAACCCGGTGGAGGAGCTGGCAAAGCATGTAAAGGCAGGCTCCCTGGGTATTGACAAGTTCTGGTCCAGTAAATTCCTCATCGGCCTTATGGAACTGCGGCCGGATGTAAAGCCCGTTCATGGATCTGCTCCCGTAGATCGGGCCAGGATGTTAAAAGACGCCCGGGAGATAGAAGCGCTCCGTCGAAGCTCCGCCCTGAATGATGAGGTAGTGGAACTGATGATATCCCAGGTAAAGGAAGGCGCAGTGGAAAATCAGCTTGCAGCCCTGGTAAACCGTCTCTATCTGGAGCGCGGAGCCGACTGTGAAGGCACTCAGCTGGTATGCTTCGGCCCCAACGGAGCCGATCCCCATCACAACGGCGACGGTACGGTATTGAAACCCGGGGACAGTGTGATCTTTGACATCTTCATCCCCTTTGACCGTTACTGGTGCGATATGACCCGGACCGTTTTCTATAAAGAAGCGGGAGAGGAACAGAGGAAGGTCTATGAACTGGTAAGGGAGGCCAATCTGACAGCCATTGAGAGGATCAGGCCCGGTGTATTTCTGTCAGAGATTGACAAGACGGCCAGGGATATCATCACCAGAGGCGGCTATGGTCCTTATTTTACCCACCGCCTGGGTCATGGGGCGGGTCTTGAATGCCATGAACCGCCCGACGTGGGAAGCGCCTCAGAATTCCCTCTGGAGCCGGGTATGGTCTTTTCCGTAGAGCCGGGCATCTATCTGCCTGGCAGATTCGGCGTCCGCATCGAAGATCTGGTTCTGGTGACAGAAACCGGCTGTGAGGTGCTGAATAAGGCTTCCAAGGATTTGCGGGTTGTCGAATAACAGAGATTCATAATTGACAAGGAGGAAAGACAGGGGTTATAATAATTAAATGTTATGTCCTTTGTGCGCATAGGAAGGACATATGAACGCCTTAAGTGGAAAAACGGAGTGAAAAAAGATGATTCGATATTTTGCAAAGCGGCTGGGAATAATGCTCGTGGCACTCTTTTTGATAATGCTGCTGACATTCTGCATTATGCACGCAGTGCCGGGAGGGCCTTTTACCAGTGACCGGAATATGAGCGAGGAAGTGGAGGCTGCGCTGAATGCCAAGTACCATCTGGACAGGCCGCTGCCGGAGCAGTTTTTTGAATATGTGTCGGGAGTGCTGCGAGGCGATCTGGGTCCCTCCTACAAGTACCCCGGGAAAGAAGTCAACGACTTTGTGGAGAACGGCTTCCCTGTGTCGGCCCGGCTTGGCTTTGTCACTATTGTGTTCGTGCTTCTGGCGGCCATTCCCATGGGAATTCTGGCAGCCGTAAAAAATGGGAAATGGCAGGACATGCTGCTTATGGCCGTTGCAACTATCGGTGTGACCATCCCGTCCTTTGTCATTGCTTCGGTTCTGATCTATGTATTTTCTTTTAAGCTGAATGTGCTTCCCACCTACGGCCTGGATACGTGGAAGGGATATATCCTTCCTGTGGTGGCTCTGGGAGGTTATTCTATCAGCTATATGGCGAGGCTGATGCGCTCCAGTCTGTTAGAGGTTATGGGCCAGGACTACATACGGACTGCACGGGCAAAGGGACTGTCTGAGATTAAGGTTATTTTAAAGCATGCCATGCGCAATGCCTTAATTCCGGTAGTTACCGTTCTTGGACCAACCATTGCCAATCTGCTGACAGGCAGTTTTGTTATTGAGAAAATTTTCGCAATTCCCGGTCTGGGCGGTTATTTTGTAACCAGCGTATCTCAGAGAGACTACACAACCATTATGGGCGTGACGATCTTTTACGCAAGCTTTCTGATGGCTATGATTTTGCTGGTGGATGTTTTCTACTGCCTCATTGATCCCAGGATCAAGTACGAGTAAGGACGGGAAGAAGTATGGAAAATAAATGGGAAATGCTCGGTTCCTCCAATGAGGACCGGGAAAAGATATGGAGTAAAAACAGAACCTTTGCCGGAGATGTGTGGTTTCGCTTCCGGCATAAGCCCACGTCCATCGCCGGGCTTGTTATCATTGTGCTCTTGATGCTGTTTGCCCTTTTGGGACCAATGTTTACGGATTACAGTTATTCCACGCAGAATCTGGAGGTAGTCAACATTCCGCCCCGGATGAAGGTCTATGAGACGCCGGACGGATCGGGATACCTGTACGTGACCCAGGCTCTCAAAGTGGTGCAGGTAAGCAGAGACGGTATCATGGGAAATCAGTTGAAAAAGGTTCGGGAGGAAGCGGATTCTTCCATGACGATTTTTGACTGCAGCGGCACGGAGGTAGCGCTTTATTACGGTGCGAAACCCTATGTGATTGCAGACCCCCAGACCCGGGTTATTTACCCTTCCGCACACGTCTGGAATAAATCTTACGTGCTGGGAACGGACAGCCTGGGAAGAGATATCCTTACCCGGCTGATGTACGGCACAAGAGTGTCCCTTATGGTAGCTTTTGTGGCGGCGGCCGTGAATATGATTATCGGAATTCTGTTCGGCGGAATTTCCGGGTATGCCGGCGGCATGGTGGATACCGTTATGATGCGTATTGTGGATATAATCAGCACCATACCGCTGACCCTGTATGTGATTCTTATCATGGTATTTCTGGAGTCGGGCCTCCAGAGCATTATCATTGCCCTGGGCACTGTGTACTGGGTAGATATGGCCAGGGTAGTCCGCGGACAGGTGCTGAGCCTCAAACAGCAGGAATTTGTTATGGCGGCCAGAACCATCGGTTCCTCTACCAGGACAATTTTACTGCAGCACTTGATTCCCAATGCCATGGGTTCCATCCTGGTGACCGTGACCATGCTGATTCCCTCTGCAATTTTTATGGAGGCATTTCTGGGTTACCTGGGTATTGGCCTTAAGCCCCCGCTTGCCAGCCTGGGAACTATGTGCAACGATGCGACGGAAAATCTCCGCTCCTGTCCTCATCAGATGTTTATTCCGGCCCTGGTTATCTGTCTTATTATGTTTGCCTTCAATTTCGTAGGCGATGGGCTTCGGGATGCACTGGATCCGAAACTGAAAAAATAGTGAGCGGGAACTAGATGAAGGTGTACTGGCAGGATATACGGATATTACGGAACTGGAATTGGAGAGAGTAATGGAACCGATTTTAAAGATAGATAATTTAAAAGTATCCTTTATGACAAGCAACGGAGAGGTACAGGCGGTACGCGGTGTGAGCTTCTCCGTAGAAAAAGGCGAAATCCTGGGTATTGTGGGCGAGTCCGGCAGCGGCAAGAGTGTGACATCCATGTCCATTCTGCATCTGCTTGCGGATACGGCCCGGATTAAGGAAGGGTCCTCCATCCGCTTTGACGAAGAGGAGCTCATAGGCGCCCCGGGGAAGCGGATGCGTGAGATCCGCGGAGAAAAGATTTCCATGATTTTCCAGGATCCTATGTCTTCCTTAAACCCCCTGATTCCTGTGGGAAAGCAGGTGGCGGAGATGCTCCGGGAGCACCATCCGGATATTTCCAAAGAAGAGGCGAAAAAGGCCGTGCTGGAACTTTTTGAAAAGGTGCGGATTCCGGAGCCGGAGAAGCGCTTCAAATGCTATCCGCATGAGTTTTCCGGCGGTATGCGTCAGAGGGTTATGATTGCCATGGCCCTGGCCAACAAGCCGGAGCTGCTGATTGCAGACGAGCCTACAACGGCTCTTGATGTGACCATTCAGGATCAGATTCTGCGTCAGCTTCGGGAGCTGGAGAAGGAATACGGCACAAGCATAATTTTCATTACCCATGATCTGGGCGTAGTGGCGGAACTCTGTGATCGGGTAATTGTTATGTACGGCGGCCTTATTATGGAGGAGGCGCCCATTGAGGAGATCTTTGAGCATCCGAGCCATCCTTATACCATGGGGCTTTTGAATTCTATCCCGGATATGGAGCAGGACAAGTCTGTGCGCCTTAAGCCGATTCCCGGATCGCCTCCCGATATGACGAATCCGCCGGCCGGCTGCCCCTTTGCGCCGCGCTGTCCCTATGCCAGAAAGCTCTGTGGGGCAGAACTGCCGGAATTTATCGAAGTGGGAGAGGGCCACAGCTCCCGATGTTTTCTGTTATACCCGGATGCGCCGGCAGATGAAAATAACCCCTTTCGCAGTGAGGTGTAGGCTATGAGCGAGCAGAACATTTTAGAGGTGAAAGATCTCACCAAGCATTTTAAGGCTGGGAAAAAGCAGATTGTCCATGCGGTGGACGGCATCAGCTTTACTCTTCAAAGAGGAAAAACCCTGGGTCTGGTGGGCGAGTCCGGCTGCGGCAAGTCAACATGTGCAAGAACTATTATCCGTATGTACGATCCTACTGCCGGGCAGATAGTCCTGGACGGCACGGATATTACCGCTATGAAGCAGAAGGAGTTAAAGCCGTACCGGAAGAAAATGCAGATGATCTTCCAGGATCCTTACGCCTCTCTGAATGCCAGGATGACGGTCCGGGATATCATTGCCGAGCCGCTTA
The DNA here is from genome assembly GCA_021770065.1 of Lachnoclostridium sp. Taxonomy (GTDB): domain Bacteria; phylum Bacillota; class Clostridia; order Lachnospirales; family Lachnospiraceae; genus Laedolimicola. The sequence continues at coordinate 42,083 of JAETRR010000031.1, read as the reverse complement.
TGGCCCATAATCTGGTGAAGAGTAAGGAAGAGGCCAACGATCTCGTCTATCCCATGCTGGAGCGCGTAGGACTGACAAAAGAGCATGCCAACCGCTATGCCCACGAATTTTCCGGCGGACAGCGCCAGAGAGTGGGGATTGCAAGGGCCTTGATTCTGGAGCCGCAGCTGGTGATCTGTGACGAACCTATTTCTGCCCTGGACGTGTCTATCCAGGCACAGGTGATTAATCTTCTGAAGGATTTTCAGGAGGAAAAGGGGTTATCTTATCTTTTCATTGCGCATGATCTGTCTATGGTACGCTATGTCTCCGATGACGTGGGCGTTATGTATCTGGGGCAGTTAGTGGAGATGAGCGAGGCAGATGAGATATACAGAAATCCGCTGCATCCTTATACAAAGGGACTTTTGGGAAGCGTTCCCATTGCCAATCCGAAGCTGGCAAGACAGAAGGAGAAGAGCAGTATTGAGGGGGATATTCCCAGCCCCATCAATCCTCCGTCCGGCTGCCGGTTCCATACACGGTGTCCCTATGCGGTTCCGGAATGTTCCCGGGTGAAGCCGGAGCTTGTGGATGTGGGAGGAGGGCACAAAGTGGCCTGTCATCTCCATAAATAACAGTAAATTCTGCACAGGCAGAATCTGTGTATTTTAAACCGGTTTTCCGATGTGCGGCATAACGGCGCATCTGAAACATAGAGGACAGCTGCAAGATTCGGCTGTCAGGCGGGGATGCCTTTAAAAAGGTGTACCCAGAAATTCCAAAGGAGGACAAACGTTATGAAAAAGAAGTTATTATGCGTGCTTCTTGCCGTAAGCCTGACGGGCACAATGCTCATGGCCGGATGCGGAAGCAAAGCACAGGATGAGCCTCAGACAATTGACGACATTGAGGCGGCTCCGGAAGCCCCGGAGGCAGAAGAAGCCGGAGAAACCAAAGGGACGGAAGAGGGAGCGCTTGCAGATACCCAGGAAATGGTATTCGTTCTGAACAATGAGCCGGACGGCATCGATCCCAACGTAACCAACAACTCATTTGCAACGCCTTTCTTAAGCAACTGCTTTGAAGGTCTTGTAACCTATGATGAGAAGGGTGAGGTTGTTCCCGGAAATGCAGAGTCCTGGGAGAGCAACGACGACCTGACTGTTTTTACGTTCCATCTGAGAGAGGGACTTAAATGGAGCGACGGAACGGATCTGACGGCAAATGATTATGTATATTCCGCACTCCGTGTTCTGACTCCGGAGACCACCTCCCAGTATGTGAACATGATTTCCGACTATGTGGTAAACGGACAGGAGTTCTATGACGGAACTGCTTCCGCAGAGGATGTGGGAATCAAAGCCCTGGATGACAACACTCTGGAGTTTACTTTAAAGGCTCCCTGTCCTTACTTTATCGATCTCGTAAGCATGTGGGTATATTTCCCGGTTCAGCAGGCGACCATCGAGGCAAACGGTGACAAGTGGACTGCCACTGCCGAGGCTTATGTGAGCAACGGACCCTTCAAGATTACCGAGATGAATATGGGCGAGAGTATGATACTGGAGAAGAATGAGAACTACTGGAATGCGGAGAATGTAACTCTGGAGAAGCTGACCTTCCGCTATGTTCTGGATACCTCCACGGCTCTGACTGCTTATGAGAGCGGTGAGGTGGACGGCGTGAGAATGGTTCCTTCCAGCGATCTGGCCCGTCTGAAGGCAGAGAATGCCGGTCTTGTATCTACACCCAACTACGGAACCGTATACTATGACATCAACTGTTCCAAGGCGCCTTTCGACAATCCTCTGGTGAGAAAGGCTCTGAACCTGGCAATCGACCGTGAGGCTCTCATCAATAATGTAGCCCAGGTTGACGGACAGCCGGCATTCAGCTTCCTTGCACCCGGTTATGTGGTGGACGGAAAAGATGTGACAGAGGGACGTTCTGATTTCGGATTGACTGCGACAGCTGACGTAGAGGGCGCAAAGGCGGCTCTGGCAGAGGCGGGATATCCGGACGGAGAGGGCTTCCCCACTGTGCAGCTTTCCTTCTACTCTGACGATAATGTAAAGAAGATTGCGGAAGCTATCGCAGAGATGTGGGAGCAGAATCTTGGGATCAGCGTAGAGGTAAGCTCCGCAGACTGGGCTGTATTCTATGATGCGGTGCAGGCCGGCAACTATGAGGTGGCTGCTATGGGCTGGAGTGCGGATTATGTAAATCCCATGAGCTTCCTGCCGCTTCTTTACACGGATGACGTAACCAACAACTCCTTCTACAGCAATCCGGACTATGACGCAGTGGTAGATCAGATCAAGGTGGAAAAGGATCCGGCGAAGTTTGCCGAACTGGTACAGCAGGCGGACGAGATTGTATCTGCAGATTATCCGGTGCTGGGACTGTACTACAAGTCCAATACGTATCTGATTAAGGATTATATTGAGGGCGTTTACATGGTTTCCTCATCCAATATCTATTTCCAGAATGCAAAGGTTCTGGCACATTAAGCTATGAGATGTATTATTTCAACGGAGGGCTTCGGGGATATGGTCTTTGACCTGTTCCCGGAGCTTGCTCCGATTACGGTAAAAAATTTTGCGGATACGGCCAGAAGCGGATTTTATAACGGCCTGGCGTGGTGCCGTATCGTGAAGGACTATGTGATTCAGGCCGGCTCCCCGGATAATGACATTATGACGGACAGCGAGCAGCATATCAAAGGGGAATTTGAGGAAAACGGTATTCCCAACCCCATAAAGCACAAACGGGGCGCCCTTTCCATGGCCAGGGACGATGGCTATGATACGGCCGGAACCCAGTTTTTTGTGGTGCACAGGGATGCCCATAAGCTGGACGGGCGTTATGCGGCCTTTGGAGAGATGGTTTCCGGCTTTGAAGTGCTGGATGCCATTGCCGAGCTTCCCACCTTCGGGGCCGAAACCTGGAACAGGCCGGTGGATATGCCGGTGATTGCCAGCATACGAATTGAAGAGTAATAAAGCGCCGGAAGGCGTCTCGAAAATAACTGGACCAATTACCTGCAGACTCGAAAAAACATTCTGTGTAATGGGTCCAGTTATTTATACCCTCCGAGTATCCCATAAATACATACCCCTTCGGGGTTGGCGGACTTCGTCCGTTAAGGTATACCTTTCAGGTATCCCATTAATACATATCCCTTCGGGTATCGAACGCTATACTAGGTGTCTGATTCCGGCGTTTTCCCCGGCCTTAGAGGAAGATCCGGAATCTGCTCCCCTGTCAGTTCGCTCAGAGGATGGAAGCTATACCCCAGCTCCTCCCATTTCGTCAGCAGTTCATCCAGAATTTCCCCATTTGTCTTAGAAGTATTATGTAACAGCACGATTGCACCGGGATGAATCCGGGGAATCAGTTTGGAAAAGGCTTCCTCATGGGAGGGCTGCTGATCCTGGTACCAGTCTACATAGGCAAGGCTCCAGAAAAAGGTTTTGTACCCCAGCTCCTGCGCCATTTTCAGATTACTTTCGCTGTATATGCCCTGAGGAGGACGGTAATACCTGGCCATAGGCCGGCCGACGGTCTGCTCATAGAGGGCTTCCAGATCGGACAATTCTTTGCTGAAGGCTTCTTTATCTCCAATCTTGGACATATCGGGATGATGGTATGTATGATTCCCAACCGTATGGCCTTCCGCAGCCATGCGTTTTACCAGCTCCGGGCTGGTTTCCATATAATTTCCCACAATAAAGAACGCGGCAGGAGCATTGTGTTTTTTAAGGGCATCCAGAATGGCAGGCGTATTGCCGTTTTCAAAGCCGCAGTCGAAGGTAAGGTAGATTTTTTTCTCATCTGTTTCCTCTACATAGTAGGCGTCAAAATCTTTTAAGTAGGAGGCATTGGCATTGCCTGTGGGGGCCTTTCCTTCCTCCTGGAAGCTTAAACCCCAGTTTGCGGAGGCGCTGCTGCCGGCCGGAAGGAGGGTGCCCGGGCTGACCGCGTCCTGGGCATAGGCGATTCCCTGGCCGGCGAAATAGGAGAAGGTGAGAAACATGGCCGTACCGATGATGTTTCTGAGATTCTTATTACATTTCATTTTTAAAAAGATCCGTTTTTTTCAAATATATGAAAATGTAAGAAAAATCAGACGTAACTGTGGTATTTTTGTTTTTCCATTCCCATAACTGCCATGTGATGTTATAATGGAAAAATGAGGAAGAATTATAGCAAATGCGGTGCAAGAAGGAGGTTTCCTATGAGTAAAGCAGTAGCAGATGTGTTTGAGACAGGACTTGGAGTCATCCGGGCAATACGGGATACCCAGTCCGAAAAACTTGAAGAGGCCGGAAAAATGATAGCCCATGCCCATATGGAGGGACACCGTTTTTTCGTCAGCGGAAGCGGCCACTCCCACACCGTGGCGGAGGAATTCTACGGCCGGGCAGGCGGCCTGGCTTTTCCGGTGCCGGTTATGACCACGGAGCTGACCCTGGAGGAGCATCCCACCAAAAGTTCTTATATTGAGCGCCTGCCGGGCTATGCGGAGATTCTGGCAGAGCTTTACGGGATCGGGAAGGATGATGTGGTGCTCATTGCCTCTAATTCCGGCAGGAATGCTTACCCGGTGGAGCTGGCTTTGTCTTCCAGGGAAAGGGGAGCAAAGGTCATAGCAATTACCAGTGTGGATCATTCTTCACGTACGGCCTCCAGGCATGCAAGCGGAAAGAGACTGATGGATCTGGCGGATGTGGTGATTGACAACTGCGGAGTAGCAGGCGACAGCGCGCTGCGGCTGGAGGGAATGGAAGCGGCTATCTGCCCTACCTCATCCATGGCAAATGCATTTATCGTACAGGCGATAACAGCCGCCTGTGCGGAAGAGCTGCTTGCTAACAACGTGAAGCCGCCGGTATTTATCAGTCTCAATGTAGACGGAAATGAGACGGTCAATGAAGAGTATTTTGAGAAGTATACAAGAATGTATACCCTCCGGGTACCCCATTAATGCATATCCCTTCGGGATGGGCGGACTTCGTCCGTTAAGGTATGTATAGCAGGAAGGTAAGATTGATATTGAATATAAACACAAATAAAAGAAAAGGGGGATACAAAAGGTATGGACATGTATTGTTTCGGTGTTGATGTGGGAGGAACTACCATTAAGCTTGGCCTGTTCACAGTGGAAGGGGAGCTTCTGGAAAAATGGGAGATTCCAACCCGGACGGAAAATCATTCGGAAGCGGTTCTGCCGGATGTGGCCGCAGCCGTGCTGGGAAAAATGAAAGAAAAAGGAATGGAAAAGGAGCAGGTTACAGGCGTGGGCTTCGGCGTTCCGGGTCCGGTGACGGCGGAGGGCGTCATTGTCATGAATGCCAATTTAGGCTGGAGAAACAAGAATGCGGCAAAGGAGCTTGAGGAGCTTACGGGGCTTACCTGCCGGGGAGGCAATGATGTGAAGACGGCAGGACTGGGAGAGCTCTGGAGGGGCGGAGCGGGAGGTTATAAGGACGCTGTTTTCATTACTGTGGGAACCGGGGTGGCGGCTGCGATTATAGTGGACGGCAAAGTAATCTTAGGCTCCCGGGGTGCGGCCGGAGAAATAGGCCATATCAAAGTGGACGGCGAGATAAAGGAAGCCTGCGGATGCGGAGGTGTAGGCTGTGTGGAGCAGTTTGCGTCTGCTCCCGGGATTGTAAGAATGGCAAAGAAGCTGCTGGAAGAAAGCGGCAGGCCCTCCCTGCTCCGGGAAGGGGAAGTGACAGCCAAATCCGTATTTGACGCCGTAAAGGCCGGGGATGAAATCGCAAAAGAGGCGGCAGAGAAGTTCGGACATTATCTTGGATATTCCCTGGCAGCTGCTGCGGCCGTTGTGGATCCGGAGGTATTTATCATAGGAGGCGGTGTGTCAAAGGCCGGAGAGATTCTGATTGAGTATGTGCAGAAGTATTATAAAAAATATGTATGGCCGGGATGCCGTGATAAAAAGTTTATTCTTGCAAAACTCGGAAATGATGCCGGAATTTACGGGGCAGCAAGTTATGTGAAAATCTAGTAAAGCGTTCTAAGAGATATGCAAAATTAACGTACCGGGATTGGACAGGTTTGTCTGATCCCGGTTTTCTTAATTTAACAAATGAAAGAAATAGATATATGATTGTTGACATGTATATACAGGTGTGCTATAATACAAGAGACTTGTATATACAGGTGAAACTACGAAGGTATGTTATCTTTCGTATCGCTGCGAAGCAGCTTAAAAAGGAGGGATTGCATGAGTAAATTGACAGAGGATGTATTTGAGACTGGTCTTAAAGTGATTGGGGCTATACGTGAGACACAGTCAGAGAAGCTGACAGAGGCAGGAAGGATGATTGCCCGGGCGCATGTGAACGGACACCGCTTTTTTGTCAGCGGAAGCGGACATTCCCACACGGTTGCGGAGGAATTTTACGGCCGGGCGGGAGGGCTTGCCTTCACTGTCCCGATTATGACCTGTGAGCTGACCTTAGAGGAGCATCCGACGAAAAGCTCCTATATGGAACGCCTGCCCGGCTATGCGGAGATTCTGGCAAAGCTCTATCGGATAGGACAGGAGGATGTGGTTCTGATAGCTTCCAATTCCGGCAGAAATGCCTATCCTGTGGAGCTGGCCTTATGTGCAAAGGAGAGAGGGGCAAAAGTGATAGCTCTTACCAGCGTGGATCATTCTTCCAGAACACAGTCGCGGCATTCCAGCGGCAAAAAGCTGATGGATCTTGCAGATCTGGTGATTGATAACTGCGGAGTGGCGGGCGACAGCGCGCTGAAGCTGGAAGAAATGAAAGCGCCCATCTGTCCGACTTCTTCCATGGCCAATGCATTTATTGTCCAGGCGATCACGGCGGCCTGTGTAGAAGAGCTGCTGGCCTGCGGGGTGGAACCGCCGGTGTTTATCAGCCTGAACATAGACGGCAATGAGGATGTCAATGAAGCATATTTTGAGAAATATACGCGATTATATTAAAAGAACAAAAAACAGCATCAATGACAGGAATGCCCAAAAGGTTTTCAGACATAAGGCATTGCGGCTGAGAATTCTTTCTTAATGGGATACTTGAAAGGTATGATTTGTTATGATGCGGAATTGGAATAAAAATATGAAGAAGAGAGAAATTCTTGAAAAAATTTCCGGACAGCTGATTATATCCTGCCAGGCTTTTGAGGATAATCCACTGTATGGAGCAGAGAACACGCTGACCATGGCAGAGTGTGCCAGGGCCGGAGGTGCCAGGGCGCTGCGGATCTGCTGGCCGGATCAGGTAAAAAAAATCAAGGAACATATGGATCTTCCCGTAATCGGCATTAATAAGCAGTTCCGGGAGGGGATGTGCCTTTATGATGATGTATTTATTACACCAGACTACGAAGCGGCAAGGGAAATGATTGAAGCGGGAAGCGATATCGTGGCTCTGGACGGAACATTAAGGAACAGGACGGCAAAGGATCTGGAAATTATGATCCGCAGATTAAAAACGGAATTTCCAGAAGTTCCCCTTATGGCGGACATTGCAACAATCGAAGAGGGAATTCTGTGTGAGGCCATAGGTTTTGACATTCTTTCCACCACGTTGTCCGGATACACACGGGAGACCATGGGCGGCAGCGGGGAGCCGGATTGCCGTCTGGCAGGTGAACTGAAGCGCAGAACCCGCTGCTTTGTGAATGCGGAGGGAAGAATCTGGGAAAGGGCACAGCTTGTGCGGATGATGGAGGAAAAGCCGGACAGCGTAACCATAGGGACTTCTGTAACGAATCCCATGGCCATTACGCGCCGTTTCCTTTCCGCCTTTGAAGAATGCCGGAAAGCAGAAAAAGAATGAAGCAGGATTTTAATCAGAAAATAGACAGAAGCAATACGGAAGCAGCAAAATGGGAAAGATATAGAAAAGCGGCCGGAAGCAATCCCGTCCCTTTGTGGCTGGCAGACATGGATCTGCCCTGCAGCAGCACCGTCCGGGATGCCCTGATCCGGCGCGCAGAACATCCTGTTTACGGATACACGGATCGGGATGCATCCTATTACCGCCTTTTTGCAGACTGGTTTAACGGGCAGCACCACTACCGGGTGACAGAGGAGGATGTGATTTTGTCAACAGGCGTTATGTATTCCATCACCTGTGCAATCCGTCTGTTCAGCCGGGAAGGCGACAAAGTTGTGGTTCTGTCCCCGGCGTATGCCCCGTTTATACATGCGGTCAGCTGCAGCAGACGCAGACTGTGCAGAAGCAGGCTTCGCGACACGGGAAAAAGATATGAGATTGACTTCTGTGATCTGGAGGAAAAATTAAAGACGGCAAAGCTGTTTCTTCTGTGCAATCCCCATAATCCCACGGGACGGGTTTTCACGGCGGAGGAACTGGGGAAGGTTGCCGTGCTGTGCGAGAGATACGGAGTAAGGATTATTTCCGATGAAATCCATTGTGACATCACGTATCCGGGAACTTGTTTTACACCCATAATGAATGTAAATGCGTGGACAAGAGAGAATACCATAGCCTGTGTGTCGCCTACGAAAACATTTAACCTTGCAGGCCTTAAAATTTCGGCCGTATTTATAAAAAACAGGGAGATGAATGAGCTGTTTCGAAAAGAAGCAGCGGCAGTGGGAATCAGCAGCATTAACCTCTTTGCCATGTGCGCGGTAAAAGCAGCATATACAGAGAGCAGCGCCTGGAGGCAGGACGTAATGGAATATCTGGCAGGGAACCGGCAGACAGCAGCAGTATTTTTACGGGAAAGGCTTCACGAAATCGCTTTTTATCAGCCGGAGGGAACATACTTTTACTGGCTTGACTGTTCCCGGGTAAAAGACGCTCCGTCTCTGGGAGAGCAGTTTTTAAAACACGGACTGATTCTGTCCCGGGGAGAGGAATTTTCCGAAGACTGCCGTGCATTCTACCGTCTGAACTTTGCCTGCCCGAAAAGCATGCTCGAAGACGGCCTGCGCAGAATGGAAACAGTTTTGCGGAATATTACGGAACTATAAACAGGGAACTATAAATAGGAGACTTTTTATGACAGGAGGAATTGTAATTTCCCACGGGGATTACAGCCGGGGAATGGTACAGGCTCTGGAAATGATCGCGGGAAAACAGGAGAAGCTTGCAGCCGTCGCTTTAAATGAGGGAGAAGGCCTGGCAGAGCTGACGGAAAAAATCAGGGAAGAGATAGCAGGAATGGGCGGTGGGGATGTGATTCTGTTTACGGATATGTTCGGCGCTACGCCCTGTAACGCCGCAAGCCTCATATGCGCGGAGCTTGGATGTCCGGTGGCCGCAGGAGTGAACCTCCCGGTGCTCCTGACCTTTGCGCTTGGCAGAGAAGAGTTTGAGGGAGAGGCGCTTTTGGAGCAGCTTGCACAGGCATCAAAGGAAGGATTCCGTATTTTAAGAGAGAAGGATTTCATATAGAAAGGAGGTGCAGAAACATGATTGATTTACTGCGTTGCGACGACCGGCTGATTCACGGCCAATGTATTGTACGGGTAATCCAGGACGGAAACATAGGCAGGATTATTCTGGTAGACGATTTTACTGCGGGAACACCGGTTATGGCGAACATCTATAAAATGGCAGTGCCGCCCACGGTAAAGATTGATGTTGTATCTACAGCCGACGGGCCGTCGGTGATTGAGCGGTATGCGGATCAGAAGGAGTCTGTTCTTGTACTGGTAAAGGATCCCTGTGTGGCCCTGAAGCTTCAGAAAGCAACGGATAAGCTTCCGAAGGAGCTGAATATCGGCCCCATGAGTAACCGGAACAATACGAAAAAGGCAACCTTTTATTCCTATCTTCTGCCGGAAGAGGCAGCGGCCTGCCATGAACTGACGGCAATGGGAATCCGTGTATTTTTCCGTCAGGTGCCGGATGAAAAAGAAATTGAATGGACGGAAGTCAAAATGTAAAGGAGAATACTTATGACAATTTTTCAAGCATTATTAATTGCATTATTAGGGTATCTGGGATCTATTTACGGGACTTTCCTGTTTGGAACCGTAGGGGGATGGAATCTGATTGGCCGGCCGATTGTTGCCGGCGCCGTAATTGGTTTTATCATGGGAGACGTAAGAAACGGCATTATTATAGGAGCAGCCATACAGGCGCTTTATGTCGGACTTGTCACTCCGGGAATGTCTGTGCCGGGTGATGTGAATTTTGCTTCTTACATCGGAATCCCCCTGGCACTGGCATCGGGCGCTTCGGCGGAATATGCGGTCGCAATTTCCGTCCCCTTAAGCCTTTTGGGAGTTGCGGCGATCTACAGTGTGGCAACCTTCAATGCAGTATTTGTACACCTTCAGGAGCGCTGGATAGCAGAAGGGAAATTAAAGCAGGCGGCCCGGATCCCCATTTATTCTAATATTTCAGAGTTTATTGTGCGCTTTATCCCGATCTTTGCTGCCTGCTATTTCGGGGCAGAATTTGTGCCGAAGCTGATTGCCTTGATCCCCGAATCCCTGGCAGATATTTTCCAGGTGCTGGGCGGCATCCTTCCGGCCGTAGGATTCGGCCTTTTGATCAAATATACGTTGAAATCCAACCGGCAGCTTTTGTACCTTCTGATAGGCTTTATTATGATCGCGGTGCTGCATATGCCTATTGTTGCAGTTACCATAGTGGCTCTGTTTATTGCATTTATTGACTATCAGATTACTTCCGGAAGAAATGCGGATTAAAGGGAGGGGAATACAATGGCAAAGTTAGAGAAAAAAGATATCAGAAAATGTTATGTAAACTGGATGACGTTTGCACTGGGCTGTCAGAACATGGAGCGTATGATGGCTCCAGCCTTTGCCCGGATGATGGGACTGGTGGTTGACAAGCTGTACGATAAGAAAGAGGACAAAATCAAATGCATGCAGAGACATACCCAGTTTTTTAATACAGAGGAAGCCATGGGGGCAATTATCCCCGGCGTCATCCTGGGTATGGAGGAAAAGAGGGCCGAGGGAGAAGATATTCCGGACGAGCTGATTCAGAGCACCAAGACAGCCCTGATGGGCCCCTTTGCCGGAATCGGCGACTCCCTAATCGGCGGGACATTAAGACCGATTCTCTGCTCCATTGCCATGGGGCTTGCGGCAGGAGGAAATCTGGCCGGACCGGCCTTTTACTGCGTGGCATGGCTGGGAATTATCATTCCTTTGACCTGGATCCTGTTCAGCAGGGGCTACAAATTCGGCATCAATGCCACGGACATGGTATTTGCCGGAGGAAGAAAGGATGCAATTACCCGGGGAGCCAATCTCATCGGCCTTATTGTAGTGGGAGCTATTTCCGCCCAGTATGTAACGGCAAATACGGGATGGGCCTATGTGTCCGGTGACATGGAAATCACGCTCCAGGGAATCCTGGACAGCATTCTTCCCTGTCTGCTTCCGCTTCTTCTTACTCTTCTGGCCTGGTATCTGCTGGATAAGAAGGGAATGAAAATCGGAAAAGTATTTGTTGTTTTCATTGTCATCGCAGTGGCGGCCAGTCTTACGGGACTGCTGATTATTTAAAAAACAGTGTGCAGAACTCTCTTTTTCCATAAAGTCCTGCTGTTTTAAAAGCCGTCCGGCATTTCCATATCCGCATAGGAAAGCTTTATGCAAAGCGGAAAACTGGAAAAGCCGGGCGGCTTTTTTGCCCGGAGGATACATTTTGCTTTAGTATTCGGAAAATATATGTTATATTATTACAATAAGTAAGATTTTTACGGTTTGCTTAGAAGTGAATGTATGATAAAGAAAGATGCATCTCGTTGGATGAGATCCATCTTTGAAGGAGGATGTAATGGCACGGCAGACAGACAGGGAAATTCCTATCTACAGGGAGATTGAGAATTATATACTGGATGCAATCCGGGACGGGAAGCTTAGAAAGGGCAGAATCATTCCAAGCGAGGAAGACTTCTGCGTCATGTTCCACACCAGCAGAATGACTGTCCGCAGAGCGATTGACGAGCTGGTTGCCGGTAATATCCTGTACCGTATCAAGGGGAAGGGAACCTTTGTCAGCAATTACAATTTTGAAAAGACCATGAATATATCCACCGGGTGGTCGAAAACCATGCAGGCTCAGGGATACCGGACAGGGACAAAGGTTTTGACTTATACCAGGATGGAAGCCGATGAGTACGTGGCGGAGAATCTGGAGATTCAGCCCGGTGATCCGGTGATCCTTCTGGAACGTCTGCGGTATGCGGACGATGAACCGGTGCTGATTGAAAAAGCATTTTTAAATGCGGTCCGTGTGGAAGGAATTATGAACTACGAATTCCGCGAGGAATCTCTGTATGACGTGTTCCGGGAACGGTTTGACATCAAGCTGAACCATGTGTATCAGAAGCTCTATACAAAAACGGTTACCGGGGAATATGCCAGAATGCTTTTTCAGGCGAAGAGCGCTACGGCTCTGGTGATGGAGAATACTTCCTTCGATCACCGGGCAGAACCGGTGGAATTTACCATCTGCTATATCAACGGGAATAAATATACGCTTCGGTATGTTTTAAATAAATGAAAGTTCAGCCAGGCTGCTGCAAAAATCGGCGCTCTGGCTGAACTTTCACTTTTTTACTGTAAAGGAATAAAGAAATAAAAAGTTCCAGTTGAAAAAAATCTGTTTTTGTTCTATATTATTAACAATAGGCATTTTTAGAAGGGATGATTAGGAATGAGATTAGATATCGCAGTAATTCCGGGCGACGGAATCGGTCCGGAGATTGTGAGGGAAGCCCGGAAGGTCCTTAGCGCCGTGGGAGAGCATTTCGGCCACGAATTCGTGTACACGGAGCTTCTGATGGGCGGTGCCTCTATTGATGTCCATGGAGTGCCCCTGACAGATGAAACCATAGAAACCGCAAAATCAAAAGATGCAGTACTTATGGGTTCCATAGGCGGCGACGCGGCCGTCTCCCCCTGGTATCAGCTTCCGCCCCAGAAGAGGCCGGAGGCAGGTCTTTTGAAGCTTCGAAAGTCTTTGGGACTGTTTGCCAACTTAAGGCCGGCCGTACTCTATAACGAGCTTAAGAAAGCCTGTCCTCTGCGGGATGAGGTTATCGGGGACGGCTTCGATATGATGATTATGCGCGAGCTGACAGGCGGCCTTTACTTCGGAGAACGCAGAACCGAGGAGATAGACGGAGTTCTGACCGCAGTAGACACTCTTACATATAACGCGGACGAGATCCGCCGGATAGCGAAGAGAGCCTTCGACATAGCGGGAAAGAGAAGAAAGAAGGTCTGCAGCGTGGACAAGGCGAATGTCCTGGATTCTTCCCGCCTTTGGAGAAAGGTTGTGGAGGAGACTGCGAAGGATTATCCGGAAATCGAGCTTACCCATATGCTGGTAGACAATTGTGCCATGCAGCTTGTGAAGAACCCGGGCCAGTTTGATGTGATCCTTACCGAGAATATGTTTGGCGATATTCTCTCCGACGAGGCCAGCATGGTGACAGGCTCCATCGGAATGCTTGCAAGCGCAAGTTTAAACGATACAAAGTTCGGGCTCTACGAGCCGAGCCACGGTTCCGCACCGGATATTGCCGGGCAGGATCTGGCCAACCCCATAGCTGCTGTTCTTTCCGCGGCCATGATGCTGCGCTTTACCTTTGACCTGGACAGGGAAGCAGATGCCATAGAGACGGCCGTCCGGCAGGTGCTTACCGGGGGCTGGCGTACCGGAGATATTATGTCCGGGGGCTGCACTCAGGTTGGAACTGCGAAAATGGGAGATTTGATTGCAGAGCACATAAAATAAAAAGGGATATTACGGAGGTATATGATGAAAAGTGATGCGGTAACAAAGGGAATGCAGCAGGCACCCCACAGAAGTCTGTTTAATGCCCTGGGACTGACCCAGGAGGAACTTGATAAGCCGCTGGTAGGAATTGTCAGCTCTTATAATGAGATTGTACCGGGCCATATGAATCTGGATAAGATCGTAGAGGCCGTAAAAATAGGTGTAGCAATGGGCGGAGGAACGCCGATTGTGTTCCCGGCCATCGCCGTCTGCGACGGAATCGCCATGGGCCATGTGGGAATGAAATATTCCCTGGTAACCCGTGATCTGATTGCCGATTCTACGGAATGCATGGCTCTGGCCCATCAGTTTGACGCTCTGGTTATGGTTCCGAATTGTGACAAAAACGTACCGGGACTTTTGATGGCGGCGGCCAGAATCAATGTTCCCACCGTCTTTGTCAGCGGCGGCCCCATGCTTGCCGGCCATGTAAAAGGTCAGAAGCGCAGCCTCTCCAGTATGTTTGAGGCCGTAGGCGCCCATGCGGCAGGGACGATGACAGAGGAAGAGGTAAAGGAATTCGAGGAAAAGACATGTCCCACCTGCGGATCCTGCTCCGGCATGTACACGGCCAACAGCATGAACTGCCTCACGGAGGCTCTGGGCATGGGCTTAAAGGGAAACGGCACCATTCCCGCTGTTTACTCCGAACGCATCAAGCTGGCAAAGCATGCAGGCATGCAGGTGATGGAGATGCTGCGTCAGAATATCCGTCCCCGTGACATTATGACGGAGAGGGCATTTCTGAATGCACTGACTGTAGATATGGCTCTGGGCTGCTCCACCAACAGTATGCTCCACCTTCCGGCGATTGCCCATGAGGCAGGCGTGGATCTCAATATGGAGGTTGCCAATGAGATGAGCGCAAAGACGCCGAACCTCTGTCACCTGGCCCCGGCAGGACCGACCTACATGGAAGATCTCAACGAGGCCGGCGGTGTCTATGCCGTGATGAACGAGCTGAATAAAAAGCAGCTTTTGTATACAGACTTAATCACAGTAACCGGAAAAACCGTAGGTGAAAATATAGCAGGCTGTGTGAACCGCAATCCCGAGGTAATCCGTCCCATTGACAATCCCTACAGTGAGATTGGCGGAATTGCCGTATTAAAGGGCAATCTGGCTCCCGACACGGCCGTGGTAAAGCGTTCCGCCGTTGTGCCGGAAATGATGACCCATGAAGGTCCGGCCCGTGTATTTGACTGTGAGGAAGATGCCATCGATGCCATTAAGGGCGGAAGGATTACGGCAGGAGATGTGGTCGTGATCCGTTATGAGGGACCGAAAGGAGGTCCCGGTATGCGTGAGATGCTGAATCCCACTTCCGCCATTGCCGGCATGGGGCTGGGAGCGTCCGTGGCCCTTATCACGGACGGACGCTTCAGCGGAGCTTCCCGTGGAGCCTCCATCGGACATGTATCTCCCGAGGCAGCCGTGGGCGGGCCGATTGCACTGGTGGAAGAGGGCGACCGGATCCGCATCGATATTCCGAACAACCGCCTGGAGGTTTTGGTGTCCGATGAGGAGATGGCGGCAAGAAAAGCCAGGTGGCAGCCAAGAGAACCCAGAGTGACCTCGGGATACCTGGCCCGTTATGCAAAGATGGTAACCTCCGGCAACCGCGGCGCAGTTCTGGAAATTAAGTCAAAGACCTCACAGCAAGCTGAAGGGGCATCAAGCTTGTAGCGCAGCAGGCAGCGAGGTCTTTGACCCTTGCGGCAGTCGTCAAATGGACATGCCAGCATGTCCGCTTGGCTCGTTGCCCGCAGGAATAAACAGGGATATTACGGAGCTTAAACAGCAGTATCTTACACAGTGTACAAATCCGTTTACCGGTACATTTCTTAAAGGCGTACTGAGTGAGGTATTGCGGAACTTATAATGAGAACGGAGAAAATATATGCAGTTGACAGGATCAGAGATTATCATCGAATGCCTCAAGGAGCAGGGTGTAGATACCGTATTCGGCTATCCGGGAGGCGCAATCTTAAATGTATACGATGAATTATATAAACACAGCAGTGAAATCCGGCATATCCTGACTTCCCATGAGCAGGGAGCCTCCCATGCGGCTGACGGCTATGCCCGGGCTACAGGAAAGGTGGGCGTGTGCATGGCAACCTCCGGGCCGGGAGCTACCAACCTGGTAACGGGCATTGCCACGGCCTACATGGATTCCATTCCTCTGGTAGCCATCACTGCCAATGTGGGAAAACCTCTTCTTGGCCGGGATTCCTTCCAGGAGGTAGATATTGCCGGGATCACCATGCCGGTAACAAAGCATAATTATATCATTAAGGATGTGGAAAATCTGGCCCCGGCCATACGCAGGGCTTTCCACATTGCCAGAAGCGGCCGGCCCGGGCCGGTGCTCATTGATGTGACCAAGGATGTGACGGCAAATAAGACAGAATATGAATACCAGAAGCCGTCCGAGGCGGATCGGAATGCAGACACCATCCTGGAAGAAGACCTGGAGCGCGCAGCGGCGATGATCGCCAAGGCAAAGCGGCCCTTCATTTTCGTAGGAGGCGGAGCGGTGTTGTCCGGAGCTTCCGATGAAGTGGCGCAGCTTGCAAGAAAGATTCAGGCTCCTGTCTGTGACTCTCTTATGGGAAAGGGTGCATTTCCGGGGGAGGATCCCCTGTATACGGGAATGCTTGGAATGCATGGAACAAAAACATCCAATTTCGGCGTAACCCAGTGCGATCTTCTGATTACAATTGGCGCACGGTTCAGCGATCGTGTGACGGGGGATGCGACCCGGTTTGCAAGGAAGGCAAGAATCCTCCAGATCGACATTGATCCGGCGGAAATCAATAAAAATGTTATGGTAGATGCAAGCATCATCGGAGATGTGAAAGAGGTTCTCACACGCCTGCTCTCCCGGATTGAAGAAAAGAAACATCCGGAATGGATCGGGCAGATAGAGGCTCTCAAGGAAAAGCATCCTCTGAAATATGAGGAGAGCCGCCTAACCGGCCCTTACGTAGTGGAAGAGCTGTATCGTGTTACAAAGGGTGATGCCATCATCACTACCGAGGTTGGACAGAATCAGATGTGGGCAGCCCAGTTTTACAAGTACAAAGAACCCAGGACTTTCCTGACTTCCGGGGGACTTGGAACCATGGGTTACGGCCTGGGCGCTTCCATCGGTGCAAAGCTGGGACGTCCGGATAAGACAGTGGTCAATGTGGCGGGAGACGGCTGCTTCCGCATGAACATGAATGAGATTGCCACGGCTGCCCGTTACAATGTACCCATTATTCAGCTTGTATTGAATAATCATGTCCTGGGCATGGTACATCAGTGGCAGACCCTGTTCTACAATAGGCATTACTCGGCGACTATCCTGGATGACCAGGTGGATTTTGTGAAGCTTGCCGAGGCTCTGGGAGCCGCGGGCATGCGCGTGACAAAACGGGAGGAGATCGGCCCGGCGATTGAGAAGGCCATGTCTCTTGGGCGGCCGGTAGTGATTGACTGCATCATTGACTGTGATGACAAGGTATTTCCAATGGTGGCGGCCGGTGCTCCCATCGAAGAAGCCTTCGACGCGGATGATTTGAAAAAGGCAGAATCATAGAATTGAAACGGGGAGCTTGTGAGGATGTGGAAGCGGATAAGGTGGTTTGTCTGGAGCCTGTTTGCGGTTCTGATGATTTATACGGGGATATCCGTATATTTTATGGAGCATTTTTTCCCCGGAACCTCCATTAATAACACAAATGCGGAATATTTAACGGTAGATCAGGTAAATGCCCTGCTGATGAACCAGGCACAGGCATATAGACTCACACTGCTGGGCCGGGAGGGGGAGACGGAGGAGATTGTTCCGGAAAGGATGGGAGTGACCTATTATGAGACAGACGCAGCCGGGCAGGCAAAACGTCTTCAGAACGGTTTTCTCTGGCCCCGGATATTCTGGCAGAAGGATTCCTACCGTCTGGCAGCGGGAACTGACATTGACGAGGAACAGTTTCACGGGGCAGTTCGCGGGCTGGAACTGGTGAAGAATGGGAAGCATCCACAGAACGCCTGGGTAGAACTTAAGGAGGACGGCTATGAGCTTCATGAGGAGCAGCCGGGAAACCGTCTTAGTATCCGCAGTCTTGAAGAACAGATGAAAGGAGCCATAGTCAGTCAGTTTCCGGAGCTTGATCTGCAGGAGGCCGGCTGTTATCTGAGCCCCGGAATTACAGCGGAATCGGAAAAGATAACCTCTCTTACAAAGAAGCTCGATCAGTGGCTCGGGTCGGAGATTATCTATGAATTCGGTCCGGAGAACCAGGTGGTGGATGAAAGGGTAATCAGCGGCTTTATTCATCTGGACGGTTATGAAGCATCCCTGGACGGGGAGGCAGTAACGGAGTGGGTGAATGAGCTGGCAGAAAGTCGGGACACCTACAAAAAACCCCGGAGATTCAAGAGTACCCTTCGGGGAGTGATTACGGTGAAGGGCGGCAATTACGGCTGGCAGATTGACCGGGAAACAGAGAGCCGGGCCCTTCTGGCTCACATTGAGCAGGGAGACACTCTTACAAAGGAGCCGGCCTACACACAGAGGGGCAATGTGTGGAGCAGCAACTACGATATCGGCGACACCTATATCGAGGTGGACATGGGAGCCCAGCATATGTGGTTCTATAAAAACGGTCAGCTCATTGTAGATACAGATGTAGTAACCGGAAATATAAGCCGGGGCTACAGAACTCCGGCTATTGTGGCCTCCATAAAATATAAGGCCAGGAATGCCGTGCTGCGCGGTGCAGATTATGCAACGCCGGTAAAGTACTGGATGCCCTTTTATGGAAATTACGGTATTCATGATGCCGGCTGGAGAGCAAAGTTCGGCAAAGATATCTACAAAACCGACGGTTCCCACGGCTGCGTAAATACGCCGCCGGCCAACATGAAAGTTTTATTTGAACAGGCGGAAAAGGGAACGCCTGTCATATTGTATTATTAACGGACGCATGTACTTAGCGGCCGGAAATTGATTTAGACCAGGGTGTACGTCGAAGCGACTTTACCCTTTAGTGCCATCGCGCAGCGATTTTAAAACAGTAATATCCCTCACAGTGCACAAATCAATTTACAGGCGCATGTTTTTGTGACTGGAAATTGATTTAGGTTAAAGTGTACTGAGAGGGATATTACGGAACTGGAATAGGAGGATATGAAAAATGAGCCGTGTGTATAATTTTTCGGCAGGCCCGGCGGTACTGCCGGAGGAAGTATTAAAAGAGGCAGCTGACGAGATGCTGGATTACCGGGGAACAGGCATGTCCGTTATGGAGATGTCACACCGTTCGAAGGTTTTTGAAAACATCTTAAATGAAGCAGAGCAGGATCTCCGGGATCTTATGGGGATTCCCGATCATTACAAAGTGCTGTTCCTCCAGGGAGGCGCCCACCTGCAGTTTGCCATGATTCCCATGAACCTTATGAAGAACCGCACAGCCGATTATATTGTCACCGGCCAGTGGGCAAAAAAAGCGTTCAATGAGGCAGCAATCTACGGAAAAGCCAACAAAATCGCATCTTCCGAGGATAAGACTTTTTCCTATATACCGGACTGCTCCGACCTTCCCGTCAGCCCGGATGCGGACTACGTGTATATATGCGAGAACAATACCATCTACGGTACAAAGTTTCATACCCTTCCAAATACAAAGGGGAAACTTCTGGTCTCGGACGTATCTTCCTGTTTTCTGTCCGAGCCGGTGGACGTGACAAAATACGGCCTGCTCTATGGCGGCGTCCAGAAAAACATCGGCCCTGCCGGTATGGTAATCGCCGTGATCCGCGAGGATCTCATTACCGAGGATACTCTGCCGGGAACGCCTACCTATATGAAATACAAGATTCACGCAGACGCCCATTCCCTCTATAACACTCCCAACGCCTACTGTATCTATATGTGCGGAAAAGTGTTCAAGTGGCTGAAAAAAATGGGCGGCCTAGAGGCAATGAAGGCCCGGAATGAGAAGAAGGCATCCGTTCTTTATGATTTTCTGGATGGAAGTCATCTGTTTAAAGGAACTGTGCGCAGAGAGGATCGTTCTCTGATGAATGTTCCTTTTGTCACAGGCAGCGGTGAGCTGGATGCTGAATTTGTAAAGGCAGCTGCAGAAGCCGGGCTGGTTAATCTTAAAGGCCACCGGAGCGTAGGCGGCATGCGCGCAAGTATTTACAATGCCATGCCTCTGGAGGGTGTGAAAGCCCTTGTGGAGTTTATGAAAAAATTTGAGGAGGAACACCATGTATAAGTACAAATGTTTAAATCCCATCGCTAAATTTGGCTTAGACCATTTCACCAGAGAATATAAAGAAGTGGAGGAGCTGGAGGAGGCGGATGCCATCCTGGTGCGAAGTGCAGCTATGCACGACATGGAGCTTCCGGGAAATGTGAGCGCCATTGCCCGGGCGGGAGCAGGCGTCAACAATATTCCCTTGGGAAAATATGCCGAACAGGGAATTGTGGTATTCAATACGCCGGGAGCCAACGCCAACGGCGTAAAGGAACTTGTGCTTGCCGGACTTCTCCTTGCCTCCCGGGACATCATCGGAGGCGTGAACTGGGTGCAGTCCGAGCGCCAGAATGAGGAGATTGCGCAGCTTTCCGAAAAGCAGAAAAAACAGTTTGCCGGCCGCGAGATTCTGGGGAAAAAGCTTGGAATCATCGGGCTTGGAGCCATCGGCGTCCAGGTGGCCAACTCGGCCATCCATCTGGGCATGGAGGTATTGGGTTATGACCCTTATATTTCCGTGGAGGCGGCCTGGAATCTGTCCAGGAATATCCGCCACATTACCAACGTGGACGATATCTACCGGGAGTGCGATTACATTACGATACATGTACCTTTGATGGACAGTACAAAGAAGATGATCAATGAATCGGCGATTGACAAGATGAAGGACGGAGTCGTAGTTCTCAATTTTGCCCGGGATCTTCTGGTGGACGAGGACGCTATGGTGCTGGCGCTGAAGCAGGGCAAGGTAAAGCGTTATGTGACCGATTTCCCAAATCCCAATACGGCGGGAGCTAAGGGAACCATCGTGATTCCCCATCTGGGAGCCTCCACGGAGGAAGCAGAGGAGAACTGTGCCCGTATGGCGGTGAAGGAGCTGCGCTGTTACCTGGAGCACGGCAATATCAGCAATTCCGTGAACTATCCCAGCTGCGACATGGGCGTTCCGGCCTATCCGGCCCGCGTAGCTATCTGCCATAAGAATATCAAGCATATGCTGAGCCAGTTTACGAACCTTATGGGCGAGGAAAATCACAACATTGCCAATATGACCAACAAGAGCCGGGGAGATTATGCCTACTCTATGTTCGACCTGGAGAGCCAGGCCAGCCCGGAGCTGATACGCAAGTTAGAGGCCATTGACGGCGTGCTGAAAGTGAGGGTGATCTGCTGATGGTGAAGATTCGCCCCTTTCGGGCAATCAGGCCGGCGAAGGGGAAGGAGGAGGAGATAGCGGCCCTTCCCTATGATGTTTACAGCCGTGAAGAAGCAAAACAGGCCGTGGAAGGAAGGCCTTTATCCTTTCTGCGCATTGACCGGGCGGAGACACAGCTTCCCGGCGATGTGGATGCCTGCGACGAAAAAGTTTATCAGAAAGCAAAAGAATTGCTGGAGGAGATGGAGGGACGGGGAGATTTTGTACAGGATCCGGTTCCGTGCTGTTATTTATATGAGCTGACGATGAACGGCCGCAGCCAGACAGGGATTGCAGCCTGTGCCTCCATTGACGATTACCTGGAAGGACGCATTAAGAAGCATGAAAATACGCGGAGAGAGAAGGAAGAGGACCGTGTGCGCCATGTGGATGTGTGCAGCACCCAGACAGGCCCTATTTTTCTGGCATACCGGAACCGGCCGGAGCTTAAGGCCCTGACGGAGGAGGAAAAGAAAAAGGAGCCGCTTTTTTCTTTTGTATCGGAGGACGGCATCGGGCATAAGGGATGGATGATAAGCAATGGTGATGTTCTTCGGCGTATCGGGGAGATTTTTTTCAGTATGGATGCGGTTTATATTGCAGACGGGCATCACAGAGCTGCATCGGCGGTCCGGGCAGGCTTAAAGCGCAGGGAAGCACATCCGGATTATACGGGCGAAGAGGAATTCAACTATTTTCTTTCGGTGCTTTTTCCCGACGATGAGCTGATGATTATGGATTATAACCGGGTGGTCCGGGATTTGAACGGACTTTCTGCAGAGGAATTTTTAAAGCGCACGGAAAAGGTTTTTCGGGTAGAAAAACTGGAGGGGCCCAGACATCCGGAGAAGAAAGGGGAGACTGCCCTGTTCCTTTCCGGGCAGTGGTATCTTCTGACTCTGCGTCCGGAATACGAAAGTGAGGATCCGGTGGAGGGACTGGACGTGTCTGTCCTTCAGAGGGAGCTTTTGGGCCCGGTTCTCGGGATCGGCGATCCCAGGACAGATGAGCGCATTGATTTTGTAGGCGGTGTCCGGGGGCTTAAGGAACTGGAGCATCGGGTACATACGGACATGGAACTTGCATTTGCCATGTATCCCACATCCATCGGGGAGTTATTTGCAGTGGCGGATGCCGGGCTTCTGATGCCGCCCAAATCAACCTGGTTTGAGCCGAAGCTTAGGAGCGGGCTGTTTCTTCATGCCATTGAAACATAGATTTTTCAGGTTAAAAGTATTGAAATTTCTCCCAAAAAGCCCTTATTTCAGGCACTTTGGACAGGACTTTAGAGCAACCCCCATATTTTGTAAGAATTATTCCTAAAAAGCAGAACCCGGCCAGAAGAAAAGTAATAAATATGGAGAATTTTCCCTCCCTCATTGAATTTAGAAAGAAAACAGGCTATAATAAACTTTGGTAAATGCGAAGAATTATTTCGATTAGCATAAGGGAGGATTATCATGAGTGCTAAGAAGGTAACAGAGACAGCTAAAAAGGCAGAGGCTGTAAAAGTAAACGAGCCTGCAAAAGCAGTTGAAAATGCTTCTAAGGCAGTGGCAGCACCTGCAAAGGAAGCAGAGGTAAAGGCAGCGCCTGTGAAGGAAGCGGCAGTAAAGGAAGAAAAGGCTCCTGCGAAGAAGGCGGCTCCTAAGAAGGCTGTGGCTAAGACAACTACGACTAAGACAGTGAAGACAGCAAAAGAGGCGGTAAGCCAGAACGTATATATTCAGTTTGCAGGAAAGGAAGTTAAGACCGGGGATCTGGTTGAGCAGGTTAAGGCTCTCTGGACGGAAGAGGGACACCGTGCATCTTCTATTAAGAGCCTGGAGGTTTATGTAAAGCCGGAGGATGCGGCTGCTTACTATGTGATCAATGGTAAGGAGAACGGGAAGATCGATCTGTAAGTAAGATATGGGATAAGTGACGGGAACGCTCCACACCTTAAGGGTGTGGGGCGTTTTTTGTTGCGGCGTGCAGTTTTGCGAGGCGCAGTTTGGCCAGGCTGTGGCAAAAGCTGCTATTAACATTTCGGCTCCGTAAAAAATTTTCTCTACATTGATTTTAAAATGTGACAGAATAAATGAAACCTTTATCTGCATGTATCTATGGTGATAGGGGAAATTTTTTTAGGAGGTCAAGTATGGCACAACAAAAGATGTATGGATATATCCGCGTATCCACAAGGGAACAGAATGAGGAACGGCAGAGGATTGCATTGCTGGAAATAGGGGTGCCGAAGGAGCGGATCTATATGGATAAGCTTTCCGGCAAGGACTTTGACAGGCCGCAGTATAAGAAGCTTCTGCGGAAGCTGGATGACAATTCTGTGCTCTATGTGAAGTCTATTGACCGGCTTGGGCGGAATTATGTGGATCTCAATGAGCAGTGGAGGAGGATTACGAAGGAGAAGGGGGCAGATATTGTAGTGATTGATATGCCGATTCTGGATACCAGGAGGGAGAAGAATCTGATGGGGACTTTTATCAGTGATATTGTACTTGCGCTTTTAAGCTATGTGGCTGAAAGTGAACGGCACAATATCAAGCAGAGGCAGGAGGAGGGAATCCGGGCGGCCAGGCAGAGAGGGGTGAGGTTCGGAAGGCCGGCAAAGCCGCTGCCGGAGAATTTTAAGGAGACATATCAAAGGTGGAATTCGGGAGAGATTATCGGAAAGCAGGCGGCGGTGCTGTGTAATATGCCGTTGTCTACCTTCTATAAGAGGGCGAATCAGTTTAAGGAGGAGTAACAGACTCGAAAAAACTTCAGAGAGCCTTCGGCCTGACGAAAAGTGTCGGGGAGAAAACAGGCAATAATCATTGAAGGAACAGCCCAAAGTTGTTATACTAGAGACAACGGAGGGCTGTTTTTTTGCTGTGAAACGATCCTGAAAGGATGATATAGATATGGTGCGGAAAAACGTGGAATTTTTACGAGGAGGAGAACGATGGGAATTTATGTGAATCCTGGAAATACTGCTTTTAAAGAAGCACTTAATTCCAAGATCTATATAGATAAGAGCGAATTGATTGCTTATACGAATGAAGTCTTAAATACAAAGCAGAAAAATCTATGTGTCAGCCGTCCCCGGCGGTTTGGAAAATCCATGGCGGCGGATATGCTGGCTGCATATTACAGCAAGGGCTGTGATTCCAGCGGACTATTTTCCGGCCTGCGGATAGAAGCTGAGAATACTTACAAAGCTCATTTGAATCAGCACCATGTGATTCGGCTGGATGTCCAGCGCTTTTTGGAAACAAAACAGGATCTGGATACCTTTATTTCCGAGATTGAAAAAAGGGTAATTGCAGAACTGATAAAGGAATTTCCAAAGTGCAGCAATCTAAGTGCGGATGCACGATTGAAAGATATTCTGGATCAGATATTTATCCAGACAGGGAAAGGCTTTGTTTTTGTCATTGATGAGTGGGATTGTGTTTTTCGAATGGCAAAGGAACGGGAGGATATTCAAAGATCTTATCTCGATTTTTTACGGGGACTGTTTAAGGGTGCGGAATATGTGGAACTGGCATATATGACAGGGATTCTTCCGATTAAAAAATATGGAGAGCATTCAGCTATCAATATTTTTGATGAGTATTCCATGGTTGATCCCAAAAGCCTTGGAGAGTATTTTGGTTTTACGAAGGAGGAGGTTCAAAGGGAGTGTGAGCTGTATCATGTGGATTATGATGAAATGGAAACCTGGTACGATGGCTATTGTCTGGGGGAGACTTACATCTATAATCCAAAATCTGTAGTGGATGCTTTAATGTGGAAAGAGTTTCAGAGCTACTGGACCGGGACGGAAACCTATGAGGCATTGAAGCTTTATATTGATATGAATTTTGACGGGCTTAAGGAAGCGGTTGTCCGAATGCTTGGAGGCGGACGGTGTAAGATTAATATCCGCCAGTTTCAAAATGATATGACTACTTTCAAAACAAAGGATGATGTGCTTACGCTTCTGATTCACCTGGGTTATCTGACCTATGATAAAAGGGAGGGTGCGGTATTAGTCCCGAACAGGGAGATATCGCAGGAGTTCCTGAATGCTGTGGATGGTTCATAAATTATCAGAAAAAGTACACAATATGGGAAAATTTCATTTTCATATTGTGTACTTTTTTGTTTTTGTCTGTCTATATTTCTATCGGCATAATTCCACCATAACATTAGTCAAATTTTCAAGTTTTTTTCATTCTTTTTTGTGCTATAGTTCCAAAAATTTCCCTGGCATTCTAGTTCTCAAAAAGTACACTTTTTGAGGATGCATTCCATGCCGTCAAAAACCGTTTATAAAATTATACATCAATACAGCAGGGGCTCTGTTGCGCCGGAGGACATGCAGAAGCTCCGGGAAATCGCAGCAGATTACGGGAAGGTGAAAAATTATGTGTATGCGCGTTACGGCGGAACTGCCAGTCTGTCCAAGCTGTACCCCGGCTACACTGTACAGAATGAAATGACGGCCTGCGGCCTGAGGAATGACCTGGGGATGCCTTCCGTATATTTTTACCTCGCCGTCTTTGATGCCTTAGGGGAGATCAAAGCCCAGTGGACGAGGACAAAAGCCCGGATTCAGAAAAATGTAAGCAGGAATGAAGGCTTTACGGAAGATGAGAAGCATTATCTCTGTTTTCTGCTGAAGATTAGCAATGCTTTTGAACAGGTTCTGAACCGGAAGCCGGTAGAGCTTACCGGGGAACTGGCGGCGCAGTATGAGAGTATTTCAAGCCGGGTAGAGACAGAACGGCTTCACCGTTATCTGCGCAGGCAGGTGAGGAAATACCATGTAAAGCTTCAGACAGAAAACACCTCAGGCTTTGCGATCTCAGAGAGGGCTTACCGTTACGGGGACGGCGGCATTTACATCTCCACAAAGGAAAAAAGAAAGCGGATCTTTGTACCGCTGACGGATCACAATCAGTATAAGTCCCAGCTTTATATGAAGCTGGATCCGGAAGAGAATACCCTGGAGATTCATGTGCCGATCCAGACGGCGGTACGCAGGAATCCCGGTTACACCAAAAAGATCGGGATAGCCTTTGGGATGTATACCATGCTGACAACAGATGAGGGGCATCGTTACGGGGAAGAGCTTGGAACGTACCAGACTGCCTACGCAGACTGGATCCGCATGAAGACGGCAAGCTATCAGCGTAACCGGGAGAGCAATCCCGGCCGTAAAAAGTATCAGTCCCAGAAGAGAAAACTGGAGGAGCGTCTTCACGGCTACATCAATCAGGAGCTGAACCGTTTCCTCCAGACAGAAAAACCCCGGACGATTTACATGGCAAAGCTGCCGGGGGCGCAGGTAAGGGGAGGAAATAAACGGATCAATCATTCCGTCAGCCTGTGGCAGAGAGGCTATATTAGGAAAAGGCTGGCTCAGAAGTGCGGGGAGCAGTCCGTTGAAATCGTGGAAGTGCTGGGAAAGGACATCAGCAGAGAGTGCAGCAGGTGCGGTCTTATTACCGCGGGCAGGCCGGGAGGGACTGCCGGGACAAAGCCGGACAGGAGCTTTTACTGCCCCTCCTGCGGCTATGAAGCAGAGGAAAAGACCAACACCGCCCGGAATGCCAAAAAGCGTGGGCAGGGGGAAGGCGTGTTATATGGATCATAAGAACGGCCCTTCAGATAAATCCCGGTGATGAGCCGGGGTTTTACCGGAAGGACTGGGGGGCAGGTTCATGATATAAAAAGAAAGAACGGCATTAGAAGGCAGGAGTTCAGGAATGGCTGAAGACTGCGCATTGGGTATGCCAGGACCCTGCGAACACGCAGAGGCGTGACGTAGCAGGGAGCGAAGCGGAGGCAGTATGCAGCGTCCGCATCACCTTGGAGTTATGGAGCTTTTGGGTGACCAATATATCGGCTGTATAAAAGGTGACCAATATATTTTATTTTTTAGGCCGTGAGGTATTTGAGAAATATAAATGAAAGTTTCTCTCGATACCAGTGTGTCGAAGCGGCTTTACCCTTTCGTGCTATTGTGCAGCGAATTTAGATAGGAGGAACCGTGACGTGTCAGAACAGAAAAAGAACGGAAAAACCGTAATTATCATATGTGCAGTGGTAATTGCTGTATTGCTTGCGGCAGTGATCTATTTATTAATGAACCGGAAGGAAGAGGAACCGGAAAAGCGCAATGTGGTAGTCAACAGGGATAACGTAGAGGATGTTGTTGACGGTATGCTGAACCGGGAATATGTGGAGCCGGGGTATTACAGTGCGTCCATGACAACCACCTGGCACTTTGCAGCAGGAGATGCCATATCGGAGGATGCCTATGTGGCGAATCTGGAGGAGAATACCAACGATGTGTACTTTGATATATTCCTTGAGGAAAATGAGGAGGAAGCTATTTACAAATCGCCGATTCTTCCAAGAGGAAGCGAGCTGGGCAGTATTGCTCTGGATAAGCCGTTATCGGCAGGAACTTATGACTGCGTAATGATATATCATCTGATCGATGAGGATATGAATACACTCAGTACTCTCCGCGTGGGCTTTACAATCATCGTAGAGCAGTAAACATTTCTTATGGTAGCAGTCATGCAGGATGTGCATGATGTGATACAAAATAAAAAAATTTTATTCAAGGAGGTAAAAGTTATGCGAAACATGAAGAAAGGAATGGCAGTGGCACTGGCGGCAGCATTAATGCTGGGCAGTACGCTGACAGTATCTGCTACAGGCGGCACAGGCACTACTCCCAACGATGCGGCTACAGGCAGCAATGCAACTTCCGGATCTGCAACCGGTGACGGTACATCCGTAGGACATCTGGAAAAGAAGGTTACAAATGTAATCCTGCCGACAGACGGAGATACTACAACTTTTGCGTACACCATTGACCCGGAGCGTCTGATCCAGGATACGGACGGAGCCGGTGTGTCTAATGCAGATCTGCCGGCAAAAGACACCGATACAGGCGTGTATTTTATGACGGATACCAACAAGTATGAAAATGCGAGCAAGGCTCTGACTGTAACCAATAAGAGCAGCCATGATATCAAGCTTACTGTTAAGGCAAAGGCATCGGAGGCAGACACAGATATACCGCTTGCAGAGAAAGAGGACATTACAGGAACGGATGCGAAATTATACTTAGGTCTGAAGCTTGGAGACAAGTCTGCAGCAGTAGCGACCACAGAAGTCAGCGTTGATACATCCGTAGCAGGCATTCCGGAGAATTTTGAGACAACATTTGAGAACGGCAAGTATGCGTATAAAGAGATTGCAGACGGAACAACAGGCAAGAAGGCGTGGAAGAGCGCCAGCTTCAACATGGAGGGAGCCTGCACGACTGCGACCGTTGCCAGCGATCTGACTGCTCCTACTGTTACCGTGACATGGAAGTTTGAAGAGGTTACGGGGCCGCAGGTTAGTATATCATCTACTGGGCTGATTTCTATTACGGGTCTGACTGCTGATAAGAATTATAAGTCAATCAAAATAACCGATGGTTCTGCCAAGGAATCTGCCATATCGATAGCCCCGGTAACCTGGCATACCGATGATTGGGATGCAGCAGAGGGTGGAGACTTTTCTATCCAGCTTGGCGATCAATGGGTAAAGTATCTGAAGAGTGCTGGAGGGACTGCAATCGTAACCGTGACACTTACGGATAACAGTACTATAGTCAGCTCTGAAGCTACAATTAGCTGATATACTGCATTAATTCTGAGTAAATTATGCAATGTGAAATAGTATCCGGCTTTATGGGTGTGTGACCGGCAAAGATAGCGAGTGCTATTTTGATGCAGACAAATGTTATGTCATACTGATACCCGGGAGAATGAAATGAAGTTAAGTATCATTATTCCTGTATATAATATGGAAAACTATATCAGAGATTGTCTAGACAGCATACTGTATCAATATGTAGAAGGAGCAGAAGTGATCTGTGTGAACGATGGTTCCACAGATCACTCCTTATCCATATTGGAAGAATATAGGGACAATCACAATTTTATCCACGTATATTCAAAAAAAAATGGAGGATTATCTTCTGCCAGAAATTATGGTATTGAAAAGTCAGAAGGAGAATATCTTTTTTTCTTAGACAGCGACGATAAACTGGCAGAAGGAGATTGTCTGTCCTTTATGATACAGACAATGCAAAATGCAGAATTAGATGTTTTATATTTTGATGGAAAATCTTTTTTTGAAAATGAAACAATCCACAGGGAACAGATACATTATGAAACGGCATATCAGAGAAAAAAGAGCTATGGAGTTTATTTAAATGGCAGAGCTCTTTTTTTGGATTTGATAAATAACAGGGACTATTATGTGCAGGCCAGTCTTCAATGTATACGAAGAGAATTCCTCAACAAAAATCATTTGCATTTTGAAG
Organism: Lachnoclostridium sp.; assembly: GCA_021770065.1. Taxonomy (GTDB): domain Bacteria; phylum Bacillota; class Clostridia; order Lachnospirales; family Lachnospiraceae; genus Laedolimicola. The sequence continues at coordinate 12,482 of JAETRR010000031.1, read as the reverse complement.
ATGGTATTCTTTATGAAGATAATTTATTTATGTTTGAGGGTATGCTGCTGGCTGGTAAGGTAATGCATCAGAATAAGACTATATTGCTGCGCAGGGTACGCGAAGGCTCCATCATGCAAAGCAGTCCCGGATTTCACAATTTCTATAGTTTGTATTTAACATATGAGAAAATGCTGGGTTTCTGGAAGCGCCATATGAAAATATTAAGCGGAATGAAAGAAGTTTCATTTGTGACTGAGAGCATAAGAAAGTCAGCGATATCTCTATTTGACAGATTAAGTACCGAAGAAAAAGGAAAGCTTTTAAAACTTCCGGATATTGATCAATATATGATAGAAACAGTTTTTCATCTTTGTCTTGACAGAAATCCAGAGGAAGTTACGTTTCCATATCATCTGTTTTACTATGGAAGCCGTATTGTAATTTATGGAGCCGGAAAGATTGGCAGAAAATTTTATAATCATGCGGTAAAAGATGGGATTATAAAGTTAAGCGGCATTGTTGATTCAAATGCTTCAGAGATTGATAAGGATGGCATTCCAGTGCTTCCTGTATCCGCTATAGAACAAATGGAATTTGACTATATTTTAATCGCTGTTATGAATCCGGTTATGGCACGGGAAATTCAAAGCAGCCTTTTAGATAGGGGGATACCTGAGCATAAACTAAAATGGGACAGTACATTGCGGTTTAAAAATAATATTCATTTTAATTATGAATACTCTAAGCTTATGAACAGGCTTATAAAGTCAGATAAGAGAAGACTTTTCCTTTTTTTGCTTCCGGAGCACGGAAATCTTGGGGATCACGCGATTGCAATGGCGGAAGAAGGATTTTTAAAAAGGTATTTTCCGGAATATCAGATAATTTGTGTTACAGCAAACGAATATTTCATGCTGCAAGACTATATTACATGCAATGTAAATCCGCAGGATATTATTTTTTTACAGGGTGGAGGATATATCGGAAACTTATGGAAAAACGGGGTGAATCTTATAGAAATTGTAAAGAGGTTTCCCGGCAATATAAAAATTATGTTTCCTAATAGTCTGGCATATAGAGACAGTTATGAGCAGAATTTTGCATCTGTAAAGAATGATTTAAAGATTCTGTATCAAGATGTGAATTTATACATTTTTTTCCGGGATATCGGTTCTTTTCAGTTTTATAAGCAGTTAGGTTATGGTAAACGCTGTTATTATTTTCCCGATATTGCATTGTATTTATCCGAAATGTTTAAAAGTTCATCTGCTCAAGAGAGAAATAAGAATGTACTGCTGTGCTTGAGACAGGACGAGGAAAAGGTAATGATGCAGGAGAAAAAAGTTAAGGAATTTTTGAAGGAGCATCATCTGAGATATGAAGAAAAAGATACACATTTAAACCGGTATCTTCCGAAAAGCGAAGAAAAACAGCAGGTAAAGAACTTGCTTAATATGTTGTATACCAGCAGGCTGGTGATTACAGACAGGCTTCATGGATTAGTGTTATCTGCAATCTGCGGAACTCCCTGCATTGCGTTTGATAATTCGACGCACAAAATCCGTTATTTCTATGAATGGCTAAAAGCAGAAGATAACATTTTTTTATGTGAAAAGATGGAAGAGCTGCCGCAGTATATTTATTCTGCACTTGCAGCAGGATACTCACAATGTAAATCCTGGAAAAGAGAATTTGACGCTATGGCCGGGGTTATGAAAAAGATTATATCTGGACAGGTGAATGATGAAAAGCATAGTAATTTACAATATTACAAGGGAAATTGATAAATATACCCCAGCGTTTATGGATAAAGTGAACTACATTGTGGATGAAAATGGACACAAAGACAGGGATACTTATTTAGGGAAACGGATAAGAGATTATGACTGGCTGTTAAAGCAGGAGAAAGTCTTTATTTTTGTAAGTAATGTTGTTAATAAGTCCAAAGCAATAAACCGGCTGAGTAGGGATGGATATAAAAAAGGTCAGGATTTTGTATGGGCTCCGGAATGGTATGGGGATAAATTGCTGCCTCCCTGTTATCCGCTGAGATCCTGGGAAGATAATGAATGTAAATATGATTTTTCCGGACAAGCAGGGCCATGGGATCACAGATATAAGGAATTATTAACATTAATGCCCGAAGATGCCAGATCTGTTATGGATTGCGGAGCCGGAAACATGTCTTTAAAAAGGTATTTGGATGATGAAATCCTGTATTATCCCATAGATAAGACAAAAAAATATCCGGAAACCAATGTTTGTGACTTTAACAGCGGCAGTTTTCCGGATATCTATTCCGATGTAGCCTTTTTGTGTGGAATTCTGGAATATATCAGCTGTCCGGAGATTTTTTTGAGAAAACTCTGCCAGCACTCAAAGACTGTTCTGATAGCCTACTGTTCTCTGCATATGTGTCCGGAAATATCGGTTAGAATGCTGAATGGCTGGAAAAATCATTTTACAACAGGAGAGCTGGTTAAGATTTTCGGGGGAAATGGCTATTACCTGTTTGATGAGATATATGAGGAGAAGGGAGGCATATATCTCAGATTCGATAAAAAGGGAGCGTGGTGATGTCTATGTCATTTTTTAAATGTGCAGATGCAGTCTGTCTGGATGGAAAGCTCTGGACGATTGATCATTACGGACGGGCTGTTTATTCTATTGACTTGAATGGCTGGAGTCTTAGACAGGAGGCAATTATAAAAGAGCATGCTCCCATACAGTACAGGAAAGTGATATTGATAAGTAAAACGCTGTATTTTATTTTAAATGATTGTATCGGAGTTTTTAAGTATGATCCGGCCTATAAACAGGGAGCAACCTATAAGCTGGAAGGCGCAGATGCAGATAACATTACAGGGGCATTTGTATATAAGGGGAAAATTATCATAATACCTTCCGGTATGTCTGCTGCTTTTTATTCCTTTGATGTAAATACCTGCAGATTCCACAGGTTTGATATTTCTTTTAGGACAAGCGAAGAAAAGGGACAGACTTTTATTTCATCTGCGTGTATTGCGGAAGACAGACTCTGGTTTATTAAAAACCAGGGACAGGTGATCTGGTCTTACGATTTTTTAACGAAAAAGACAGAACAATATTTATTACCGGACGGTATATCTGTGGGCGGAGTAATTTATTGGGAGCATGGCTTTTTTTTAATCAGCCTTTCCGGATATCAGCTTTATGAATGGGATGCAGCTAAAGGAATTACGGAGAGATATTTTTTCAAGGGCTTGTCCGGGCCGGAGGATAAATATGCGAGAATTGTTGTGTGCTGCGGACAGCTTTATATATTATCGGTACTGTCAGACGGAATCTATAAGGTCAGCAGAGAAAATAAAGAAATTGAAAAGATATATGAAGTACAGACAGATACATCACGCAAAGCATTATTTATAGAGAGTCTGGTGATTGGTGAGAAAATTATTCTTTTGCCCTGGAGAGCGAAATACATTACTGAGATTAATTGCAAAACGGGTGAAATTAGTGAGCATGAAATATATTTAAAAAAAGAGCATTTGTCAGCTTTATACGATGTCTGGGTAAAGGAAGGCTGTTTGCTGTATGAGAATGCTGACATGAACGGCCGAAACTTAATAGAAGAAATAATCAGAACGGCAGACAGTGTAAAAGAAATGAAGGAAACAGTTCCGAAGGGAGCATTGATATATAAGAGCGTGAAGACTTTATTATAGGCAAGGAGAAAATTTGTTATGTTTTATACTTATGCTGGGTTGTGGGAAGACCCGTTTTGTCTGCTGCGTTCAGAAGCAGATTTTGTATGTGAAATGAGTAATAATGATCATGCGTTTTTATGTGGTTTATTGAAAGAAAAAAAACCAAAGAAGCTGCTGGAAATTGGAATTGCGGAAGGGGGAACAACAGCAGTAATCGCAAATTGCATGTCAATGCTGGAAAACAGATGTGAGATTTATTCGGTTGATTTGAGTGAGACGCTATATTATGACTGTGCGAAGAAGACAGGATATGAATATGCCAGGCTTGTATCTTATATAGATATGACAGGTATTATGCATAAATTTTTATTAGGCAGAACAATTGGCGCCTATATAGAAACAATTGGGAATAACATTGACTTTGCTGTTATAGACACAACTCATGAGCTGCCGGGGGAAGTACTGGATTTGCTGTGCATATTACCTTTTCTGGCAAAGGACGCAACCGTTGTGCTGCATGATGTTAATTTGAATTATATGAGAGCTGTAAGCAAAGTGAGAAGCAAGGTAATAGAATCCGGGCGTTTTGAGGCAACAAAGCTGTTATTTTCGGCAGTGTCCGCAAAAAAGTATCTTCCATTTACACAGAACTGCCTGCAAAATATTGCTGCGTTTACCGTGTCAGAGGATACATATAAAAATGCGGCCGATTTATTTTATCTGTTAACAGCTACTTGGGAATATGTGCCGGAAGAACATGTTTTAAATGAATATAGAAAAATTTATGAAAGATTTTATGAAGATGCATGTTTAAAGGTTTATGACATAGCAGTAAAAAACAATCGGGAGATTTCTAAAAATATGGAACTGGCTGTAAATATTTTTGAAGAAGATATGCGTAAATACCGTTTTCCATATCATATCATTCCGAATGGAAGCCGTATCGTACTATATGGAGCAGGAAACACAGGAAGAGATGTTTGTGAAGCCCAGAGAAAACGCGGATTATATCAGATTGTTTCCTGGGTTGATAAGAAATATAAGGAATATTGTGAAGAAGGACTGGCAGTTGAAAGCCCGGCTGCACTTTTGAATAGGAGCTTTGATTATATTGTGGTGGCGGTAGAAGATGAAGAATTGTTCCAGTCCATACAGGAAGAAATCCTTAGGAATGGATGGCACGCAGGAAAACCGATTCTGGGTCCGATTTCCCGTTACTAGCTAGTGATTGTAAAAAGTATCTTTTGCCTTATATTTGAGGATAAGCTGCATCTGTAATGAAAAGCCCAGGGGAAGGGAGTATAAAGGAGAGGGCATGGCCGGGAACAATTATAAGAAAGTAATCATATCAGTAGTTATGCCGGTACATAACACGGGAATATATCTGCAGGAATCATTGGAATCCGTATTTAAACAGAGCTTTCAAGCATTGGAACTAATCTGTGTGGACGATATGTCAGATGACGAACTGACTATACAAATATTAAAACAATATCAGTGCCAATATGAAAATATGCAGGTAATCAGACTGGATCATAATGCAGGCGCCGGGGAAGCCCGGAATATTGGATTTTCAGAAGTCACAGGAGACTATACAATCTTTCTGGATGCCGATGATATATTTGATGAAAACTTTCTGGAAAAAATGTATCAGTGTATCTGTGAAAACGGGGCAGATGTCTGCATTTGCGGCTATCAGATTTTTTATATGGAAAACAAAAGGAGATGTTTTGGAACTAAATACATGCCGGATCAAGACAGAATCCATAGGAGCCAGAGAGAGAGCTGGCTATTTGACGCAGCAACAGTGGCTTGGAATAAGCTGTGCAGAACGGCATTTTTAAAAGAGAACAGGATATACTTCCAGTCTCTTGCATGCTGTAATGATGTATTTTTTTCGTGCACAGCCATGATAAATGCTGCAGAAATATGCTGTGTAAAGGATATTCCTCTGATATTTTACAGGGCAGGCACGAAAACACAGATTTCCGCAAATAGAAATCCTCTTGATTTATATAAAGCTGTGATGTTAGTAAATGAGACCATCTCAAAAGATGGTGAAAATGATTTGCTGGAAAAGCAGCTTGGGGCATTGCTGATTAGAAATGGGCTGTTAGAGATGAAAAACTGTCATAGAGAAGATTATAACCGGGAATTTTATGATTTGTCCGGCTGCTTTCTTGCAAGGCATGTAATTCATTTTCAAAATAAAATGCTGAATGTCTGTGTAAGAAGGATAAAAGAGCTTCCTTATGATCGGGCATGGATCTGTGATTGTACGGATTTTATGAGCCAGCTTAGAATGACAGCAGAAAAATTGAAAGAAGCTGTCGGCAAAGAACAACCGGTTTTTTTATGGGGATTGGGATACAGGGGAAGGATATTTCAGCAGTTTTGCAGGGAACAGGGAATACTTCTGCAGGGAACAACGGATATCAGAAATGACAATATCGGTAACAAAACGGAGTATGGAAATAGAGTTCTCAGTACGGAGGATGTTTTAAAAAGCGGTGGGATAATCATAGCGGCCAATGAACAGATATATCAATATTTATCAAATAGAGGGCTGAAGCTCCTAAATCTTGAAGAGTATTATATTTTTTAAAATTTGAAATAAATTTTTAAAGGTGTCTGACAGTTCCGAAGGAGAGAAAGTATGAAAATCATTATCTTTGGTGCGGGAAGATTTTATCAGGAGAGGAAAGAGCAGATATCAAAGGATATAGAGATTACTGCATTTCTTGATAATAATCCCAAACTGCAGGGAACATGCATGGATGGATGCCCGGTTCTTGCTCCTTATGCGGTCGGGCAGCTTTCCTATGACAAAATCGTGCTGATGAGTGCCAGTGAAGAAGCTATGAAAAGCCAGCTGCTGGAGCTGGGGGCCGAAGAAGATAATATCTGGTACTGGGAACGTCTGGTCAGCGAAATGTATCATGGGACATTCAGTTTGTATTGCAAAGATGTGAAAACGATAAAAAATAGCGGAAAGAAGATTCTGATTATTTCTACAGCTTTGAATTATGACGGAGGGACAATTGCGGCGGTATATGCAGCGAGAGCCTTGCAGGAACGTGGAAATAATGTTCTGCTGGCGGCACCCGGAGGGGATAAAGTTTTTATAGATGAAATAACGGACAATGGCATAGATGCTGTACTCTGCCCGGCATTGCCGTATGTACATAGGGAAGAACTGTTCCTGATTAACAAATTTGATGTGGTGCTGGTAAATGTATTCCAGATGCTGTTATGCGCCTATGAGATAAGCAGAATAAAACCTGTTATGTGGTGGATACATGAACCGGAAGAATTATATGAAAAAACGTTAAAACGGTTTCGGAAATATATCGACGGAAATGAAAGAAGAGCCATAGGTATTTATGCGGTGAGCAATATTGCACAGAGAAATTTTAATGCATATTTTCCAGGCAGAATCAAAAAGACATTCTCTTACGGCATTCCGGATGAGAACGAAGAAAGTGCTTTGAAAGAGAATACAGGAGAAATGGTTTTTGCAATGGTGGGAATGGTATGCCCCAGAAAAGCACAGGACATTTTTATAAGGGCTATAAGGCAGTTGAATGTTCAAGAGAAAAGGAAAACACAGTTTTGGATAATCGGTTTTATTGGAACAGACGAATACAGCAGTCAGATAAAAGAAATGGTGTCTGAAGATGAGTCAATTAAGATAAAAGGCCTTTTTACAAGAAAGCAGATGAAGGAAGCTTATAAAAAAATAGATGTGATAGTATGCCCGTCCCGGGAGGATCCGCTTCCAATTGTTATAACGGAGGGGATGATGTGGGGGAAACCATGCATTGTATCTGATAAAACAGGAACTGCACAATATATAGAGGACGGCAAAAACGGTTTTATCTGTAAAACCGGAGATCCCGGGGGACTAAGTGAAAAAATGAAGCAGATAATCCGTAACCAGGGAAAGCTGTCTGAAATAGGCAGGAAGGCAAGACGTACCTATGAGGCTCATTTTTCCATGAAAAGCTTTGGGGAACGGTTAGAGACAGCTTTGCAGGATACGATCAATTGTTGGTGCAGTAACAATTAATGCAGAGAACTGCGTATGGAGAACAGCATGAAAAGACTGGGAATATATGTAATATACGATGTGGAAGGAGCGGTTGATCCATATATTGAACTGGTTTTAAAGGAAATAAAAAGACATTTAACCCATCTTATTGTTGTCTGCAATTTTCCGGAGATAAGAAAGGGCCGCGAATATCCGGAAAAATATGCGGATGAAATCCTGTGCAGGGATAACCAGGGCTACGACGCAGGGGCATATAAAGATACGCTGCTCTCACTTTCTGCCGCAGGCGTATTGGAAGACTATGAGGAGCTGCTCCTTGCCAATGATACTTTTTATGGCCCGTTGTATCCCTTTTGTGAGATGTTTCAAAGGATGGAACAGGAAGCATGCGATTTCTGGGGCATAACCAGGCATCCGGGAAATACAGAGGGAATTGCGGATTTTCCCCATATACAAAGCTACTTCCTTGTATTCAAGAGAAAATTACTCCACAGCAGAGAATTTTTTGACTTCTGGGATCAGTTACAGTATCCGGAAAATCATCTGGATGCAATCCGTTTTTTTGAACTGGGTATAAACAGGTATCTGAATTGCAAAGGGTATTGCGCAAAGAGCTATATGGAGTGCATGAATCCGCGGCTTTCGCCAGAGCCCGGAGAGAATCCGTATGGAATGCATTCCTTTGAGCTTATCCGTGATATGAGGATTCCGGTGATAAAAAGGAAAGCACTTTCCTTTGATAATATAGGTTTTTCAAATGCGCTGTGCGCATTTGAGTATATTGACAGAGATTTGGATTACGATGTCAGTTTCATAAAGGATCATGTGAGACGTATGCACCGCTATCCGGTGGGCGAGGCATCCTTTGATTATGAGGAGCTGGAAGCTTTTTATCAGTCCCATGAGAGAGTTTACATATATGGAAACGGCATCTGGGGAAAGAATCTGGATGCGTATTTCCGCTATAAAGGGTGGAACCTGGCAGGGCATTTTGTCACATGTCCGAAAGAAAATGAAAACTGCCTGAATTTTTCAGAGACAGAGATTTCAGAGACAGATGGAATCATAATTGCGGTCGGGACAAGCAGCGTTATAAAGGAAATAAGTTGTATTGTCTTGCAGAAATGCAGAAAAGAACAGGTGCTTTCTCCCAGAACCTGCAATCAGAAAGGAACGTGAATGAAAAATATTGTCTTTGACAAATGCCGCGGCGCAGAGGAAGTGTACATATTCGGAGCGGGAACAGCAGCGAACATCTTTTATCTTTCTCTATGCCAGAGACGGATAGAGCGGAATGTGCGTGGATTTGTTGTTTCAGAGATGAACAGCAATCAGACGGACAAATACGGTGTAAAGGTATATGAATTCTCATCCATAGCCCGTCATATGAAGCAGGCGCTGGTAATCATCGCAGTACAGGCGGCAGTAAAGGAGGAGATCGCTGCGCTCTTAAAAAAGCATGGGATTGTGAATATTATCTGCCCTGACATGGAGGAACTGCAGAAAGCATTCTATGAGGAATTGTGGCTGCGTCCCATTGAGGATAAAAAAATATTATTCCAGAACCACGGCGGACTGGGGTACGGCGGCAATCCCAAATATATTGCGCAGAGTCTGATAAAACAGGATTGTTCCCATTGCCTGGATCTGGTATGGGCAGTTTCCGGGGAGCAGTCAGGTTATTTTCCGGATGAGATACGCACGGTAGTGATTGACAGCAGAGAATACTATGAGGAACTGGCAACCGCCCGTGTATGGGTGGATAACATCAGAAAGACTTTTGATTCACGGAAAAGGGAAGGGCAGTTTTATCTTCAGACCTGGCACGGCGCGGCGCCGGGGAAAAGGGTGGAAGCAGATATTGAAGAACTCCTGCCGGATTCCTATGTATCAAATGCAAAACGGGATTCACGGATGGCAGATGCCTTTTTGTCGGGGAGTGAATTTTACACCCGGTTGTACCAGACATCCTTCTGGTATGACGGGACGATCTTAAAGTACGGCCTGCCGCGGCAGGATATTTTCTGGAATATGGATCAGGCAAGGGAACGGATTGTCCGGCATTATGCTCTCGATCGGGATGCGGGAATTGCTCTGTATGCGCCTACATTTAGGGATGATTTTCAGAATGAGTGCTATAACCTGGATTTAGCGGAGGTTTTAAGAGCACTTTCCGCGAGATTTGAAAAAGAGTTTGTAATGCTTGTCAGCCGCCACCCTTTGAACAGGAATATCAGGTACCCGTTTGAGAAGGACACCGATTATATTGATGCCGGGGCTTATGAGGATTTTGAGGAGCTTCTGGCTGCATCGGACGTACTGATTACAGATTACTCCGGCTGCATGTATGATTTTTCTTTCTCAAAAAGGCCGGTTTTTTTGTATCAGCCGGATTTTGAGGAATATAGAAAGACGAGAAATTTTTATATTCCATTTCAGAAGCTTCCCTATATCCGGGCATTTTCCAATGAAGAAATATTTGAAAATATAAAAAAATTTAATGAAGTGTCCTATCGGGAGAAACTGGATTTATTTATGAATTCCATGGGGAATTATGATGACGGGCATGCGTCAGACAGAGCAGCGGAATTCCTGCTGGAAAAAGTGTCAGATGCCGGCCGTCTGTGACAGACGGGGGAAATGCAGAATGATCAGTGTAATAGTTCCAATCTACAATGCAAAAGCTTACCTGCCTCAGTGTATCGATAGCCTGATTCATCAGACCTTTACGGATCTGGAAATTCTTCTGGTGAACGACGGCTCCACAGACGGCTGCGCTGCCGTATGTGAGGAATACAGACAGAAGGATCCTCGGGTTGTCGTGCTTCACAGAGAAAACGGCGGCCTGGTCAGCGCCCGCAAGGAAGGCTTAAAAGCGGCAAAAGGAGAGTATATTGCTTATGTGGATGCCGACGACTGGATTGAACCGGATATGTACCGGAGCATGTACCGGAAAATGACAGAGGAAAAAGCAGACATCGTCATGTGCGGCCACTGCGAGGATACCGGAACTGCAGTCAGGAAGGTGCTTCACGGAATCCCGGAAGGAAGGTACGGGAAGCAGGAACTGGTAAGAGAAGTATATCCGCGGATGATAGTCAATAACGGTTTTTTCGAGTGGGGCATCTATGGAGGCCTGTGGGACAAGCTGTTCCGGAAGGAATGTCTGGAAGCTTTTCAGTACGAAGTGGACGAGCGCATCACCATAGGAGAGGATGCGGCCTGTATCTATCCATGCCTGCTGAACGCAGACAGCGTCTATGTGATGGACGAGTGCTTTTATCATTACCGGCAGACGCTGTCTTCCATGGTAAAGAAAATTCCGGACAGAGATCTGGAGAGAGAGAAATTCCGCATATTGTATGAGACAACAGACAAAAGTCTGGAGAAATATGCAGACATTTTTGATTTGAGGCAGCAGTGGAAGATATACCTGCTCTTTGTGATGCTGCCCCGGGCCGTCAGCCTTTACCGGGGGTATGAAAAGCTTTGCTTTCTGTTCCCGTTTCCGAAAGTGAAGAAGGGAGATAGGATTGTTCTCTACGGTGCAGGGCTGTTCGGACAGAGGATGCATCATTTTTTGAAGGAAACAGGATTCTGCCCGGTGTCCGCATGGGTGGACCGCAATTATGTGCAGCTTCGGGATATGGGGCTGCCGGTCGAGAGCCCGGAGGCAGTCCCCCGTATATCCTTTGACGCCATTGTGATTGCCAATACCTATGAGAGATCCAGAAAAGAGCTGTACGGAGAGCTTGTGAGAAAGTATCCCCAGGAAAAGGTACATATGCTGGACGAGACGCTGGTATTTTCGGAAGAATCCATGAAAGCCTTCGGCCTGACGGAAACTGACGGAGAGAAAATGGAGAATAATCATTGAATCAACAGTCCTTTGTTGCTATACTAGAGATAACAAAGGGCTGTTTTTGATATTTATAAGGAAAACCAATATTGCCATTAAGAGGGCATGGAAGGACGGGAGATATGGCAAGAACCGTAGGGATCGGACATCAGAATTTTGAACACTTGATTACAAATGATTATTTTTATGTGGATAAGACCCTGTTTATCAAGGAATGGTGGGAAAATGGTGATTCTGTTACACTGATTACCCGTCCCAGACGTTTTGGAAAGACCCTGATGATGAATACGGTGGAACGGTTCTTTTCTGTGAAATACGCAGGACAGGGCCGGGTGTTTGAGGGACTTAGGATTTGGGAGGAGGAGAAGTACCGGAAGCTTCATGGAACCTATCCTGTGATTTTTTTAAGCTTTGCGGAGATAAAAAGCACGGATTTTTATAACATGCGGAAGCTGATCTGCGAGCTGATTGCCAGGGAGTATGCCAGAAATGCGTTTTTACTTGAGAGCTCCTGTCTGACGGAGCAGGAAAAGGCAGCTTTTCGAAGAAAGACAAAGGATATGGATGATGTAGATGCCGCTTTTGCAATCAATCAGCTGTCGGAATATTTATCCCGTTATTACGGAAAAAAGGTCATTATTCTGCTGGATGAGTATGATACGCCGATGCAGGAAGCCTATGTAAACGGCTATTGGGAAGAGGCGGTTTCCTTTACCCGGAGCCTGTTTAATTCCACGTTCAAGACAAATCCCTATCTGGATCGGGCCATTATGACGGGGATCACCCGGGTGAGCAAGGAATCCATTTTCTCGGATCTGAATAATCTCGAAGTAGTGACAACAACTTCGGAAAAATACGAGGATTCCTTTGGCTTTACCCAGCAGGAGGTGTCAGATGCTTTAAA